>NZ_JBTLRO010000018.1:0-1161 GCF_054482815.1 Oceanobacillus sp. CAU 1775 | reverse complement strand
GCATGTCTGGTAGCGATGGCGGAAAGGTCACACCTGTTCCCATACCGAACACAGTAGTTAAGCTTTCCAGCGCCGATGGTAGTTGAGACTTTGTCTCTGCGAGAGTAGGACGCCGCCAGGCAAGTGTTTATTGAGGAGGATTAGCTCAGCTGGGAGAGCACCTGCCTTACAAGCAGGGGGTCGCAGGTTCGAGCCCTGCATCCTCCACCATTCTTAAACACTTTAAATAAATAGTCTGTATTTATATGCCGGCCTAGCTCAACTGGTAGAGCAACTGACTTGTAATCAGTAGGTTGGGGGTTCAAGTCCTCTGGCCGGCACCATTTTTTAACCACATATTCTTAATTGGAGCCATTAGCTCAGTCGGTAGAGCATCTGACTTTTAATCAGAGGGTCACAGGTTCGAATCCTGTATGGCTCACCATTTAAAATATGCGGGTGTGGCGGAATTGGCAGACGCGCTAGACTTAGGATCTAGTGTCTTCGGACGTGGGGGTTCAAGTCCCTTCACCCGCATTATATAACTTCGAGCGGAAGTAGTTCAGTGGTAGAACACCACCTTGCCAAGGTGGGGGTCGCGGGTTCGAATCCCGTCTTCCGCTCCAACCCTTGCCGGGGTGGCGGAACTGGCAGACGCACAGGACTTAAAATCCTGCGGTAGGTGACTACCGTACCGGTTCGATTCCGGTCCTCGGCACCATATATTAGCGCCCGTAGCTCAATTGGATAGAGTGCTTGACTACGGATCAAGAGGTTAGGGGTTCGACTCCTCTCGGGCGCGCCATATTTTTACGGGAAGTAGCTCAGCTTGGTAGAGCACTTGGTTTGGGACCAAGGGGCCGCAGGTTCGAATCCTGTCTTCCCGACCATTAAATTTTAAATTAGGGGCCTTAGCTCAGCTGGGAGAGCGCCTGCCTTGCACGCAGGAGGTCAGCGGTTCGATCCCGCTAGGCTCCACCAAAAAAATAGTTGACACTTTATTACAAAGGTGTTATTCTATTCGAGCCACTAAATTTGAGTGTGGCTTTTAATATGCAAATTTGCTCTTTGAAAACTGAACAAAACAACCAGTATGTTAAGCAGAATCACAATTGTGAGGATGCAAAAACGTTTTAATAAGAGAACCCCGTTTTCTTATCTAAAACAACTCTGTAGGAATGC
>NZ_JBTLRO010000017.1:0-1278 GCF_054482815.1 Oceanobacillus sp. CAU 1775 | reverse complement strand
TGACAGCGACGTTTTGGTAGTTAAGAAGCACCTTTTCCCTCAATTTTCAGGAGCCAGATATAAGCTGGCCTCCACAACGAGGCTCTTAAAAAACGACTGATCTGTAGGATTGTTCTTTTACTTTTCGTTTCGATTTGAATGAGTACATTTAAACAGAATACAATAAGTGCAATAAAAACTTGATTGTAAATCGCTGACTCACTTTGACCATAGAATTTCTTGATGTTCAAGTGCTGCTTGATCCATTTGAAAAACAACTCAATGGCCCAACGTGATTTGTACATCTCAGAAATTTCTTCGGCGCTCAAATCGTATCGGTTTGTAATTAATTGAAGTACATTACCTTTCGAATCTACAACTTTTAGTAGACGGAAAAAATTCTCGGCACGGTTTTGCGTCGTACCAATTAACACCATTTGATCCGATAAAACAGCTGAATTCTCTGGTAGTTTAAAGTCGTCAACAACCCATATAACGGCATTATTTCGAAGTCTTGTGAGAAAAAAATAACCGTCGTCTGTCATGCGATCAAAGCGTTCGTAATCCAAGTACCCGCGATCAAAAACATACATGCATTCCTTGTCATCAATCATGACTTCTAGCTGATTGCGATCATGTTCTTTCGCATTTGTTAGCACTGCCTTTTCAGGATAATATCTTCCTTTATCCATAAATACTAGGCGGAGATGTAGTTTTACTCCAGCTTTTGTTTTCCGAAACTCTGCCCATTTATGATTGGTTAGATTAAGTGGCAATGTACTTGAATCAATGATTTTTAAAGGCATCACCAATTTGGGATATTGTGTTTTCGCTTGAATTTGACACACTAAATCGAGAAAAATATGTTGAAATATTGCTGGATTCATCCCGTTTAATCGTCGAGACAGTTGAGAAACACTAATTGAATCAAGATTAATTTCTCTCTGAAGCTGGTCATTGAAAAGAGAAGCACCTAACGCATGCAGACTTTCTATTTCCTCTAACTGTGCAAAAAGTAGTAGTTTCAGGAAAGACTCTGTCGTTAACTTTTTTGTATAGTAATCTAATTTCATCGTTTTCACATTTTCTTCAAGTGACTGAAGATTTATTGGTGAAAACCATTGCCCAATTGAATTTTTTCGTGTAATCTTGTCCATGAGATTGGTCCTTTGTTTTGGATTTGGACGGGTTACCACCTGACTATATCCATTATAAAGGACTTTTTCTTTGCATCATAGTAAATTAGTGAAGATTATGGGTATTTTAAATATTTCGTATTAATTAATGCAACGCTAGTGA
>NZ_JBTLRO010000016.1:0-1892 GCF_054482815.1 Oceanobacillus sp. CAU 1775 | reverse complement strand
TCTTGTGCGCCCAGCATGGGCTATAACTTGGTGGTGAAAGTCCACTACAGGCTTTGCAGTAGGAACTGTTAGCTAAAGGCAAGGGTGTCCGAAGTGATTTGGAATCTGAAGGAAGCTGGAAGCAAAATCCCGAACTGACGAACAGAAATTGTATATAAGGCTGAATTGGAATGGACGAGTTTGCAAGACAAAACAAAGTCCGATACTGCACGAGTTCCATACAGTAAATACAACAGTTACATGGGAGGAAGGTTATAGCTCTTACCTGGGGAGGTCTCACAAGGGCTATTCAATTAACAATTGTATTAGTGATAATGCAATGAATTGTGAGAAGTCAGCAGAAGCCATAGTAGTCTCAAACGAGATGAAGGGCTGAACAATCTTAAATCTTGAAGAACAAGGAGGTGCAGGCATCACCATCAAAGCACAGAAAATCATCGTGGCACTTGCCGAAGAGATGACTACCCATGGAGAGATACGTTGGAAACGGAAGGGAAAATGGGAGAGTGTAGGGATGTCGCATAGATATGGAGAAACAAGATGGTATTAACTTAATCGAAAAGGTAATTTCTGATAATAATCTCTGGAATGCATATAGGAAAGTATATGCAAATAAAGGTGTGCCAGGAATTGATGGCATAACGGTTAATGAACTTGAAAATCATATGCGTAAGCACTATGACCAATTAAAATTAAAGCTTAGAGATGGCACATATAAACCTCAACCAGTAAAGAGGGTCGCCATCCCTAAAGCTGACGGTTCCAAAAGATACTTAGGGATACCTAGTGTCTTAGATAGAGTCGTCCAACAAGCAATACTTCAAATCATTGACCCAATCATCGACCCACACTTTTCGGAAAACAGTTTTGGGTTCCGTAAAGGAAGAAATGCACATCAAGCGATAGAGAAAGCCAAAGTTTATTATCAAGAAGGTTATCGAGTCGTTGTCGATTGTGATTTGAAAAGTTACTTTGATACGATACATCACCAACGCATTAGAGCATACCTTGAATATTTTATCAAAGATAAAATTGTATTGAAACTAATATGGAGTTTTCTACGTTCAGGTATCCTAGACAAAGATATTTATATTGAAACGAAAAAAGGTGCTCCTCAAGGAGGGCCACTTTCGCCACTTCTAGCAAATATCTATTTAAATATGTTAGATAGAGAATTGGAAAGAAGAGGACATCGTTTTATCCGATACGCAGATGACTTTGTCATCTATGTCAAAAGTAAACGTGCAGGTGAAAGAGTGATGGAGAGTATCACTGAGTTTCTGGAAAAAGATTTGGGTCTCACCATTAATCAAAAGAAGAGTAAAGTAAGAGGTGCGACCTCAGCTACATTCTTAGGATTTAATTTACAGAATCTCATGGGAAAGTAAACTGCCGACCTAGTAAGTCGGCGAAAAGAAAGTTCAAAAGAAAACTAAAGGAATTAACCAATCGCAAACAAGCGGGAACATTCCATGAAATAATCACAAAGATAAATCAAACGACCGTTGGATGGACTAACTATTATGGCATCTCTAATATGAAGAAATTCATAAAAGAAATCCAACAATGGTTGCATCATCGGTTAAGACAATTGATATGGAAACGTTGGAAACTTGCCCGTACGAAGTACAAAATGCTTCGAAAGTATGGGATCAGTCATGATGATGCGATGAAATTAGCCAATACTCGTAAAGGATATTGGCGAGTATCCATGAACGATATCATCCATCGTGCCATAACAAACGAAAGGCTCACAAAGTGGGGACTGAAAGATATGTCCCTACTCTATGAGCTTCGATACTTAAAAGATTGAACCGCCAAGTACGTGAACCGTATGCTTGGTGGTGTGAGAGGTCGACTAGTCAATTAATGACTAGTCTCCTACTCGATTT
>NZ_JBTLRO010000015.1:0-2223 GCF_054482815.1 Oceanobacillus sp. CAU 1775 | reverse complement strand
ATGCGTGACGGCGTACCTTTTGTAGAATGGACCGGCGAGTTACGATTATATGCAAGGTTAAGTGGAAGACACGGAGCCGCAGCGAAAGCGAGTCTGAATAGGGCGCATTAGTATATGGTCGTAGACCCGAAACCGTGTGATCTACCCATGTCCAGGGTGAAGGTCAGGTAACACTGACTGGAGGCCCGAACCCACGTATGTTGAAAAATGCGGGGATGAGGTGTGGGTAGGGGTGAAAAGCCAATCGAACACGGAGATAGCTGGTTCTCTCCGAAATAGCTTTAGGGCTAGCCTCAAAAGAAGAGTACTGGAGGTAGAGCACTGATTGGACTAGGGGCCCTTACCGGGTTACCGAATTCAGTCAAACTCCGAATGCCAGCTACTTATTTTTGGGAGTCAGACTATGGGTGATAATGTTCATAGTCGAGAGGGAAACAGCCCAGACCACCAGCTAAGGTCCCAAAGTATACGTTAAGTGGAAAAGGATGTGGAGTTGCCCAGACAACCAGGATGTTGGCTTAGAAGCAGCCACCATTTAAAGAGTGCGTAATAGCTCACTGGTCGAGTGACTCTGCGCCGAAAATGTACCGGGGCTAAACGTATCACCGAAGCTGTGGATTGTTCTTACGAACAATGGTAGGAGAGCGTTCTAAGTGCTGTGAAGTCAGACCGTGAGGACTGGTGGAGCGCTTAGAAGTGAGAATGCCGGTATGAGTAGCGAAAAAAGAGTGAGAATCTCTTTCACCGAATGCCTAAGGTTTCCTGAGGAAGGCTCGTCCACTCAGGGTTAGTCGGGACCTAAGCCGAGGCCGACAGGCGTAGGCGATGGACAACAGGTTGATATTCCTGTACCACCTCATGATTGTTTGAGCGATGGGGGGACGCAGAAGGATAAGGAATGCGCACGGATGGAAGTGTGCGCCCAAGCAGTGAGAGAGTTAGATAGGCAAATCCGTCTAACAATTTCAAGCTGTGATGGGGAGGGAAATTTAGTACCGAAGTTCCTGATTTCACACTGCCAAGAAAATCCTCTAGTTAGATCATAGGTGCCCGTACCGCAAACCGACACAGGTAGGCGAGGAGAGAATCCTAAGGTGAGCGGGAGAACTCTCGTTAAGGAACTCGGCAAAATGACCCCGTAACTTCGGGAGAAGGGGTGCTTCATTTACATGGAGCCGCAGTGAATAGGCCCAAGCGACTGTTTAGCAAAAACACAGGTCTCTGCGAAGCCGAAAGGCGAAGTATAGGGGCTGACACCTGCCCGGTGCTGGAAGGTTAAGGGGAAGAGTTAGGGTTTACCCGAAGCTTAGAACCGAAGCCCCAGTAAACGGCGGCCGTAACTATAACGGTCCTAAGGTAGCGAAATTCCTTGTCGGGTAAGTTCCGACCCGCACGAAAGGTGCAACGACTTGGGCACTGTCTCAACGAGAGACCCGGTGAAATTATACGATGTGTGAAGATGCACATTACCCGCGACAGGACGGAAAGACCCCGTGGAGCTTTACTGTAGCCTGATATTGACTGTTTGTGCAGCTTGTACAGGATAGGTGGGAGCCATTGAAGCGAGAGCGCTAGCTTTCGTGGAGGCACCCGTGGGATACCACCCTAGCTGTATGAACATTCTAACCCAGGACCGTGATCCGGTTCGGAGACAGTGTCAGGCGGGCAGTTTGACTGGGGCGGTCGCCTCCTAAAGAGTAACGGAGGCGCCCAAAGGTTCCCTCAGAATGGTTGGAAATCATTCGTAGAGTGTAAAGGCAGAAGGGAGCTTGACTGCGAGACCTACAAGTCGAGCAGGGACGAAAGTCGGGCTTAGTGATCCGGTGGTTCCGCATGGAAGGGCCATCGCTCAACGGATAAAAGCTACCCCGGGGATAACAGGCTTATCTCCCCCAAGAGTTCACATCGACGGGGAGGTTTGGCACCTCGATGTCGGCTCATCGCATCCTGGGGCTGTAGTCGGTCCCAAGGGTTGGGCTGTTCGCCCATTAAAGCGGTACGCGAGCTGGGTTCAGAACGTCGTGAGACAGTTCGGTCCCTATCCGTCGTGGGCATTGGAAGTTTGAGAGGAGCTGTCCTTAGTACGAGAGGACCGGGATGGACACACCGCTGGTGTACCAGTTGTTCCGCCAGGAGCATAGCTGGGTAGCTACGTGTGGAAAGGATAAGTGCTGAAAGCATCTAAGCATGAAGCCCCCCTCAAGATGAGACTTCCCATCACTT
>NZ_JBTLRO010000014.1:0-19023 GCF_054482815.1 Oceanobacillus sp. CAU 1775 | reverse complement strand
ATGAGACTTCCCATCACTTCAAGTGAGTAAGATCCCTCAGAGACGATGAGGTTGATAGGTTCGAGGTGGAAGCATGGCAACATGTGTAGCTGACGAATACTAATCGATCGAGGGCTTAACTAAATTCATAAAATGTATGTCGTTGATTTACTCTTATTTAGTTTTCAGGGTATAACCTGAATGTCTGGTAGTGATGGCAGAAAGGTCACACCTGTTCCCATACCGAACACAGTAGTTAAGCTTTCTAGCGCCGATGGTAGTTGAGACTTTGTCTCTGCGAGAGTAGGAAGCCGCCAGGCAAATAAAAGTACACCCACTAGTCATAGAAACTAGTGGGTGTACTTTTTTATATGAGTAAATTTTTAAGGTTGTATATTTTTCTTGCTTAAACTAATATATTGGGTTTCTAAAGTTGCTTCATATATTGGAAATCAATCATTAAATTTATATTCCGCTCAATACACAAGTGAATCCGCTCACTAAGCCTTGTAACTCGCTCCACCTAAAGCTCAAATCGCTCCATACCCAATTCAAACCGCTCAACAGTCCTCCAATTCCGCTCGATACCCAACTCAATTCGCTCCACTCCACAAATTCCTACCAATTAAATGTAGCAAACAAGCAAAAAAACAAATACTTGCCCAACTAACCTCCCCAGCACAATACACACCCCATATAAAATGCGCAATGTATAAAAATACACTGCGCATTGCTGTTTAGCTCATACCGAAGGGTCCTAAAGACTCTGAATGATTGCCTGAATTGGAATTCTTATTCTTACCTGGACTTTGGCCTCCTGGCATAAACTGTTGAAGCGTTTGGTCCAGTCCTTGGTTATTCCTACTCATCGAATAGTAAGTTGCTGCACCTACACCGATAGAAGCAATCAGGGGTAACCACATTCCATTCTTATTCATGATCAATCTGTCCCTTTCTGTCTAAGCTATCAGACAGTACTAGTTTGAACATTAACGAGGAAATCATCCATGGAAGAAAACGGAAACTACTTTGCATCACTTGCTGCATTCAACCCTGCAAGTCTTCCTGTAACAAGCGCTGAAGTAATATTGTATCCACCAGTATAACCATGAATATCTAGAATTTCGCCACAGAAATACAATCGATCCATTAATTTAGATTTCATCGTACTAGGAACAATTTCTTTTGTTGAAATGCCTCCGCCAGTAACAAAAGCTTTTTCCATAGGCAAAGAGCCATTTACTTTGAACTGAAATTGTTTCATATGTTGTGCAAGCTCTCGAATGTTTTCTTTCGATATATTACTGCTTTTTGTTTCGTGTTCAATTTCAAGTAAATCCAAGAAAAATTCTAAATATCTTTCGGGAATAATACCTTTCAGTACATTTCTAACTGCTTTTTTTGGATGCTCAACAAGTAAATCATTTATTTGTCTCATTACTTCTTCCATATTCATTGCAGGTAAGGAATCAATTTCTAAAGTCACATCTTTTTCTTTCATTAACTCTTTTACTGCAAATTGAGAGCAACGTAATATTGCAGGACCTGATACGCCAAAATGGGTGAAGAGCATGTCCATTTGATGGGTTATAATTTTCTTGCCTTTTTTATTAACTACCGAGACAGCGACATCACGAAGGGCTAGACCTTGGAGGGTTTTATTTTTTACAAATTCTTCTTCTGATGTTAAAGCGACTTCAGTTGGATAAAGTTTAGTGACGGTGTGTCCGGCTTTTTTTGCCCATGGGTAACCATCTCCTGTAGAACCGGTGTAGGGGACAGCTTTTCCACCAACTGCTATAACTACTGACTTTGTCACATATTTATCTCCATTTTCACAGATTACGGTATGCTCTGATGTACCGTAATCAATTGCTTTTACAATGGTATTAAGCTTTATTTCACCTTTTTGTTCAATTAATTTATTTATTAAAGCATCGACTACGGACTTAGCGGAATTGGATACAGGAAACATACGTCCATGATCTTCTTCTTTTAAAGCCACACCGAGATTTTCAAAGTACGTAATAATATCGTAGTTATTAAAAATAGAAAATGCACTATATAAAAATTTCCCGTTACCAGGAATATGTTTGATTACTTCTTCTTGAGGAAGTCGGTTTGTTACATTACAGCGACCTCCGCCAGAAATTGCGAGCTTTTTTCCAAGTTTTTTACCTTTTTCAATTAGAAGAGTATGTGCACCAGTTTCTGAGGCAGAGATTGCTGCCATTAATCCAGAAGGTCCACCACCGATAACGATTACATCATATACCATGATTATTCATTCCTTTCGTAAGTATATTACACTTAGTAGAAGTGAGAATCAACCAAAATTCATAAGGGTCATGATGAGAAGGTTGCTATTTAAGTTTAAAATATCGATTTGGCCTTGATATGTGTTAAAATATAGGTTATATCTATTAAATGAAATACAGGTGAAAATATGTCGAATTTTGTTCGAGGATCGCTACTCTTAACCGTAGCAACATTCTTATCGAAGTTTTTAGGGCTTATTTATGTCGTTCCTTTTAATGCCCTTGTTGGTGCGGAAGGTGCGAGTTTATATACATACGCTTATGTTCCATACAATATTATTTTAAGTATCGCAACGATTGGCATACCACTTGCCATGTCGAAAACAATTTCAAAATATAATGCACTTGATGATTATGCTACAAGTAGACGTTCCTTTAGAGTTGGAACATTTTTTATGCTTATAACAGGGATAGTTTCCTTTTTAGTTATGTTTTTTGGGGCAGATTTAATTGCTAGTTGGATGACGACGAACGAGGATCCAATGGAAGGGGTCGTACATGCCGATATTGTTATGGTTCTAAAAGCGGTTAGTTTTGCTTTACTAATCATTCCAGCAATGAGTATTATGCGTGGGTTCTTCCAAGGAAATGAATCGATGGGGCCTTCTGCAATTTCAACTGTTACTGAGCAAATTGTTCGGATTGCTTTTGTTTTAATTTCAATGTTTATTGTTGTCGTTATTTTAGATGGTACAGTTGCGACAGCTGTTGGTTTTGCAACGTTTGGTGCATTTGTTGGGGGAGTAGGATCTTGGTTTGTTCTTATGTATTATTGGAAAAAAAGAAAACCATTCCTCGATAAGCAGCTAAGGAATCAGCGAACTCGCAATCGCATGCCTACAAGAGATATTTTAAAAGAAATGCTGAGCTACTCTGGTCCATTTATCATTGTAGGGCTTGCAACTTCTTTGTATCAGCTTGTAGATACATTTACATTCCAAAGCACGATGATTGCAGCTGGATATGAAGAGTCATGGGCGTTTGGGGTTATCAACCAATTCGCACATAAAATAGTGATTATCCCTGGAACAATTGCGACAGGACTTTCTTTAGCAGTTTTGCCAGCATTAACGCGAACATTTTCCCAAAATAAAAAAGCTGAAGTGCATAAGCAAATCAATCAAGCATTACAAATTGTGCTTGTCCTTGTTATTCCTGCAGTAGTTGGGATTTATGTATTGGCAGATGTGTTCTATGCTGCTTTATACGGGTTTGAAGAGGATATTGCTGTTACTGGTGCGTTATTAGCTTGGTATGCTCCTGTAGGCTTGTTGTTTGCTCTGTTTACTGTTACTGCTTCGATGCTACAAGGAATCAACCAACAAAACTTTACAGTGCTCAGCTTAGCTGCAGGCTTATTAGTTAAAATTACATTGAACGTACAATTCATTTATTGGTTCGGGGCAAAAGGTGCTATTTTTGCAACAGGGTTAGCAGTTCTTGTGGCAGTAATTATTAATCTTTTACGAATCAAACGATCCGTGGCCTTTTCTTATCGAAAGATTTTTAAACGAACACTATTGATTTTAATCTTCTCGAGCATTATGGCTGGCGTTGTTTTATTAGTTAAAGCTGTACTCGGATTATTCATTCCTTATGAAACATCACGAATTGGATCGATTATTGTACTCTTAGCAGGTGTTGGTATTGGTGGCGGCTTATACTTATGGTTGGCATATGTCTCTACTTTATTCCATCATGTCTTCGGTGGAGAGCTTCCATTTGTAGATAAAATAATTCGTAAATTTCGCAGATAAAACGGAGGATGACCATGCGTTTAGATAAAATGCTTTCTAATATGGGGATTGGTACTCGTAAAGAAGTAAAAGAAATCCTCAAGAAAAAACTAGTAACAGTTAATGACAAAATTGAAAAAAACGGCAGTAAACATATTGATGTAAATAATGACGTGATTAAATATAAGGATGAGGTAATTGTTTACCGAGAATTCATCTATCTTATGCTGCATAAACCCGCAGGATACCTGTCAGCAACGGTGGATAAAAGGGATAAAACAGTTATTGATTTAATCAGTGCTGATTATGCCCATTTTGAACCTTTTCCAGTTGGACGTTTGGATAAAGATACAGAGGGCTTGCTGCTATTAACGAATGATGGAGAATTGGCGCATCAACTTTTAGCACCCTCAAAAGATGTTGAGAAGACGTATTATGCAAAAGTTAAGGGAAAAGTTACAGAAGAAGATGTGGAAGCATTTCAAGCAGGAGTCGAAATTGAAGAAGGCTCGTTAACAAAGCCTGGAAAACTTGAAATACTCCATTCTGATGATATATCCGAAATTGAATTAACGATTACAGAAGGAAAATTTCATCAGGTAAAGCGCATGTTTAAAGCAGTTGGCAAAGAAGTGATCTATTTAAAACGCCTGCAGATGGGGGAGATTCAGCTCGATCCTTCTCTACCTATAGGAAAGTACCGAGAATTAAATGAAGCTGAATTAGCGTATTGTTTGGCGATGAAAGAGAATGCTAAGAAATAACGAATCAATCAAGTAGAGGTGGACCTATGACACACTATTTTTTAGCAATTCCCATACCTGAAACTTTGAAGAATCCTTTTCTAGAATGGCAGGAAGACTTGAAAAAAGTCCTTCCTTATAAAAGATGGATGCACTCTGCTGATCTCCATATTACGCTGCAATTCCTAGGTGAAGTCTCAGATTCGAAGCTTCCATCTATCATTGAAAATATTCATAAGCATTCTTACGCAAAATCGTTTATAATTGAATTAGGCTCTATCGGTTTCTTTGGTAACAGGACTAGTCCGAGCGTTTTATGGGTAGATGTTAAAGCAACGAAGGAATTATTAGGGCTACAAGAAAAAGTTGCTGATGTCATGGAAAGTAACGGGTTTCCTAAAGAAAAACGTCCGTACCGACCACATGTAACACTCGCGAAAAAATGGGGGAGTAAATCTCCTGTTTCAGAGGAAAAAATGAAAGACCTACTTCATACCTATCAGGGGGAGCAATCATTTCTCGCTGATAGCTTTATATTATACAAAATACATCCCGGCCAAATCCCAAGCTATGAAGAAGTTGCTATTTTTCCTTTAAATTAAAGAGGAAGAGAAAGGTGGTGGCTCCAATCGCACAGTTAATTAAACTACAAGATTATATTACAAGATATGAATGGGATACGTATCGTTATCCAACACAATATATCCGTCTCAAAAAAGCAAATTGGGAAAAGCTTTATGAGGCATGGAAAAATCCAGAGGAAATCGAAGAAGTTATCGAAGAACCAATCGAAGAAGAAAGTAGCTCCATGTTCTCAAGGGTTTTCGATAAATTTAAAAAACAAAAAGTAGAATCAGAAGTTATAAGCGAGCCCGAGGTTGAAGAAACAAACGAGCCGCTGCCTAAGACAGAATTAGAATTGAAGCAACAATACTTAGATAATCTATTAAACTTCCAAATGAAATGGGCAACATCAACCGTTTCACGCAGTTCATTTGTGGATCGAGCATATTATAAAGACCCCTTATTAAAATATTTATTACAACGTTTTCCCGATACATTCTTACTTATGTATTATCCAATTTTTGAAATTAAGAAAGCTCCAATCGAATCAGACATCATCATGATTACACCGATAGGAATTGAAATTATTCAATTTGTTGAGCTTGATGAGGATGTCATGATCATGGCAGGTGACGAAAGAACATGGCATGTCGATTCTCCAACAAATCCAAGAAAAATTTTAAATCCTACTATTTCATTAAGGCGGGCTGAGAAGCTTGTGAAAAGTATTTTGGCTACGGAGCAAGTAGATTTTGCTGTGAGGAAAACAGTTTTATCAAGAACAAATAGAATTGTCTATGGTACTGCACCATTTAATACGCAAATCGTTGGTAAAGAAGATTATGATGAGTGGTTCCAAACGAAACGCAAGCTCGTTTCACCGCTAAAAAGCTCACAAATCAAAGCTGCAGAAGTATTGCTTAAACATTGTCAAACATTGTCTGTCCGACGTCCGGAGTGGGAAGAAGATGACACCTCAACGATAATGGACGAGGAGGACTAAAGAGTTATGTATGTATTTATTGTAAACCCCCAGGCTGGTAACGGGAGATCAAATTTTATCTTTGAGAAATTACAAAAATCGGCAACTTATCAAGAATTAAATACGGTCTATTATTATTCGGAATATGAAGGACACGCAGAAGTGATTGCGGCATCCCTTTTGGAAACAACAGAGCATACGATTGAAAAAATCATCGTTGTTGGCGGGGATGGAACCATTCACGAGGTAATGAATGGGTTAGGGAATACAGATATCCCAGTTGGTTTTATCCCTGGTGGTTCAGGAAATGACTTTGCGCGTGGTGTTGGAATTAAGGGAAGTCCTGAAGAAATACTTGAAAAAATTGTTTCGGGGGAAAATATCGTTGATTACTGGTTAGGTAACTATGAAAAAGATGGTGAAAAACAGCGCTATTTTGTGAACAGTATGGGTTTTGGTTTTGATGCTGCAACTGCACACACTGCGAATCACTCGTTTTATAAAAAGTATTTTAACCAGTTAAGAATCGGTACCGCTAGCTATGTCATTGCTATTTTACAAGTACTCCTTAATTATAAGCGGATGACATTCCATATCTATCTTGACGGCGAAAAGAAAACGGTTGAAAATTGCTGGCTCGTGTCCATCGGTAATCATCCTTTTTATGGTGGTGGGATGAAAATTATGCCAAATGCGAAAGTGCAAGCAGATAAATTTTCTGTACTAATCGTTCATTCACTTCCAAAATGGAAGGTTCTTGCTTTATTCATGCTCGTTTTCACAGGAAAACATGACAAAATAAAAGGTGTAGAATTACTAGAAGCAGAACAGTTTAGCATTGAAACTGAGGATGAAATCTATATGCAAGTTGATGGACAAACAATGAAATGCATGCGAGCCGAAGTTTCAAAACATAATCAAAAAATAAAAATTATCTCTACATAAAAGAAGGAAAATCCGTTGAACAGTTGTAATTTTACGCTATTCAACTTACAATGGAATATCGAACGCTTAAAGTGAAAGATGGGGAATATTCATGAATGACTGGCTTAGACAAGCATTAGGGAAAGAGTGGACCATGACTCCTGCTGGGGGTTTAACAGGTGATGCATATATTGCACAAAAGGGTGAGCAGAAACTGTTTCTAAAAAGAAATACATCACCTTTTTTAGCTGTACTTTCTGCAGAAGGTATTGTTCCAAAACTTATTTGGACGAGAAGATTAGAGAATGGTGATGTCATTACTGCACAAGAATGGCTTGAGGGCAGAGATTTAACACCTAGCGATATGAAAAATGAACAGGTGACGAATTTACTGCATAAAATCCATCATTCACCAGAACTTTTACATATGCTTATGCGTTTAGGAAAAAAACCTGTCACATCAGATGATAGCCTAATGTCCATCTCGACCAGGATACAAACTGAAAACCTCATCCATGAATATGAAGAAATAAAGATTGCTTTAGAAAACCTAGAAAGACTTTTGCCGCTGACAAGGGATCAAAAGTTAACTGTTTGTCATGGCGATTTAAATCATAATAATCTTCTCATGTCAGAGTCTGGTGAGATTTTCTTAATTGATTGGGACAATGCAACAATCACAGATCCAGCAACTGATTTTGGCTCTATTTTAAAATGGTACATTCCAAGTGAAAATTGGAATGAATGGTTAAAGAATTATGGTATCGAAAACAATGAACACTTATATGAAAGAATGCACTGGTATCTGCTTTTAGATGCACTGGATTACATTAGTTGGCATCGTTCAAGAGGAGAAGAGTCGAAGGTCCAAGAAAGACTTGAAAAGCTAAAAGCTCTTAATCAGTGTGTCGCTGAATACGTGAAATAATTTATCATAGTAAGGAAGGTAAAATAAATGCGTCAACGTTATAAACCATGGGCTGATGATTTTTTAGAGGAGCATCAAGACCTAATTGTTCCAAACCCAACAGAACATAAAGGGAAATGGAAAAATATATTTAAAAAAGAACAACCGATCCATTTAGAGATTGGAACTGGTAAAGGTCAATTTATTGTTGGAATGGCTAAATCTTATCCTGAGATTAACTTTATCGGAATTGAAGTAGCAAAAAGTATTATTGTAACTGCTGGAGAAAAAGCACTGGAAGAGAAGTTAGATAACCTAATTCTTATTCACGCAGATGCAAATAATTTATTGGATTACTTCGCAACAGACGAAATTTCTGGACTTTACTTAAACTTCTCGGATCCTTGGCCGAAAAATCGCCATGAGAAAAGAAGATTAACGTATAAGAAGTTTCTTGAACAATACCAAGAAGTGCTGATTCCACATGGAGAAATCACTTTAAAAACGGATAATCGTGGGCTTTTCGAGTATTCGTTAGTAAGTTTTACTTCCTATGGAATGAAATTAGAGGAAGTAAATCTAGATCTACACGAAATTGAAGATGAAAAAAATATTATGACAGAATATGAGGAGAAATTCTCAGCTAAAGGCCATCCAATTTATCGCTGTCGCCTGACTTTTAAATAAAAATAGTATGTGTTGTTTAGTTTATCAAACAACACATACTATTTTTTTATTCTTTATCAGGGTGAATTTCTTTACTTGCTTCCGTTTGATAGCGCATTGCTGGAAAAGGTATAAGGACACCTTTTTTCTTTGGTAATACTTTTTCTTTCATATAAATGTGAAAAACGGCCTCGCAAAACGTAAAAGCATAAGCGATTGAAGCAGAGATAAGAACAACAGAAACGGACTGGCCAATAAAGAATGAAGTAAGTAACCAAACACTTAAAAATGCTACACCCAAGTCGATGATGGATGCTACAACATTATTGAATGTCGGTAAGATTAGTAAATCCCCGAATACATATGTAACTCCAGTAATAACAACTGAAATTGTTATTATTTGCTGCAACGTCATTTCTTGAAAAATCCCAAGAAACGATAATACGATAATCGTTGTAAACACAAATTTGATACCAATAGCCTTAAGATGACTCATCCCAATCCCTCTCTTCCAAAAATTATACTATTAGTATGGTTGAGAAGTGGAAAAGCTATACATATAGGAAAAGTCTAATTTCAATAATTTTTTAAGAGCTTTTTAGATAAAATGAAGTGGTTAAAATTCTATTAAATAATTTCCACTTGACTTTTCTTCAATAGATTTGTAATATAGCAGAAGTAGAATAATTAGTTACCTTTAAATCGGTCCTGTGAGGCTGGCAAGGTGATGCGGAAGAGATATGTATATTTGTGCCTGTAAATCATTGGACGAGTATAGTATCTCAAACTATCTGCACCTTGCTGAAATAAAGGCATGGTGTTTTTTTGTATAGAAAAACACCAATCATAGAAAAAAATACATATTTTAGTGGGGGAAAAGAGAATGAGTCAAAGAGAAATTCAAGTAGATGAACGATTACCATTGTTACAAAGTTTACCATTAAGCTTACAGCATTTATTTGCAATGTTCGGATCAACAGTACTCGTACCAATATTATTTGGAGTTGACCCAGCAACCATTCTATTAATGAACGGGTTTGGAACGCTATTATACATCTTTATTACCAAAGGTAAAATCCCAGCATATTTAGGATCAAGTTTTGCATTTATTTCACCCGTCACACTCGTACTTACACAAGGTGGGGGATACGGAGCAGCATTGGGTGGATTCTTCGTTGTTGGTGCTGTACTCGTATTAGTTGGGATTATTGTAAAATATGCAGGAACAAACTGGATTAATGTTATTTTCCCACCTGCAGCAATGGGTTCGATTGTAGCTGTTATCGGACTAGAGCTTGTACCTGTAGCTGCAGGTATGGCAGGTCTGATTGAAGAAGTAGGTGTTCCTAGAGACACAACTGCAATCACTGTTTCATTACTAACGCTTGGAGCAACAATAGTCTTTTGGGTAACCATGCGTGGATTCTTAAAAATCATTCCAATTCTTTTAGGGATTGTCACAGGGTATATCATCGCAACGATTTATGGAATTGTCGATTATACAGCGGTAAGTGAAGCAGCTTGGATTCAATTGCCTACTTACTATCAAATTGAGTTTAACTGGACAGATATTCTGATTATTTTACCAGCTGCACTTGTATTAGTCCCTGAGCATATCGGTCACTTAGTAGTAACTGGTAATATTGTGAAGAAGGATTTAGTAAAAGATCCTGGTCTAGATCGTTCGCTTTTCGGTAATGGTATTTCTACAATGATTTCTAGTTTAGTTGGTTCAACACCAAACACTACTTATGGTGAGAATATTGGTGTACTAGCAATTTCAAGAGTATACTCTACATGGATTATTGGTGGAGCTGCAGTCATTGCAATTCTCTTGTCATTCGTAGGAAAACTTGCAGCATTAATTTCATCCATTCCTACTCCTGTAATGGGCGGAATCTCGTTACTACTTTTCGGAATCATCGCAGCAAGTGGTATACGTATGCTAGTTGAAGCAAAAATTGATTACAGTAACTCTCAGAATTTAATTCTAACTTGTGTGGTGTTAGGAATTGGAATTAGTGGTGCAAGCATCAATATTGGTACTGTTGCTTTATCTGGTATGGGCCTTGCTACAATCGTTGCAATTGTTGTTAGTCTCTTCTTCAAAGTCTTAGATGTTTTAAAACTATCAAACGAATAATAGGAGTTAACGGGTTCGGTTGATGGGGGAAAAATGCAATTGACAATGTAAATACAGGTTGATTAATATTTATTTCAACACTGAAATAGAAATATAATAAACAAGTATAAACGCTTAGATTTTTCTGAGCGTTTTTTACGTAGTGTTTTTAAGCCTAATTATCCATAATCAAGTTCTAATTTTCTTTTATCTTATAATATAGCCAAGGGACTCCGTTAAATAATATAATTCCTGATACAGCTGAAAGAAAGATGAATTGACTTATAACATTCAACAAAAATAGCGTTACTAATGCTAAGATGAAAAATCTCCTCCAATACAGAATAAATTTATTCATATAAACTCTCCCTTTAATACAATCGTATTAACGTTCTCCTTGCTATGTTAAAGCACCCGTTTACTACAAGAACTATTCAAGTTCAGTTTGTAAATTCATTTAAAACTATAATAAACTCTTTTTGCCATTTTCCCAAAAATCAATGCAACAACGAATGTAAATACGCCTGCAAGAGTAATCGTTAAAGCCATTGGCTGGTTTAAAGTAAGCGGAACAATCAGCATCAATTCACCGATAATTATTATTGCCGTTCCAACCATAATTGGTATTAAAGTAAGAGACCTTCTTAACATAAAATAACACCTCCTATAACAGTAATGTTAAGCTATTCTGTTGAAATATTTAAGGTGCTCTATAAAATTATATGCTATAGTACTAATATCGAGATGTTTTCTAGAGCATTTCTCATTTTTATTGTGGTGATTACATGGACCATGAAGAGTACAAAGTATATTTGAAACAGCAATATTCTCATAAGATTCGACCGTTACAACCAGTTAATGACGTTATCTCAGCATTTCGTAAAAAATTAGATCTTATCGAAACAGAACTATCTGAATCCGAAAATATTTTCTTTGAAATGACAATTCTTAACTATACTCATGCACACAAGAACGACCCTATAATATCTAACTTGGATAACTTAAATTTCATTTCGTATGAAGTAGTAAAAAATGAAAAAAGTGATTATTACTACAATCATATGAAGATTAACTCTGGTAATGAAAGAATACTTGTCATTATTGAAACCCAGTTAAATGAAATAACCTCCAATTGCGAAGAACTAAAAGTTGATATGCTTATCGAACGTGGAATCGACAAATCCCATGTTAAACAAGACACACCTGAGTTTTTTGCATATTTAATGCTTTTTGATTCTCATAATGAGAATCATTGACTACGAGAGAGGATAAAAAGATGCCAAATAACAATATCTTTCTACTTATTCATCTTTACTAACTCTATAGTATAAGTTCAACTAAAAAGGTGCATTCTCCTTCTTTTAGGATTGCACCCGTTCGTTTAAGCTTTCTATTTCATATAGCATCTGATTACTATTCACCTAAAATAATTTATTTTGTCAGTGATGAAAGCTTTAATAATCAAGCTTTCAAATGAATCATACATAGGTTAAACTTTAAAATAAACTTCTGCACATATGAAGGACTCTTTCAAGATCATGGTTATGCAACGTACCTAATTGTCGTTTTAATTCTGAACAATGCACAGAAATGATTTTTGATGTACGCACAACGGAAGGCTGCTTCGCTTGATGAGAATCTTTAAAAAGCCCATTCACAAGCCAAACATCAACCTGTTTTATCTTATCAATCATTGTATAAATCATCTTCTTCATTATCCCACCAGGAATAACTTTCGTTTAATCTTATGACTTCACTATCCATATACTTTTCTTTAATCTTATCAAGGACTTTTTGTTTGTCTTTATCGTTTAACTTATCAATTTCATTAATGATTTTCTCTGGAAGAGACATTTTAAACACCTCCAAGTATATTTTTTATACATGGTCTAAGCAATTAAGAAAAACATCGTTCGCTATAGGATATAGGGGGTTATATAATGAAGAGAATTTTTTCTTTCTCTTAGGATTGCACCCTTATAATCCAATAATAACTTTAAAGGAGTAGATTGTAATCTTCACTTTTTTCTAGGAGTATGTCCTCTCATTACCCCTTTTAAAATTTCCAGTAATCTTGGCTATTATTAATTGAATCTCCTTTTCATTTGAGGCTAAGTTAATTTTCTCCATAAACTTCTCAGCATCTTTCCCTCTCCACAAAAAATATAACACGCTCACCAATTATATAAAGTTGTAATTATCTATTTTTTCTTGTTCAATTAATCTTCCTCAAAAATGTTTCTGCTCTCATTATAATTCCACTCCTTTTGTGATTTTGCAACATAAACGATCTGTACTTTTCATTTAAAAACTACTGTATTATAGTTAGATTTTCTTTGTGGTATAAGGAGAAGTTCTGCAACTAAAAACAAGGAAACGTATTGTGGAAGTTGACTTACCGAAGAATGTGCTTACATACTGAATACTTTTTAAACGAAGCAACATATAGTATAATAAGAGAAGAATTATCCATACTGCTCTTATAGGAGTGGTAAGGATATGAATAAGAAAAGGGAAGGGGATGTTGAAATGGTTGTTCTTACTCAAAAAGAAATCGAAAATCGAGTTACACGAAATTCGAGTAGGTACAAGAAGACCATTGAACAAATCACTTCTGATATTCGTTCACAAGGCTTGAAAAAAGGTCGTCGTAGACCAAAGGATCCAACAGAAGCACTCATTTTAAATAACTTTAAGAAGTAGGTGGCTTGTCTGTTGAAATCTACTCACAGTCCGAATATGCAACGAGAGACATTGATTTTGTTTCAGATGGATATCTCAAAATAGAAGATGTTCTGTACGATTTAAACTTTGAAAAAATGGGTCGTATATTTTTCCGTTCTGATATTGAAGTAGCTGTAGAAGTTCCTGATAACGTTCTGGCAGGCAGCTATGAAAAGATTGTGAAGTTTCAACTGGATGATGACTATTACATTTATCTCATTTCACCAGAGGATATTATCTTAGACAGACTAAGAGCTGCTATCCATTGGAATTCGGAAGAGGATCGTCTTTGGTCATTTAGGTTGTTATCTTTCAACTACGACACAGTTGACATTGAATACCTCAAAGAAAATACGGAAGACGATAAAGAACTTGCCCTCCTAAATGATTGGTTAACCCATTTAAATAATGCACAAGATTAAAGCATTGCGGAAAGCGTAGTGCTTTTTAGTTTGCAGTAAATAATCTGCTTTTGTTACGTACATAAAAAAAGAGCCTATCGTTAGTGTTACGGGTTCAGATACGGGGGAGAAATACATTAATAACAGTGTTAAACGCGTACTATTTAACAAGCATTTCTCAAGCCACTAAATGCCCTGTTCGTAAAAAAAGACCGTCGTATTGACGATCTACTTACTGTGTTAAAGCACCCATTAGTTTTAGTACAATTCTTCACAATAAAATTTTAGACGTATCAGCAACTATTATTCTTTTGTTTGAGGAAAATCGAGAGTCTTACTACTGAGAATCTTTCTCCCTAATACAATAAAGGGAGTTATTGAAATAAGAAGAACCAGAGAAATAATTATTAGAATCGGTTTTAATATTTCTATGTTTTTTTGTAAAGACTCTAATTTATAGGTCAACTTTAAAGTTACAACTTCTCCACCCCTCCATATAATCGGGGTATTCGTAACAGCATATTGTACTCCATCTCTTGTTTGTATTTCACTTGTTGCCCTTTCTTTAAAAGAAGCTTTTTCTGTTAGGTTAATATTATTTCCTCTAAAAATTGTCATTAATGACTTTTGCCTTTGATCTATTACTTGAATTATTCCGTTGCTTGGTACTAACAATCTAAGTAGTTGAGTGAGTTGGTCATCATCCATATTTTCCGAATAGTTACTTATAGTTTGAGTTATTTGCTCGGCTTTTGATTTTAGTTGGTCTAACTCATTATTCAATGCAACCTGATGAAATATAAAGTAAAGCGAAGTATTACTTAGAGGGATAATCATTAATAGCCAAACGGTTAAGAATTTAAAGACGAGACTATTGGACATAATATTCTTTTTCAACTAATTCCACTCTCCCTTTTTATATTACTTTCATATTAAGGAAGTTAAATGGTAAGCCCGTAATCAAACAACGCATACAAGAAACCAGCACCTCCTGCTAAGATAGAAATATCAATTGAAGGAGGTGCTTTTCTATGCCACATGAAGAACTGATCATCGTCCCCGTAACACTCCATCCTAAAAAGAAAGTAGTGATCCCGATAGAATCTCCGGGAGTTCCAGCCCCTGTTTGTACGGTGAAATCAGGCAGCCTTGAACTTTCCTTCTTTAACGGTGTGGATGAGCATATCATTCAAACCGTGATAAGGGAGTTGAAAAATGGATGAGGCAAGATTACACAGCCGTCAAAAATATTTATATCGTTTGTGGTAAAACGGATATGAGAAAGGGAATTGACGGACTAGCTACGCTCGTTCAAGATTATTTCGAGCTAGATCCATACGGAGATTCCATCTTCTTATTTTCTGGTCGGAGTAAAGATCGTTACAAATGTTTATATTTTGACGGGGATGGATTCGCAATGCTTTATAAACGTTTAGATAATGGTAAGTTTCAATGGCCTAAAAATGAAAATGAAGTTCGAAACTTATCTCAACAAGAGCTTAGATGGTTGCTTGAGGGATTAACCATTCAACAGCCAAAAGCAATACAAAAATCGACAAAAGGTGTTTTTTAACTATTCATTCTTCGTTTCATAGCGTATACTATAGCTATCTTAACAGGAACGAAAGGCGGTGAAGTTGCATGGTTCGATCTTCTCCTAACCAAAATGATAGATTAATTAAACTTTTAGAAGTGCAATTAGAGCAAACCAATGCACAGAATAAAGCATTAACGAAACAGGTCGAAGCATTGACCGAGCAAGTTCGCCACTTAACGAAGCTATTATATGGATCAAAAACGGAGCAATCAAAATACAATTTGCCCGATGGGCAAACGTCTTTATTCGATGAAGATGATGACGATTCTTTTAACTGTTCTGAGCACACAGAAGAACAAAGCCAACAGAAGATCATATACACTGTTGAACGTAAAGCAAAGAATAGAAAGCGCAATGATTTTCTGGCGGATAATCTTGAAACAGAAGTTATTCATCATCACCCGAAAGATACGACGTGCAATTGTTGCCAGCAAGCCATGACGGAAATGGGCAGCACGGTTGTCCGAGAAGAAGCGATGTTTATTCCGGCAACGATGAAGAAAATCCAACATGTCGAGCACGCTTATGAATGTAAAAGTTGTAAAGGAGATACCTCTCAACGTGCACAGATTAAAAGAGGCCAAGCACCACTGGCTCCTATTCAGCGTAGCCTGACAAGTCCTAGTGTTCTAGCAAAAGTAATCTATGATAAATTTATCCAATACCTTCCCCTTTACCGCCAGGTAAAAGAATGGGAGCGGTGTGGTTTATTTACGAACGATAAAAACTTATCGAACTGGGTGATTCGAACCGCTCAGGATTGGTTGCTTCCTGTGTACGAGCGAATGAAGGATATGATGATGAATAAATCCATTCTTCATGTGGATGAAACATACGCAAAAATCATTCATCGTTCCGATGGGAACAGGGAAATACCAATGCTTATAATTGGGTGTATCGGAGCGTTCTTAGTCAAGGACCAGTGATTGTTCTTTTCCAAAGTGCATTGTCTCGTGCGCGCTCAGTTTTAGAAGGGTTTTTAAACAACTTAAAGGGAACGATTATCTGTGACGGCTATTCGGCATACGACAAAATCCCGCATGTTTCCTTCGCAAATTGTTGGGCACACGTGCGGCGGTATTGGCTGAAAGCGGACAGTAAAAAAGGCAGGATTGGTGTGAATTATTGCGATGAACTTTACCGCTTAGAAAGGGAATTCAAACATTTATCCCCGAGCAGGCGAAGAAAAAGACGTCAGAAACATTCGAAGCCAATCGTCGATGCATTCTTTCAATGGATTGAAGAGTCTCCCTTTTTCGGAAATAACGCGATAGGCAAAGCAGCTATATACACACTAAAACTAGAAGATGGCCTTCGTGCCTTTCTCTACGACGGACGCCTTGAAATGGATAATAATCCAGCCGAAAATGCGATACGACCTAGTGTGATTGGTAGAAAAAATTGGATGCATTCCGTCAGCGAAGCTGGTGCCGAGGCCAATGCGATCTGTTTGAGCATGGCAGAAACAGCAAAAGCCAACGGTATAGATTTCTATCAATATTTGGTGAGATTACTAACGGATCTACCGAATCTGGATATCCATCGAACACCAGAAATATTGAATCAGTACATGCCTTGGTCGAAAAAAATTCAAGCAACATGTGCAAAAATATAAAATAACCGTAAATCTGTCTAAAAAATCACAGATTCACGGTTATTTGTCGTTCCTATTTTTAATTACCATTACTTTTACTACAATATTTTCTTAGTTCGGGCTTACTCTCAAAGTTCATTTTTAATTTTGTATTCCGCTTTTAATTTGTTATATTGCGGTGTACCCACCATCGATTACTAATTCTGACCCTGTAGTATAAGCAGATTCGTCTGAACCTAAGTAAATAGCTCCTTGTGCAATCATTTCAGGATCACCTAAGTGACCCATAGGCGTTGCGTCAATCATTGCACTTGGATCAGGAACTAACTCCATTAATTCTGTATTCATATACGCTGGATGAATTGTATTAACTCTAATACCTTTTTTAGCTAAATGAAGAGCTGCTGATTTAGACATTAAACGAACAGCACCTTTTGAAGCACTATATGACAGTAACTCAGAATCACCAACAAGCCCCGCTATAGAAGACATATTAATGATTGAACCTTTACTACCTGAAGCCAGTATTGCTTCAGTACCATATTTTGTGCCTAAAAACACACCATTTAAGTTGATATCCAATAATTTTTTCCAATCTTCAAATGTAGTTGTTTCAATATTTCCATGTGTTCCAATACCAGCATTGTTGACTACTATATTTAGATGACCAAATTTTTCTACCGTTACTTTAACAATGTCTTTCCACTGGTCTTCATTTGTTACATCTAAATTATACGAAAGAACATCGCCATTAAGGTTATTAATTTCTTGCTCAACTAGTTGTAACCTTTCTTCATTAATATCTGAAATTACTATTTTAGCACCCTCTTTTGCATAACCTAATGCAATGGCTTTTCCTAAACCTGCTGCTGCCCCTGTGATAATCGCTACCTTACCTTCTAATCTGCCCATATTCTATTACCCTCCCAATTTGTAGTTCAACACATTACTACCCTTAATTAAATTACCTTTAATTAAAAGTAGTTTAAATTAAGTATAAATCCTCTTTAAATATTTATCAACGAATCTGCTTTTACTATTTGCATTTTGAGGAGTTAAATATCATATTTTGTTAAAGATTATTGTTGAACAATCCTGCCCTTTTAATAAATTCAACAATAAAAGGTGCTAATCCTTTTTAAAGGATCGTACCCTTTAGTAGAATATTATTTATTTCTTTAGTGACATAAATAATGCAGGGTTCAATTCTTCACTTTCAATCACAATAGCCGTTAATCCCACATTAGTTTTAGTTTCGTGCCATTCATCTTTGTCCCAAAAAACAGCATCACCTGACTCAACTTTAAAATATTCGTTTTTTTCATTACGTACATAGCCCTTACCGTTCAAAATTAAAAGTAGTTGGGGTACGACTGCCTGATGATAGCCAACGATACCATTTTCATCTAAGTGCATACATCCTATGTTAGTTGGTTTATCTGTTTGAATAATACGAGACATAATAAAATCTGAATTGAATTGCGAAATCTTTTTACCGCTGTCTTTACTAAATTTATAAAAATCCATTTTGTCCTCCTAAAATAAATATCTTATATTCTAAAGTTCTCTATCGTTATTAAATTAACCTGTCGCTTTAACGCAATAGGAAGCTATCTCATTCAACAGCTCCTTATTCAGCTAAAGCACCCGTTTGTTGAAGAATACTTACTGTTTTTTTCGATAAACATTCGTCTTGTATTGGTTCCATTCCGTATTCAATTGATTCCAGTGTGTTATCTTCCAGGGATTGAAAAAAGTTTGTCCAT
>NZ_JBTLRO010000013.1:0-77666 GCF_054482815.1 Oceanobacillus sp. CAU 1775 | reverse complement strand
AGTGTTTGAATAGATTCGACACCGTCGATTCTATGAAAGTTCTTAGCTGTTTATACTCCACTAGAAATTCGCATTCCTACAGAGTTGTTTTAGATAAGAAAACGGGGTTCTCTTATTAAAACGCTTTCGCGTCCTCACAATTGTGATTCTGCTTAACATACTGGTTGTTTTGTTCAGTTTTCAAAGAGCAATTATAAATTGTTTGTCGTTTTTTGCGACGAACATTAATATATCATGTATTTTTCAAGATGTCAACTCATATTTTGTTTAATTTCTAGTAAACTGAATTAAATCTTGTAAAAATCACAACAGAAATTACTATACCATATCAATTTATTTCATGCAACAGTTATTTTAAAATAAATTTAAACTTCCTTTATGTTATCTTGTTGGCCGTAGTAAAAAAGAGCTTTAGCGGTTCTAGCTCTTTCCTTATGAATTGTATTTAATGTTTGTAGGTAAGTATGGGAGACATTCATTCTCGTGAGCAACACGACGTAATAATTGAAATAATTTTTGGTAACGTTCCTTCATTGCAATCTTAACCATGTAATCAATACGGTGGTCATCTAAATCTAATAACAGCTCGTCTAACTCTCGCTTTATTAGATATTCAATTTCCTTTTGTTCCATTTCATTTATCAATAACCCTAACATTATAACTCACCTCAACCTTACCTCGAATATTTCTTAATATATCTATTCGTACTAAATGTCGAAAACTGTCTGTTGTTTAAGATATATTAGATACTTTGACGTATTATAGTCTCTATTCCCAATATGACTGCTTGTTTAAACTCTTTTTAAAAATACTTTGCGCTCATAATCTAATTTACCTTTTCATATAAATTAGTAAGACAAGCAGTGTAGGGGGAAAAAGAATGAAGGATTTCTATGTAATTGATTTCACTCGCAAACGGAGATTTATTTTAATTGGTGTAGTTGGTCTACTTGTTGCCACGATTTTCTTTATCAATAGCAACAGTAACTTTCTTTGGTTACAAAACAGCGATGATGTTGCGATAACGAAAGGGAGTGTGGAAGAACCGAATATTGCTTTGACCTTTAACATTAGCTGGGGTGAGGAAAAGGTTCATGAGATTTTAGCAAAGTTAAAAGAAGAAGATGTAAAGGCGACATTTTTTCTCAGTGGGGAGTGGGCAGAGAGGCATCCGATGATTGTTGAAAAAATTGCTGAAGACGAGCACGAGATAGGTATGCTTGGGTATAGGTATAAGAGTTACCTTGACCAAGAGCTCAGTCAAGTGCAAAGTGATTTAGTTTTAGCGAAAGAAGTTTTTGGGAAAATAGGGTATGAAGATATGAAATTACTACGCACGCCGAGCGGACAATTTAACGAAGAGGTACTAGATCTCGCAAAGTCGATGGGCTATGAGGTTGTTCATTGGAATATCAATCCAAACGACTGGGAGAATCCCGGGACAGATAAAATTATTGATACTGTAATGAAGGAAACAACAAATGGAGATGTTGTTTTACTCCATGCATCTGATTCCGTAAAACAAACTGCAGAGGCATTAGAAACTATTTTACCAGGGCTTAAAAATAAAGGATTTAACTTTGTGCCAGTTTCTGAATTGATTAGTGAAGCAGAAACAGATATTGAAATTGTAGACTAAAGATTGTTTTAAAAAAACGGAGAGCATCTTCTGCTCTCCGTTTTTATTATGCTTTTGAAGATTTCTTTCTTTTTTTAGAAGTTTTTTCTGGTTGAACATCTTTTCTTGCTGGATCTTTTGCTGACTTACCATCTATTTTATTCGCAATACGGTGAGAACCAATTAGTAAATATGTATTACAGATAAGAAGAGGTGCTAACATTAACCAAATATAATCTTCTCCACCAGCCATTAATGCCGGCGTCCATTCTAAGGTTGTCATTACAACCATAAAGAATAAAGCTGGAACAAACGCTGTCTGATTTGTTTCCTTCGCTTTTAGTTTGGCTATAAACCAAGCATAAATAGAGAATAGGATGACACCTAATAGTAATAAGTAAATGTTAAGCTCACCATCAGAACCTCTATATGGGAAGTACACTAAGTCAAATAAGACAAATAACACTAAAACAATTTGAATGATTGGCCAAAAAGAACGGAATAAATTAATTCCAAATCGATGAATATATAAGTAAGCAAAGTATCCTGTCATACTGATTACACTAAATGTTAATCCTAATCCAATGAAAAATAGTACTAATCCTAAAATTTCCATAACATTAAATGGATTTAAATGTGTTGCATAGTCATCCCACTTAATGAAGAAACTAATAACTAATCCAGCTGCTCCACCTATTAAAAACGTATTAATTAAGAATTTAATTATTTTTCGAGTGTTCAAAAGTAAATCCTCCTACAAGTTTCCTTTAACTACTCCTGTATTCTATCACGAAATTTTACTTTTTTCCTCATTTAATGCATAGTAATTTAATTTACCATTCATATTAAAAATAGTGGACGGAGGGTTGTATATGAAGAAGCAATTAATATTTTGTTTAGCATTCGTGTTCATACTGGTCGGCTGTGGTGAGACGAATGCAAACAATCAAGAGGTCGATTACGAGAAGACGAAGAAAATGGTTGTAGATATTTTACAAACGGAAGACGGGAAGAAGACTTTAATTGAGTTGATGCAAGATGAGAAAGTAAAACACGAATTAATCATTCAATCAGATGTAGTTAAGTCTGCAATCAATGAAGGGCTAATGAGTGAAGATGGTAAAAAAATGTGGCAAAGCTTATTTGAAGACCCTAGTTTCGTTAAAGGTTACACAGAAGCAATCAATGAAGAACATGAAAAATTAATGAAAGACTTAATGAAAGATGCAGAGTATCAAAAGCAAATGATTGAAGTCCTTCAAAATCCTGAGATTTCAGAGCAAATTTTAACATTATTAAAAAGCCAACAGTTCAGAGCCCACCTAGAAGAAACAATTACTCAAACACTAGAAACCCCACTTTTCAAAGCAAAAATTCAGGAAATTTTACTCAAAGCCGCGCAGGAAGCACAGAGCAAGGAAGAAGGTGGCGGTGGTGAAAGTGGCGGAGATAGCGGTGGAGGTGGTGGATCAGGTGAAGAAGAAAGCGGTGGTGCCGGAAGTGGTAGCGGTGGCAGCTAATTGAACATCAGTTGAGGGATGATTAAAATTTATATAAAAAAGTGTAAGCCCTGATTTACGCAGTGCTTACACTTTTATAGGTTATTCTTCTAATTTCGCAACTACTTTTGCTGCGATAAGATGGAATTTCTTTGCAGTTGGGTGGTCTTCTTGATAAACAGATGGTGCAAAAACATCGTCTTCCATATATGGTTGCATCAATGGAAGCTGACCAAGTACTTTTGTTTTCAAAACTTCAGCTAGCTTTTGTCCGCCACCTTGCCCGAAGACATATTCCTTTTCACCTGTTACTTTACTTTCAAAATAAGACATATTCTCTACAACTCCGAGAATTTCATGATCTGTCTTCATTGCCATTTGTCCAGCACGTGCCGCTACGAATGCAGCTGTAGGGTGCGGAGTAGTTACAATGATTTCTTTACATGTTGGAAGAAGTTCATGAACATCCATTGCAATATCACCCGTTCCAGGCGGTAAGTCGAGAAGTAGATAGTCTAAGTCGCCCCATTCTACTTCAGAGAAAAAGCTATTTAACATTTTACCAAGCATTGGACCACGCCAGATAATTGGCGAGTTGTCTTCAACAAAGAAGCCCATGGAAACAACTTTCACACCAAAACGTTCTACTGGGATAATCTTTTTCCCACGAACTACTGGACGCTCTTCAATTCCCATCATGTCAGGAATACTGAATCCATAAATGTCCGCATCAATAATTCCAACTTTTTTACCTAAACGCATTAACGCCATCGCAAGGTTAACTGTAACTGTTGATTTACCAACGCCACCCTTACCACTTGCTATCGCGATAAATTTTGTATTATTACTGCCACCCATTAGTGACGCTTCTTTTTCCTCGTCAACAGCTGGTTGGTGTTCTCGGATAATAGCTTCATCGAGTTGCTCAAAACGCAAGCCCACCGTTGTAGCACCGTTCTTCTTAAGAATTCCAACAATCTCTTGTTGGAGATCCATTTGTTCGCCAGTGTTTAGTTTAGCAATTCCAACCTTTACACTGACATGTTTCTTTTCTTCTCTTATTGTAACGCTCTTAATCGCACCAGTTTCTTCAAAAGTTGTATGTATAAACGGGTCTCTGACTGGATTAAGAAGCTCGATAACTTGATCTTTTGTTAGCACATTTGTCACCTTCCCTTAAGCTTTAGATATACCATGAACAGTATAACATAACGTATATTATTATTTCAGTGATTTGTATTATAGGAAGGATGGTGTTTTTACTCCTCTTCTATTGCTTCTGTTACATATCTTAAAATTCCTTGATAAATACTTACCGCCATTTTCTCTTGATAGTCTTCTTGTTTCAATAATTCCCTTTCTTCTACATTAGAAAGAAAACCTAATTCAACTAAGGCTCCTGGCACTGGTGCATGCTTTAACAAGTATACTCCATCTATTTGTAGGGACTCTCGCGTTGTGTTTTCTAAATTTCGGATGATTTCTGCTTGTACCATTCGAGCGAGGTGTGCACTCTCCGGATACTTCGGATAATAGAAGGTTTGAGCACCGCTCCACTTAGTAGAAGGTAATGCATTCAAATGAATGGTAAGGAAAAAATCAGCATTCTTATCTTCTATGAAAGAAAGCCTTTCGCGAATATCCTCCGACTTTCTTCTGGCAAGCCCTTTTGTATCATCAGCGGCTAAGTCCTCATCTTTTTCCCTCGTCAAATAAACAAGTGCGCCTGCTTGCTGCAAATAACTTTGTAATTGTTTGGAGACGTCTAGCGCAATATTTTTCTCGGTCGTTTCATCACTTCCAACCGCTCCCCCATCGGGGCCCCCATGACCTGGGTCAATGACAATCACTTTTCCTGAAAGCGGTAAAGACCAATCAACCCAAGTTGTATCTACTTTTTGAATTGGCAATTGAATAAAAAAGGCTAAAAACCCTAGTCCAATAAACCAGCTAATTATTTTTATTTTCTGCGTCATTTTGTTAGCTCCTTTGTTTCTCTTATCATATAAGTTCAAGAAGGAGGATAAAAAGGACCGAGAAGTTCAAGGCGGCGAAGCTTTGAGCACCGGAATGTACATCTTGAGGTACATGAGGAGCGGAAAAGCAAGCCAACGAAGAAATTCGAAGTGTCATTTTTACCGGACTTATTGAACAACCTCTTATAGTAAAATTTATTGAAGTGGAACAAGGTTTATGACAAAGAAAATATGGTATGCTAAAAGAAGTAAGTTTACCATCACTTTTATGGTGGTAAAATATAGACAAGGAATAGAAAGGAGCAATTTTATGACTTGGGTAGGAATTGGTTTAATAATTATTGGAATTGCTTTACTGGGCTTAGTTGGAATTCTCATCAAGCCATTAATGAAAGCAACAGCAGTATTAAGTGATATAAAGAAGACGACGAAGGATTTACCAGAAAAAGTTGATGGAATTACAACACAGGTTAATGTAGCACTAGATACCGGCGTTGATACGATTCAACAAATCAATGCACAATTAAAAGAACTTACACCGATCTTTTACCTTGTAGGAGATGTTGGCCGTACAACGCATCAACTTTCTTCAAGAATGGTAACAGTCGTGGAAGATTTTGAGAGAACTGAACCTGAAAGTTTTGCAAGCAGAAGAAATCTGGAAGGTTTGTATGGTGCATTTACATTAGGAACAATGATTTTCCAGAAGGCGAAAGAATTTAATCAAGAAAGAAAAGTAGTTGGGAATCAGTAATTCTCAAAGGCGTAAGCGCCCGTTTAACGACGTACAAACTGCGCCCCACAGGACGTGGGGTGGTTCAACGTTGCGACGTGATGTCGCGATTTTAGTTGAACTTCCTTTTTACTTTTTAGATAAAGGAAACACGGTGAGGTACGAACCGATGTTGACTTTCACCACAAGGGTACAAGTGCGACTAAGCCTCTGCTAAAGCAATCGGCAAGTCTTCTTTATCGTAGTGGAGAAGTGTGAAGTTTGATAGTCGTTGGGCGCTGGAGCCGGACGTGGCTTTACCTCTTTACTTTTCTAGTATAAATAACCTTATAACCTCTTATAGTAATAGAAAAGACGCTAACCTTCATCTCTAGGCTAGCGTCTTTTTTATATTTTTATTTTGTTGCTTCTATCTTTGCTTCTAATTTAATTTGTTTAAGTGTCTCCGCACGGGTTTGCCCTGCTAGATACAGCTCTTTTTCAAACATTTTAGCTTTGTCGATTACACTCGGTTCGCCTGCATGGATATCACGGCGACTAGTCAGAAAAGCAATAACCATACCGCTTACTGCACCGCCAAGAATACTTACCAATGGATGATTACTTTTAGTTTCCACCTGTAAACTCTCCTTCAAGCTTATCGTGTTTTAATTGTTGACGTCTTTTTAGCCAGTAGTATCCAAGTGCAAAGGAGCCATAAATTCCACCAAGATTATTCTTCTCAGTAAGTTCTTTTCCTGTCTCGCTTTTCGCTTTTACCGAGTCTGTCACGTCTACTAATGATGAAGTAAACTTTCTAGTTGCGTTTCCAACATCACCTACAATGTAAAATAATGGGCTTAATTGGCTCATTTTCTCATTTACATCTGCTAACGTATGATTACTTTCGCGGATAATATTACTTGTTTCACTCATCACTTCATCCAGTTGATCTGGTAATCTGCGGACAGTCTTATCAATACCACCAAGGATTCCTGCTAAGTTTTGTAATGTTGCTGCTAGGAAAATTGCTAAAATAAGAAAAGCAATTCCTATTAATAATACACCTACACCTACTAATGTCATGTCTTATCCCTCTCTCCCAGTAACGTTTACGTTCTGTGCTTCTTTTTTATTTCTTTGATAGTCGGTATAAAGTCTTACACCAACTTCACTCCATCTTATTCCTTCTATAAACGGCTTCACTTTTCTGTCCATTTCTTCATCTGTCAATTCGCCAAATTGATTTTGAAAGGCATCGTTAGCTGAAGTAATCGAAGTTCCTACATCCTCTAGAGAGTCAAATAGGCTATCTGTTGCTTGGACCTTAACTTCTACATCTTCAACTAGCTTGTCCGTCTGTTGAATGGTTTCTAATAATTCTGGGGTGATGGTATTCATTTTTGTTTCTACCTCACCAATAGTAGTGCTTAGAGACTTCATCGTATTCGAAACACGCTTAAGGACGATACATAGATAGACTACGATAATTGCGAATGCTACTGCGATTAAAATTGTACTAAGATAGATTAGTTCCATTAAGATGATTCCCTCCTTTAGCATCGGTTTACGTTCTCAAATGTAAGTTTTTGAATATCCATTAATAAAGATTTATATAGAGGTATTATACCACTAGTTCAATGAATTAAAACTATTAAATGGCTTAGATATATTATCGCTGAGTAAACAGATGGTTTAAAGATTAAATAAATGAGAGTAGGGTATATAGATTAGAAATAATTTATTTAAAAAATAAAGGGATTTCTTAAATGGAGTTTTTTGGAGGTTACTAATGGATAAAATCAAAAAAATAATGAAAGAATTTATGGAAAAATTTAATGAACACAATGTCACACTATTAGCAGCTTCATTAGCTTATTATTTTCTATTAGCTATTTTTCCGTTGTTAGTTGTAGCTTTTGCTATCATTCCTTATTTAAACATTTCTCCAGTTGAAGCAATGGATTTCGTGACAGGAATTTTACCTAGCGAGATTGCCAATTTATTTCAGGAGAATATTGTAGGTCTCATTGAAACACCTCGTGGTGGCTTACTTACTGCAGGTATTATCGGAGCACTTTGGTCTGCTTCTAATGGAATAAATGCTTTTATCAAATCTTCAAATGAAGCGTATGATGTCGAAGAAACACGTAATTTCTTTGTCGTTCGTGGGATTTCACTAGCACTTACGTTAGGGATGATTCTATCAGTAGGGATTGCAATGTTGCTTCCAGTTTTTGGAGATGTGATTCTAGGTTTTATTAGCTCGGTTCTTGGAATCAGCGCTGGGATGGAAATTGTGTTGCAAATCTCACGTTGGGTAATCAGTATTGTCGTGTTAACAGCGTTCATTATGATCTTGTATCGAATTGCACCGAATAAACGACTTCCTTTAAAACACATTTTACCTGGAGCACTAACGGCAAGTTTACTATGGCAAATTATCTCCTTTGGCTTTTCTATCTATGTAAGTAACTTTGGAAACTACTCTGCGACATATGGAAGCTTAGGGGGCATTATCGTACTCATGATTTGGTTTTTCTTAACTGGACTTATCTTGCTAATTGGCGCACTGATCACTGTGCTTTATCACAATTATAAGCTTCGAACCGAGCCAGAATATAGTCAGGCAGCGAATATTTAATCATGGTGTCATGCACTCGCTATCTGAAATAAGCTATTGTATAATGAAGGTATGAAATAATAGCGAGGATGAGTGCGATGGATACGATTGTATTATTTGATGGTGAATGTAATTTTTGCGATTCCAGTGTTCAATTTATCATCCGCAGAGATCCTAAGGAAACGTTCAAATTTGCTTCCTTGCAAAGTGACTTAGGAATAGAATTACGTGAGAAGTTCCAAACTCCCGATGACATGGATAGTTTAGTTTTAATTGAAAACAATAATATTTACTATAAATCAACAGCAGCACTTCGGATTGCCAAGCACCTTAAAGGCCTATGGAAATTAAGCTACATCTTTACCCTAGTGCCACGCTCAATCCGAGACGTAGCATATAATATCATCGCCAAAAATAGAATAAAATGGTTCGGAACAAAAAACAGTTGCACACTACCAACACCAGAAACACGCAGCAGGTTCTTATGAAACATGGGGACGGTTCTCTTGTTGCATTGATTGCAACAGAAGAACCGTCCCCATGTTTCATCTACTAATAAATAAAAGCATTAGGAATGATAGGAGGATCATGATTATTACCCATGCCCACGCGAGTGTCATGTTGCCGGATTGGAAGGCTACGTAGATTGCGGTTGGGAGGGTTTGTGTTTGGCCAGGGATATTTCCTGCAATCATCAATGTTGCGCCGAACTCTCCTAAGGCACGGGCAAAGCTGAGTAAACCCCCGGTTATTAAGGCGGCTCGAGAAAGCGGGAGACTTATCTTAATAAATACTTGAAATTCACTTGCTCCATCGACTCTTGCGGCATTCTCAATATCTGGGTCAACATTTAAGAAGCCGACTTTTGCCGATTGATACATTAATGGAAATGCCACAACCGTACTTGCAATAACTGCAGCATACCAAGTAAATAGTATCGGTTGATTAAACAACCATTCTACTACCATCCCCATAAACCCTTGATTCCCAAAAATTATCACGAGTAAAAACCCAACTACTGTTGGGGGTAAAACAAGCGGGAGCATGAAAGCTGTTTCCAAGATAATTTTCCCTTTGAACCTTGCTTTTGTCATCCACTTTGCAATTAAGGTGGCGGATATAAAAATAATAATAATAAGACTAATAGTAGCTACTCTTAACGATAGCAATATAGGTGGAAGAAACTGTTCTAATGATAAATTAGTAAGTATCAAAGCCATACTCCTTAAATATATTCAATGCTACTTCTGACTGTAAAAATTCGTAAAATATTTTCGTGATGTCCATATTATCAGACCCTTCTACAATACCAACAGAATAAACAACTCGCTCATGTGCGTGTGTTGGCGCAACTTCCACAATATCTACTTCTTCACTCATAATAGCATCCGTACGATATACTATTCCTGCATCAACATTTTTCGTTTCTACATATGTAAGCACTGTTCGAACATCTTCTGTATAGATAAGGGATTCCTTTATTTTTCCTTCTATTTCCAAGGTCTGAAATAATTCCATACTATATTCCCCTGCTGGCACAGATTCAGGATTTCCAATTGCAATTCGCTTTGCACGTGGTAGCTCATCAAAGGAAGTTACCAGCGTACTTCCCTTAGGTACAATCAACACAAGTTCATTCGCTAATAAATCAGTGACTTGTTCTTCTACAATAAAACCTGCTTCAACAACTTGTTCAAAATGATTCTTTGCAACAGAGAAAAAAAGATCGACTGGTGCGCCACGTAGAATTTGCTGTTTCAATGCTCCAGAAGCCCCAAAGTTAAAGTTTATTTGAATGTTCGGAAATTCTTTATTAAAACTTTCAGCAACATCATGTAAAACATCCGTTAAGCTCGCTGCTGCAGATATAATTATTGTACCCTCAGAATCCCCCGCGCTTTGTTCAAGCACACGATCATCACTACAAGCAACGAGAAATAAAAACATAAAAACAAATATCCCTTTAGAGATATACTTTACCATCCAATCTCACCCCGCAAACGATTCACCACATATATAAACAATAGTAGAATTATTCTTGCTGGAAGTAAAGAGTGAAACATGGGGACGGTTCTCGCGTTGCAGTCATTGCAACACGAGAACCGTCCCCATGTTTCATTCTATAATAATTCTTTTGCTAGTAAGCGGTATACGTTTAGTCGTTGTTTTTGTGAGTGTGGGATGCTGACGATCATTGCTTCGTCGAATTTATATGTTTCTTGTTCTTTTCTTAGGTATTCGGCGACTTCTTTTATCTCACCGACTAAGTGTAATTTTCGATTATCCATGATGGTCATGCGATCCATTTCTGTTAAATGGTAATCTTGAGCTTCTTCAGGAGTTAGGACTGGCATCATGCGCCCTCTCATAAAGTTTAATCTCCATAAATCTTGCGGTAGTGCTTCAAATTCCGCTTCTTCTCTAGTTTCAGCAGTTGTCACCATAAACCCAACACTAATCTCTGGTTTTTCCATAAATGGAGAAGCAACGAAATTATTTCGGTAAGTATCAAATATTTCCTTGGACATTTCTCCATTAAAGAACTGTGCAAATGAATAGCCAACACCTCTTCTTGCCGTTTGCAGTGCACTATTTCCAGTCGAACCAAGCATCCAAGCTTCTGGTAACTTTACATCAAACGGTGTAGCAATTGTTCGATTATATAAACTATCTTCAGGCATTTCATCATTCATCAACTGTAAAGCAGTATCAAATTTTTCATACATATTATCAATCATTGGTTGGCGTCCTTCTGACAAGGCATAAATAGAATAATTATCTCCACCCGGCGCTCGACCGACACCAAAATCAATTCTTCCTGGAGAAAATGAACTCAATGTTTTAAAAACCTCTGCCAATTTCAATGGAGAATAATGCATCATCATGACTCCGCCCGTACCAATTCGAATGTTCTTTGTCTTCGCTGCAAGATGTGCAGCTGTGATTTCTGGTGCCGAGCTTGCATAATGTTCTGTCCCATGGTGTTCAGCCATCCACATTCTTGTATATCCTAATTCATCTCCTAGAATAGCTAGTTCCTCCGCTTTTTTAAGAGCATCTGCCGCTGTATTTCCTTTCGTAATTGGAGCTTGATCTAATATACTTAACTTCATCGTATCCATTCCCTTCAGCCTAATGATAGACACTATATCGTAAAATTTATCAATTATTATCCATACCTAACAGTATAATATACCGCTATGAGAATACCATTCATCTGCTTAATCAGAAAAACTCAGGGAATAAATAAATATCCCCCAAGCTACTATTTCTCTATATAGTTTTTTACTTTTTTAATATAGTTTTGGCGAATAAAGATGAAATAAATAACTTGAATAACGCTAAAACTTCCTAGAACAAAGAATGTACTTTTTATTAGGCTGTATTCAAGCATACTTTCGAGCGCCGTTAAAGCAACCGCGCCATGGATAATCGCAATCACAATCGGAACGAAAAATAATAAAGCTAGCTGTATCGTCAAAATTCTCGATAACTCTTTCGTAGTTAACCCAATTTTATTAATCATGGAAAACTTCTTCTGCTCGTCTCCAAGATCTGCATATAAGCGGAAGTACAAGAAGCTCCCTGCAGCAACAAAGAACACGATTCCCATAAATAAGCCGATGAACAAGACTGCTCCAAATGATTGATTGATTATTGTCCATTCATAGCCTAGGCTAGAAAATTTAAACGTAGACCCAAATCCATTCGTATCTTTCACTTCCAGTTTTTCTAAAATTCGTTCGCCAGCGTCAATCGTGCTTTTCCAATCTTCTACTTGAAAAACATGGTAGCTTTCTAATTCATTTGCCGTTAGTTGATTATAAAAAGCATCATCGACAATAAGATAATCATCATAGGTTCCTATTAATGATGTTCCAAAAGCAGCTTTTTGGTTCAATTTATGTTCACTGTTTTCAATATCCAACACACGCTCTTGTTCAACCTCTGATTCTTCATAACCCATTGCTGCGCTTTTATAAAATATATGCACGGCATCGTTTCCGCTAACATCTACTTTATGTTCTGTCTTTGCAGCTAAATCTACGAGCGCATTAAATGCAGATTCTGGAATGACTCCCGTTAGAGTAACATAGCCCCTAACCATACTTGGTATTGAAATCTTTTTAATAGGAAGGCTTTCCGTTTGATAATTAAAGCCCTGTAATTCCGACTCGATTATATCCAGATGTTCATCGACCTGCTCATTGCCATCGATTGCCGAATATTCCATCGCATAATGATTTGTTTTAAGCATATCATCTGTAAATACAACACGGAAACCAACAAGTGCACCAATTGCGGTAAATGCAACCGTTGAAACAATCGCTACAAAAAAGAAAGTACGTGCATTGTCCTTCATTCTATTTGCCAAATCAGAAAAAAGAATGAGATTCGTCTTTTTCCAAAAGATTGATTTACGTTTTTTTAGTTGACGAATAATAAATACATTGAGCTGTGTAAATAAAAAGTAAGTACCAATCGTAACGATAATAGTCACGGGAACCATTGCCGTAATTACCTGGTCGCCTTCAACAGTTAAAGCAATTCCATACCCTAAAGCAAGTAAGAAAACTGCTAACACAGATAGTAAAATCGACGCTTTGGGCTCTTTCTTCGGTACAGCACTACCTTTTATAAGATCGATTAATTTATTCCCTTTTAAAATCCTTACCGTGAAAAAGGATATAACAATAAATAATAGAATAAAAGCTCCACTCGTAAGTAAAATTGCTTCCCATGGCACGTAAAATGGCAGAGGTTCTCTTAATTGTAAAACAGATTCAGCTGTCATTAAGATAAGTTTTGCAAAAATAAGTCCGATAGCAACACCAGAAATCGTTGCAATTGTTCCAATAAGTACATTTTCTAAAAATACCATCCGGCGTAATTGCTTATTCGTCATCCCTAACATAACCATTAGACCAAATTCTTTTTTTCGCGAATGGAGAAAAGCACTCATTGATATCAAAACAAAGATAAATGAAAAAACATATATGATCCCTTCCGCGAAATGCAATCCAATCGAAACACTCGGATGTACTTCCGTTAACCCCGGATGGAAGGCAAAAATAGCATAAACGAAAAATACCAGTACAGAAAATAAACTACTAAGAAAATACGCCGCATAAATTCGTTTATTTCTTATAACATTATTAAATGCGAATTGACGAAAGGTCACTTGCATCCCCTCCCAACAGCGATAACACATCGATTATCTTTTGGAAAAATGCTTGGCGATTATCTCCGCAGTGGATTTCATTAAACAACTTTCCATCTTTGATAAAAACTACTCGTTCTGTATAACTCGCCGCGATTGGATCATGGGTTACCATCATCATTGTTGCTTGTTCTTCCTGATTAATTTTTTCAAGCATTTCCATTACTGTTCTTGAAGCTTTGGAATCAAGATTACCTGTTGGTTCATCAGCCAAAACCATCTTCGGACGATGAATGATCGCCCGTGCAATTGCAGTTCGCTGTGCCTGACCACCACTAATTTCGTAAATTCGGTTTTTCAAAATTGCAGTGATCCCTAACTTTTCAGCAACTATTGCCACACGTTCTTTCATTTCTTTTACACTTGTACCCTCGAGTGTAAGTGGGAGTACAATATTTTCTTCAACAGTTAATGTAGCAAGTAAATTAAAATCTTGGAAAACAAACCCCAATTCACGACGGCGAAATTCTGCTAATGCGTCATTATCCATTTGTAGAGGATTCTTTCCATTTATAAGGAGTGACCCTGAAGTTGGTTGGTCGATTGTTGCCACCATATTTAACAAAGTCGATTTTCCACTTCCTGAAGGCCCCATAATTCCAACAAATTCGCCTTTTTCAATTGTTAAATCGATATCTTTCAACGCTTTATGCGCAACTTTTCCATCATATACTTTACTTAAGTTATTCATTTTTAAAATATCCATAATAAAAACCCCTCGCTTTCTTCTATACACAGTGTATAAAATTTCGAGGGATTTAAACATCGTTCTAACTTTCATTTATCTTACATTGATGTAAGGTTGTAAAGAGGAGAAACCCGCTTCGGGAATATAGACTATTTAAAAAAGGTCAGTTTAACTCGTGTTCCTTCGCCTTGGGTTGATTCTATTGCTACTTTATGTTCTAAATGTTCACAGACTTCGCGAACGAGGGAGAGGCCCATTCCTGTGGACTCACGGTATGTTCGGCCATTTTCCCCTGTGAAAAATGCATCGAAGACTCTTTTTAAATCAGATTTAGGAATCCCAACTCCATGGTCTTGAATTGTTAATTCAATCCCATCTGCAGTAGCACGGTCAGATAAATAAATCTTTTCTCCTTTTCCAGCTGAATATTTCACAGCATTTGTAATTAGTTGATTCAGGATGAACACTAACCATTTCTCGTCTGATTCAACCATAACTTCTGAAATATTAACTTCTGGGTAGACACGATTTTTAATAAAGAAGCGTTTGTTTTCTTGAATGACTTGATCAACTGTATGTTTTAAAGAAACAGGTTTTACATGAAAATCTTGTTCGAAGACCTCGAGTCTTGCTGCATATAAAACCATTTCCAGACCTTTCTCGAGTTTATCCGTTTCTTCTCGAATACTTTGCATTTGTTCATCATCATACTCTTGAGCAATTAACTCAATGACGGAAAGCGGGGTTTTCATTTGATGCACCCATTGATTAATGAAGGTGACATGTTCGTTCTTTTTACTGTTGGCTAACTCAATTTCATTGATATATAAATGATGCTGACTTTTTAATAGCTTGCTTAGCGCAGATGATAGAGGTGCGCCGTCCAATGTTTCAAAAACCTCATCAAGATTGGCGATTGGTTTAACTAAACGCTGATAAAAAGAACCTAAGGTAAAATATCGATAAATGAGATAAATCGTTAATAAGAAAACTCCTAGAAATAAAGTATAAAATACTAGCGAAAGTTCTTGAAAACCACCCATCCAAAGCACGTAAAGAATCAAGGCAATTTGAACAAAATTAAACAGTAAAAGTGGAAACTGATCACGGAAAAATAATTTGATCATGACTCCTTCTCCCAGTTTGAAACGAGTCGATATCCCGCTCCCCTAATTGTTTCAATTGCATCCTCAATGTCTAGCTCCTGAAGTTTTTTCCGGACTCTTGTAACATTTACATTCAACGTATTTTCATCTACGAAGGATTGATCATCCCATAGTTTTTCTAATAAAACATCTCTTGATACAACACGTGGTGAACGGTTCATAAGCATTTCAAGTAGGACAGCTTCTTTTTTTGTTAGCGGAACAACTTTGTCCTCTTTTGCGAGTTCAAGCCGCTCCATAAACAATGTTAAACCAGCTAATTCCATCGTTCGTTCTTTCACCTTTGGAGCATACTCCCCATATGCACGACGTAAACTGCTCCCTATTTTAGCAATCACAACTTCATACGCAAATGGCTTCGTAATAAAATCATCGCCACCATTTTCTAGTGCCATGACCTGATCCATCTCCCCAGACCTGGCAGAAAGAAATAAAATTGGACAGGTTGAAACTTTTCTAATTTGCCTGCACCAATAATATCCATCAAAACTCGGCAAATTAATATCTAGTAAAACTAGATCTGGTTGCACATGCTCAAAAACTTCCATAATTACATCGAAGTCTTCATTTATTATTGCATCATAACCGTATTTTTGTAGATGATTTTTTAGCAATGATGCAATTTTAGGATCATCCTCGATAATTAAAATCTTCGCCATAGCTTCTCGTCCCTTTTTTCATTATTGTTTTCAGTATAACTTAAAAGAATAAAAAAACCGAGAGTAGCACAAATTTGCTCGGATTCTCGGCTTATCTATATTTAAAATAAACGGTTATAAAAGCTTATTATCCTCTTGCTTCAACTCAATCGTTTTGCTTGGTTGTTTCTTCGGCTTTTTTTCTAGCGTTTCTGCTTTTTGTTTCAGATGCTTATTCTCCTTATTTAGATGATACATTTTCCTAGAAGCAAGGGCTCCACTGATAATTGCCCCGATAAAAGCCGAGAGAAGAATTAAAATAATTAATGGCATCTGAATCTCGGTAAAGATTAAATTTACACTAACTGCTTCAACATTTATCACAGCTAAAATAGACATTAAAATGGCAAGAACTAATCCTATAATAAGTGCCCATTGTCCATTCATTGGCGAACCTCCTTTTAAAATCGTAGATAGACCATCTACGTTTATCTTTACCCGCTTCTCACGCTCAATATTCTTTCTTTACCAGTTAAAGTTTAGTAAAGTGTAAATATAGAGAAAATGATAGTTAAAATGTAAAGTAATTTCCCGCAAAGGAGAATACCCTTGAACAATATACTAGAAAGTGAATTTTATTCCCAACCAACACTTGAACTCGCAAAATCATTACTTGGATGCCTACTCGTTAAAGAAACGCCCGAAGGAAAAGCATCTGGTGTCATTGTTGAAACAGAGGCATATATGGGGATACAAGACCGGGCAGCACATAGTTTTGATGGCCGCCGAACCAAACGAACGGAAATCATGTTTGGTAAACCTGGCATCACCTATACGTATACCATGCATACTCATTGCCTTTTTAATGTGGTTAGTGGTGAAATAGATCAACCCGAAGCCGTCTTGGTTCGAGCAGTTGAACCTTTTTTTGGTCAAGAATTGATGGCCGAAAGAAGACCAAAAGCAAAGAGGGAAATCGACTGGACAAATGGCCCTGGCAAATTAACGAAAGCTCTTGGTATTACAATGTTGGACTATGGACATCCCCTCGGTGAATCTCCACTTTGGATTGAGAAAGGAATTGACATACAGCCAGAACAAATCGCAACTGGTCCTAGAATTGGGATTCAAAATACTGGTGAAGCCGTACACTACCCTTGGCGATATTGGATAGCTGGCAATAAATATGTTTCACCGAGAAGGAAGTAAATCTTTTTAAAAACAATTTAATATAATGGGGGAAAAGTCATGGAAACAATCATGGAAGCAATAGGGATCGAAGTTCTTGAAGTAACGAAGGAAAAAGTTGTCGCTACAATGCCTGTCCACGGACCAACGAGGCAGCCAGTTGGCCTACTTCATGGAGGAGCTTCCGTCGTCCTTGCAGAAACAGTTGCAAGTGTGGGAAGTTCTTATCTAGTCGACCAAGAAACAGAGGCGGCAGTTGGACTTGAGATTAATGCCAACCATATTCGTGGCATGCGAGAAGGTATGGTAAAAGCTGTTGCTACTCCACTGCATCTTGGGAGAACAACACATGTATGGGATATAAAAATTACAGATGAAGCAACAGGTAAACTTGTTTGTACTTCAAGATGTACGATTGCTGTGATTAAGAAACAAAGCTAGCTCACTTACGAGCTAGCTTTTTCTAATCTAATATTTTTGCTTTTAGACGTGTGCATCGATACACTCGGTATACGAGAAAGATTATTGGATAAATGGAGATAGAGATATGAACAGTCAAAATAGAAAAATCGGGTTGTTTTTAATTATTTCTGGAGCAACGTTTTGGGGTGTTGGGGGAACAGTTGCACAAAAGCTATTCCAAGACTTTGCAATTGAAGTTGATTGGCTTGTGACGGTGCGACTCTTAATAGCGGGAATTTTACTTTTAACCGTCCAGTATTTAACGAGAGATAAAAAGCAAATCTTCGATGTTTGGAAAAGTAAACGAAGTTCTTTTCAGTTACTAATCTTTGGTTTATTTGGAATGCTCGCTGTCCAATATACATATATGGCCTCCATCGATCATGGGAACGCAGCTGTCGCAACGCTTCTGCAGTACCAAGCACCAATTATGATAATTGCTTATATGGTTCTACGAAAACAAATGCGCTTAAGACGAAAAGATGTTGTTACCGTATTCCTTGCCTTAAGTGGTTGTTTCTTATTATTAACAAACGGATCGCTATCAGAGCTATCTGTGCCAACTCCAGCAATTATTTGGGGACTTCTTTCTGCTGTAGCTTTAACGTTTTATACTCTATACGGCAAATCACTTTTAGCTTACTATGATTCCCTTGTAATTGTTGGTTGGGCAATGATTATTGGCGGAGTCACGCTCAGTTTCGTTCACCCTCCATGGCAAATGGACTTTGCGGGTTTACCACTTGAAGGATATTTATATTTAACATTTGTCATTATATTCGGTACTATGCTAGCCTTTTGGTTCTTTATTGAAAGCTTACAATCTTTATCACCAAAGGAAACAAGTTTGATAGGAAGTCTTGAACCACTTGCAGCTGTTTTGACTACTGTATTTTGGTTGCACGAGCCGTTTGGTGGGTATCAATGGCTTGGGACGGGATTTATTTTAGTGATGATCTTGTTGATGGCATTCGGGGAGAAACGGGAAGCTAGTAGTGCTTGAATGATTCATCCAAGTTTATAAGAGAACAAGAATTGAGGATCTGCCTGATGTAGAGATTTAGAAAAAGATTAATAAAATGATATTTTTTCTGAAGAATTATCTTTTAAATTATTCATCCTCATGGTACATTTAATTAATAGAAAAGAACGATTTTTCAGTAAACTAATAGTATGAGATATTAAAGAAAAAAGCTGGTGATTGATATGAAAAAAGTTATCTTTTTATCATCTGTTTTCTTTGCTATAGCTATAGTATTTTCCTTAAGATATTTTGAATTAATTCATGACGATACCGTACCAATTATATTTATGATACTCTTAGTTATTGTCTTAATTGTTAGAAGGAAGTTAGGAATCACATTTTTTGAAGACTCTTAATTCATTTAGAATATAAGCAAACTAAAGAGCAGTATATAAGGCAGCGTTGAAAAAGTAATTCCTTTTTTAAAGATGCCTCGCTATAAGTCAGTTAAAATTATAACCATCTACTTGCTTCCGTGGCTTAGATGGTTATTTTCCGCATTTAGATGAATATACTATACGGGAAATACTCCGTCTAAACCTCAAAAATAGAATTTTACTTACTTCTAAAAGAATGAAAGTCATCATTTAATGTTGGAGGCGATCGGATGAATAAAGATGCTCAACCATCTCGTTTTTCTATTTTATTTTCCATATTAATGCTACCATTTAATGTAACTATCACAATACCTGTCATTCTTATATATTTCTTTTCTAAATATGAATGGAATTTCTCTATCTTTTTTTAAGTTATATTAATATTACTTGGTGCACTTTTTATTGCGGCTGGCTTGTCGCTAGTTATAACGACTATTAAACACTTCTCAACTAGAGGAAAAGGTACACTAGCTCCCTAGAATCCTCCAAAGAAATTAGTCGTAAGCGGTCCATATCAATATAGCCGGAATCCGATGATTAGCGGTGTAGCATGCATTCTTCTTGGAGAAGCACTTCTATTCAGTTCACTAGCATTACTGTCCTGGTTTGTCTTTTTCACGACGATTAATTATCTATATTTTATTCTCAGAGAAGAACCATTGCTTACTAAAAAGTTTGGGAATGAGTATGTAGAATATAAAAAGCGGGTACCAAGGTTATCCCCTAGACGAGGCTTATGGAATTCAAAAACGAATACATAATAAAACATAGACTATGGAATCCGACGATCCATAGCCTCGCAAATCTATATCATCACGCTTCATTGTGATTGATACGTTTACCCGATGTTATTTCATTAATTATTAGTTTTCATTAAGAAGCCCTAAACCACGATCTATTTGATTGTTGATTGCTTCCATTACACAACACAAATTCTCAAATACACTGGCAACAGAATCATTTACTGCTTGTAATTCTCCTACAGTTGGCGCTTGTGTTGCACATCCATTTCTATATGCGTCTGCTACCGCGTCAACTTTATTTGCTTCTGCTTCCATTAAGTCAGCAAGTGCAAATTTTTCCTCAATGGCTCCTATAAGGATAAAAAATCCTAGGACTCTTTCAATTTCACTTCCGCTAGTACCTTCAGTTGCATTCATCATTTGGTTAAATTGTTTTTCCAATTAACTCTCTCCTCTGTTATATTTAATCGCCGGATAGTATAAGATATATAAATTTACAAAAACAAATTGTGCTGGTTCTATACTTTTGATGAAAATATACTACTGTCTCGTAGGAATTTATGCTACATCTCTCCTGTTGGAAAAAGCTTTATTGGTCAAAAGTTATTTTAAGCATAAAATGGATCCTTTCATATAAGTGAAAAGAGTCTAGATATGTTACTAAGTTTTTGTGAGAATTATTTAGAACTATTTATAATAGACTTCATTCAAACCTAATCAATTATATTCATTCTTCAGGACTAAAGTATTCACCATCTAGTTTCTTAAAATCCCTTTTATCCCCGGTTAATACAGGAGTACTACTTTTTGTTTTTATACTTAGCAGAGCGTCGGCAAAATCAACGTTCTTTTCTGACTAACCACTTTTACCTTAAACACAAAAAAGCCGTTCCTTAGAATCTCTCAAAAGGAACGACTTATTATTCTTTTTTTAAATACTTTATCCGCTTAAAACCACAAATCTGCTAGTAGCTTCATCGAGCGTTTTCTATCTTCCGGATCGTAAGCATACGTGACAACAATTAGCTCATCCGCTCCACTACTCTCCGAAAATTCTTCTAGCTTTTGTTTTACAGTTTCTGGTGAGCCGACTGCCTTAAGGCTAAACATTGAATCGATTGCTGCTCTTTGTTCTTCGTTTCCTAGTGTTTCAGGATCAACAGGTGGCTGAATGAGTCGCTGTCCCCCTGTTGGCAAATCCATTAGCATTTGCTGTGTCGATGTCCAAAGTCGCTCTGCTTCTTCATCTGTTGGAGCAACTAGCACATTAATTCCAGCCATGACATAAGGTTCTTCAATTTGAGCCGTTGGTGCTGTTGTTTTAAAATTAGAACGATACAAGTCAATCTTTTCTCGGTAATTATCTGAAGCAAAATGGGTTGCAATCGAGTAAGGCAGACCAAGCTGCGCGGCAATTGATGCACCATTCATACTTGAACCTAATACCCAAATCGGAATATTTGTCCCTGTTCCTACGTTCGAGGTAACTGGTACACTGTGACCTTTACCTTCTTCACTAAACCAACCCATAAGATCATAAATGGAAGTAGCAAAAGATTGCGGATCACTGCCAGAGCGTGTTAATAATTGCGCTGTTTGTCCATCTGTACCTGGTGCCCTTCCAAGTCCTAGGTCAATTCTTCCAGGATGTAATTGTGCAATCGTACCAAAGTTCTCCGCAACTTGAAGTGGGGAGTGGTTCGGTAACATAATTCCGCCTGACCCGACACGAATTCTTTTCGTCGCTTGGGCTGCGAGTAAAATAAGATGAGAGGTTGCCATGGATGCTAAGTTTATTGTGTTATGGTGCTCTGCAAACCAGAGGCGTTTATATCCTAACTCATCTAATAATTTCGCTGATGTTACTGCCTCTTCTAACGCTTCTTTCTTTGTTTGTCCTTCTGACACACTTACTAAATCTAGTACGTTTAACGGAATCCGTTTTGTCATATTATTCACCTCTATATATTTTACCCATTCGTCGATCAATAAATTAATTAATTTTTGCTAATGCTTCCGAGATCTCATCATTTCCAGATATCAGATCAAAAGCACGTTTATATGTGTTTTCTTTTGCTAGGGTTACTGCGATTGTTCGAGCAACATCTTCACGGGGAATTTTCGGAAGGTTACTTAAATCCCAATCTGTTTTTTCAGTTGTAGCGGTAATTTTATTGTTGCCTGGTTCATTCGTTAAGACACCAGGACGAATAATCGTATAATCGAGTGAGCTTTCCTCGAGAAACTTATCTGCATAATATTTTGCAGCCATATAATGACTTCCTGACCATTTTTCACGGTCATTTGATAGGATGGAGCTAACCATAATAAAACGCTTAATCCCTGCTTTTTCAGTTGCTTCAATTGTTTTTACTGCACCATCTAAATCAATAAGTATTGTTTTATCTGCTCCAGTATGGCTTCCAGAACCTGCAGCGAATACTACGGCGTCACAACCTTTAGCCGCTTCTGTAATGGATGCCACACTACCTTCTAAGTCAGCAAGTCTCGTTTCCACACCATCTTTTTCAAACGATGCTGCCTGCTCTTCTTTGCGAACCATCGCTCTTATCGTGTGTTCTTCACTATTTTTTAATAGATGAACCAACTGCTTCCCAATCTGCCCATTCGCACCAACAACAAGTACTTTCATCACTTAGCAACTCCCTTATACATTACCTCATAACCCTAACTCTATCGATGTTACTTTTTCATAGCAAGCGATTTGTTTGAGAGTGAAACATGGGGACGGTTCTCCTGTTGCAGAGTGCAACAAGAGAACCGTCCCCATGTTTCTATATGAGGAAATATAAAATATTATTTATCAAATAGTTCTAAGACATCATAGTTGAAGTATTCAACATTTCTTTTTTGTGACGGATCTTTAAATAATAGTCCTTTTTCAACTAATGAATTCAATGCTCTTCTAGCTGTAGTAAGTGCAACTTTAGTATGTTTGGCTGCCTCTACCGCTGTAATATTAGGATAACTAAACGTCATGAAGTATATAAGTTGCTCAGTATGGCGCTCACATTTTTTTATACCCTTTTTAGCTAATTCATTTGCTTCGTCTAATAAGGTGTTCAACTTTTGTGCCATTCGTTCTGAGGCAGAGAGGAAAAAGCTGAGCCAGCTATACCAATCCGGGTTATCTCCACGCGTTCGATTTAGTAGATGGTAATATTTTGCTCGTTGCTTTTCTAACTCTTCACTAACAAAGAATATTGGACTAGACAATTGATCAGATTGCATCATATAAAGAACTATCATAATTCTACTCAATCTACCATTCCCATCTAAAAAAGGGTGAGTAGATTCAAATTGAGCGTGAAGAATGGCAACTTTTAATAAAGGGTGAACATTTTCATCTAAAACAAAATCGCCGTCAAGAAGATGACTGCAATCCATTTTATCACCATAAGGAGGTTTATTTGCGTATACTTCCCAAATTCCTCATATAATCTTCTATTTCATCTGCAGCTACTGGAATATACACTGCATCTTCAAACCGCTTTGTAGGTCCAATCCAATTTGGGACCTTACGGAAATCAACACTACTTGCGCTAGTGCCTCTAGCATCCTTCATTAATATTTTATGAAGATCTAATATGAGACGCGTTGTAAGTGGATAACCATTCCTAATTCTTTCTTGTCCGACAGATAAAGCTTTTCGGTAATTTAATACTTCTATATGTTCTTTTTTTTGTTCCACCTTATGTGCCTCATGAACCATATCTGTGAATGTTACTTGTGTACCTTCTATTTTTGTAGACTGAACAGATTCTTTTAATGCTAGGGTATTAACTAAATCACTCTTTACAATAGAATGTTTTAATTTTTCATCCACCCGGCTTATTTCCGCAGAGACGTTAGCTAATTTCATAAAAAAATCCGGTGCCTTTTCCATTTTAATACTAATAGGTAATTTCTTAATGCCTTTGATAGGTGACATACGTCCACTCTCCTTTAAGTTCAATTTATGGAAAAATGAACTTAGTATATCTATTATAAACAGATTAGCATTAAATTAATACATTTCTTACTTTAATAGCAAATTGAAAACCCCCTTCCCGAGAATTGGGAAAGGGGTTTAAATGTTGATAAAATTAACGTTTTGAGAACTGAGGCGCACGACGAGCTTTTTTAAGTCCGTATTTGTAACGCTCTTTCATTCTTGAGTCACGTGTTAAGTAACCTTCTGTTTTAAGTGCTGCGCGGTATTCTGGATCTGCTTCTAGAAGCGCACGAGCTACACCGTGACGAATTGCACCAGCTTGACCAGTGAATCCTCCACCATGTACGTTAACGATAATGTCATATGTTCCTTCTGTTTCTGTAGCCGCTAAAGGCTGGTTAAGAATTAGAATTTGAGTTTCATATGGGAAATAGTCTCTTGCATCACGACCATTGATAGTAATGTTACCTGAACCTGGTACTAGACGTACACGTGCAGTTGATTTCTTACGACGACCTGTACCGTAGTATTGTACTTGTGCCAATATCTTCTACCTCCTTTGATTACCCGCGAAGCTCGTAAACTTCTGGTTTTTGTGCTTGGTGATTATGTTCCGCACCTTTAACTACATGTAACTTTTTATACATTTTACGTCCTAAAGGTCCCTTTGGAAGCATACCTCTGATTGCTAATTCAATCATTTGCTCTGGGTGCTTAGCACGTAGTTCTGCTGCATTACGCTCTTTCAATCCACCTGGGTGGTTTGAGTGACGGTAATACATTTTGTCCTGTTCTTTGTTACCTGTTAATTCGATTTTCTCTGCATTGATGATAATTACGTTATCACCAGTGTCTGCGTGTGGCGTGTAAGTTGGCTTGTGCTTTCCACGAAGGATAGAAGCAACTTCACTTGAAAGGCGTCCTAGACGTTGACCTTCCGCATCCACAACTAGCCATTTGCGTTCAATATTCGCTTCATTTGCCATGAAAGTTGTGCGCATGATATATTTCCCTCCATATATAAAAAATCCGTTTCAAATTGTATTTTAAGTTTCTTTAGACATAATTAGATTCCGGGGCTAATCATGTGGTTTAGAAATAAAATGCCATAGATAATAATATAACATATAAGGGGTTATTGTCAAGCTTTCTCAGGTTAATTTTTAATCTTATTCCTGGTTAATTAATCCTTTTGTATTTAGGGTAGAGTATACAGTATAAATTGTTAAAATATCGAAAGGAGTCACGTCCATGCGAAAGAAATTGATGGAGATGTTAGAAGCTCGAAAAGAAGAGATGATCGAAATTCGCCGCTACCTACATCAGCATCCTGAGCTCTCTTTTAAAGAAGAGAAAACAGCAGAATATATTATAGATTTTTATAAAGGAAAAGATATACAAATCGACACAAATGTCGGTAACGGCCACGGCATCATTGTCACGATCAACGGTGGGAAGGTTGGGGATACAATCGGACTTCGAGCAGACTTCGATGCACTACCAATCAAAGAAGAGGCAGATGTCCCTTTTAAATCGGTCAACGAAGGAGTCATGCATGCTTGTGGGCATGATGCTCATACAGCTTATCTACTAGTTCTAGCGGATTGCTTGATTGAATTAAAAGATGAACTGAATGGAACAGTTAAAATTATTCACCAGCATGCAGAAGAAGTTCCACCAGGTGGGGCTAAAAGTATCATGGATTCTGGAAAGCTCGATGACTTAGATGCTATTTTTGGCATACATGTATTACCTGTCGATGAGGCTGGAGTTGTTGGTTATCGGAGTGGCTATGCATTTAATGGACGTTCTTTCTTCAAATTGAAAATCCAAGGAAAAGGCGGGCATGGTTCTTCCCCTCATACTGCAAATGATGCGATAGTTGCAGGAGCACACTTTGTGACAGCTATTCAAACGATTGTCAGTCGAAGGATAAATCCGATGGAAGCTGGAGTTGTCACGGTTGGTTCTTTTGATGGGAAAGGTTCTTTTGATGGGAAAGGTTCTTTTAATGTAATCAAAGATAGCATCGAACTCGAAGGTGATATTCGCTATATGAGCACAGAGAGTCAGCAAATTATTGAGAAGGAATTTAAACGAATGGTTAAAGGCTTAGAAATCAATTTTGATGTGGAATGTACGTTAGATTACACCGCTGACTACCCTCCACTATATAATGACCCAGTTCAAACGGATTTTGTGATGCGTAGTTTACAACAAGCAAATGATCCCGTGATTACTGAAGTGAAGGAATACCCAGCACTCGCACCATCCGAAGACTTTGCCTACTACCTTGAGAAAATCCCGGGCTGCTACTTCTTTATCGGCTGCACACCCAAAGGAGTAGAAAAACCATACTTTAATCATCACCCAAAGTTCGATATCGACGAAGACTCCCTACTCGTCGCAGCCAAAGCAGTCGCCCACGTCGTCTGCTCCTATTTCGAACAATGAAACATGGGGACGGTTCTCGCGTTGCACATAGTGCAACAGGAGAACCGTCCCCATGTTTCAATAAACAACTTCCCACAAATATAGTCCTTCTGGTGGCATTGTTTTTCCGATCAGTTGTCTGTTTTTTGCAGCAATTAGGCCTGGGATGTCTGTAGCTTTTCTTTTCCCACGGCCTACATCAATTAAGACACTGACGATAATGCGCACCATATTATACAAAAATCCATTTCCTTTAAAAATAAACCGAACGCCATCATTGGTTTCTTCTATTTCTAAAGCATATAGCTCTCGAACACGACTTCCTTTAACGGTAGCCTTTGCTGAAGAAAATGTCGTAAAATCATGGGTCCCGACAAGCTTTTGGCAAGCCGCTTTCATTTCTTCTAAATCTAGTTCATAGGGAACATGGCTCGCATAATATCTTCTGAATATGTCGGGTTCTAGCGACGTTATCACTTCGTAGTGGTATTCCTTAGCAATCGCACTGTAACGAGCGTGAAAGGCGTCTGTGACGTTCTCACAGGCTACAATATAGATATCATCTGGTAGCAATGTATTTAATGCGCGTTTCCAATTTTCATCTGGAATGGTAAGTGGTGTATCGAAGTGGACAACCTGCCCTTTGGCATGAACACCTGCATCGGTTCTACCCGCACTTTGAATGCGAATAAATTCACCCTTATGCATTTTCTTCAAGACTTTCTCAAGCTCTCCACCAATGGTACGGCCTTCTGGTTGAAATTGAAAACCAGAAAAACCTGAACCGTCATATTCCAGTGTACATTTTACTCTCACCATTTGCTTCCCCTCTTACCCATAAGTTCTCGTCGCAAATAGAATTGCGATCACGATGGCAAAAACGACATATATTAAAATATCTAATTTGGTAATCTTTAGCTCTCGAAGCTTGCTACGGTTTTCTCCGCCTTGATAGCCACGTGCTTCCATAGCCATCGCGAGCTCCTCAGCACGCTTAAAGGCACTGATAAACAAAGGTATTAATAAAGGTATGACAGCTTTTATCCTATCTTTAATAGGACCTGTTCGAAAATCCACACCTCGTGAAGCCTGAGCTTTAGAAATTTTATCTGTTTCTTGCATTAGTGTCGGAATAAAACGAAGAGAAATTGACATCATCAATGCAAGTTCATGTACTGGAAACTTCCACTTTTTCAATGGATGTAACATATCTTCAATCCCATCTGTAATTTCGATAGGTGTTGTAGTTAATGTTAAAAGTGAAGTCACAAGGATTAATAAGAAGAAACGAATCGAAATAGCGAACCCTTGAATTAGTCCCCCTGAATAAAATTCAAAAATCCAGAAGTCGAAAATCACGGTCCCTTCTTTCGTAACAAATAAGTGCAGTATAAAAGTAAATATAATTAAAAACCATACAGGGGTAAGCCCTTTAATGATAAAACGAATAGGCACTTTACTAGTTAACATACTTGTCAGCGCAAAAAGAATAAGAATGCCATAGCTAAGAACATTATTCGCAAAGAAAACGATAAATACAAAGAAAAAGATTATCGTTATTTTCGTTCGAGGGTCCAAACGATGCACAATTGAATTACCCGGAACATACTGACCAATGATTAAGGAGTTATTCATTTCTCTCAACTCCTTTAAGAGCTTCCGTCATTTGTTGAGCTAACTGACCCATTGATTGATTGGAAAAAGGAATTTTTATCCCAAACTTTTCTTCAAAGCTCGCTATAAATGCTACAACCTCTGGAACATCAAGTTGAACGCTCTGTAATGCTTCCTGCTGACTAAACACTTCAATCGGCGAGCCTTCCATAAACTTTGTCCCTTTATTCAAAATAATAATATGGTCTGCATATTTGAGTGCATCTTCCATACTATGTGTGACAAGGATTGTAGTAAGTTTTTGTTCGTGATGGAGACGATGGAACATATCCATCATTTCCAGCTGACCCCGAGGATCAAGTCCTGCTGTTGGCTCATCTAATACAAGCACATCAGGCTGAACAGCCAAGACCCCTGCAATTGCAACTCGCCTCTTTTGTCCACCACTTAAATCAAATGGCGACCGTTCTAATAATTCTTCAGGTAATCTTACGGCATCGAAAACTGCTTTCGTTCTTCTTTCAATTTCTGCCTTTGCTACACCAAAATTTTCAGGACCAAACGCAATATCTTTCGCAATTGTTTCCTCAAAAAGTTGATGCTCTGGATATTGAAAAACAACCCCAACTTTACTACGGAGTTCTTTCATATTTTTCGGTTTGTCTTCATTTGTTAATTTAAAATCTCCAATATGAACCTCGCCCTCACTTGGCCTAGAAAGTCCATTTAAGTGCTGAATTAATGTAGATTTACCCGATCCTGTATGACCAATAATCGCAACAAAAGAACCTGAAGGAATATGAAAAGATAAATCATCAATAGCCTTATGTTCAAAAGGAGAATTCCTTTGATAGATATAAGTTACGTTCTTGAATGTAATGTCCATAGTTCCTCCAACATTTCCTCGTGGTTTAATGGTTCCTGTGTAAGTGATATCCCTGCTCGCTTTAATTCTTCAGCTAAAATCGCAATAAATGGCACATCTAATCCAATCTCTTTAAGCTCTTGGCGTTTGGAGAATATTATTCTTGGTGTTGCTTGCATCCAAATTTCTCCCTGATTTAAAACAATTACTCGCTCTGCTTGTGTCACTTCAGATAGATCATGTGTAATTGTAATCAAAGATAATCCACGTTGCTCACTTAGCTCGGAAACGGTGTCCATAATTTCTTTTCTTCCTTTTGGATCAAGCATTGCTGTCGCCTCATCCAAAATTAAGACCTTTGGAGAAATTGCTAACACACTTGCAATCGCAACTCTTTGTTTTTGCCCTCCAGATAAACGGTGAGGCTCAGTTAAACGGTATTCAACCATTCCTACTGCCTGTAATGTATCTTCAATTCTCTTTAGCATTTCCTCGCGTGGGAAGCCACGATTTTCCATCCCGAAAGCAACATCGTCCTGTACCGTTGCCCCAACAAACTGGTTATCAGGATTTTGAAAGACCATTCCAATCTCTCTGCGAATATCCCAAATAGTTTCTTCGTTCACAATACGATCATTTATATAAATTTCCCCTTCTTGTGGGAAAAGCAGTCCATTTACTAGCTTTGCAATTGTAGATTTACCAGAACCATTATGCCCGATAATTGCTACAAACTCACTTTCATATATTTCAAAGGATACATTCTTTAGTACCCAAGGCTGTTCCTCATTATAGCGAAAGGATACATTTTTAAATTCTATTAATTTCTTTCTCATCAACTTGCCTCCTCCGCTTCGAAAACTACGGGTTTCATTTTATGTAGGATTACTTGTTTTATTATAGTATACATTGCAACTTTCGACTATTCTTCCCGTTTATCCAATCATGTTTAAGAAGCTTTCTCTGCTCAGCTATGCTCAATCATATAAATGCTGTGTTAAAACTCATTGTTGAGATTTTCATGCATTAAAAGATATAAAATGAAAATGAGCTTCGGAAATATACGAAGACTCCTGCGGGAGGAAAGGCATGGGTGAGATCCCGCAGTACGCAAAGCGTACGAGGAAGCTCACCAGCCGCCCGCGGAAAGCGTAGTATATTTCCGAAGCGGGTTTTTCCTCTTATCAACATTGAACTGTAACATTGCAATTACAAAAAAAGGGCTTGGATTCATCTCTTTGTGAGAGGTGTGAGTCCTGCCCTTGCCGTTTTTGTTTGATTAAACTAATTCAATGATTGCCATAGGTGCACCATCACCTTGACGCTCACCTAGTTTAAGTACACGCGTATATCCGCCTTGTCTATCTTCATAACGTTTTGCAACATCATCAAAAAGCTTCTGAATAACTGAATTGTCTTCATCCGCTTCTTTATTATAAAGAAATGCCGCAGCTTGACGACGTGCGTGAAGATCGCCGCGTTTTCCTAATGTAATCATTTTATCGACTACAGATCTAAGTTCTTTCGCTTTCGCTTCTGTAACTTCAAGGCGCTCATGAATAATTAAATCAGATGCAAGGTTACGAAGTAGTGCCATACGTTGATCTGTTGTACGTCCTAACTTTCTAGCCATGGACTATCCCTCCCTTTCTTATAAATCTAAAGGTGACTGCTAGTTTCAGTCGTCATTACGTAAGCCTAATCCAAGGTCATCCAATTTCTGTTTAACCTCTTCTAAAGATTTACGTCCTAAATTACGTACTTTCATCATATCCTCTTCAGACTTAGTTGAGAGTTCCTGAACAGTATTAATACCAGCACGCTTCAAACAGTTATATGATCTAACAGATAGATCAAGTTCTTCAATGGTCATTTCCATTACTTTTTCTTTTTGGTCTTCTTCTTTTTCAACCATAATCTCAACGTTTTGAGCTTCATCAGTTAATCCTACGAAAATATTCAAGTGCTCGGAAATAATCTTCGCACCTAAAGAAACAGCTTCCTCTGGACGAATACTGCCATCAGTCGATACTTCTAAAGTTAATTTATCATAGTCAACAATTTGCCCAACTCTTGTGTTCTCTACTTGGTAAGTAGCACGAGAAACTGGTGTGAAAATAGAATCTACTGGAATAACTCCAATCGGTTGTTCATCGTGCTTATTCTCCTCAGCAGGGCGATAACCACGACCACGTTCAGCCGTTATTTTTACATATAAGCTACCTTTGCTATTAACCGTTGCGATATGAAGATCCGGATTCATCACTTCAACATCACTATCATAGGTTAAGTCTGCAGCAGTCACATTCGCTTTTCCTTGAATATCTAATTCTAATGTTTTTGGTTCATCAGAGTAGATCTTAAGTGCAAGCTTTTTTAAATTCAAAATGATTGTCGTTACGTCTTCTACAACACCATCGACCGTAGAGAACTCGTGTAAAGCACCGTCAATCTGAACTGAAGTAACAGCAGCTCCTGGAAGTGAGGATAATAGAATACGACGCAAGGAGTTTCCAAGTGTGGCACCATATCCACGCTCTAGAGGTTCAACTACGAATTTACCGAATGTAGCATCTTCACTAATTTCAATCGTTTCAATTTTTGGTTTTTCAATTTCAATCATTAAATAAAACCCTCCTTTAAAACGTCGAAACCCCGGCTAGACCTTGGAGTCTAACCGAAATTCCTCAAATAAGTAGTCGCGCATTTCGCACTACCTGTCTTTCCTTCGTACAAATGTCGTTCATTCTTCGTTAACACTGGCAAGAATATTTCTGCCATTATAACCCAGTATAGACAGGGTGACAAATTATATACGAATGTTTACAAAGCCTTACAAATTTAAGTCTTTAATAAACATTGTAGCATTCATTATACACGACGACGTTTCGGTGGGCGACAACCATTGTGAGGAACTGGTGTAACATCCACAATTGCTGTTACTTCTAAGCCAGCTGCTTGAAGTGAACGAATTGCTGCTTCACGTCCTGCACCAGGGCCTTTTACTGTTACTTCAAGGTGTTTCATTCCATTTTCTACAGCAGTTTTTGCTGCGGTTTCAGCTGCCATTTGAGCTGCAAAAGGAGTCGATTTACGAGATCCTCTGAAGCCTAATGCTCCTGCTGAACTCCATGAAATTGCATTACCTTTTTCATCAGTAATCGTTACAATTGTATTGTTAAATGTAGAGCGGATGTGCGCTGTACCAGATTCAACATGTTTTTTTACACGACGTTTACGTGTGTTTGTTTTACGTGACATCTAATATTGTCCTCCTTTCAGAAATTACTTCTTCTTGTTAGCCATTGTTCTACGTGGGCCTTTACGAGTACGAGAGTTGTTCTTCGTTTTCTGACCACGAACTGGTAAACCACGACGGTGACGGATTCCTCTGTAAGAACCGATTTCAATCAAACGTTTAACGTTAAGTGATACTTCACGACGAAGGTCACCTTCGATTGTATACTGTTCAACAGCTTTACGAATACGAGCAAGTTCATCTTCCGTTAAATCACGAACACGAGTGTCAGCTGAAACTCCAGCTTCTTCTAGAACTTTTTGTGCAGTAGTTTTACCGATTCCAAAAATATAAGTTAATGAAATAACGATACGTTTGTCTCTTGGAATATCAATACCTGCAATACGTGCCATTTAGTTGCACCTCCTGTTTAGCCTTGTTTTTGTTTATGCTTTGGATTTTCGCAAATCACCATTACTTTGCCTTTACGTTTAATTACTTTACATTTTTCGCAAATTGGTTTTACAGATGCTCTTACTTTCATCCTTATTACCTCCTTTAATATCGGAGCATTATTTATAACGGTACGTAATTCGACCTCTTGTTAAATCGTACGGAGAAAGTTCAACTGTAACTTTATCGCCTGGAAGAATACGGATATAGTGCATACGGATTTTGCCTGAGACATGCGCAAGCACTGTGTGTCCGTTTTCCAGTTCAACGTGAAACTGTGCGTTTGGCAGTGTTTCTTTTACAGTACCTTCTACTTCAATAACATCATCTTTCGCCACTTTAGTTAATCTCCCTTCTTCAAATCAGTCACAAGCATTGGTAAAACATTTAATCTTACATCTAAAGTTTATCCTCTGTGACAAGACCAGTTTCTAGAAGGTCTAAATTAGTGAGTTTTTCAACCACTTCATAATACATACTCATACTACGTCGTTCATTATAACTATTCACATATAGAAATACATCTGTAGTGAACTGACAATCGAATTATAATGCTTGGTTTTCCAGTTTCGAATGAATCTCTTGGAAAACATCATTGATGTCTTGATCTCCATTTACGCGGATAAGATAGCCTTTGCTTTCATAAAAATCGAGTAATGGTTGCATTTGCTCAATATTTACTGCTAAACGGTTTGTTACCGTTTCAGGTTTATCATCATCACGCTGTATTAAATGCGCACCATCCTTATCACAAACACCTTCCACCTTAGGCGGGTTAAATGCTACGTGATAAGCAGTTCCACAAGTAGGACAAATTCTTCGACCGGATAAACGCTCCACTAATTTTTCCTTTGGAACATCTACATGTAGTACAGAGCTAAGTGTCTCATTTAATTCTGTTAGTAGTTGTTCCAGTGCTTCAGCTTGTGCAATGGTTCTTGGAAATCCATCCAAAAGAAAACCATTTTTACAGTCATCTTTCATCAAACGTTCTCTTACTATACCGATAGTAACCTCATCTGGTACTAATGCTCCTTGGTCCATAAATGCTTTCGCTTCTTTTCCAAGTGCTGTACCTTCTTTGATCGCTAGTCGGAACATATCCCCTGTAGAAATATGAGGAATATTGTAATGTTCGTTTATTCTTTCTGCCTGTGTACCTTTACCAGCACCAGGTAAACCCATTAAAATTAAATTCAACTTTTTCCCCTCGCTTTTTTGGCGGCAGGAAATTACTTAATAAATCCTTTGTAGTGACGTTTTACTAGCTGTCCTTCAAGTTGTTTCATAGTCTGTAATGCAACCCCTACTACGATTAGTAGCCCTGTACCACCAATTTGGACAGACTGAGGAAGATTTGCAAGACCACCTAAAACGATTGGTAGAACGGAAACTCCTGCTAGGAAAAGCGCACCTACAAATGTTAGCCGCTTCATAACACGTGTAAGATACATTTCTGTATTATGACCAGGTCTAATTCCTGGAACATATCCACCTTGTTTCTGTAGATTCTCTGCCATTTGCTCAGGGTTAACTTGAACAAATGTATAGAAATACGTGAATGCTATAATTAATGCAGCATAGATTACTATGCCAACTGGTTGTGTGAAATCAAATAGATTCATAATTGTTCCCGCCACACTATTACCTTCAAAGAATCCGGCAACAGTAGTCGGAGCCATCATAAACGCCATTGCAAAAATAACTGGGATAACCCCCGCAGCATTTACCTTAATTGGTAAGTGTGTAGATTGCCCACCAACTGGTGAACGGTTAACTAATTTTTTTGCATATTGCACTGGGATTTTACGTAACGCTTGGTTTACATAAATAACTCCTACAGTAACTGCAACAATTACTAAGGCAATAATGACAACAATAATGATATTTATAAATAACTCATCTCCAGGATTAGTGAAATACTGGCTGAATAATTGACCTGCACCACTTGGTACTGCAGCAACGATACCAGCAAAAATTAGAATGGAAATACCATTTCCAACTCCATTTGCAGTGATCTGTTCACCAACCCACATAAGGAAGGCTGTACCCGCAGTTAGAGTGATTGCTATGATTAAGAACTTCATAACATCAGGGTCTTTAATTAGTAGGCCACCTGCCATAGCATTAAAACCTACCGACATTGCAATTGCTTGAATAAATGCTAGGACAATCGTTCCATAGCGCGTAACTTGAGCAATTTTTTTACGACCCATTTCCCCTTGCTTCTTCCATTCAGTAAACTTCGGAACTACATCCATCTGCAATAATTGCATAATGATGGAAGCAGTAATGTAAGGCATGATCCCCATTGCGAAAATAGAGAAATTCTGTAAAGCCCCACCGCCAAAGGTATTCAGAAAACCGAATACGTTTTGTTGCTCATTGATAAAATCAATAGCAGTTCTGTCAGTGAATGGTACTGGGATAAATGTGCCGAGACGGAAGACAACTAACATCGCTAATGTGAAGAGTATTTTCCGTCTAATATCAGCAACACGCCAAAGGTTGGAGATTGTTTCGAACATTAGATCACCTCAGTCTTACCGCCCGCAGCCTCTATAGCTTCTTTCGCTTGACCAGAGAACTTATGAGCTTTTACTGTTAGCTTCTTTTCAATAGCGCCATTGCCAAGTATCTTAATGCCTTGATTTAATTTACTTACGACACCTTCTTCAAGTAATAGCTCTGGAGTCACTTCAGTGCCTTCTTCAAAACGATTCAATGTATCTAAGTTAACGATTGAGTATTCTTTGCGATTAATGTTCGTAAATCCACGTTTTGGTAAACGCTGGAATAAAGGTGTTTGTCCACCCTCGAACCCTGGTCTTGTTCCACCGCCTGAACGTTGTCCTTGTCCTTTATGACCACGCCCAGAAGTTTTACCATTTCCAGAAGACATTCCACGTCCAACGCGGTTTCTTTCTTTACGATAACCTTCAGTTGCTTTCAATTCATGAAGTTTCATCGGAGCACCTCCTTATTTATAGAAATTTCTTACGCTTCTTTGACATCTAATAAGTGGGATACTCTATTAATCATACCACGATTTACTGGTGTGTCTTCAAGTACCACTGATTGACGAATTTTCTTAAGTCCAAGTGCTTCTACGGTTCTACGTTGTACGTCAGTTCCGCCAATAACACTGCGTTTGAGGGTGACTTCTAATTTGTTAGACATAATGTTTCCCTCCTTATCCTAAAAGCTCTTCAACAGACTTTCCACGTAGTTTAGCTACATCTTCTGCTGTTTTTAAATTTTCTAAGCCGTTTATTGTTGCACGAATCATATTGATTGGAGTGTTTGCTCCAAGTGATTTTGTTAGAATATCACCTACACCTGCTAGCTCAAGTACCGCACGAACCGGTCCACCTGAGATAACTCCCGTACCTTCTGTAGCTGGTTTCATTAACACGTTACCAGAACCGAAACGTCCATTGATTTCATGTGGAATTGTTGTTCCAACGATTGGTACACGGATAAGGTTTTTCTTAGCGTCGTCTACTGCTTTTTTGATAGCTTCAGGTACTTCTTGTGCTTTACCAGTACCGAATCCTACATAGCCGTTTCTGTCTCCAACAACAACTAATGCAGCAAAACGCATACGACGTCCACCTTTAACTACTTTAGAAACACGGTTAATAGTAACAACGCGTTCTTCTAAGTCTAATTTGTTCGCATCGATGTTATTCATTAAAACGGTAACCTCCTTTATCGATTAAAATTCAAGACCTGCTTCTCTTGCAGCGTCTGCTAATGCTTTCACACGTCCATGATATAGATAGCCTCCACGGTCAAATACAACTGATTTAAAGCCTTTATCTTGAGCGCGTTTAGCGAGAGCTTCTCCGACTAATTTAGCAGCTTCGACGTTACCACCGTTAGCTACGTTTAGATCTTTATCTTTAGTAGATGCACTTGCAATCGTAACATGATTTACATCATCAATTAATTGTGCATAAATATGTTTGTTTGAACGATACACGTTTAGACGTGGAGTTTCAGTAGTACCAGATAGGTTCTTACGTACTCGCCCGTGTCTTTTTCTACGCATTGTATTCTTGCTAGGTTTTGTGATCATCTAAGTCACTCCTTTCTCGCCTAACTAATCTTACTTCGCAGTTTTACCTTCTTTACGACGTACATATTCGCCAACATAACGAATTCCTTTACCTTTGTAAGGCTCAGGTGGTCTAATCGCACGAATGTTTGCTGCTACAGCACCAACTAGTTCTTTATCAATACCTTTTACAGTTAATTGTGTGTTCTTTGGAACGTCAATTTCGATACCATCGATTGGATCGATTTCAACTGGGTGTGAATATCCTGCGTTTACTACAAGTTTATTACCTTGCATTTGTGCACGATAACCAACACCAGAAATTTCAAGTGATTTTTCGTATCCTTTAGTTACACCTTCAACCATGTTACCAATAAGTGTACGACTTGTTCCATGCAATGCACGGTGGTCTTTATGGTCACTTGGGCGTGCAACTGTGATTACGTTGTCTTCTAATTTGATCGTAATATCACTGTGGAGTACTTTAGAAAGTTCACCTTTTGGTCCTTTAACAGAAACCTTTTGGCCTTCAACTTTCACTTCTACACCTTCAGGAATTTCGATCGGTTTAAGTCCTATACGAGACATTATCTGCACCTCCTCGAGTTAAAAAATAATATTACCAAACGTACGCTAATACTTCTCCACCAACGGATTGGTTTCTAGCTTCTTTGTCAGAAAGCATTCCTTTTGATGTTGAAACGATAGCAATACCTAAACCATTAAGTACACGTGGTACTTCGTCAGCCTTAGCGTAAACACGAAGACCTGGTTTGCTGATTCGCTTAATACCTGTAATTACACGCTCTTCGTTAGCACCGTACTTAAGGAAGATGCGTAATACACCTTGCTTGTTGTCTTCGATGAACTCATAGTCTTTAACGAAACCTTCACGTTTCAAGATATCAGCGATTTCGCGCTTTATTTTAGAAGCAGGAAGCTCCATTTTTTCATGTTTAACAGTATTTGCGTTTCGAATACGAGTTAACATATCTGCAATTGGATCTGTCATAACCATTAATTATTACCTCCTTCCCAATTCGGGGTTTACCAGCTTGCTTTTTTGACACCAGGAATTTGACCTTTATAGGCAAGTTCTCGGAAACAAATACGGCAAAGTTTAAATTTACGAATTACAGAATGTGGACGGCCACAACGTTCACAACGAGTATACTCTTGTACTTTATACTTTTGTGTACGTTTTTGCTTTGCGATCATTGATTTTTTAGCCACAAATTTACCTCCTTTTTTCCAAGCTTATTTCTGGAAAGGCATGCCTAGCTGAGCTAATAGTTCGCGTGCTTCCTCATCAGTGTTAGCAGTTGTAACGATAACTACATCTAAGCCACGGATTTTGCTTACTTTATCATAGTTGATTTCTGGGAAAATTAATTGTTCTTTCACACCTAATGTATAGTTTCCACGACCGTCAAAAGCTTTCTTTGAGATCCCACGGAAGTCACGTACACGTGGTAGTGAAACTGCAATTAGCTTTTGAAGGAACTCATACATACGTTCACCACGAAGAGTTACCTTGGCACCAATAGGCATTCCTTCACGTAGACGGAAACCAGCAATTGATTTCTTCGCACGAGTAATTAATGGTTTTTGACCAGAAATTAAAGTTAGTTCTTCAACAGCACTGTCTAATGCTTTTGAATTTTGAACTGCATCACCAACACCCATGTTGATAACAATTTTATCAACTTTAGGTACTTGCATTACAGATTTATATTCAAATTTATTCATCAAAGATGGGGTAACCTCATCTTGAAATCTTTGTTTTAATTCATTCATCATGGCGCCCTCCTTTCACAAAAACTTTATTTATCTAATACTTCACCGGATTTTTTAGCGATACGAACTTTTTTACCATCACGAACTTCGTAGCCAACTCTTGTTGCTTCACCTGTTTTAGGGTCAATTGGCAATACGTTTGAAACGTGAATAGCAGCTTCTTGGTTAAGAATTCCACCTTGTGGATTCTCTTGTGATGGTTTCGAGTGTTTCTGAACCATATTCACACCTTCAACAAGAACGCGTTCGTTCTTCGGGAATGCTTCTAAAACTGTACCTGTTTTACCACGGTCTTTACCAGTTAAAACTTTAACTTTATCACCTTTTTTTACATGCATGCTTGACGCACCTCCTTAAGAGCAAGAATTCACTTATAATACTTCTGGAGCTAGAGATACGATTTTCATGAATTTAGCATCACGTAATTCACGTGCAACTGGTCCAAAGATACGAGTACCTCTTGGGCTCTGATCGTCACGAATAATTACTGCAGCATTTTCATCAAAACGGATGTATGTTCCATCTTTACGACGTGCACCAGATTTAGAACGGACAATTACTGCTTTAACAACTTCACCTTTTTTGACAACGCCGCCTGGTGTTGCTTTTTTCACCGAACACACAATTACGTCACCAATGTTAGCAGTCTTACGTCCAGTTCCTCCTAATACTTTAATCGTTAAGAGCTCACGAGCACCAGAGTTATCTGCAACTTTTAATCTACTTTCTTGTTGAATCATAACACTGTTACCTCCCTTCGGATATGTTCCGAAACAACTTAAATTATATGATTACCGCTTCTTCAATAACTTCAACTAGACGAAAACGTTTAGTAGCTGAAAGCGGACGAGTTTCCATGATGCGTACGATATCACCAGTTTTTGCTTGGTTATTCTCATCATGTGTTTTTAATTTCTTAGAATATTTAACACGTTTGCCGTATAGACTATGGAACTTATATGTTTCAACTACAACAGTAATTGTTTTATCCATTTTGTCAGATACTACGCGACCTGTATAGACTTTACGATTATTACGTTCAGACATATGAGGCTAACCTCCTCTCTTCAATCAGTTATTTACGCTTAGTTCACGTTGACGTACAACGGTTTTTAAACGAGCAATTGATTTACGTACTTCACGGATACGTGCAGTGTTTTCCAACTGACCTGTAGCAAGTTGGAAACGTAAATTAAATAGTTCTTCTTTTAAAGATTTTACTTTTTCTTCAATTTCGGCAGTGGTTAGTTCTCTGATTTCATTAGCCTTCATTGATTTCACCACCAATTTCTTCACGTTTTACAAACTTCGTTTTAATCGGCAGTTTGTGAGCAGCTAGTCTTAATGCTTCTCTAGCAGTTTCCTCATCAACGCCTGCGATTTCAAACATGATCTTTCCTGGTTTTACTACTGCTACCCAGCCTTCTGGAGCACCTTTACCAGAACCCATACGAACTTCTAATGGTTTTGCTGTATATGGTTTGTCTGGGAAAATTTTAATCCAAACTTTACCACCACGTTTCATAAAACGAGTCATTGCGATACGGGCAGCTTCGATTTGACGACTTGTGATCCAAGAAGCTTCTACAGCTTGTAGGCCGTAATCACCGAAAGAAACAGTTGTTCCGCCTTTCGCTTGACCTCTCATTTTACCACGGTGTTGCTTACGATATTTTACACGTTTAGGCATTAACATAGAAAGTGCCCCCTTCCTTATTTTCCTTTTTTAGTTGGAAGGACTTCTCCACGATAGATCCACACTTTAACGCCTAACTTACCATAAGTTGTATCAGCTTCTGCTGTACCATAATCGATGTCAGCACGTAATGTGTGTAGTGGAACTGTTCCTTCACTATAACCTTCTGCACGGGCGATATCTGCTCCGCCTAGACGTCCAGAAACTTGTGTTTTAATTCCTTTTGCTCCCGTACGGATTGCACGTTGGATTGCTTGCTTTTGTGCACGACGGAATGAAATACGGTTTTCTAATTGACGAGCGATACTGTCTGCTACTAGTTTAGCGTTGATATCTACTCTCTTAATTTCTACGATATTGATATGAACTCTTTTACCTGTTAAGTTGTTTAATGCTTTACGAAGTGCTTCTACTTCAGAACCACCCTTACCGATAACCATTCCTGGTTTACCTGTATGAATAGTAATGTTTACGCGATTCGCTGCACGTTCAATTTCGATAGAAGAAACAGCAGCAATCTGTAAGCGGTTTTCAAGATATTCTCTGATTTTGATATCTTCGTGTAGTAAGTCTGCATAGTCTTTGCCAGCATACCATCTTGATTCCCAGTCTTTAATAACTCCTATACGAAGACCCGTCGGATTTACTTTCTGACCCACTAACTATCCCTCCTTCTTTTCTGTTACCACAACTGTAATGTGGCTTGTGCGTTTGTTTATTTTACTTGCGCTTCCCTGTGCACGTGGACGGAAACGTTTCAATGTAGCACCCTCGTTTACATACGCTTCAGAAACTACTAATTTATCTGTATCTAATTCGTAGTTATGTTCTGCGTTTGCGATAGCAGAGTTTAATACTTTCTCTACAACTGGAGAAGCACCACGTTGAGTATGTTTTAAAATTGCAATTGCTTCTGCAACGTCTTTTCCTCGAATGAGATCAACTACTAATCGTACCTTGCGAGGAGCAATTCGAACTGATTTTGCAATGGCTTTAGCTTGCATTTTTACTGCCTCCTCTCTTCATTAGCGTGTTTTCTTGTCGTCGCCAGAGTGTCCTCTGAACGAGCGTGTCGGTGCAAATTCACCTAATTTATGACCAACCATATCTTCTGTTACATATACTGGAACATGTTTACGTCCATCATATACTGCGATTGTGTGACCCACAAAAGTAGGGAAAATTGTTGAACGACGAGACCAAGTTTTGATTACTTGTTTCTTGTCATCTTCATTCAATTTATCAACTTTTGCTAACAGATGGTCATCTGCGAAAGGTCCTTTTTTCAAACTACGACCCATGGATAAGCCTCCTTCCAGAGTTTAGAGACGGGTGATTCATCCCGTCCTCTTCAAATCTTTATTTTTTACGTTTACGAACGATGTACTTATCAGTTGGTTTGTTACGCTTACGTGTCTTATATCCAAGAGTTGGTTTACCCCATGGTGACATCGGTGATTTACGACCGATTGGTGAGCGTCCTTCTCCACCACCGTGTGGGTGATCGATTGGGTTCATTGCAGAACCACGTACGCGTGAACGTTTGCCCATCCAACGTGAACGACCTGCTTTACCAATTCTAATTAGTTCGTGTTCAATGTTACCAACTTGGCCAACTGTTGCACGGCAAGATGTTAAAATTAAACGAACTTCTCCTGAAGCAAGACGTACTAGTGTGTACTTTCCTTCACGACCTAGAATTTGCGCTTCCGCACCAGCAGAACGAGCTAATTGCCCTCCGTTACCTGGTTTTAATTCTACGTTATGAATGATGGTACCTACTGGAATGTTTTCAAGTGGAAGTGCATTACCTGGTTTGATATCTGCATCTACACCTGATTCAATTTCCTGTCCTACTGTAATTCCTTTTGGAGCTAAGATATAACGCTTTTCTCCATCTGCGTAGTGGATTAAAGCAATATTAGCTGTACGGTTTGGATCGTATTCTACTGTAGCAACGCGTCCTGGTATACCATCTTTATCGCGTTTGAAGTCGATAATTCTGTATTGACGCTTGTGACCGCCTCCGATGAAACGAGCTGTCGTTCTACCTTGGTTGTTACGTCCACCTGATTTCGATAGTGGAGCAAGTAACGTTTTTTCTGGAGTATCCGTAGTAATCTCTGAAAATGTTGATACAGACATATTACGTCTACCATTTGAAGTTGGTTTATACTTCTTAATCGCCATCATTTTTCCCTCCTTCTCTAATGATTAGTCTTAGCCTTCAAAGAAGTCCAGATCTTTGCTGTCTTCTGAAAGCTGTACGATAGCTTTTTTACGATTCGGGCGATATCCGCCATATTGACCCATTCTCTTAAATTTACCTTTAAGATTAAATGTATTTACCTTTTCAACTTTAACACTGAATATTGATTCAACTGCATCTTTAATTTCAGTCTTATTAGCTTTAGGGTTTACTTCGAAAGTATATTTTTTCTCTGCCATTAAATCAGCACTGTTCTCTGTAATGACAGGGCGCTTTATAATATCACGTGCTTCTTTCATTATGCAAGCACCTCCCCTGCTTTTTCAACTGCATCCTTAGAAATAATCAGCTTGTCATACGATAGCAAATCAAGAACGTTAAGTTCCTCAACAGCTAATACTTTAACTGTTTTTAAGTTATTTGCTGAACGAGCTACTGTTACGTCTTTCTCAGCAGTTACGATTAGTACTTTTTCTTCTACTTTTAATACATCAAGTAGATTGATGATTTCTTTTGTTTTTGGAGCATCGATTACGATAGACTCTAAAACGATAATGCCTTCTTCTTTTACTTTAGAAGATAATGCAGATTTTAGCGCTAAACGACGAACTTTTTTCGGTAGTTTATAGCTATAGCTGCGTGGTGTTGGTCCGAATACTACTCCACCGCCAACCCATTGTGGTGAACGGATAGATCCTTGACGCGCACGACCAGTTCCTTTTTGACGCCACGGTTTACGACCACCGCCACGAACTTCTGAACGGTTTTTTACAGCATGTGTACCTTGACGCATTGATGCACGTTGCATAAGAACTGCTTCATGAAGTACATGTTCGTTTGGCTCAATACCGAATACCGCTTCGTTTAATTCAACTTCGCCTGCATTGCTTCCATCTTGTTTAAAAAGTGCTACTTTAGGCATGACAAATCCTCCCTTCTTTCAATAATTAATTGCTTTTTAACGCGCTTGTAATTTTAACGTAAGATTTTTTCGCTCCTGGAACGTTACCTTTTACTAGTAGAAGATTCTTTTCAGTATCTACGCTAACTACTTCAAGGTTTTGGATCGTTACAGTTTCGCTTCCCATGTGACCCGGTAGCTTTTTGCCTTTGAATACACGTGCTGGGTCAGCTGCCTGCCCCATTGAACCTGAGCTTCTATGGAAATGAGAACCATGACTCATTGGCCCACGTGATTGGTTGTGACGTTTGATAGATCCTTGGAAACCTTTACCTTTAGAAGTTCCAGTTACATCAATCATGTCTCCAGCTTCAAAAACATTAACACTAATTTCTTGGCCAACTTCGTAGTCAGCAACATTAGCGTTACGGATTTCACGAACGTAGCGCTTAGGGCTAGTGCTCGCTTTTTCAGCATGACCTTTTTCCGCTTTGTTTGTGCGTGATTCTTTCTTGTCAGCAAAACCGATTTGGATTGCTTCATAACCATCATTTTCTTGCGTTCTTAATTGTAATACGACGTTGGGCTCAGCTTGAATTACTGTTACAGGTACTAATTCACCGTTCTCAGAGAATAGCTGAGTCATGCCGATTTTACGACCTAAGATTCCTTTCGTCATCCGTTACACCTCCTATAATATATCTATATTTTATAATTTAATTTCAATATCTACACCAGATGGTAAATCAAGTCTCATCAACGAATCTACTGTTTTTGGTGTTGGGTTCACAATATCGATTAGACGCTTATGAGTGCGCATTTCGAATTGCTCACGTGAATCCTTGTACTTGTGCACCGCACGTAGTACTGTGTAAATGTTCTTTTCCGTCGGTAACGGAATTGGACCAGACACGCTAGCACCTGAACGTTTCGCTGTTTCTACAATCTTTTCTGAAGACTGATCTAACACACGGTGATCATATGCTTTTAAACGAATTCTAATTTTTTCTTTTGCCATTACTTTCCCTCCTTCGCCCATATTATTATAGACATTCTCCGTGGAAATTTCTTAACACCCCGCCATGGCAAAGCGGCCGGGTGTGCCAACAACCTTCCACATCATCGCCATTTTCGACCAACATTAGTAGTATACAGAAATCTGTTGGTCTTTGCAACCTTTTAAATACAAAACATTTGATTGCACATCTAGATATTATACGCACATTTTATATAGATTGCAAGGGGTTTTTATACTTTTTTATAGATTTTCAGAGGTTTTTATAGCTTTTAAGAGAAAATAGTAGAGTTTCTTTTAAATTATGGGTGAAACATGGGGACGGTTCTCTTGTTGCACTCGGTGCAACAAGAGAACCGTCCCCATGTTTCATTAAAAAAACAGGTAGCGAATTGTTAGCTACCTGTTTTGAATTTAATAGTTAATTACTTAGTGATTGTTGAAACAACGCCTGAACCTACTGTACGTCCACCTTCACGAATTGAGAAACGAGTTCCTTCTTCGATAGCGATTGGAGAGATTAGGTTAACTGTCATTTCGATGTTGTCACCAGGCATTACCATTTCTACACCAGCTGGAAGTTCAATAACTCCAGTTACGTCAGTTGTACGGAAGTAGAACTGAGGGCGGTAGTTAGCGAAGAATGGAGTATGACGTCCACCTTCTTCTTTTGATAATACATAAACTTCAGATTTGAAGCTTGTGTGTGGTGTAATTGTCCCAGGCTTAGCTAGAACTTGACCACGGCTGATGTCATCACGTGATACACCACGAAGTAGTGCACCGATGTTGTCTCCAGCTTCAGCGTAATCTAGAAGCTTACGGAACATTTCAACACCTGTTACAGTTGTTTTAGTAGGAGCTTCTGTAAGACCAATGATCTCAACTTCTTCTCCAACTTTAACTTGACCACGTTCAACACGACCAGTTGCAACTGTACCACGACCAGTGATTGAGAATACGTCCTCAACTGGCATCATGAATGGCTTATCAGTGTCACGAGTTGGTGTTGGAACATACTCATCAACTGCGTTCATTAGTTCAATGATTTTCTCTTCATACTCAGCAACACCTTCTAGTGCTTTAAGAGCAGAACCTGCGATAACTGGAACATCATCACCAGGGAAATCATATTCAGTTAATAGATCACGAACTTCCATTTCTACTAATTCTAGAAGCTCTTCATCATCTACCATGTCAACTTTGTTTAGGAATACTACGAATGCAGGTACCCCAACGTTACGAGATAGTAAGATGTGCTCACGAGTTTGTGGCATTGGACCATCAGCAGCAGATACTACTAAGATAGCACCGTCCATTTGTGCAGCACCAGTGATCATGTTTTTAACGTAGTCCGCGTGACCAGGACAGTCAACGTGTGCGTAGTGACGATTTTCAGTTTCGTACTCTACGTGAGAAGTAGCGATTGTAATTCCACGCTCTCTTTCCTCAGGTGCGTTGTCAATCATGTCGTACGCTTGTGCGTCTCCACCACCGTAAGTTTTGTTCATTACAGTTGTAATTGCAGCAGTTAAAGTTGTTTTACCATGGTCAACGTGACCTAGAGTTCCAACGTTAACGTGCTCTTTGGATCTGTCGAATTTTTCTTTAGCCATTTATAGTTCCTCCTTTAGATATATAGGTTTAAATTTAAAAATATATGCTTAACTAAAAAATAACAAATATCATTATTCTCTAGCCCTCACTAAATGTTATACTTCAGTTCTGGAAAAAAATCAATTATTCTCCAGCGTTTTTCGCAATAATTTCTTCTGAGATTGATTTAGGTACTTCTTCATAATGATCAAATGTCATTGTGTAAGTACCACGACCTTGCGTATTAGAACGAAGTGCAGTCGCGTAACCAAACATTTCAGATAGAGGCACGAAGCCTTTAACAAGCTGTGCATTACCACGAGCTTCCATACCTTCAATACGTCCACGACGTGAAGTTACGTCACCCATGATGTCTCCCATATATTCTTCTGGGATAACAATTTCAACACGCATCATCGGCTCAAGAATAACTGGGTTACACTTATTCTTCGCTGCTTTTAATGCCATTGAAGCTGCAATCTTAAACGCCATCTCGTTTGAGTCAACATCGTGGTAGCTTCCATCATATAATGTTGCTTTGATATCAATTAGAGGATATCCAGCTAGAACACCATTATCAAGAGCACCTTCGATACCTTGCTCAACTGAAGGGATATATTCACGTGGAACTACCCCACCAACGATTGCGTTTGTAAATTCAAAGCCTGCACCTTCTTCGTTAGGTTCGAATTTAACCCAAACGTGTCCATATTGTCCACGTCCACCAGATTGTCGGACAAACTTACCTTCAACCTCAGCTGCTGCACGGAATGTTTCACGGTACGCAACTTGTGGTGCACCTACGTTAGCTTCAACTTTAAATTCACGTTTCAAACGGTCAACAATGATATCAAGGTGAAGTTCACCCATACCAGAGATGATTGTTTGACCTGTTTCAGTGTTTGTTTCTGTTTTGAAAGTTGGATCTTCTTCAGCAAGTTTTGCTAAAGCAGTACCCATCTTGTCTTGGTCAGCTTTTGTTTTTGGTTCGATAGCTACTGAGATAACTGGCTCAGGGAAATCCATTGATTCCAAGATTACTAAGTTCTTTTCATCACAAAGTGTATCTCCAGTTGAAGTATCTTTCAAACCAACAGCAGCTGCGATTTCTCCAGAGTATGCTACTGAAATTTCTTCACGAGAATTCGCATGCATTTGTAGGATACGTCCTACACGCTCACGTTTTCCTTTTACAGAGTTCATAACATATGAACCTGATTGAAGTGTTCCAGAGTACACACGGAAGAATGTTAACTTCCCAACGAATGGGTCAGTCATTACTTTAAATGCAAGTGCTGAGAATGGAGCTTCATCACTTGACTCACGTTTAACTTCTTCTTCAGTGCCTGGTACGATACCTTCAATTGCTGCAACATCAGTTGGAGCTGGAAGGTAATCAACTACACCATCAAGAAGTAATTGTACACCTTTGTTTTTAAATGCCGAACCACAGAATACTGGGTAGAATTCAACAGCTAGAGTTGCTTTACGAATAGCAGCTTTTAACTCTGGAACTGTGATTTCTTCACCTTCAAGATATTTCATCATTAGATCTTCGTCAGTTTCAGCTACTGCTTCAACTAATTCAGCACGAAGTTCTTCTGCTTGTTCTTTTAATTCTGCAGGGATTTCTTTATTGTTCTCATCAACGTTACCAACATCATCGATGTAATGGTGTGCTTCCATTTCTAGAAGGTCAATGATTCCGTTAAATTCATCTTCTGCACCAATTGGCAATTGAATTGGCTGTGCTTTAACACCAAGACGATCTTGTAATGTTTTTGTTGCATATAAGAAGTCTGCGCCTGTTTTATCCATTTTGTTAATGAATACTGCTCTTGGTACACCGTATGTTGTCGCTTGACGCCATACAGTTTCAGTTTGTGGCTCAACTCCTGATTGTGCATCAAGAACTGTTACCGCACCATCAAGTACTCTTAATGAACGTTCAACTTCAACAGTGAAGTCTACGTGTCCTGGAGTATCGATAATGTTAATTCTGTGACCTTTCCATTGTGCTGTTGTAGCAGCAGACGTGATTGTAATTCCACGTTCTTGTTCCTGCTCCATCCAGTCCATCTGTGAGGCACCTTCATGTGTTTCACCAATCTTATGAATACGTCCTGTATAGAAAAGAATACGCTCAGTAGTAGTGGTTTTACCCGCATCAATGTGCGCCATAATACCAATATTCCGCGTCTTTTCCAAGGAGAACTCTCTAGCCATGTATTCTTCTCCTTCCGCTTAAAAGCAATTAGTTTTATCTTACCAACGGTAGTGTGCGAATGCTTTATTCGCTTCCGCCATTTTATGCAATTCTTCGCGTTTTTTAACTGAAGCACCTGTATTGTTAGATGCATCAATAATTTCATTAGCAAGTCTATCTTCCATTGTTTTCTCTCCGCGTAGGCGTGAGTAGTTTACAAGATATCGTAGACCTAATGCTTGACGACGTTCAGGGCGAACTTCAACTGGAACTTGATAGTTAGATCCCCCAACACGACGTGCACGTACTTCAAGTACTGGCATTACATTTTTCATTGCTTGTTCGAATACTTCCATTGGATCTTGTCCAGTGCGTTCTCCGATTAATGTAAATGCGTTATAAAGAATTTTCTGTGCTATACCTCTTTTTCCATCAACCATGATTTGATTGATTAGGCGAGTCACTAATTTTGAACTATAAAGTGGATCTGGTAAGACATCGCGCTTAGGTACTGGTCCTTTACGTGGCATATGTCCTCCTCCTTTCTAGGGTCTGTAGCTAATCTATATAGATTTAGCTTTCTTTCTTAGGTTTTTTTGCACCGTATTTAGAACGGCTTTGCATACGTCCTTCAACACCAGCAGTGTCAAGTGCACCACGAACGATGTGGTAACGTACCCCTGGAAGGTCTTTCACACGACCACCACGTAGTAATACTACACTGTGCTCTTGTAAATTGTGCCCAATACCAGGAATGTATGCAGTAACTTCCATATTATTAGATAAACGAACACGCGCATATTTACGTAACGCTGAGTTCGGCTTCTTAGGAGTTAATGTACCAACACGAGTACATACACCACGTTTTTGTGGAGAGTTTACTTTTGTGAATTGCTTCTTAAAGCTGTTGTATCCTCTGTTAAGAGCAGGTGAGTCAGCTTTTTTCGGCTTGCTAATACGTCCTTTACGGATCAATTGATTAATTGTAGGCATTTAATGTCCTCCTCTCTTGTTTCAAAGTCAAATTATAGTTGCAATTAGCTATTGTATTCAGCTAAATGTAATACCACACATCCAGGTGGTTCATAATTAGGTAAAAAAGAATGCTTCAGTGTAATCGTATTACACTAAAACTCTAGTTTTTAATCGCGACAACCGATGCTTTTACTTTCACTCCTGATGCCTTACCTAATTTCAGCATTGAATCCACATGTTGAAAAGGTATATCTAGCTCACTAGCTAAATTAACTACCTTTTGCGTTATTTGCTGGTTAGCATCTTCAGCAATAAACACTTCACTTACTAAACCACTTTCCATGGCTCTTTGGGTTTGCTTCGCCCCAATAATTATACGAGATTTAAGTTGAGTCACTTTTTCATAAGACATATTCATCCTCCAAAGTGATTAAATAACTTGATATTCACAATTCTTACTGATTAACAGTAAGGATGTTCTTAACGACCAAGTATAAAATGGAAGCACCTTGAATATATTAACATCCTCATTTTTCAATGTCAATAAGTTTTATGTTAATTTTTTGGTGCTTCCTCTTTTTTTACTTGTTAAAGGCTATTTTTTGTCAACTTCTAGCAATAATTATTGAATTGTTTCTGTTTCTTCTTCTACTTCTTCCGCTTCTGGTCGATCTAATCCAGATTTGATACTACGGTACTTCTGCATACCGGTACCAGCAGGAACAAGTTTTCCGATAATAACGTTCTCTTTTAGACCCAAGAGTTCGTCACGTTTTCCTTTGATTGCTGCATCGGTTAATACTCTTGTCGTTTCTTGGAATGAAGCTGCTGACAAGAAGGAATCTGTTTCTAATGAAGCCTTCGTAATTCCTAATAGAACTGGGCGCCCAACTGCTGGGTTTCCACCTTTTAAGAGTACTGGCTTATTAATATCCTTGAACTGGTGTAGCTCTAGTAATGAACCAGGTAGTGCGTCCGTATCGCCCGCTTCAACAACGCGGATTTTACGTAGCATTTGTCGAACCATTACTTCAACGTGCTTATCACCAATTTCCACCCCTTGCATACGGTATACGCGTTGAACTTCGCGGAGTAAGTAATCTTGAACTCCTTCAACACCTTTCACACGTAAGAGGTCTTTTGGATCAACGGAACCTTCTGTAAGCTCTTGACCAGCTACTACTGCTTCATCTACAGCCACTTTGACTCTAGCGTTATACGGAATTGCATACGTACGCTGTTCAACTTGACCTTGAACGACGATTTCGTTTTTATCTTTCAATTCTTTAACTTCTAAAACAGTACCAGCGATTTCTGTAATGACTGCTTGCCCTTTTGGATTACGCGCTTCGAAAAGCTCTTGAATACGCGGTAAACCTTGAGTAATATCGTCACCAGCTACCCCACCTGTGTGGAATGTACGCATCGTTAACTGTGTACCAGGCTCACCAATTGATTGAGCAGCAATAATTCCAACTGCTTCCCCAACTTCAACGTCTGATCCTGTTGCAAGGTTACGTCCATAACATTTCTGACATACACCATGCTTCGTGTTACAAGTAAATGCTGTACGGATAACGACCTCTTCAATACCAGCATTAATAATATCTTTTGCTTGGTCTTCGCTAATCATTTCGTTGTGCTTAACAATTGCTTTTCCAGTTTCTGGATGCTTCACAACGCCGTAAGCTGTACGTCCAATTAAGCGGTCAATTAATGGTTCAATTACTTCTGCACCATCAACTAATGCTCGAATTGTTAATCCTCTATCTGTACCACAGTCATCTTCACGGATAATTACATCTTGTGCAACGTCTACTAAACGTCTTGTTAGATAACCCGAGTCAGCTGTTTTCAGTGCCGTATCTGCAAGGCCTTTACGAGCACCGTGTGTCGAGATAAAGTATTCTAATACAGTTAAACCTTCACGGAAACTAGACTTGATCGGTAACTCAATGATCTTACCAGACGGGTCAGCCATCAATCCACGCATACCAGCAAGCTGTGTAAAGTTTGAAGCGTTACCCCTCGCACCTGAGTCACTCATCATGTAAATCGGGTTACTATTATCTAGAGATTCCATTAGTTTATCTTGAATAGTATCCTTCGCCTGTGTCCAAATTGCAATCACTCGGTCGTAACGTTCTTCTTCTGTTACTAGACCACGACGGAATTGTTTTAGTACATTATCTACTCTTTCTTGTGCTTCATCTAAGATTTTATCCTTACCTGGTAGTACAACAATGTCAGAGATTCCAACTGTCATACCAGCCTTAGTGGAATATTTGAATCCTAAGTCCTTCATGCGGTCTAGCATTTTAGACGTTTCAATAATCTTGAATCGCTTAAATACCTCAGCAATGATGTCACCTAAGAAACCTTTCTTAAATGGTTTTACAAGCTCGCTATTTTCAATAACTTCTCTTACATCCGTTCCCATCTCAACAAAGAATCCTTCAGGTGTTTCATCTTCTAGATTCGTTCTTGTTGGTTCATTAATGTAAGGGAATGAATCAGGTAAAATTTCATTAAAGATTAGCTTTCCTACAGTTGTAAGTAAAAGCTTATTGTTTTGCTCTTCAGTGAATGTCTTATTGTTTAAACTTCCTGCTTGTACTGCAATTCTTGTATGCAAATGCACATTCCCATTGTAGTAAGAAGTCAATGCTTCATTCGTATCAGCGAAAATAGCACCCTCACCAATCGCTTTTTCACGCTCTAATGTTAAGTAATAGTTACCTAATACCATATCCTGTGACGGAGTAACTACTGGCTTACCATCTTTAGGGTTAAGGATATTCTGCGCTGCTAACATTAAGATACGTGCTTCTGCTTGTGCTTCTGCTGAAAGCGGTACGTGAACAGCCATTTGGTCTCCATCGAAGTCAGCGTTATATGCTGTACAAACAAGTGGATGCAAATGAATGGCACGGCCATCAACAAGCGTTGGTTCGAAAGCCTGAATCCCTAATCTGTGAAGAGTTGGTGCACGGTTTAAGAGAACCGGATGCTCTTTAATAACATCTTCAAGTACATCCCAAACATCAGGGTGTACACGTTCAATTTTACGTTTTGCCGATTTAATATTATGTGCTAATCCACGATCAACTAGCTCTTTCATAATAAATGGTTTAAATAGTTCTAGCGCCATCTCTCTAGGAAGTCCACACTGATAAAGCTTTAAGTTTGGTCCAACTACAATAACCGAACGGCCAGAGTAGTCTACACGTTTTCCTAGTAAGTTTTGACGGAAACGACCTTGTTTTCCTTTCAGCATATGTGAAAGTGATTTTAATGGACGGTTTCCTGGTCCAGTTACTGGACGGCCACGACGACCATTATCAATTAAGGCATCTACCGCTTCTTGCAACATACGCTTCTCGTTTTGAACGATAATGCCGGGTGCACCTAGATCTAATAATCTTTTCAGACGGTTGTTACGGTTAATTACACGACGATATAAGTCATTTAGGTCAGATGTTGCGAAACGTCCGCCATCCAATTGAACCATTGGACGAATTTCTGGTGGGATTACCGGAAGTACATCTAGTACCATCCAGCTTGTTTCGTTACCAGAATTACGGAATGCTTCCATCACTTCTAAACGCTTAATTGCACGTGTTCTTCTTTGTCCTTGGGCAGTTTTTAATTCTTCACGAAGTGCTGCAACTTCTTTAACTAGATCAATATCTTGAAGGAGACGACGTACTGCTTCAGCACCCATCTCTGCTTTAAAGCTTCTACCGTACTTATCATAGTATGAACGATATTCTTTCTCAGATAAAAGTTGTTTTTTCTCAAGTGGTGTATTTCCAGGATCTGTTACGATATAAGCCGCGAAATAAATAACCTCTTCTAATGCACGAGGTGACATATCTAACACTAAGCCCATTCGACTTGGGATTCCTTTGAAATACCAAATATGAGATACAGGAGCAGCAAGTTCGATATGACCCATTCTCTCACGACGAACTTTAGCCTTTGTAACTTCAACACCACAACGGTCACAAACTACACCTTTATAACGAACGCGTTTGTATTTTCCGCAATGACATTCCCAATCTTTCTGTGGACCAAAGATTCGTTCACAGAATAACCCATCTTTTTCTGGCTTAAGTGTCCGGTAGTTAATTGTTTCAGGTTTTTTTACTTCACCGAAAGACCAAGAACGAATCTTTTCAGGAGAAGCTAAACCTATTTTCATATATTCAAACGTATTTACATCCAGCAAGGGGCAATCCTCCCTTATATAATTAATATGCTATTTTTCGATATTTTTATATAGGAGAATTGACGAAGCCCACTGCCAATTCTCCTTGTATTAATTAATTTTCCTCAATATCTAAATTGAGCTTTGAAGCTGCTTGAATCTCATCTTCTTCAAGTTCACGCATATCAATTTCTTCTTCTTTACTGTTAAGCATTTTAACATCAAGACCTAAACTCTGAAGCTCTTTTATTAGTACTTTGAAGGATTCTGGTACTCCTGGCTCTGGAACGTTATGACCTTTAACAATAGACTCATACGTTTTCACACGTCCAACTGTATCATCCGATTTAACAGTTAAAATCTCTTGTAGGGTATAAGCTGCTCCATACGCTTCAAGTGCCCAAACTTCCATCTCTCCAAAACGCTGTCCACCAAATTGCGCTTTACCACCAAGTGGCTGTTGCGTAACAAGTGAGTATGGTCCTGTAGAACGAGCGTGAAGTTTATCGTCAACCATATGTGCTAGTTTAATCATATACATGACACCAACAGATATACGGTTATCGAATGGTTCACCAGTTCTTCCATCATAAAGAACCGTTTTCGCGTCTTTCGCCATACCAGCTTCTTCCATCGTTGCATAAACATCTTCTTCCGTTGCCCCGTCAAATACAGGTGATGCAACATGGATGCCCAATGCTCTTGCAGCCATTCCTAAGTGCATTTCAAACACTTGTCCGATATTCATTCGCGATGGAACACCTAATGGGTTCAACATAACATCGATTGGTGTGCCGTCTGGCATAAATGGCATGTCTTCTTCTGGAAGGATTTTTGAAATAACACCCTTGTTTCCGTGACGTCCTGCCATTTTGTCACCTTCACTGATTTTACGTTTTTGAACAATATATACACGAACAAGCTGGTTAACACCTGGAGATAGTTCATCGCCATCTTCACGGTTGAACACTCGAACATCTAGAATGATTCCGCCGCCACCATGAGGTACGCGTAGGGAAGTATCCCTTACTTCACGAGCTTTTTCTCCAAAAATAGCATGTAATAAACGTTCTTCTGCTGAAAGCTCAGTTACTCCTTTTGGTGTAACTTTACCTACAAGAATATCACTATCTGTTACTTCAGCACCGATACGAATAATACCAGTTTCGTCAAGGTTCTTAAGTGCATCTTCTCCAACGTTAGGGATATCTCTTGTAATTTCTTCAGGTCCAAGCTTCGTATCACGAGCTTCTAATTCAAATTCTTCAATATGAATGGATGTGTAAACATCATCTTTTACAAGACGTTCACTGAATATAATTGCATCCTCGTAGTTATAACCTTCCCAAGTCATAAACCCAACTAGTACATTACGTCCTAGTGCAAGTTCACCTTTTTCCATAGAAGGTCCGTCTGCAATTACTTCACCCTTCATTACTCTGTCGCCTTCTTTAATAATCGGGCGTTGGTTGTAACAAGTTCCTTGGTTCGTACGTTGGAATTTCTGCAGTTTATAGTAATCTGCATCTCCTTCAACTTCCTTACCATCCACTTCAGCTACACGACGAATAACAACTTCCTTCGCTTCAACACGTTCAACAATTCCATCATGACGACAAATAACTGCCGCTCCAGAATCTTTACCGTTTACGTACTCCATACCTGTACCTACAATTGGTGCTTCAGAAACCATCAGCGGAACTGCCTGCTTCTGCATGTTCGCACCCATTAGCGCACGGTTCGAGTCATCGTTTTCTAAGAAAGGAATACAAGCTGTTGCTGCAGATACTACCTGTTTCGGTGATACGTCCATGTAATCGACTTTATCACGAGCTACAATGATGTTATCTTCACGGAAACGTGCAACAACCTCATCATTGATAAAGCGATTCTCTTCATCTAGTGGTGCATTTGCTTGAGCAACAATATAGTTATCCTGTTCATCTGCCGTTAAGTAATCAATTTGATTTGTAACTTGACCTGTCTCAGGGTCTACACGGCGATAAGGCGATTCGATAAATCCAAATTTATTTACTTTTGCATAACTCGATAGGGAGTTAATTAGTCCAATGTTTGGACCCTCTGGTGTTTCAATCGGACACATACGACCATAGTGTGAGTAGTGAACGTCACGTACTTCGAATCCAGCACGTTCACGAGTCAGTCCACCAGGTCCTAATGCAGATAGACGACGCTTATGCGTTAATTCCCCAAGTGGGTTCGTCTGATCCATAAATTGTGAAAGCTGTGAACTACCAAAGAATTCCTTGATAGAAGCGATCACTGGACGTATATTAATTAACTGTTGTGGTGTTACACTTGAAGTGTCTTGAATCGACATTCTTTCACGCACAACACGTTCCATACGAGATAAACCAATACGGAATTGGTTTTGTAAAAGTTCTCCTACTGAGCGGAGACGACGATTACCTAAATGATCGATATCATCTACATCTCCAACACGATGTAATAGATTAAAGAAGTAACTAATAGAAGCTAGAATATCAGCAGGTGTAACGTTCTTAATATCTGTAGACACGCCACCATTACCGATTACTGTTAATTCTCTTTCTCCATCGGGATCAGTTGGATCAATAATTTTAATAGACTGTAAAGCTATCTCTTCATCAAGCACGCCATCATATGGTGTAAGTGTGCGCTCGCCAACTCTATCTTCTTCTCTTTCGAAGAATGGAATTAACTTATCAAGTAGTTTACGTTCTAGACGCTCACCCTTCTCAGCTAAAACCTCACCCGTTTCAGGATCAGCAATCGTTTCAGCTAATACTTGGTTAAATAAGCGATTCTTGATGTGAAGCTTTTTATTCATTTTATAACGACCAACATGAGCTAAGTCATAACGTTTCGGATCAAAGAAACGTGAAACTAGAAGACTCTTCGCGTTCTCTACTGTTGGTGGTTCACCTGGACGTAGACGCTCATAGATCTCTAGTAAAGCTTTCTCTGTTGTTTCTGTATTATCTTTTTCAAGGGTGTTTCTTAAATATTCGTTATCACCGATCAAATCAAGAATCTCTTGGTCTGTACCGAAACCTAAGCTTCGTAGTAGTACAGTGATTGGTAATTTACGCGTACGGTCAATTCGAACATATGCAACATCTTTTGCGTCTGTTTCGAATTCTAGCCAAGCTCCACGGTTAGGAATTACTGTTGCTGCAACTCCACGCTTACCGTTTTTATCAATCTTTTCATTAAAGTAGACACTTGGAGAACGTACAAGCTGTGAAACAATAACACGCTCCGCTCCATTTATGATGAAAGTACCAGTGTCTGTCATTAATGGGAAGTCACCCATGAAAACCTCTTGTTCCTTTACTTCACCTGTTTCGTTATTCAACAAGCGAACTTTGACTCGAAGTGGAGCATTATAAGTAACATCTCTTTCCTTCGACTCATCTACAGGATAGTTAGGCTCAGCCAAGCTGTAATCCACAAACTCCAAAGAAAGGTTACCCGTGAAGTCTTCTATCGGAGAAATATCTTTAAACATTTCTCTTAAGCCTTCTTCCAAGAACCATTCATAAGAAGCTGTTTGAATTTCGATTAGATTTGGCAGCTCTAAAACTTCGCTGATTCTTGCATAGCTTCTGCGCTGGCGGTGCCGCCCATATTGAACTATTTGTCCTGTCAACTGCTTCACCCCTTAAATCTTTTATTTCTGTAGTACTTTGCTACAGAAAATGAATTTCATATTTTAATAACGATCGCCTGTAGATAATGGCTTTCGTTTTGAACACATTTTAAATACATTACTAGTAAAAACTTTTTTCGATGTACAACTAGATTAATTTTTGGTAAACTATAGGAAAGCAATATACACAACCGCGTAAAATTACTCCCACCATTGTCTCCCACTACCTATAAAATATACATTTTTTATGTTTTGCTACCTATTCTACTTGACATAGTGAAGCCAATCGTAGCATTATAACATATTATCATAACGCTCTAGCAAGGTCAAATATTAAATGCTCGAAGAATATAATAACCTTTACTCTTTGCAGCTACTTCTACATTACCGAATAATTCTTTCATTCTTTTTTCCGCAGAAGGAGCTCCTTGTTTTTTCTGAATAACTACCCACAATTCACCGTTTTCCACCAAAACCTTTTTTGCGTCTTCAAACATCCCATGCACAACTTCTTTCCCTGCACGAATAGGCGGATTTGTTAGAACCGCAGCAAATCTTCGACCGTCTAAATTTGAAAGTCGATCACTTACCACAACTTCTATATTCGTTAGGTTATTTTTTTTGGCGTTTTTTTCCGCTAATGCAGCAGCACGTTCATTTATATCGGCTAAAATTACCTGCCTATCCGTGAACTCGCCCGCTAAAGCGATGCCGATTGGACCATAACCACAACCTAAATCCAAAAAATCTCCAGCAGCAGATGGCGCCTGAAACATTTCTATCAAAAGGCGCGAACCAAAATCAACTTGGTTTTTAGAAAAGACATTTGAATCGCTTGTGAATGTAAGGGTTTGATTTCTTAAGTTGTAATTCCATGTTTTTGGTGAACTTTTTGTTTGGGGCTTATGCGAAAAGTAATGCTCAGACATATATATGGGCACCTACTTTGATAATTTTTGAGAAGAACTGTTTGTTTTTGATGAACAAGAGCCCGTCGATATACTTCGACGAGCTCTATGTGTTTTATACTTTAATTATTTAACTTCTACTGAAGCGCCTGCTTCTTCAAGCTTAGCTTTAACTTCTTCAGCTTCTTCTTTATTTACGCCTTCTTTGATTGCTTTTGGTGCTTCGTCTACAAGACCTTTAGCGTCTTTAAGTCCAAGACCAGTGATTTCACGAACTGCTTTAACAACTTTAATCTTAGAATCGCCTGCAGCTGTAAGTACTACATCAAATTCTGTTTGTTCTTCAGCAGCAGCACCTGCACCCGCGCCACCTGCAGCTGCAACTGGAGCAGCAGCTGTTACGCCAAACTCTTCCTCGATAGCTTTTACTAAATCGTTTAATTCTAAAACTGACATTTCTTTAATTGCACTAATCATTTCTTCTTTAGTCATGATTTAATTCCTCCTGAAATTTAATTTATTATAATAGTCGTACGCATGTTATGCGCCTTGTTCTTGTTCTTCTTTCTGATCTGCAACAGATTTAGTAACATAAGCGAAGTTGCGGATAGGTGCTTGTAGCACGCTAAGCAACATAGAAACCATACCTTCGTAGTTTGGTAGGTCAGCAAGCTCTTTAATCTGTTCCAACGTAGCTACTTTACCTTCGATTACTCCACCTTTGATTTCAAGGGCTTCGTTTCCTTTAGCAAAGTCATTAAGAATTCTTGCTGGAGCTACAACGTCATCCTTACTGAAAGCAATTGCGTTCGGTCCAACTAAAACATCGCTTAGTTCTGACAGTTCAGCAGCTTCAACAGCACGGCGAGTCATCGTGTTTTTATAAACATGAAGCTCAATGCCCTCGTCACGTAACTTCTTACGTAATTCAGTAACTGCAGCAACATCAAGTCCACGGTAGTCAACAACAACAGATGTTTGACTTTCTTTAAACTTCTCTGTAATTTCTTCTACTTTTTGTTTCTTGATTTCTAATACTTTAGACATTCTTCCACCTCCTGGTTACTTGAATCATACCGTTCGATTAGCGTTTGTCACCCTAATGTCTAGAGAGCCACTTCCATAAGAAAAAGCTCCCATATAGACATGAGAGCTTTATATAACAAATTCACGATTTCATTCGATGGATTTGCACACAAAACACCTCGGCGGGATATTAAGCAAAAAATTGCACCTGCTGTCTACGGCATAAAATATTCATTTTTAACATTGCTAGTATAACAAATGACTAGCTATGCGTCAATTGTTTTTTATTTGTAGTCTGAAACGTCAATCTTGATTCCAGGTCCCATTGTTGAAGCGATAGAAACGTTCTTCATGTAAGTACCTTTAGCAGATTGTGGTTTTACTTTGACGATTTGCTCAATGATCGCTGTTAGGTTCTCAGCAAGCTTATCATTTTCAAATGAAACTTTACCAACTGGAACGTGAACGTTTGACTGTTTGTCAACACGGTATTCAACTTTACCAGCTTTGATTTCATTTACTGCTTTTTCAACATCAAAAGTAACTGTTCCAGTTTTAGGGTTCGGCATAAGACCTCTTGGCCCAAGCACTCTTCCTAATTTACCTACTTCAGCCATCATGTCAGGTGTTGCAACGATAACATCAAATTCAAACCAACCACCGTTGATTTTTTCGATGAATTCTGCTTCTCCTACATAATCCGCTCCAGCAGCTTCAGCTTCTTTAGCTTTTTCACCTTTAGCGAAAACAAGTACACGTTGTGTTTTACCTGTACCATGTGGAAGTACCATCGCGCCACGGATTTGTTGATCCGCTTTCTTAGGGTCAACCCCTAAACGAAATGCTACTTCTACTGTTTCATCAAAATTAGCTTTTGGAACTTCTTTTAATACTGAAATTGCTTCTTCAATTTCGTATGTTTTCGTACGGTCAATTAGCTTTGCAGCTTCATTGAACTTTTTACCTCTTTTTGCCATTTTATTTCCTCCTCTAATGTGGTTTTAGCGGTTAAACCTCCCACTTGTAAAAACATAGGAAGCCTCTCTGCATAAAATACAGCAAAGGCCCTAACGTTTTTGTGTCACATTTAAAATAAATGTGATGACCTGCAGAATAGCTGTGACTCTTCTTAAAAGATAGGCCACAGCTTCTATTCATTAGTCTTCGATTGAGATTCCCATACTGCGAGCAGTACCTTCAACCATACGCATTGCCGCATCAACGTCAGCTGCGTTTAAATCTTCCATTTTAGTTTCCGCAATTTCTCTTACTTTATCACGCTTCACCGTTGCAACTTTGTTCTTGTTAGGCTCACCAGAACCACTATCGATTCCAGCTGCTTTCTTAAGTAAAACTGCTGCCGGTGGAGTTTTTGTAATGAACGTAAATGAACGGTCTTCAAATACTGTGATTTCCACTGGGATAACTAAACCTGTCTGTTCTTGTGTACGTGCATTAAATTCTTTACAGAATCCCATAATGTTAATACCTGCCTGACCAAGTGCTGGCCCTACTGGTGGTGCTGGGTTTGCTTTACCAGCTGGAATTTGTAATTTTACTAGTTTAATTACTTTATTAGCCACGAAACACACCTCCTTAAAGTCCGTGATGTGGTAATAGGGCTTTCCCCTCCCACTCTTAATTACAAACACGCTTGTAGTCAAGCGCATAAATAACATTGAAATTCTAGCATATATTTTATATTTATGCAAGAATAACTTTTTATATTTTTTCTACTTGAGAAAAATCAAGTTCAATTGGTGTTTCTCTACCAAACATATTTACATGTACTTTTAACTTCTGTTTGTCTGCATCGATATTTTCAATCGACCCTTCAAAGTCCGCAAATGGTCCTTCCATTACACGTACATTTTCTTTTAACTCAAAGTCAACATGCATAGTTGGTGCATCCACACCCATACGTTTCAATACAGCATCTACTTCGTCAGGCAATAAAGGTGTAGGTTTTGTTCCATGTCCACTTGATCCTACAAACCCTGTTACTCCTGGAGTGTTTCTTACGACATACCAAGAATCGTCTGTCATTACCATTTCTGTCAAAACATAACCTGGAAAAGATTTTTTCTTAACAACTTTCTTCTTACCATTTTTCACTTCTGTTTCTTCATCTTCTGGGACAATAACACGAAAGATTTTATCTTCCATCCCCATTGTTTCTACGCGTTTCTCTAGGTTGATCTTCACTTTGTTTTCATAACCAGAGTACGTGTGTACAACATACCAATTTTTTTCCATGTACTTTAGGACAACTTCTGTCCTTCCCTCCCTTATATTAAATATATCAAAAGTAACTGAGCGCTTTAAGGCTAATTCATTTATTTCAACCAATATGAAAAACCCGTCTACTGCGGGCTTTCTTTAAAGGACATATTTATTTCTATATTATAGCACATATTTATCATAATTAATCAAAACAACTCTAGAATTTGCGATATTCCTAAGTCAACGATGAAGAAAAAGATAGCAACAAAGATTACAGTTGTTAGTACAATCAACGTATAACTTCTTAGCTCTTTAGCTGTTGGCCAGCTAACTTTTTTCATCTCTCTAGAAACATTCTTCAAGAATGTAAACATACTTGTACCCCCTAAGTCTACCTTAAGCCTACTACTTTGTTTCTTGGTGTAATGTATGCTGTCCACAATATTTACAGTATTTTTTTACTTCTAATCTTGTAGAAGAAGTGGATGCATTTTTATTTGTTGAATAATTTCTGTTTGCACACACAGAACATGCTAGTGTTATCTTATTACTCATTTTCTCACCCCTATATGAAGAGGGTATTTTTCCATCTAATAATGTAGCATGTTTTGACCCATTATGTCAATCTCACGATTATGCATATTCATAATAACTAGCCTAATTTAAGCTCATTTTCTTTCATTAATTGCTCTAATTTGCGCTTTACACGTTGTAAAGCGTTGTCGATTGATTTCACATGACGGTTTAGTTTTACAGAAATCTCTTGATAGGACTGTCCATCTAAGTATAGGTGTAAAACATTTCGCTCTAAACCGCTTAATAATTCTGATAATTTAAGTTCCATATCTACCAATTCTTCTTGGTTGACGAGTAATTCTTCTGGGTCCATTGATTTTACTTCTTCAATTACATCTAGCAAGGTGCGTTCAGATTCTTCATCAAAAATTGGCTTGTCTAGCGACACATAGGAGTTAAGTGGAGTGTGTTTTTGCCTTGTTGCGGTTTTAATAGCGGTGATTATTTGTCTAGTAATACATAATTCTGCGAAAGCTTTAAAAGAGGAGAGCTTTGTTTTGTCAAAATCTCGAATTGCTTTATAGAGTCCAATCATACCTTCTTGAATAATGTCTTCTCGATCTGCTCCAATTAAGAAATATGTTCTCGCCTTCCCTTGAACAAACCTACGATACCTATTAATTAAAAAGTCTAATGCTTGTTTATTTTCCTGATGAATTAAGTGGAGCAGTTCTTCATCATCAAGCAAATCTAAGTCTGTCTCATTTCTACTTATAAGTAGCTCGACTTCCACCAAGAATTACCCCCGTTCGTCATTGTTCATCTCTTTACTGCGTAATGGTAATTATAGCCAATGTCGCAACGTTCGTCAATATGTGAATTATCTTTTTTTTAGCACAAAGGCGTAAGCGCCCGTTCAGCGACGTACAAACTGCGCCCCACAGGACGTGGGGTGGTTCAACGTTGCTCATGACGATGTGGCGTTCTTAGTTGAACTTCCCCTTCTCTTTGAGATAAAGGAAACACGGCGAACGTAGTGAGTCGATAATGACTTATCGATTGAAGGAGTGCGAAGTTTGATCGCCGCTTTAGCGCTGGAGCCGGACGTGGCTATCTCTCAAGCACAAAGTTATCCACCGTCCATTAATTTTATATTTTCCTAGACAGTCAAAAAGGGAAAAGCTAGTAATTATCCTAACTTTCCCCTCTTCTCATTTTTTCAAATACTTCTAGAACGTCCTTATCAAAGTCAATTTTGGACTGTGGTCTGCTCTTCTGATGATGCTTGATCTGAATATTTATTTCTCTTTCCATATCTTCAATTTGAATCTTTAATTCTCTAGCAGACATTCTTAACGCACCAAGGGCAAAGATGGTGCGTTGTTCCTCATAGTCAGAAGTCGCTACATGTACTTGTGTTTTTACATTTTTTAATTTCTTAATTAATCCCTCGATATGCTCATCCGCAGTTTCTTTTTCTTTTGTATAAATCACTTCTACTTTGGATTGTTCATATTTATTCGCTTTTCCACGAATTTCATACGCATCAAAAACGACGATTACTCTATTGCCATAATACGCTTGGTACTCCGCCATCAATTCTACCAAGCGATCACGAGCCTGAGCCATGTCTTGATCTCTTAAGACCTGGAGTTCAGGCCAATCACCGATGATGTTATAGCCATCGACGAGTAGAACATTCATTATCCCTCACCTAAAGGATGGCGCTTTCGGTAAACTTCATATAATAAAAGGCTACATGCTACAGATGCATTTAAAGAAGAGACTTGTCCACTCATTGGTAGACTTACTGTCCAATCACATTTTTCTCTCACAAGTCTTGAAATTCCCTTACCTTCATTTCCGATAACAACTGCAATTGGAAGCGTGCCATCTAAACGGCGATAGTCCTCTGTTGCTTCTCCTTCTGTTCCCACTACCCATACATGCTTGTCCTTCAATTCATCAATTGTCTTTGCGATGTTTGTCACTCTTACTACTGGAACATGCTCGATTGCCCCTGCTGCGGTTTTGGCGACTGTTGCTGTCAAACCAACCGAGCGACGTTTTGGAATAATAACGCCATGTGCCCCTGTCGCATCAGCGGTTCGAAGGATAGAGCCGAGATTATGTGGATCTTCAAGCTCATCTAAAATAATAAAAAATGGTGCTTCACCTTTCGAATCTGCTATGGAAAATAATTGGTCTAGCGTACCGTAATCATAAGAGGCAACATATGCAATTATTCCTTGATGGTTGCCATCTGACATAGAATCAAGCTTGTTCTTTGGAACCTTTTGTACAACTGTTCCTGCTTCTCTCGCTAACTGTTGTAGCTTTTTGACTGTATTTGGATTTAGATGTTCTGATGCAAATACTTTGTTCACGGACCGTCCTGAACTTAGAGCTTCAAATACAGGGTTTTTTCCCATTATCATTTCTTCACTCATTCTGCTCTTCCTTTCTCTATAGCTACAACAGCAGCTTCCATTAATTCGTACAGTCTTTCTTCATCTTTATTTAAATAATGATACCCTAATAAAGTTTCAAAGCCTGTACTATAGCGATAGGTTTGAATACTAATATTTTTAGGGATGGATCCTGACTTTGCGTTTCTACCGCGACCTACAATGCGTTTTTCCTCTTCAGAAAGCATATCAGAATCCAACCATTGTAAAAGTACAGCTGCTTGCCCTCTTGCAGAGACAAAGTGAATAGCCTCTTGATGCAATACATGTGGTTTCACTTGCCCTTTATTTAATAAATATTCTCGTATATAGACTTCATAAACAGCATCACCCATGTATGCGAGTGCTAAGCTTTTCATTTGTTTTACATTCATGCTTTACTCAGCCTCTTTTCCAGCGAACCCCTTGAGCGGTATCTTCCAGAACAATCGATTGTTCCTTCAACATATCTCTAATTTCGTCTGCTCGTTGGAAATCGCGGTTTTTTCTGGCTGTATTTCTTTCTTCGATAAGCGCTTCAATTTCTTCATCAAGTAATTCTGATTCTACTGCTATTTTTATACCTAATACTTCAAGTAAATCAGCAATCGACTCTTGAAATGCTTCAATGACAATTGTTGATGTTTGAGCTTCGTTTAGGTAAATATTCGCTTCTTTTGCTAAATCAAATAAAACAGATATTGCATTTGCCGTGTTAAAATCATCATCCATTTCATGTTCAAATTTCAAACTTAGATTTGCGATTTTTTCTACCCATTCTTCTTCATTCTTTGCAAGATCAAGGCTAGTCGCTTTACGGTGTTCTAAATTATGGTAAGCTGTCTCAATTCGCTCTAAACTGTTTTTCGCGCTTTCCAATAATTCTTCAGTAAAATTAATTGGGTGTCGATAATGCACACTTAGCATAAAGAAACGAAGGACTCTTGGATCATGCTCTGCAATTAATTCTCTTGTTAATACAAAGTTTCCAAGGGATTTTGACATTTTTTCATTATCAATATTGATATAACCATTATGCATCCAATAATTTGCGAAAGTCTTTCCATTCCCTGCTTCAGACTGGGCAATTTCATTTTCATGGTGTGGGAAGGTTAAATCCTGTCCACCCGCATGAATATCAATCGTATCTCCTAGATACTTTTTAGCCATTGCAGAACATTCAATATGCCAGCCTGGTCGGCCTTCTCCCCAAGGGGATTCCCATGCGATTTCTCCATCCTTTGCCTTTTTCCAAAGAGCAAAGTCGAGCGGGTCTTCTTTTTTCTCTCCTACTTGAATTCTTGCTCCAGCTCGGAGCTCATCAATCGATTGCTGGGAAAGCTTGCCATATCCTTCAAAGCCGCGTGGTCTAAAGTATACATCACCATCTGCTTCATATGCATGACCTTTTTCGACAAGAACTTTAACAAAATCAATAATTTCATCCATCGTATCCATCACTCGTGGATGATGAGTTGCTTCTTTTACACCTAAAGCTCCAACATCTTCAAGATAGGCGTTAATAAAACGATCAGCAACTTCAGGTACTTCTTCTTTTAATTCTTTTGCAGCATTAATTATTTTATCATCAACATCTGTAAAGTTTAATACATAATCTACTTCATAATCTTTATATTCAAAGTAACGTCTAACGGTATCAAAAACAATTGCTGGTCTTGCGTTTCCTATATGAATATAATTATATACTGTTGGTCCGCAGACATACATCTTTACCTTATTTTCCTCAATTGGTTTGAATGTTTCTTTATTTCTAGTAAGCGTATTATAAATTTTTATCGACATCTTTTAATTGCTCCTTTCTTTCAACAACTTTATTTCTTCTTTCAATAGATCTATTTCTTTTTGTAATTCATCACATCGATCATTAATAGGGTCAGGTAGTTTATGATGATCCAAATCTCTTCTCACCTTTTCACCATCCTGGATGACAACTCGACCTGGAACTCCTACAACAGTTGAATTTGCTGGTACATCTTTTAATACAACAGAACCTCCACCAACTTTGGAATTTTCCCCGATGGTAATGGAACCAAGTATTTTAGCTCCTGTCGCAATTAATGCATTGTCTTTTACTGTCGGATGACGCTTCCCTTTTTCTTTACCTGTTCCACCAAGTGTGACGCCTTGGTAAATCGTAACATCATTTCCGATTTCGCAGGTTTCACCGATAACGACGCCCATTCCATGGTCAATAAATAAACGTCTACCTATCTTGGCTCCTGGGTGTATTTCAATCCCTGTAAAGAACCGACTAATTTGCGAAATAGCACGAGCTAAAAAATACAAGCGTTTATTAAAGAAGGCGTGTGCAATTCTATGTGACCATACAGCATGCAGACCGGAATAAGTTAAGAAAACTTCTAAATAAGTTCGCGCTGCTGGATCTTGTTCGAACACAACATCCATATCTTCTTTCATACGAGAAAAGAATCCCATTGCTTCTCCCCACCTTTCTAAAGTTCTAAGGCGCAAGCGCCCGTTTAGCGACGTACAAACTGTAGCACTTCGCAATGAGATATAGGAAACACGGCGAGGTACGAACCGATGTTGACTTATCGATTGGAGGAGTGTGAAGTTTGATAGTCGTTGGGCGCTGGAGCCGGATGTGGCCCTACCACAAAAGATAGCTAAAACATGTAACTTTTACAAAAACCAACCAATTAAAAAATACGCCTCTGTATATGAATACAGAGACGCATTTATGCGCGGTTCCACTCTGTTTGAAGAAACAAATGTCCCTTCCAACTTGTGCTCTTGTTAACGGTAGAGTCCCGCTACTATGTACTTAAAAAACATTTTCCATAGTAGACTCAAAGGGGCACTTCAGAAGTATTGCTTAAAATCACTTTCAGCCAAGGTGATTCTCTCTGTGTGAGCAATTTTCTTCTTACTTTCCCTTATCAACGTTCAAATATATGTTATTACTATATTACAGTTTTTACGTTTTGTGAACTATTTAGCATTTATTTTTTCTTCAAATGATACAGATTATAATTCACCCAAAAGTTTATCTAAGCGGTTTAGGATGACTTCTTTTCCTAGTAACTCAATTGCAAATGGAAGCTCTGGTCCATGCATTTGGCCTGTAGTTGCGACGCGGATTGGCATGAATAGTTTCTTTCCTTTATGCCCAGTTGCTTTTTGTGTTGCTTTGATCTGAGCTTTAATTTCATCCTTTGAAAAATCCTCTAATGCACTTAAGTTTTCTTTAAATGCTTGTAAAACTTCTGGTACTTGTTCTTCTTTCAATACTGCCATGTTTTCTTCGTCATAAGAAATTTCTTCTGTAAAGAATAACTCTGTTAGTTCTACAATTTCATAACCGAAACGCAGTTGTTCATGGTAAAGTGCAATCACATTTTCCGCCCATGTCCGTTTTTCTTCATCCATATCAGCCGGTAGTTTTCCAGCTTCAATAAGATGTGGCATAGCAAGTTCAATCACTTTGTCTAACTCTAATGCTTTAATATATTCCCCATTCATCCATTGCAACTTTTGTTGATCAAAGATTGCTGGAGAAGTAGATAAACGTGCTGGGTCAAAGATCTCGATCAATTTTTCTTTATCGAATATTTCTTCCTCGCCAACAGGAGACCAGCCTAATAAGCTAATAAAGTTAAACATTGCTTCTGGTAGGAAGCCAAGATTACGGTATTGTTCAATGAACTGTAAAATATGCTCATCACGTTTACTTAATTTTTTACGATTTTCATTTAATATTAATGTCATATGGCCATAAGTTGGCGCTTCCCAATCAAATGCATCATAGATCATCATTTGCTTCGGCGTGTTAGAAATATGTTCTTCCCCGCGTAGTACATGAGTAATGTTCATCAAATGATCATCGATTGCTACAGCAAAGTTATAGGTTGGGATACCATTCTTTTTAACGATTACCCAATCACCAAAGTCACTTGATTCAAAAGTGATATCTTTTCGAACCAAATCATTAAAAGTATATGTTACTCCTTCAGGTACTCGGAAACGAATACTTGGAAGTCTTCCTTCTGCTTCAAATGCAGTGATTTGTTCTTCTGTTAAATCACGGTGGGCACCAGAATACTTCGGAACTTGACCTTTGGCTTTCTGTGCTTCACGTTCCTCTTCTAGTTCTTCTTCTGTCATGTAACATTTATAAGCAAGTCCGCGTTCTAATAGGTCATCCGTGTATTTTTTATAAATATCAAGGCGTTCTGTTTGTCTGTATGGTCCATAATCTCCACCAACATCTGGACCTTCTTCCCAATTAACACCTAGCCATTTCAAATATTTTAACTGGCTTTCTTCGCCTCCTGGGACATTTCGTTTTTCATCTGTATCTTCCGTACGTATAATAAATTTTCCATTAAAATGCTTTGCATATAAATAATTGAACATTGCCGTTCTTGCATTACCGATATGCAATTGACCTGTTGGGCTTGGTGCATAACGTACCCTTACCTCCGTCATATTGCTTCCCCTCTTTTCTGTTAGTAAAAAAACCTGTATTCAGTTAAGTTAAATTGCTGTTAAAAATTAATGTTGATTTAGTTATACAACCACGCTGCAGAAATATACTACGCTTTCCGCGGGCTTGCGCTGAGCCTCCTCGAGAAAATCGCTCTCCGGGGTCTCATCGTCTTCGCTTTCCCGCTGGAGTCTCCGTATATTTCTTCCGCTGAATGTGTTATTTCATCAGTCTATTTGGATGACTAGCTAATACAAACACCAACAATTAGCTTTAACAAATTCTAAGTAAAAGAAAAGTGACAACAGAATATGTCATCACTCGTAAGATGATATCCTTTATAAGTTATACGCTTTTTATAGTGCTTTTTCAAGTGATTTTGGTTTTGCAAAGATCATTCTACCGGCTGATGTTTGTAAAACGCTCGTAATCACGACTTCAATTGTTTTTCCAATATAATTACGGCCTTCTTCAACAACAATCATCGTGCCATCATCAAGATATGCAATTCCTTGCTTCTGTTCTTTCCCGTCTTTAATTACCTGTACAACTAATTCTTCACCAGGTAATACAACAGGTTTTACAGCGTTAGCAAGGTCGTTGATATTTAGGACAGGAACATTTTGCAAATCACATACTTTATTTAGGTTAAAGTCATTCGTTACAACGATACCATTACTTACTTTCGCTAATTTCACTAATTTACTATCTACTTCCGCGATCTCTTCAAAATCACCTTCGTAAATTTCTACTTTAACTGGTAATTCTTTTTGAATTCGATTCAATACATCCAGTCCACGCCTGCCACGGTTTCTTTTTAGCGCATCAGAAGAGTCAGCAATATGTTGTAATTCGCCTAGTACAAACTGTGGAATTACTAAGGTACCTTCTAAGAATCCTGTACTACATATATCTGCAATTCTTCCATCGATAATAACACTCGTATCTAAAATCTTTGGCTTTGGTAGCTCTATTTCTCCGTCTGCTTCATTTGCATTTGATCCTTTTTGTCTATCTTTTTTACCTGCTCTTAATAGATTCGTGAATTCTTCTTTCCTACGAAATCCAACTCTAAAACCTAGATAACCAAGAGCAATTGTAATGAAAATTGGTAAAACTTGCGAGAATATTTGTATATTAACATCTTGAAGTGGCATTGTTCCTAAATAAGCAATAATAAGACCGACAATCATACCAACACTACCGAACAGTAAATCCATTACAGGTAGCTTGATTAGCGTGTCTTCTAACCATTTAAAGAAGTTCACAATATAATCTGCGACAAAATAAGATAGTAAAAATAAAATAATTGCACCAAGAGCCATGCCTAGGTATGGATTTGCTAACCAACTAATACCTTCAAGATTTAATAATTCAACGAAAACAGGAATATAAACAAATCCGATTGATCCACCTAATATGATTAAAAAGATATGAACTATTTTCTTAAGCATCTCTTCACCTCCTATTAATATTATTACCTATATTTTTTAAATATAATCCTCGTATTAAAGAATGCTAACTAACTTGTCTATTAATTGTTTATAGTATAACAGAATTATCTATAAATGTACTATCGAGCAAGCCCTATATCTAAGGCTTCTTGCACAGTCGAAACACCAACGACTTCGATATCTTTTGGAATCGTCCAACCATCTAGATTATTCTTCGGACAAATCACACGGCCAAAGCCTAATTTCGCTGCTTCTTGTACGCGTTGCTCAATCCTTGAAACTCTTCTAATTTCTCCTGTCAAACCTACTTCTCCAATAAAAATATCTCTTGGCTCTGTTGGTTGATCTCTAAAACTCGACGCAATACTAATTGCAATTGCCAAATCAATTGCGGGTTCGTCTAACTTCACTCCACCAGCTACCTTGATATAAGCATCTTGATTCTGGAGCATGAAGCCAACTCTTTTTTCTAGAACAGCCATAATAAGGGGCACACGATTATGGTCAATTCCAGTTGCCATTCTTCGTGGATTCCCAAAACTAGACGGCGAAATTAGTGCTTGAATTTCAACAAGAACTGGACGTGTTCCTTCCATGGAAGCTACAACAGTTGAACCAGCTGCTCCCGCTGTCCGTTCCTCTAAGAAAATTTCTGAAGCATTTAACACTTCTTGTAATCCTTTTTCCTTCATTTCAAAAATACCCATTTCATTCGTACTTCCAAAACGATTTTTTACCCCACGTAAAATTCGATATGTATGATGGCGTTCGCCTTCAAAATAAAGTACCGCATCAACCATATGCTCTAATATTCTCGGGCCTGCAATAGAGCCTTCTTTTGTTACATGTCCAACAATAAAAATACTTATATTTTTTGTTTTTGCAATTCGCATCAGTTCACTCGTACATTCTCGCACCTGTGAAACACTTCCTGGGGCACTTGTAACTTCTTCCCTATACATTGTCTGAATGGAATCAATAACGACTAGCTCAGGATTTAATTCATCTATTTGATGACTAATATCTTGAAGATTTGTCTCACTTAAAACATAGAGCTCATCTTCATTTACATCTAATCTTTCTGCACGAAGCTTTGTTTGACGTGTTGATTCCTCACCAGAAACATATAAAACTGGCATTCCTTTTCTGGCAATTTGAGAGGAAATTTGCAGGATTAAAGTAGACTTCCCAATTCCAGGATCCCCACCAATTAATACAAGTGAACCAGGAACAATTCCACCACCAAGTACACGGTTAAATTCTCGCATTTCGGTTGTAATTCTTGGTTCCTTTTGTGATTCAAGAGCAGAGATTTTCTCTGGTTTACTAACTGTTTTTGTACCCTTACTCACTAAGTGTCTGCTGCCAGTGCCACGAGCTTGGACTTCTTCAACCATTGTATTCCAGTTTGAACAACCTGGACATTTCCCCATCCATTTGGCTGATTCATAGCCACAATCTTGGCAGACAAACTTATTGGTTCTTTTTGCCAATCCGCATCACTCCTTACTTCTTATTATAAATGAAAATTAAAGGAATATTGTTACATTCATCTATCAAATTTCGAGTTTTTTTGACATATTTATGCCACATACAATTTCTTTGTAAGAAAAGCTAGAAGAAATCATTCTTCTAGCTTTCTAACTACATTTTTTATTTTAAAATAATAAACTCACCTTTATTATTTAAGCCAACTTTAACTTTTTGACCTTTTTTAATTGTACCTTTGAGTAATTCCTCTGAAAGCAGGTTTTCAATATTTTGTTGGATTGAACGACGCAATGGTCTTGCTCCATACTCAGGGTCAAAGCCTTCGTTAGCAATCTTTTCAATCGATTTATCTGTAAGAGACAAGTCAATTTCCTGATCGGCAAGTCGTTTCTTCAACTCTTCTAACATAAGAACAACAATATCTTTCATATGCTTCTTCTCAAGTGAGTGGAAGACAATTGTTTCGTCAATACGGTTAAGGAACTCTGGACGGAATACTTTCTTCAATTCATCCATAACTTTCGATTTCATATCTTTATGCTGTTGATCACCATCAGCGATATTAAATCCAACGAATTTATTACGCTTTAACTCACTTGCACCAACGTTTGAAGTCATAATGATTACTGTGTTACGGAAATCAACTAGTCTACCTTTTGAGTCTGTTAAACGACCATCTTCTAAAACTTGTAATAAGATATTGAAGACTTCTGGATGCGCTTTTTCAACTTCATCAAGCAGAATAACAGAATACGGTTTACGACGTACTTTTTCCGTCAGCTGTCCGCCTTCCTCATAGCCAACATACCCTGGAGGAGAACCAACTAATCTTGCTGTTGAATGTCTTTCCATAAACTCAGACATATCTACACGAATCATCGCATCCTCATCGGCAAACATTACTTCTGCTAAGGCACGCGCTAATTCTGTTTTACCAACACCTGTAGGTCCTAGGAAAATAAATGAACCAATTGGACGCTTCGGATCTTTTAGTCCTGAACGTGCACGGCGAATAGCTCTAGAAACAGCATTCACTGCTTCTTCCTGACCGATTAAGCGATTATGAAGGATTTCTTCCATATTCAAGAGTCGTTGACTTTCATCTTTCGTCAATTTAGCTACTGGTACACCAGTCCAAATCGAAACAACACTCGCAATGTCTTCAACAGTTACCTCTGAATCCATTTGACCTTGTTTTTCTTTCCATTCATCTTTCGTTTTCTCTAACTCTTCACGATATTTTTGCTCCGTGTCGCGTAAGGAAGCTGCTGTTTCAAATTCCTGACTTTGGACAGCTGCATCTTTTTCTTTTCTTACTTCTTCAAGCTTCTGTTCCAATTCTTTTAGATTCGGTGGAATGGTATAAGAATGAAGACGAACTTTCGAACCCGCCTCATCAATTAAATCAATTGCTTTATCTGGTAAAAAGCGATCTGTAATATAGCGATCAGATAAAGTTGCAGCTGCTTCAATTGCTTCATCTGTAATTGTTACACGGTGGTGTGCTTCATAACGATCTCGAAGTCCACCTAAAATTTGAATCGTTTCTTCAACAGATGGTTCGTCTACTTGGATCGGCTGAAAACGACGCTCAAGCGCTGCATCTTTTTCGATATATTTACGATACTCATCAATTGTAGTAGCACCAATACACTGAAGTTCTCCTCTTGCTAAGGAAGGTTTTAAAATATTCGAAGCGTCAATTGCACCTTCTGCTCCACCTGCACCAATTAATGTATGCAATTCATCAATAAATAGAATAATATTGCCTGCTTGGCGAATCTCTTCCATTACTTTTTTCAAGCGATCCTCGAATTCTCCGCGATATTTCGTTCCAGCTACAACCGTACCCATATCAAGGGTCATCACTCGTTTATCGCGTAAAATTTCCGGAATTTCGTTATCTACAATCTGCTGTGCTAAACCTTCTGCTACAGCCGTTTTCCCAACACCTGGTTCCCCAATAAGTACTGGGTTGTTCTTTGTACGGCGACTAAGTACTTGAATCACACGTTCAATTTCTTTTGAACGCCCGATAACTGGGTCAATTTTTCCCTCTTTAGCACTTACCGTTAAATCTCTCGCTAATGAATCTAAAGTTGGTGTATTCACATTTGACTGTTGTGCGCCGCCACGTGTGCGCCTTCCGCCTTGTGACTCATTGCTCCCAAGAAGCTTTAAAACTTGCTGACGTGCTTTATTTAAGCTTACACCAAGGTTATTAAGCACACGAGCTGCTACACCTTCACCCTCGCGAATTAAACCTAGTAGAATATGTTCTGTTCCTACATAAGAGTGACCTAATTTTCTCGCTTCATCTTGAGATAATTCAACAACTTTTTTCGCTCGTGGTGTGTAGTGAATTGTTTTCATTGGTTGTTTTCCAATTCCAATTAACTTTTCTACTTCTTCTTGAATTTTCGGTACCTCTGCTCCAAGTAACTGCAATGCTTTCGCAGCGATTCCGTCACCTTCACGTACAAGGCCTAGTAAAATATGTTCTGTTCCAATATTATTATGTCCTAATCGTACTGCTTCTTCTTGAGAGAGTGCGAGTACTTTTTGTGCTCTTTCCGTAAAACGTCCAAATAACATATTATCTCCCCCTCCTATTTTTCCAATTGGATTCTTTCTCTTATTAGAGTCGCACGGAATATATCGCGCTCTCTTGCTGTTAGTTTCTTATTTGCATAATGCTGTAAAAATCCAGGTTGTGTTAAAACCATTAATTCATTCAATATATTTTTAGATATATTTTCAATAATACCTAAGTCTATTCCTAAACGCACGCTAGAGATACATTTAGCAGCTTCCGTTGAGTCAATAATTCTACTATGTTGTAAAACACCATAAGCTCGATAAATACGGTCTTCTAAGGATAGTCCTAGATTATTAACAATATACCTACGAGCAAGCCGTTCTTGTTCAAGAAGTTGCTTCACAATACTCTCTAAATCATGCACAATATCATTTTCTGATTTTCCTAGCGTGATTTGATTCGACACTTGAAAAATATTTCCTAGTGACTCACTTCCTTCGCCATATATCCCGCGAACTACTAAGCCTAAGCGATTAATCACTGGAATCATTCGGTTGACTTGTTTTGTAAAAACTAAAGCAGGCAAATGCAACATAACAGAAGCCCGCATTCCTGTACCAACATTTGTTGGACAACTCGTTAAATAACCAGCCTTCTCATCAAAAGCATAATTCACCTTTTCTTCTATCCAATCATCCAATTCAAACGCTTTTTCCAATCCTTCTGTTAATTGATAACCAGGGAAATAAAGCTGAATACGCAAATGATCCTCTTCATTTATCATAATCGATACTTGCTCGTTTTCCGATATCAATACAGCTGATTCATGAAAGTTTTCAAGGTTTGGGCTTATTAAATGTTTTTCAATAAGCATACGCTTTTCAATTGGTGAGAGATCTTCCATCGAAATATATTTAAAATCCTTATGTTGATCGAAGGATTGACCAGCATATGCTTCTTTCATAAATTCATTTACTTTTGTTAATTCTGTTTCGTTCCCAAGAATAGGATAAGTCATATCTGCAAAGTTACGAGCTAAACGAATGCGACTACTTAGAACAATATCATTATCTGAACCTTCCTCACGCATCCAAGGGCTAAGTGCTTCATCTATAAAGTGCTCTAGCGTCATTCTTCATTCGCCCCCTTTGCCTTACCTTCCAATACTTTTATCTTATCTCTAATGGCGGCCGCTTCTTCAAAAGCCTCTTGCTCTACAAACCGCTGCATTTCTTTACGATAGGCTTCAACTTTTTTCTTCAATTTAATACTATCTCCAGAGCGTTTAGGTATTTTTCCCGTATGCTCTGTGTTACCCGAATGTACACGTTTTAAAATTGGTACAATTTGTTCTGAGAATGTGTCATAACATGAAGCACAACCAAACTTCCCAACCTGTCTAAATTCTTCAAATGTCATCTCACATTTGGGGCATTGTGCTTCTTTTCTCATCTGTTTCTCTTGAATCGACTTGGAACCAAGTTGCGATGTATCAATATTGAATAGACCAGTCAATAAGTCTTGTAAAGAATAATTATCATGCATTGCTTTGATGTTGCCCATTTCTTGTGCACATACCTCACATACATGAACTTCTTGTTTTTCACCATTCACTATTTGTTGAAAACGAATTGTTGCTGGTCGTTGTTGACATTCCTGACATTGCACTTGGTATCCCCCCTTTTTATCCGACTTAATGTAGATATTTTAAAGTATTCAGCATCGCAGAAAGTATGCGAGCACGTACTTCATCACGTACTGGTAATTGAAAAGCTAACGTATTTCGTTCCAAGGCACTAAACATTATTTTCTCTTCACGGGCTGTTATAATTTCATCTTCTCGCAGTCGTTCAAGTACATGAAGCGCTGCTTGCTGCGAAAGACTCGGATTTACCATCTTAATAATTTCATCGATCATTTCAGCCTTGTCTTGATGTTGGATACGGATAATTCGAATGTACCCGCCACCTCCACGCTTACTTTCTACTATATACCCTTTTTCACTAGTAAATCTCGTGTTTATGACATAATTTATTTGTGAAGGAACACATTGAAATTGATCCGCTATTTCACTACGTTTAATTTCAATTGTATTTTTACCTTTCGCTTGAAATACCTTCTTTAGATACTGTTCAATAACATCAGATATATTACTCATTTTCCCAACTCCCTTTTATGACATTTCACTGGTAATATCGAATCATCCACATAGGATGAATTCCAGTTTATGCCCTTATAAGCATATTCTTTAATTACTTACGAACAGAAATACTTAAGAGCCAGTCTTTTTTGACTTTGACTATCTTTGACTATGTTATTATTATACGTCAAATTTCTCTACTTGAAAAGTAAAACAAGCTATTATAGCATAGACGTTTTTTCAATAAACCAAACCCTACATGCTTAAACAATTAAAAATTGAAAAAACCTGCAAGTGAGTCGATCCTCACCTACAGGTTATCAATATCATTACTTTACAAATCTCGTTGCATGATTAACATACTCTAACTTAGAAATAGCTTCAAATAATCCAAGCAGCTTAATGTTTTCAATCGTATTCATTTTTATATACACCGCACGTAAATCACGCTCTAATTTTTCAACCTCAACATTTACGATGGTGATTTCATGCTTCTCTAGAATTTCAATGATTTCTGTAATTCGTAGTTCTTTTTCAATAACAATCTCAATCTGCATACTCTTTTTCTTTGATACAAACTTCTTCTCAAAACCATTTAATAGGACAAGGCTTACTAAGATTAAAATCGTTGTTACAACTGCTGGCCCATACATTCCAACACCAACTACCAATCCAATTCCAGCAACCGCCCAAATCGATGCTGCAGTAGTTAATCCCCGAATCGTACCACCATAAACGATAATTGTACCTGCACCTAGAAAACCAATCCCACTAATTACATAAGAAGGAATTCTTGCTGGATCAAAGCGGACATTATCATGTGCATCAATAAAATCTGTAAAACCATATAAGGACATTAACATCATTAAACATGCACCAAGTCCGACAAGGATATGCGTACGGAAGCCAGCTGAATGGTGGTTCCACTCGCGCTCAAAGCCAATTATCCCAGATAGTATCAATATAACAAATAATCTTATTAAAATTGTAGTAAAATTTTCATCCATTATTTCATTTAAAAATACCTCCACAGCCCAACCTCCCTTTCTAATGTATATTATTATATTCCCAAATGTATTAACATTATATCATCTAGTGGATTGTCCAACTTTATATTTATTAAATGAACTTTGTTTTTATTAAAATCTCATTGTAGCTTATTAGGTAGAGTGCTTCCATGGTAAGGAAGAGCTTATCGGTTCAAATTGAATATCTTGGTGTAAACATTATAGGTGGAGAAAGAGCATCATAAAATGCTGATGATGATTCGTGATAGGGGTAAAAGAAAAGCATAAAAGTCCTCTTAGTTTCAATAAAATCTATATGAGTTAGGTCGATTATCCAAAAACACTAGGGTAATTCTAACTGAATAAGTTAAAAGTAATTATATAAATAGAAAACACCGAAATAACTTATTACCTTTCTTATATATGTTCACATAAGACTAAAAGTAGTTCATACCAAAGTATTAAATTCCATTAAAAAAACAGTTTACAAATTAATGTAAACTGTTTTCTCTTTGCCTGGCGGCGTCCTACTCTCGCAGAGACAAAGTCTCAACTACCATCGGCGCTGGAAAGCTTAACTACTGTGTTCGGTATGGGAACAGGTGTGACCTTTCCGCCATCGCTACCAGACATGCT
>NZ_JBTLRO010000012.1:0-89958 GCF_054482815.1 Oceanobacillus sp. CAU 1775 | reverse complement strand
AAGATATGTCCCTACTCTATGAGCTTCGATACTTAAAAGATTGAACCGCCAAGTACGTGAACCGTATGCTTGGTGGTGTGAGAGGTCGACTAGTCAATTAATGACTAGTCTCCTACTCGATTTCTAATTTTAACCATATGGTGAATATATTAACAAGTTAATTCATTCACAAACTCTTTACTTCGATTATAAATTCCTCTAAACTATAAAGGTTGCTGAAAAATAAATAGGTAGCAAGTAAAGAACAATATTTAGAGTTCTAACGAATAATTGCAGCTTAGAGGAGGAAGTACACAATGAACTCACAAGATAGAGATGCTGTGCTGAAAACCGTTCCTCAGAAGGGTTTCTTTGGGCATCCAAAAGGTTTATCAACATTATTTTTCACTGAGTTTTGGGAACGTTTTTCCTATTATGGAATGCGTGCCATTTTACTCTACTATATGTATTATGAAGTAACGCAAGGTGGCTTAGGAATTGATCGAACCATTGCGAATTCAATTATGGCTATTTATGGATCACTTGTCTATATGTCAGGGATTATTGGTGGTTGGATAGCCGATAGAGTATTAGGTATGAACCGAACAGTATTTTACGGTGGAGTTCTGATCATGATTGGGCATATTATCCTTGCACTTCCTGGTGGATTTGCTGGTTAACTTATTTCTATGCTCTTTATCGTTATCGGTACAGGTTTATTAAAGCCTAATATCGGTGGCATGGTCGGAGAGCTTTATAGTAAACAAGATCCTCGCCGCGATTCAGGCTTCAGTATTTACTACATGGGAATTAATATGGGTGGTTTTCTTGCTCCATGGATTGTTGGGACAATTGGACAAACTTATAATTTCCATTTAGGATTTTCATTGGCAGCTGTAGGTATGTTTGCAGGTTTAGTCGTCTATTTATTAACCCGTAAAAAATATATGGGACTTGCAGGGATGCAGGTACCAAACCCAATGTCTTCTCGAGAAAAAGGAAGAATGAGTCGGATTGTTATAGGTAGTGTTTTAGTAATTGGTTTACTGGGTTGGCTTGGTTTTACGCAAGGATGGCTAAGTATAGAAAGAGTTATATTCTTTATTAGTATACTTGGAGTTATTATTCCGGCGATCTATTTTATCGTCATGTTCCGCAGCAAGAAAACAACAAGCGAAGAGCGTTCACGCCTACTAGCTTACATTCCATTATTCATTGCTGCGATGATGTTCTGGGCAATTGCCGAACAAGGTTCCAACATCCTTGCAACCTATGCAAACGAAAGAACACAGTTATCGATTTTTGGAATTGAACTACAATCGTCGTGGTTCCAATCATTGAATCCGCTCTTTATTGTCGCGTTCGCACCATTGTTTGCATGGTTCTGGGTGAGATTAGGTGATCGTCAACCAAGTACACCAATGAAGTTTTCACTCGGTCTTATTTTTGCAGGGTTATCGTTTATCGTCATGATTTTCCCAGCTATCTTCAATGGTACTGAATCATTGGTTAATCCGATGTGGCTTGTCCTTAGTTTCTTCCTTGTTGTAATGGGGGAAGTATTACTTTCGCCGGTTGGTTTATCCGCATCTACCAAACTTGCTCCGGCTGCGTTTGCTGCGCAAATGATGAGTTTATGGAATTTATCCAACGCATCTGCACAGGCGATAAACGCACAAGTTGTAAGATTTTATTCTACTGAGACAGAAGTTATTTACTTCGGTGTAATCGGTGGATTTGCAATCGTACTTGGTATTGTACTCATGTTCTTAACTCCAACATTAAAGCGATTTATGCGTGGAATTAAGTAAATATAAGATGAAAAAGGCGCGTGAACAGCTATTTTTAGTTGTTGGCGTGCTTTTTTGTGCGGGAAGTTGGGTGGATGCTGAAGTCGTCACAAAATATGCTGAAACTGTCACAATAAATGCTGAAGTCGTAACCATTTACACTGAAATTGTCACAGAAAATGCTGAAGTTCACAATTTCAGGCTCTCCAAAACTAATATAATCTCTTCACTTAAACAAAAATCAGCCATCTGAAACTTTTTCCTTGCTCAAGCGTAGATAATACTATGTGAAGGAGCGGATGCCGATGGTTTTAAAATGTAGTTTAAACGAGGCTGGGTATAGTAAAGCAGAGCCAGTTCTAAAAAATGTTTCTTTTTCCGTTAAGCCAGGTGAACTAGTCGGTTTAATCGGGCCGAATGGAGCAGGAAAAAGCTCGACAATTAAATCTCTACTCGGCGTATTGGATTATATCGATGGAAGTGTAGAATTAAAAGACTATGGATACATACCTGAACGACCATTTTTTTATCCGGGTTTAACATTAATGGAGCATTTTGATTTTCTTTTATCAACTCTTGAAATGGATGAAGCAATTTTTATGGAACGGATGAATCGCTTGCTGCACACTTTTGAATTAGAGAAAGTGCTGCATCATTATCCAGAGAGTTATTCGAAAGGAATGCAACAAAAAGCGATGATTATGCTCGCGTTCTTGAAGCAGCCAAGCATACATATTATTGACGAACCTTTTATGGGACTTGATCCAAAGGTTGTGCGGAAATTATTAAAGATGATTGAGGTTGAAAAAGAACGGGGAGCAGGTATTTTAATGTCTACACATGTATTAGATACAGCTGAGAAAATCTGTGATCGCTTTTTACTTATCTCCGATGGAAATCTAATTGCTGAGGGAACAATGAAGGATATACAAAAGTTAAGCGGTTTGCCCAATGGTTCTTTATTCGACTGCTTTCATATTTTGACGGAGCGTGATGCCGATGACAGGCTGGAGATTATTTAGAAAGCGTCTCATTGATGATTATATATACCAAAAGAAAGTTATCCGGATAGCTGTTGACTGGATTATATTACTTTATACTGCCTTACCAGCGATTGTTTTAGGAACTATCTTTTATATAGATATTTGGCGAAACATTACGAGCTATTTACCAGAATTTATTCCACTTGGGTTTATCATCAATCTTATTTTTCTTCTGTCATTGCATGGGTCTTATCGCACATTTATGTTTGAAGCAGATATTTTATTTTTACTAAATAGGGAAAAGCTCTATAGACAGTTTAGGAAGCAAACATTCCTATATTCTCTTTCACAGCTCCTACTTTCTACTGCAGGAATAATTATTTTGTTCCTACCTTTCCTAATGCAGGGGTATGACCTTCTAATCGGAGAAGTTGCATTACTCTATATTATTTTAATTGGATATAGAATGATGGCGTATACTTTAAAAAAGGTTATTAAACATGTTCTCATACGTTGGTCAGTAATAATTATACTTTTATATATCGGAACAATTAATTTAGTGAGATTGGCTAGCTTTGGTGAGGTTGCTTTAGTCAGTATAGTAATAATTTCTATCCTGACTATCTATCAATTGAAAACTTTAATACCTACCAAGCGTTTCTTTTTTCAAGAAGTGGCTAGTGAAAATAAGGCACGTGTCCGATATGCAAAGCTTATCTTAGGGATGGCAACTGAGGTAGAAAAGACACCAATTAGCTTCGGAAAACGCCCATGGTTCCTCAGGAAAAGCAGGAGATTTTTTCGTGAAAGAACTCCAGAGAATGGACTACTTGAATTACTCTTTAAAGGTTTTATTCGAAATCCAGTTTTACTTGGGAGTTATATGCAAATTATTTCACCCACCTTATTTGGAATCCTGATTTTACCAATCTGGATGAAATGGCTTCTTCTAATAATTGCTATTCTATTTTTACAATATAATTCATGGTTAAGAGGACTATATGAAAAGCTACTCGATCAACCTGTCTTTTATGCAATTCCGATTGATACGCAAGTTCAAAAACGTGTATGGCCGAAATTTAAACGTTGGTTAATGGTGCCGGCAATTAGTGTATTAGGTTTCGCAACTATTCTTCAAACTTTACTAATAATCATTGGAGGTTAATACATTGGATAAGCAACTATTAGAAGCTCGTAATAAAGATAAACGTTCAAATCTGTTAGACTGGTTATGGATTTTTGGTGATATTCTATTATATATTCCGCGAATTTTATTTCGATTGATTCGCTGGTTTGTAGATTTATTTTAGGAGGTAGAGCATGTCCATCTTAAAAAATGATTGGCAACAGATTTTACAAGACGAATTTCAAAAGGATTATTATTTAGCAATCCGACAGTTTCTAAAGGAAGAGTACAAAGAAAAAGCGGTATTTCCTCCGATGGAAGATATTTTCAACGCCTTGCATTACACAAGCTATGAAAATACGAAAGTAGTGATTCTTGGTCAAGATCCCTACCATGGTCCGAATCAAGCACATGGCCTTAGTTTCTCTGTGCAACGTGAAGTACGAACACCACCATCCCTTAAAAATATATATAAAGAGTTACATGCAGATTTAGGACATCCAATTCCTGAACACGGAAATCTTGTTGATTGGGCAAAACAAGGTGTCTTACTATTGAATACAGTATTAACCGTTAGACAGGGTGAACCAAATAGTCATAAAGAAAAAGGCTGGGAAATATTCACCAATAAAATTATTCAAGCTGTAAATGAAAAAGAAGATCCAGTTGTATTTATTTTATGGGGACGCCATGCGCAAGAGAAAGAAGTGCTCATTACCAACGATAGGCACTATATTATTAAGTCACCACATCCAAGTCCTTTCTCCGCGAATAAAGGATTTTTTGGAAGTAAGCCATTTTCTAAAACGAATGAGTTTTTGGTGAGAGCGGGAAGAGATACAATTAATTGGGAAATTAGGTAAGTAGAAATCCTATTGCCAGCACAATATTTATCGCCTATAATGCTTATCAATCATACAATAAAAATTCATAGCGTTTAAATTCAAAAAGAGGTGCTAAGGTAGATGAAGCGAGTATATAATTTTTCAGCTGGACCATCGATGCTGCCGCTAGCTGTATTGGAAAAAGCACAGCAAGAACTTACGAACTATAAGGATTCTGGAATGTCAGTAATGGAGCTAAGTCATCGTTCAAGCTATTTTAAAGAAATTATAGAAGAGGCGGAGCAACTGTTTCGAGATCTATTGGGAATTCCCGAGCAGTATAAGGTGCTTTTTTTACAAGGTGGAGCGTCACAGCAGTTTTCTATGATTCCCTTGAATATCATGAAAAAGAAAAAAGCAGCATACATCGATACAGGCTCATGGTCAGCAAAAGCAATTGAAGAAGCAAGAAGATATGGTGAGGTTGATATTGTTGCTTCCTCTCAAGATAAGAACTTTACATACATACCAGATTTTTCAAAGATAAATTTGGATGAATCTTATGATTATCTACATATAACGACGAACAATACAATAGAAGGTACTGCTTTTTCTACGTTTCCGCAAACGGCCGAGATTCCACTCATTGCTGATATGTCTTCTAATATCATGTCGGAAGAAATTGATGTTACCAAGTTTGGGATTATTTATGCAGGTGCACAAAAAAACATTGGACCAGCCGGTTTAACGCTTGTCATTATTCGTGAGGATTTAATTGGTCAGGCAGGAGAGGATTGTCCTGTGATGCTTGATTATGAGACGCATAGTGAGAATGGCTCCATGTATAACACACCACCAACATTTGCTATTTACATGGCAAAGCTTGTTTTTGAATGGGCAAAGGAAAATGGAGGAGTAAAAGGGATAGAAAGAATGAACCGAGAAAAAGCTACACTATTATATGATTATATTGATGGCTCGGATTTCTTTTCATCTCCTGTCGCAAAAAACAGTCGCTCTCTCATGAATATTCCCTTTGTCTCTCCCTCAGCAGAGCTTGATGCGGCATTTATTAAGCAAGCAAAGCAGGAAGGCCTAGAGACATTGAAAGGACACCGTTCAGTAGGTGGTATGCGTGCAAGTATCTACAACGCAATGCCAATTGAAGGGGTAGAAAAACTTGTGAAAGTCATGCGTGAATTTGAGGAAAAAAATAGTTAAAATGTAGAGCCACTATTAATAGGAGGCTCTTTTTGCCTTTGCTCTTGTTTTCTAATTAATTATCATCCAATATAGTAGTTACAAGTAAATGTTTAGAAGGGATTATAAGCGATGGAAATGACACTTACCTTCGTAATCTTATTAATAACAATTATATTTTTCATGGGAAGTCGCTTGCGGGCTGACCTAGTTGCAATTCTAGCATTGATGGCGTTAGTAATTTCTGGAATTCTTGAGCCTGTGGAAGCACTTGCCGGCTTTGCAAATTCTGTTGTCATTATGATTGCTGGTTTATTTGTTGTGGGCGCAGGTTTGCTCAGGACAGGTTTAGCACAGCAGGCTGGAAATCTCTTGTTACGTTTTGCGGGGGATAGTGAAACCAAGCTCTTTTTCTTATTAATGATTATTGTAAGCTTTGTCGGAGCTTTTATGAGTAATACTGGGACAGTTGCTCTCATGCTACCAGTAGTGATTAGTATTGCAATTAGTATTAAAAGTAGTCCTTCAAAGTATTTAATTCCCTTATCATACGTTGGTAGTTTAACAGGGTTATTAACGCTGATAGCTTCCCCAGCAAACTTAATTGCGAGTCAGACATTAACAGATGCTGGATTACAGCCATTAAGTTTCTTTCAAATTACACCAATCGGAGTAATTGCTCTTGTCGTAGGAATTATTTATCTTTATTTTACAAGGAATCGATTGCTTCCAGATATTAAAAGTAAGGGAAGTCAAAATAGGGCGCATCAGCTGTCATCTAGTCAACTAGCAGATGATTATAACTTAGGAGATAGCTTATATAGTATAAAAGTTAAGTCTGATTCAACCATGATTGGCAAGGCCTTAGCAGATTTGAAGTTGCCAGCAACCTATCAGATTTATATCCTCAAGATTGTTAGGAAATCGAATGAGGAATACCGTATTTTCCCAATAACATATCAACAAATGGCAGGTCCGACTAGTATTATTGAAGTAAACGATGTGCTTTTACTAAAGGGGTCTATTTCATTAGTTGAGAAATTAGCGGATGATTATAACTTAGAAATCCAAAAAAACGGAAATGAAGCCGTTGATTTACTTTCAAAAGAATTGGGGTTGGTAGAAGTATTACTTACACCACATTCCACTTTTATTAATAAAACAATCGAGAAAATTGATTTCAGAGAAAAATATAACTTGAACGTTGTGGGGATTAATCGAAAGGGCGAATATGTTCTGAAACAAATGTCCTCTGAGCGACTACGTTTTGGTGATGCTTTACTTGTTCAAGGTGCCTGGGATGATATAGAAGTTTTGGCAAAGGAAACTGGAGATGTAGTTGTTATTGGACAACCGAAAGAGTTTGCAGGAAAGGTTTCGGCAACTGGAAAGGCGCCAATGGCAGGAATAATCATGTTACTTATGGTTTCATTAATGGTACTTGAAGTCTTTGCACCTGTAATCTCTGTATTGATTGGTGCTGTGCTTATGATACTAACAGGCTGTCTGCGAAATATGGATGACGCGTATAGTGAAATAAAATGGGAAAGTATTATCTTAATTGCCGCAATGATACCAATGGCTACAGCATTAGAGAAAACAGGTGGCATGGTACTTTTATCTGAAGGAATTATTGATTTACTTGGAGACTTTGGTGCAATTGGAATTCTTGCTGGACTTTACTTTTTAACGATGACTTTCGGTTTGTTTATAAGTAATACAGCAACAGCCGTTTTATTTGCCCCGATAGCAATGAACGCAGCAATCGCAGTCGACGCAAACCCATATACATTTTTAATAGCAATTGCAGTAGCAGCAAACATGGCATTTTCAACACCAGTTTCCTCACCAACAAATGCGATGGTAATGACTGCCGGGGGCTATAAATTCTTTGATTTTGTAAAGATTGGTGTTCCTTTACAGATGATTTTATTTATTATTATGATGATCGTCATTCCGTTATTTATCCCATTATAAGATGAAATGAGACGTGGAAATGAAGCAATATAAATATGATAAATTATTCGGTATAAAAACAGGGGAAGATAAATATATGCTTGTCCCACCTTCCTATCACTATAATCCATATGAACCGACTTCATATGAAGCGCTCGAAACATTAATTGAAGCTTATGAGATAAGTGAAAATGATTATATTGTTGATTTTGGAAGTGGAAAAGGACGAGCAAACTTTTTTCTCCATCATTATACTGGTGCAACTGTAAAGGGTGTAGAGATGGATGAGCATTTCATCGAGGATGCCATGATTAATCAAGAACATTACTTAAAAAAATTTCCTCAAGCAAAAGGTGGAATCGAGTTTATTGCCTGCCTTGCTGAGGAATATCGAATTGCTGATGAAGATAATCGCTTTTACTTTTTTAATCCATTCTCTGTTCAAATATTTACGAAGGTCATTCAGAATATCCTTCACTCGGTGGAAAAGCATCCCCGGACAGTAGATATCCTCCTTTATTATCCGCATGAGGAGTTTATCTATTATCTAGCTAAAAATACGAATTTTGAACTTCACCAAGAAATAAAGCTTGCTGGGTTTTATGAAAAAAATATTAATGAACGCATCCTAATCTACCGGCTCCAATAAAAAAAGATTGTCTTCGGTTAAGTTACTAACCAAAGGCAATCTTTTTTTAAATTACTTTACAAGTAGTTTCTACGTAACTCTTCAGGAGAAAGTGGTGAAATTAAACCTGGTGCTACATCATAAACCGTTTTTGCTCCAACAACTCCGTCTTTATTCATGCGATATGCAGCGCGCGCATAAGCCACAAGTACGCTTGAAGTAAATTCAGGGTTGCTATCAAGCTTTAATGAAAATTCAATAAGCTGTTTATTATCATCACCTGTATTTCCAGAATGAATAACGAAACCACCATGAGGAGATTTAGAATGTTCTTTTTCCAAAATGTCCTCTGTGATGAAATGTACTTCGGTATCATATTCATCAAAATAATTTGGCATGTTTTTAATTGTATTTTCGATCGTTGCCTCATCAGCATCCGATTCTGGAACAATATAACACACGCGACGATGTTTTTCCGCTGTTTCAAGTGTTGGATTTTCACCACTACGAACACGTTCCATCGCTTTCTCAGAAGGGATTGTATATTGCACGCCAGCTTTAACACCTTCTACACGGCGTACTGCATCCGAGTGCCCTTGACTCAAACCCTTGCCCCAAAATGTGTAGGTTTCTCCATTAGGAATAATTGCTTCACTTATTACACGATTGATTGAGAATAAGCCAGGGTCCCAACCTACAGAAATGATTGCTGTTTTGCCACTAGTTTTAGCGGAACCATCAACAGCTGAAAAGTACTCTGGAATTTTTGCGTGTGTATCATAACTATCTACTGTATTAAATAATTTTGCGAATTGCGGAGCTTGCTCAGGTAAGTCTGTAGCAGATCCTCCACAAAGAATCATCACATCAATATCATCTTGATAATCTTTTGCAGTATCAATATGCAATGCTTTAATAGAAGAATCTTCGAGTTTCAAGGAGTCAGGATCTCTTCTTGTAAAAACAGCTACAACTTCCATGTCGGAGGATTGTTTTATAGCTTTCACCGTTCCTTTACCGAGGTTCCCATAACCTACAATTCCAATTCTTATTCGTTCATTCATCAAACATCCTCCTCTAATTTTTAAATATAATACATTTTATCACACATGAAATGTAATTTCTGTGACTTTGTTTTATCGATTACTCTTATCTAAAGCATTCATTTTTTCCTTGATTAAAATCATACGCAAAAGTTGATCGTTTATCGGTGTTGGAACATGATACTGCTTTCCAAGTTCACAAACCTTCCCAGCAAAATATTCTACTTCCGTTTTTCTTTTATTATCGATGTCTTGTAGCATCGATGTTTTACTAGTAGGGGAAAGGGATTTAATGACTGGGCGGTAACTCACGACATCCTCTTCTGTAAGATCAACCCCTGCTTTTTGCGCTATAGCAGCTACTTCGCGCATGGCCTCCTCCATCCATTCATAGAGTTCAGGTATTTCTTGGTAATAATTATAGGATGCGTGAAGTATTGCGGAAGTCTGGTTAATTCCCACATTAAGCATGAATTTTGACCAAATACTTTTCCAAATATTATCTGGAACTACATAATCAATTTCTGCAGCTTCAAAGAGTTCTTGGACAGCTTGTACATCTTGAGAGAGTGTTTGTTCTCGTTCACCGAAAAATATTTTCCCCAGACTGGAAAAGCGTATATGATTGTCCTCTTTTAAAGCATCAATTCCAACACACATACTATAAAGAATATGTTCATTCTTCGTTTTTGCGTATATTTCTTCTTCGCTTGAAATACCATTAAGTAAGGACAGGACAATTGTATCTGGTCCAATATGATATTTCATAGCGTCAACCGCTTCAGGAAGCTCTGCGTTTTTAACGGCAAAAATAACGAGATCTCTAGGTTCTGTAACTGTTTCTGGAGTTATGTAATTAAAATCGATAAATTCATCTAAAACTTTGATTCCAGTTGCTTCATAACGTGAAACTCTTTCTTGGCTAGCAACAACTGTAAAAGCGCTTTTAAGATAATTGTGAAGTCGAGTTCCATAAGCTGCACCGATTGCACCTAGACCAATTAATGATACGGTTTCAATTTGTTTCAAAGTATACCCTCCTGTATCTTTTATTATGTTTGTTTCTAGTTTACATGAATAATTATTAAATTAAAAATAAATGAAGAAAAGGTGATAGGTAGTTCGATAGATTATAAATTGATAAAAATCGATCATTTTGTAGTGGATTTTCCGTAAAAAGGAAAATTTTCAGGAAAAATAACAAGATTACTGTCAAAAATCAAAATACTTATCAATATTATGTTGTCTTTTTGTTGATTAAATAGTATAGTAGATTTCAATTAGAGAAATAACTTTAATTCATACAGTCTACTTTGAATTGTTGGACAATTCAAAACTTTGACTGAAGGATATTTTAAAGGGGGAAGTTTAATGGATAATAAAGTTTCAGTATCCGCTCAGTTTGCAATTGGATTTATGCTTTTTGCACTATTCTTTGGTGCAGGGAACTTAATATTTCCAGCGCAACTAGGGCAAATGGCTGGTGAGAATCTATGGCCAGCAGTAATCGGATTTTTAGTAACGGGTGTAAGTTTACCACTACTTGGAATCATCGCTATCGCTTATTCAGGAAGTAAAAACTTGCAAGAGTTAGCAAGTAGAGTATCGCCTGGATACGGTATATTTTTTACAGCACTACTTTATTTAACAATTGGACCGTTCTTCGCAGCGCCAAGAACAGGAACAGTAGGTTTTGAAGTTGGAGTTATCCCATTCGTACCAGAGGGATCAGAGCAATTAGGACTTTTAATTTTTACACTTATATTCTTTGGGGTAGCATTAGTATTCTCTCTTTACCCGGCGAAATTAGTAAATACCGTGGGTAAAATTTTAGCTCCTTCTTTAGTACTATTGCTTTTAGTGCTATTAATTATTGCATTTGTAAATCCAATGAGTTCAATTGGTTCAGCACAAGACGGATATGTTGATGGTGCGTTTGTTACAGGGTTCCTTGAAGGTTACAACACAATGGATGCACTTGCTTCCTTAGTATTTGCTATTATTGTTATTAATGCGATTCGTGCATTTGGTGTAACGGATAAGAGTCGAATTCTTTCTGTAGCTACAAAAACTGGTCTAATTGCAATTGGATTATTAGCTATTATCTATGCTGGTATTGCGTATCTTGGTGCAACAAGTGTTGGCCTCTTAGGGGTACTTGGTAATGGTGGACATGTGCTAAGTGGTGCAGCTGATCACTTCTTTGGCACATTCGGTTTGTTATTACTTGCAGTTTTAACAATTCTTGCTTGTTTAACAACAGCAATTGGTTTAATTGTAGCTAATGCGGAGTACTTCCACACATTAATGCCAAAGCTGAGCTATAAAGTATTAGTAATATTTTTCTCGACGATTACATTTATCATTGCTAACTTTGGATTAGCGAACATCATCGCATTCTCTATTCCTGTATTGATGTTCTTATATCCTTTAGCAATAGTGTTGATTCTACTAACATTTCTTTCGCGATTCTTTAACCATGCAAGAATTGTATATGTCGTGACTATCGCTGTTACATTCATTCTTGCAGTTGTTGATGGATTAACAACACTTGCAGGAACGTTAGAAATCGAAATGGCGTTTCTAAACCCAATCGTTAACTTCTTTGATAGTTTCTTACCGCTATACTCTCAAGGGTTAGGATGGTTAGTACCTGCCTTAGTAGCAATTATTGTTACAGGTATCATTGCAAAAGTTATGGACCTATCAACGCCAGTTGAAGAGGGACATAATTAATTTTATCTGAATTTAATATCAAAAATCGTGTGACGCCTACGGGCATTACACGATTTTTTCTTTGCTATATATGTGATTGGGCGGTTGAAATTAGATAATAAGTACATGGTTTAAACGGTGAAACATGGTAAACTACACATAATAATAATTATAGAAGAGGGGCTTTGCTATGGGACAACATCTTACAATGCAGCGTTTAAAAGAAGGTCGAGGAATGCCAGTTATTTGCTGTCCAATTACTGGTGAAACGGAAGAAGAGATTTTAGAGCAATGTAAGATCATTTCCGAGTCTGGAGCAGAGCTTGCCGAGTGGCGTGTTGATTTTTACGAGTATGCATTAAATATAGAAGATGTTTTAGAGAAACTCGCTAAAGTCAGATTGACATTGAAGGATCTGCCAATCCTCTTTAGTTTCCGCACGAAAATAGAAGGTGGCGCTAAAGAAATCAGTGCTTCTGATTATTTAAAATTAAATCAAGCTGTTATCGAATCGGGCTTTATTCAATTAATTGATATTGAGCTGTTTCGCGAAGAAAAAGTAGTAGCAGAACTTATTTCCATTGCAAAGGAAAAAAATGTTTACACGGTAGTTTCTAATCACGATTTTGAACAAACTCCTAGTGATGAGGAAATGCGTACAATAATAAAGAAGGCAATTGACATTGGAGCAGACATTCCAAAACTTGCAGTGATGCCCCAATCGGAAGAAGATGTACTTCGCGTTATGAATGTTAATCTTCATTTTAAAAAAGAGTATCCAAATTTCCCGTTTATTATGATTGCGATGGGGAAACTTGGTGTTCTTACTAGAATGAGTGGAGAACTTTTTGGTTCTGTTCTTACTTTTGCAGCAGCTAAAGATGCCTCCGCACCAGGACAGTTTTCGGTGCATCAATTAAAAGAGATTTTAAAGATTTTGCATGGAAATAAATAACTCAATTTGTTTACAAACCAAGCTTAGAATTGTACAATGGCGTACATAGTTTTCGTTTTGGAGGTATTGTGGAATGTGGAGTATGGAAACAGTAGAGTTTTTAATTTCTAGAAAACATCTAATAGATTTAGGAATAGCCATTGGCATTTTCCTTTTGTTTCTAGTCTTTAGAAAGATTTTCACAAAATATATTTTTAGAATTATTATGCGTATAGTAAACAAAACAAAAGTGGGTTTTCTATCTAACTTTTTTAAGTCTTTTCAAAAGCCGATGGAGTGGTTGTTTACAGTTATAGGTATCTATTTAGCTTTTAGAGCTTATCCCTATTTTAATCATGAAAAAGATTGGTTTGAAAACGTAATTAGTTCATTAGTGATTATTTTAATTGCATGGGGACTTTTCAATCTCGCTTCGACATCATCAACGTTCTTTCACCGTATCAATGAAAAAACGAGCTTGAAAATAGATGAAATTTTAATTCCTTTACTATCTAAAGCATTGCAGTTTGTTATTGTCGCCATAACTGTAACGATTGTCTTACAGGAATTTGGGTATAATATTGAGGCATTTATTGCAGGACTTGGACTGGGAGGGCTTGCAGTCTCTCTAGCTGCTAAAGACGCTTTGGCCAACATGTTTGGTGGAGTCGTCATCATTTCTGAAAAACCTTTCACAATTGGTGATTGGATTATGACACCATCTGTTGAGGGAACAGTCGAAGATATTAGTTTCAGAAGTACAAGAATACGAACCTTTGCTGATGCCCTTGTGACAGTTCCGAACGCGACACTGAGCAACGAAAACATAACGAACTGGAGTAAGATGGGCAAGCGACAGATTACTTTTTCAATCCGAGTAGTCTATGATACGCCGCATGAGAAACTTCAACATGTAGTCGAGCAAATCGATACATTGTTAAAGGGACATGAAGGTGTGCATCCACAAACAATTTTTGTTAAATTTAATAGCTATCAAGTAGATGGCCTGGAAATTTACCTATACTTCTTTACGAAGACAACAGTCTGGGCAGAATATCTAGCGGTGCGCGAAGAAATAAATTACGCCATCCTAGACATTCTAAAAGATGAAGGCGTAGAATTCTCAGTACCAATGAGACGTTTAGTGGTAGAACCTGAGGAAGCACCGGAAGAGGAAGATTTGAAGGAATAATTGGATTGCGGGCGACTGGATTTTATGAATCTGGTCGTCTTTTTTGTGGAGAATTCGAGGGAATCCCGAAGTGGACACAGAAAATCCCGATGTTGTAACAATTTATCCCGAAGTCTTCACACAAAATCCCGAAGCAGACACAAAATATCCCGAAGTTCACAATTACTCCACCAAACGAAGCAGGAAATCACTCCAATAGGTCGAATAGTATACAGTATAATAAATTAAAAGAAAGGTAGTGCATTAATTGATTATCAAACCTCTAAAACCCACCCGTGAGCTCCTACAAATGGAAGCGCTGGATAGAAGGCTCCCACTCACCCATCCTCTTAAAGAACAAATCTCAACAAAAACTCGAAATTTACGCGCTGGTTATAATGGAGAACACGCACTCCAATTTCCACTTAGCTTTCTTCCAGAAGATGACTTCTTAATCTTTCATCATCTACGCCTCCCAGACCAACAAGGACATTTTCAAATGGATACCCTACTCCTCTCCACCAACTACATCTTAATAATAGAAGTGAAAAACATTAGAGATATAGTGACATTTGACGATATGGGACAGACTTATCGTGAAGAAGCTGATGTTATCCAGGGATTTACAAACCCGGTGGATCAAGTTAATTTGCAACATCTCCGTTTGCTCAGGTGGCTGAGAAAATTTAATTTACCCTCCATACCAATCGAAAAGATTGTAACCTATACAAACCCAACTACTATTTTAAAAAATCTCACCAATAAAAAAGACCTACCGAAAATTGTAATCCATAAAGGAAAATTACTTGATAAGATAGATGAATTCTCAGATGCTCACCCCGTTCCTTATATTTCAGAGGAACAACTAACAGATCTTTCCTATGAATTGTTGGTAGCTCATACAGATGTGGAATTAAATGTACTGAGTAAATATAAGATTAAAAAGGAAGAGTTAATTAAAGGAGTTTTCTGTCCAAGTTGTGCTTTTGCTCCAATGAAAAGACAAACTGGAAAATGGGTGTGTCTCAATTGTGGAAAATCATCACATTATGCTCATCAAACTGCATTAGTAGATTATGCCTTGTTAATCAATGAATATATTAATAATCAAAGTGCAAGAGATTTTTTGCAGGTAGATTCAAGTTATATAGCTAAAGATTTGTTACAAAAAGAAAAGTTTAGGATGTTTGGAGTTACTAGTGGAAGAAAGTATAGAATTAACTTTGAATTGTAATAGGACTTTAATGAGATAATCAAGGAATCCCGAAGTGGACACACAAAATCCCGAAGTTGTCACAACTAATCCCGAAGTCGCCATACAATATCCCGAACCAGACACACAAAATCCCGAAGTTCACAATTTGCAGCAGCCTATACCAACGTTTAGCCTCAAATCCTTCATTAACACATCCAGAATTACAAATCCAGATGAATAAGTATACCAGTTCAATTTGCTTTATGATAAAATAGTAATGATTGTAGGATTCTAGGAGGAAGAAAGATGTATACTTTTGCAGCCAATGTAGTAAAAATTATTTTAAATATTTTTGGGAGAATAACAGTTTATAATAAAGAAAAATTACCGAAAGATGAAGGATATATTATAGCTTGTACACATACAGGTTGGGTGGATATTTTGTGGCTTGGTGTTTCACTACTTCCGAAGCAGATTCATTATATGGCAAAGAAAGAGTTATTCCAGACGAAATTCACAAAATGGTTAATGACGGTATTAAACGCGTTCCCAGTTGATAGAGAAAATCCTGGGCCTAGTACAATTAAAGTTCCGCGTAAATTATTGAAAGAAGGGAAGATTATAGGCATTTTCCCAAGTGGTACGAGAACGACAGAAGAAGTTCCATTGAAGCGCGGTGCAGTTACAATCGCTGCGTATGGTAAAGCACCAATCGTTCCAGCAGCATATGTTGGACCAAATAACTTTAGAGATTTACTGAAGTTCCAGAAACCACGCCTTATTTTTGGTGATCCGATTTATTTACCTGAAGATCAACCGAAGAGAGAAGCGATGGATACAATGATGGTAAAATTAAATGACGAACTCTACTCTTTACAAAAACAAATTATAGATAAATAAAAAGATAGGATGTGCGTAAATGTACATCCTATCTTTTTATTTTACTTGAATCGTTAAAGTATCCTCTTTCGTTTTTTCATATGCTTTACGTAATCCCTCTGATGTAATATCCTCTTTCAGCACTTGTTTATAAGGAATGGAAAGTGTGAACGAATCGCTGAAAATTGGCGCGCTGCTATCGAGAGTCTGCTCACTCTGCCAATTCAACTGTAATCTTTCACCTACCTGCTTATGAAAAGCCTTTGGTAAATAAACTCCTTTTTCGAAGAAGTAATGAACATCTCCAGTGGGACGAGGTTCATGTAAGCATACGAATAAAGATAAATCATCTGCGAGTTTTAGTAGCTCAAAGTGAAATTGTAACAAATCTTGATCAACATTTAGTCTCTGCTGAATTTGCTTTTGCCGGGCTTCTTCGTTAGCTACAAATTCATATACCTCACGTGAGGGATCATTCGCAAGAAAATAAGAATAGTGTTTGCTTACGAGTAATCCTGCGTAGAGATCTTCTTTTACAACTTCCTCAATTCCATGCTTATAAAGGATAGTTTTTACTATATTAGGGTAATCAATAAATGAAAATGGCTCTTGTTTTTCATCATTCCAAAATGGTGCTTCATCAAACTTTATCCAACCAAAATCATGCATTTTTATTGCGTAAAGCACAGAATCACTTCGCTCATGCAAAGATAATAAATCCCGCGTTAAGTGAGTAATGATATGTTCGGAGATGACTGCATGATCATGTTGACGAATCATAATAAATGCTTTTTCATTTTCTCGTATAATCATTGATCCACCTCATTTCTATTAACACTAGTATAATTCATACCCCAATAGAAGAAAATAAATCTGACTGGTTGACACGAAAGAAAGATTATTGTATATTAGTTACATAAAGTAAGCGACTATAAAAATGTAATAATAAAAAGGATGAAAAAATATGGAAAAGAAGTTTTTTGAAGCCCCAACCATTTATGTTGGTGAAGTAAATATTAATGTAACGAACCTACAGAGATCTATAGAGTTTTATCGTGATTTTCTTGGATTTAAGGTATTAGAGGAAACAGAAGGTAAGGCTGTTTTTACAGCAGATGGTAAAAAGGCATTATTAACAATTGTTCAGCCTGAAGGTGTTACACCAAAGCAACCAAGAACAACAGGACTATATCACTTTGCGATATTACTTCCTACTCGTGCTGACCTTGCTGCAATTTTGCAACACCTTGCGGAAAAAACAGATGGAAAAATTCGTTTAGGAGCATCTGATCACTATGTAAGTGAAGCATTATACTTCGATGATCCAGATGGAAATGGAATTGAAATCGCACGTGACCGACCAGATTCAGAATGGACCTGGACAGGGGATACAGTGTCTATGGCTTCTGTTGCGTTAGACGCACAGGGCTTGATGGCAGAACTGAAACAACCATGGCAAGGAATGCCTGAGGATACGTTAATGGGGCATATTCATTTACATGTTGATGATATAGAAAAAGCAAGAAACTTTTATGTGAATGGAATTGGTATGGATATCGTAACAGATATGTCGAGTGCATTATTCGCCTCACATAATGGCTACCATCACCATATTGGAATGAATGTTTGGAACGGAGTCGGAGCACCGAAGCCAGATCCAAACAGTGCGGGCCTTAACTGGTATTCACTAGTTTTCCCTAACATTGAAAAGAGAGACGAGACACTTGGTAAGCTTCGTGAATTGAAAGCTACGATTACAGAAGTAGAAGATGATTATCTTGTAGAAGACCCAGCAGGAAATAATATACGTTTAGTTATTGGATAAAAATTTGGAGCGCCCTAAATGTTGGTGCTCCATTTCTTTTTTCATTAAATTTTATTATAGTTTACTTCGATTCATAAAAAAGACCTGCTCCATTCAATTTAGAATGGAGCAGGTCTTCTGTTTATTTATACCATGCAGTAGCTGCATTTACTTCGTTCATTGTAAGTTGGTGGCCACGGTTTTCCCAGAAAATTTCTACAGCCGCACCTGCTTTTTCTAGAAGCTCATGCAATTCTTCAGATTCCTGTGGAGGACAGATTGGATCATTTGTCCCTGCCGCAATAAATACACGTTTTCCTTCCAAGTTTGGCAATTCAATACCGCGTCTTGGCACCATCGGGTGATGCAGAATTGCAGTCTTTAGTGCATTTTGATGATGGAACATAAGGCTTGCTGCGATATTTGCACCGTTAGAGTAGCCAACTGCTGTAATATTATCTCGGTCAAAGCTATACTTTTCAGCAGCTTCGTCTAGAAAGTCATTTAATTCATTCGTACGGAAGATTAAGTCCTCTTCGTCAAAAACACCTTCAGCTAGTCTTCTAAAGAAGCGTGGCATGCCATTTTCTGATACATTTCCACGAACACTTAAGACGTTCGCATCTTTATCAATTATCTCTGCTAGTGGTAATAAATCTTGTTCATTACCTCCTGTACCATGTAGCAAAAGTAATGTTGGTCTTGTTTCGTCATTTCCTTTTTGAAAAATATGTTTCATTTTATTACCCCTTTCATTTTGGTCTTTCTATGCTGAAAATTTCTCCGATCTTTGCATAATCATGTCCTGCAAGTCGGCTAACTGCTTTTAGTTCATCATAATTAATTCTGCCATCTTCATAAATCGCTTCTGCAATATGGAACTTTTGGATTCTACCTATGATGTGGTCTGTGGTGATTTTTCCTTCTGGTCCTAGTTCTATTGCTTTTTCTAGCTTGCACTCATATCGAGCTTTGGCATTCTTTATAGCTGGTACGCTTATTGTATCGCTTGAGACCATTTCTAAACTTGTATGGTCAATCTCATTTTCTTCAGGAGGTAGGTTAGCGGAGGTTTTATTGATTTCTCCAACATTATTTTCATCAACGATATGGATGACGAATTCACCAGTTTCCAAAATATTTCTTGCAGAATCTTTTAAAACGCCATTTTTGCGTTGAAAAGAAATAGATAACATTGGTGGATCTGTTGCAGCGATATTAAAATAACTAAAAGGAGCTGCATTGATTACTTCAGCTTTGGACTTTGTCGTTACAAAAGCAATTGGGCGTGGAATAACTGTACCAATGAGTAACTTATAATTTTCTCTTTCGGTTTGGTCATTCGGGTCAAAAGTTAGCATATAAATTCTCCTTTGATGAACAAAAGATATTTGTTAAATAAGTTCGCCTTTTTTACCTATCGCTTTCACGGTATCAATGAGAACTTGCTTATTTTCATCTGGTATATCTGTAAATAATTCCTCAATCATTTTTTGATGTTTCGGGAAAATTTCATTCATTACTTCATTACCCTTTTCGGTAATTTCAATGTAAACAACGCGTCGATCATCTTTACAATGAATACGTTGTAAGTAATTATTTTTTTCCAATTTATCAATGACATAAGTAATGGATCCTGTATTGATAAGAACTGCTTCAGAAATTTGCTTTATTGTTTGTCTACCTTTGTGGTATAATGCTTCCAAGATAGCGAAGTCAGAAGTTTTCATTCCGTGTTCTGCGATATCCTTCTTCACTAATTCCTCTAACGTTTTTGAAGCCTTCATAATTACAACGAAAGCTTTAAGTGATAGATTTTCACTCATAATGATTCTCCTTTAATATAATTAATATGAATTAATATATCTTTAATTAATTATATTATAGAGCTTCATTCAGCGTCTGTCAAGATTTTCAATCCTCATTGATTCTTTCCAAAAAATATTCACTTATACTCAAAAATCCATACGGCTCAAGGGCTTTTGCTTGAAATGGAAATTTCTAAGATATAGAGTTAAAGGTGACTTAAATATAGATGGAGGCTGATTTTTATGACATTTCCCGTATTAGAAGGCAAAGTCGCAATCGTAACTGGTGCAGCAATGGGGATGGGTAAATCAACAGCAGAACTTTTTGCTGAAGCAAAGGCAAAAGTAGTTGTTGCAGATTTCAACGAAGAAAAAGGTCAAGAAACAGTAGACACAATTAAAGCTGCTGGTGGTGAGGCATCCTTTGTAAAAGTAGATGTTTCTAACGGCGAGCAAGTTAAGGCAATGGTTCAATTTGCAGTAGATACGTATGGCAGACTCGATGTTGCAGTAAATAACGCGGCTCTTACGCCAGATGATAAGCCTGCAGATGAATTTGATGAGGACTACTGGGATCGTCTCATGTCTGTTGACTTAAAAGGTGTAGCATTAAGTCAAAAATATGAATTACAACAAATGAAAAAGCAAGGTGAAGGCGGATCAATCATTAACATTTCATCTGTAAGTGGATACCGTCCACAGCCTGATAATATCGCTTATGTAGCAGCAAAACATGGAGTTGTTGGTGTTACAAAAGTTGCAGCTTTGGAAAATGGAAAATACAATATCCGTGTAAACTCTGTGGCTCCAGGCGCAATTGATACACCAATGCTACGTGGTGCATTAGAACAATTTGGTTTGGATGAGGAATCATATGCTCCACAGCTAAGTTTACTAAATCGATTCGGACAAGCTAGAGAAATTGCAGAAGCAACACTATGGCTAGCATCAGATGCATCTTCCTATGTTACTGGAACGACAATTCATGCAGACGCTGGTTATACGAGCAGATAAATTTTATGAGATATGTAAAGCCTGGAGGATTTCCAGGCTTTTTGTGTGCCCGAATTGGGGGAATGCTGAAGTTGTCACGGAAAAAGCTGAAGTGGACACAATTTATGCTGGAGTCTTCACAGCAAATGCTGAAGCGGACACACAATATCCTGAAGTTCACAATTAATTACTCCAAAGCATATCCAACATCTCTCCATCAAATAAATTTGTGTCTATATTACATGTCTCTGCATCGATAGCGTATTGCCAGCCGATGACTTGTGCGTTATCTGGTGCTTGAGGGTTATAATCTGGAGCATTTTCTTGTGTAGTTATTTCCTCTTGAGGATAAGCTGTCCAAACAATTGTGTTCTCTTGTGTCTCAGTGTCCATTGCTTGATATGCTTCCATTAATTCACTACCTTCATTGAAGACACCATATATTCCAGGCACATAAATGGAATCTGATAACGTATCATACCATCCTTCCATAAAAGCAGAATCTACTGGATAATTTGGCTCGATATCTCCAAATATGGCCACATCTTCAGGTACCCCTAGATTTTCAACAAAATTAATCGCTTGATTCGCATGTTCAACGCCGTGTTCATATCCTCGTGCATCATTTACATGGTTATATATAACGAGGATTTGAATATTATTTTCATGAAGAAAGTCTACCTCAGCTTGATCCAACCCAAAGGAAACACCCTCGCGATCCTCGAGATAGCGCCCCCAAACTTCAGGTTCACCAAAATTATCAATTACACATTGATAGAGATTTTCATCCGTGTAGCTTGCCGAATCAACACCCCAGACTATTTCAGAAACTGTGTCATTCTCATCAACTTCACCATTTCCATTTTCTTCTGGTGGAGCTTCCACTTCAGTATTAAAAAACACATGTATGGTAAATGGGATGGCAATAATGATAACTCCTAAAAAAATGAGTAATAGCGTCCTGTACATAAGTTTCCTCCTCTCATATATATACAGCAGTATATTAATGGAGAAGTGGACATGTGTAGGCACAAAGATAAAAAGTCCCTTTGACATACAGTAAATTTCTGAATGCCAAAGGGTAAAAATAAATCATTATTCGCTTTGTAATTCCCGCTTTTTACGTAATAATTCTTGAAATTCCTGTTCAAGTTCTTCAGTCGGTGAAAGACTCAATTTACCAAGGATTTCTGTCATTTTATTTTCAATAACAAGTAATGCCTGTTCGTTACTGTCCGTTTGTGGCTGTGGTTCATAGGTTTTAAACTGTTTATAACTACCTTCAAACGTAACGAGCTCTTCATCATCAATTATAAATATACGGTCAGCAATTTTTTCAATAAATGCACGGTCATGAGAAACAAGAAGGACGGTACCTTCATAGCTGACAAGGAGGTCCTCCAAAGCTTCCACAGCATCAATATCTAGAAAATTCGTCGGCTCATCTAAAATGAGCATATTAGTGTCGCTGACAAATAGTTTTGCAAAAGCAACCTTCACACGCTCCCCACCACTTAGCACGCCTACAGGTTTATAAACATCATCACGGTAGAAATGTAGCCTCGCAAGGATCGTTCTAACAGTTGTCTCATCTTGAATAGAGGTTCTTAGCACATTTTCTAGAATTGTTTTTTCCGTATTCAGAATATCGAGATTCTGACTGAAGTAGGCAAACGTAACAGCAGGGGAGATAGAGATACCAACATCTGAGTTCAAGATTTTCTTTATCAAAGTAGTTTTTCCCGAGCCATTATTACCGATAAGTGCGATTTTATCGCCGCCTTTAACATGAAAATCTGTACTTTTCCATAAGATACGATTACCAATTTTACCAGGAACATTTTCAGCACGAATAATGAATCGTCCGAGTAGTGAGCCTTGATTAGGTATATCCATTTTAATTTGAGGAAGTTCCCTAACCTTTTCTACTTTCTCCAATTTATCTATCCGAGTTTCAATTGAACTCGCAACTTGTTGGAGCTTCTTTTGTTTCTTTGCAAAATATGGTTTAGCACCAATAAGTCTTGCTTCTGAATTACTCACATTCTTCGGTTTTTTTGTTGCTCGCTGTGCTTTTTGCTCTTTTCGTTCTAAAGCATTTTCTAATTGCTGTTTCTTTTGGATATAACTTTCGTAGGCAGCTTCTTGCTGTCTGATTTTAAGATCTTTTTGCTCTATAAAATCGGAATAATTTCCTTTGTAAACATTTAATTCTCCATTATCAAGCTCCCAAATAATATTGCATATAGCATTTAAAAAAGCTCGATCATGTGAAACAACAATAATAGCACCTTGAAAACGTTGGAAGGCGCTTTCTAGTTTTTCAATTTTTTCCGTGTCCAAATTCGTTGTTGGTTCATCCGCGAGTAGTAAATCTGCCTTTTCGGCCAAGGCATTATCAATATACTTCTGCGTAATTTCACCACCACTTTTGGTTGTTGTTGAATCTTTTAATTGTGGGAGGAGAGTTACGGATGCATCTTCAGTAACACTCCCACTAGTTGGTGATTTCTTTCCAGCAAGAATTTCAAGTAAACTTGTTTTCCCTGTTCCGTTTTTTCCAACAAGACCAATGCGATCTTTCACTTGGATTTGCAAATGTTCAATTTCAAAAAGTGTACGGTCACTAATTTCATATTTTATTTGTGAAATCTCTTTAATAACCAAATCACTCAACCCCATTTCTGGGCATAAAAAATACCCCTAATAGCTTTCTGAATAGGAGTAAGACAAATAAATATAAAAGTCCTAGTAGCAGACTCTGTTCGATACGTCCGTTAAAATAAAGCATCGAAAAAGGCAAGATTAAAGTAAAAAAACCTTAAGCTTCAGGAACGTACAAGAAACATCTATTCATCTAATCCTATTCTGAAATTAAAAATATGCATACAAAATGAGCAGGAAAAATCTGCGTATCTGTAATGCTTTTTACTTTTAGTTTCGTATATAAATAGGATTAGTTGCGCATGTTCCCTTGGTTCACCCTTTCGCATTTATTTAATTTTATTGTAACAAAAAGGAACGAAAAAAGACACCCTCATACTTCGAGGATGCCTTCTTTCTCCTCTGTAAATTACCAGAGGGTGCACGCGGAAAATTTTATTTCCATATTCATTTTTCGTGAGGACGGAACTACCTATAACCCGTCAAGATTTTCATTTGCTGTTTTCTTCACAACAGCGGTCTTTCAAATTGCACTTGCACAAAAAATCACTTTACCTTCATTCATCGTACTACTCTTTAACTCATGTTGGTACCGACGGGATTGATTCCGTCAAAAGCTAATTTTCCGCCAAGGCTGTGCATTTCTCAATTAGAAATCGTTTCTAAGCAAGTTGCTAAATTACAGATGCAAGTTGCCTGTCTGCTCTTTCTAATAGTCGTTCGCCTTGTAATTTTATTATACCCCATTTAAAAAATATGTAAACCCTTTCTTGCAAAAAAATAAAATAAATCTTTACAAATTAATTTCTTTCATTTATATTATAGGTACCTAATTATTCTAGGTAGGTGAGAAAATGTTTAATAGAGAACTTGTTAAAGGCAGTACTTCTATATTGGTATTGCAATTACTCAATGAGCGAGATATGTATGGCTATGAACTTGTGAAAGAAATGGATAAACGCAGCGACCATCATTTGCAAATGAAGGAAGGAACGTTGTACCCAGCGCTTCATAAGATGGAAAAGCAGGAATATATCGAGCACTATTGGAAGAAGCAAGATAAAGGACCTGATCGTAAATACTACCGAATAACTGCGGAAGGTATTGAAATTCTTGCTGAACGTACAACAGAATGGCATCGTTATGTTCAAGTCATGAACAGTCTTATTGGAAAGAATGAAACATGAATGATGAGGCAGCACGTTTTCTTCGAGAATTAAAAGAAGCACTAGCTGATGATCCCAATCGAGATTCTATTATGATGGATTATACGATGCATGTAGAAGAATTTTTATCAGAAAACAACATAGAAAAAGATATTTACGAAACGTTAGTTGAACGCCTAGGTTCACCGCAAGAACTAGCAGAGCTCTGGCGTGAAGAAAAAGCAGTTACTCCAAAAAAGATGCAGCGACTTTTTGTTTTTTTAAATATCGTAATCTTTATTGGTGGGGCTATTTTAACAATTGGTTACAATGTTTTGGAATGGCAATGGCTAGACAGTTTATGGAGCGCTTTAACAGAAGCGACAACGATTATTATTTTAATTTATATATTTTTCTGGGGACTGCTAGGCTATGAAATTGGCAAAGCTTTCGGTGCTCGTGGAAAAAGAATTCTCATAAGAACTTTTCTAATTTGCATTATCCCAAACTTATTATTGATGTATCTAATCGTTTTTCGGATGATACCTGCTGATTGGTTTGGATCGTTATTGGATTCGACTTTTGTCTTACTATGTATTATATATACAGCAATTCTTTATCCAGTTAGCTGGTTAGGCTATCGTTGGGGAAAAAAGGCATCTGTTTAAAAATGGGCTGTCTGCAGAATAGCTTTCAGTCCAATGAAGAATAAATCACTTACCTATGTACATAGAATATCTATATACATAGGATATCTATGTATAGGGGCGGTTTGTGAATGAAGAATAAAACGAGACAAAAGGATTGGATCTTTCTTATTGTTTGTCTAGGGCTCGGCCTCTTAGCAGAAATCAGTTTTTTTCATGGAAGTATAGGGGTTTCATATGTTGTATTTGTAGCAGCATTTTATCTAGTTTTATTTATGCGATTCGGCTTTAATTTTGAACACCGCCGCATTGGATTATTGCTTATGGTAGGTATTTGGATATTAGCAGGTAGCTACTTATTTTATGACAGCACTGTTTTTCGGTTATTTAACATAATCTTGATCCCGGCAATTGTGTTTTTTCAAATTGTTCTAATTACGAGTCCAAAAAGTTTGAACTGGAGTAAACTTTCTTTTGTAAAACTTGTAACAGGAAAATTGTTGGATATCATGAATTATCTCGTTCACTACTTAAGTGTTGTCACAAGACGTTTGATAAGAAGGAATAAAAAAGAAAGTCGAGGGATCGTTCGCCAAGTCATTATTGGTGTCCTCGTTGCTTTACCATTATTATTCATCGTCATTCAACTATTGATGTCTGCAGATGCTGCATTTGCGGAAGTTATCCAAAGAATATTCTTTTTGCGACTTGAATTTAACGCAATTGACTTTGCTTTCCGACTTGCTTTTGTGCTTATAGCGGCGTTATTTTTCTTTTGTGTGTTTAAAGTATTAGGAAAAACAACGAAGCGAGAATTGGATATTCGAAATACAGAGGATAAAAAGAAATGGCAGGCAGTTATAGCGATAACAATTTTAACGATGTTAAATCTCGTATATCTTCTATTTATTGCTGTTCAATTTAACTATTTCTTTAGTGATGGATTGCAAGCAGGTTTCACGTACGCAACATATGCTAGACAAGGATTTTTTGAGCTTTTAGTTGTGACGTTGATTAACTGGACTATCCTTATAAGCTTTATGAAACGAACAAAAACAGATTCACCTAATTTAAAACTGGTATTAAAAATACTATATTCAGCAATAATTGTAGCAAGTGGAGTATTGCTGATGTCAGCCTTCATACGTTTGAGTTTATATGAAGAAATGTATGGCTACACAATTGATCGATTACTTGCACATTCATTTATGCTATTTCTAATTGTTGTTTTTGCTTATACATTAGTGCGAGTTTGGCTAGAAAATTTACCGATTTTACATTTTTATTTGATAAGTGGTTTTATTTTCTATGTAGCATTAAACACAATTAATCTAGAGGAAATTATCGTTGAAAATAATTTAGAGCGTTATGAAGAAACAGGAAAGATTGATATCTATTACTTCAATTATATTGGTGCTGAGGGGATTAAAGGCTTGGTTACACTATATGAAATCGATCCAGAATACCCTGAGTTGGAGCAGCTGTTGCGAGAAAATAAGGAGCAGCTAGAATATAACACAGACGAATCGTGGCAAAGTTATAATTTCAAAAGAGAAGAAGCAAAAGAATTATTAAAAGAGCTTGAGCTCTAACCTATTTGGAGGTGGAATCATGGACGTGAAGATACCGCGACATGTCGGATTGATAATGGATGGAAACGGAAGATGGGGAAAGGCGCATGGCACAACAAGAAGTCAAGGCCATTATGCTGGAGTTCAAGCAATGGAAAAAGTCATTGACGCAAGTATTGATAATGGAATAGAAGTATTAACTTTATATGCTTTTTCCTCTGAAAACTGGTCGCGCTCGAAAGAAGAAGTGAATTATTTAATGCGACTACCCATTCGCTTTTTTAAACAAAAGTTGCCAGCGTTTATGAGACGAAATATTAAAATAGTTGTATCTGGTGATATCGATGAGTTACCTGAAGCAACAAATCGAGTGTTAAATAAAGCTATTTCTGAAACTGAAAATAACACAGGTTTGGTAGTGAACTTTGCTTTTAATTATGGTGGCAGAGTAGAAATTATGAAGGCAATGCAAGGTGCGATCCAGGAGGCCAGGGAGAAAGGTCTTGAAATGTCGGAAGATCTATTCGAATCTCATTTATATACAAGTGAGTTGCCTGATCCCGATTTGATTATTCGTACTGGTGGGGAGCAGCGGTTAAGTAATTTCCTGCTCTGGCAATGTGCGAAGGCTGAATTGTATTTTACTGATATCTATTTTCCTGATTTTGGTGAGAAAGAATTGCAGCAGGCTTTAGTTGAGTATCATGAGCGGAAAGCTGTTTATGACTTTGCAGATATATATAAGACAGCAGAATAACAAATGACGGGCAACAAACCTTTAAAGGGGTGGGGAAATGGGCTTTTGGTACTTTTTGATTTTATTCTTAGGAATATTTTTAGTAATTCAAGGGCTTCGAGGCGATAAAAAATATAGCTTGGTAGTTGAAGGCACTTTATGTATTGCCTTCTCGATATTTATGTTTTCTCCAGGAAGCGCTGAAATTATTTCGGAGTTATTTAATTTAGGGTGAGTTGAGGTAAATGATTTTTTTAAACGCAGAGGATGTTATGGCCTTTGCGTTTTTTTTGTGTGGAAATGGGCTGATTTTTGGTGAATCGCCGATGTTCATAAGAAAGTCGCCCAAGTTCACAGTAGACTCGCCCAAGTTCACAGGCAGGTTACCTGAAGTTCACAATTCAGTCGCCGAAGTTCACAAATAAACCCTCGGATTTCTCTAATCTATTATCAAAATAACAGGGGAGAGTGCTTTTGTGGTTCAAAAAGTAATCAGTTTAGGGGAAATCCCGATATGGACACAACTTATCCTGATATCCACAAATCAACTCTCACTCATCATCTCAACCCTGCTCCAACACCCTCACAAACTTCCTCCGAAAAATTTCTTTATCCTCATTCGTAAACGCCTTTGGTCCTTTGGTTCGCTGGCCTGCTTTTCTAGCTTGGGCACTTAAATACCGACTCTGTAGCATCTCATCAATATTTTCATTCGTATACATAAATCCCTTATGATGCATGACGAAGCAATTCTTTGCGAGCGCAAGAGAAGCTAGTCCATAATCCTGTGTGATGACGAGATCGCCTTTTCTGATAAGCGCCATGATACGATAGTCTGCTGCTTCTTTGCCATTATCAACATAAATGGTTTCTACCCCAGCTGGATACTCTTGAAGGGAAAAGTGAGAAATACTCGTCACCAAAACAACTTCAAAATCTCGCGAAAGAGCTTCTTTTATAACAATATCTTTAACTGGACAAGCATCCGCATCAATATATATTTTCATATTTCATTACTCCTATCAAAAATTTCTTTCCTTTAGCATATCAAACCTTATAACGAATATCCTGTCATTTAATAATTATTTGTTCTAAATACTATTGTCAAAATATAAAAATTAGTATATAGTACATTACATGAGTAATGCACTAAGTAGAAGGAGGTGCGCTCTTGGTTTTACAATTAAATAGCGGAAAGCCAATTTATATTCAAATTGCTGAGTGGATTGAGACGGAGATACTGAATGGTAATTTAAAAACAGATGATAAAGTGTATTCGCAATATCAACTTGCAGAAATGTTCACCATCAATCCAGCTACCGCAGCAAAGGGCCTAACCTTGTTAACGGATGAAGAAGTATTGTATGGAAAGCGTGGACTCGGTAAGTTTGTGACGAGTGAGGCGAAAGCAATTATTACAAATAAAAGAAAGAACGAGAAACTCAAAGGTCTCATAGAAGAAGTAGCGCTTGAGGCAGGGAGACTCCATGTTAGTGATGAAGAAATATTTGCGATGTTAAAATCTGCAATTTCGAATCGGAAGGGGGATTAGCATGCAGGTCATAACGTGTGTTAATTTAACGAAAAGACTTATAGATAGAAATGCATTGAATCAACTTAACCTCACAATTGAGGAAGATACCATTACTGGTTTAATCGGGAGAAATGGAGCGGGAAAAACAACATTAATGAAAATCCTAGCTGGCTATTGGCAGGAGACTTCAGGTACGGTAGAAGTTTTTTCAGAACGACCATTTAATAATTTGACTGTTTCGGCTAATTCTATTTATATCGATGATCTGATGAGTTTTAGTGAAAACTTAACCTTAAAAGATATTTTGGATGAAGCAGAGAGGGCATATCCGAAATGGGACGCGAAGCTTGCAAATCGTTTATTTAATTACTTTGATTTTCATCCAAATTCGAAGCATCGTGCATTATCGAAAGGAAAAAAGAGTACCTTCAATGTTATTATCGGTCTTGCTTCTAGGTGTAAATTAACGATGTTTGATGAGCCTACAACAGGAATGGATGCTTCGGTGAGGAAGGACTTTTACAGGGCCTTATTGAAAGATTACTTAGCTCATCCACGGACGATTATTGTATCAAGCCATCACTTAGAAGAAATCGAAGACATATTAGAAGATATTATTTTGATTGATAATGGAGAGGTTTTCTTACATGAGTCAGTTGATGAAATAAAGGAATATGCGAAAGGCATTTCTGGTAGAACAGAGTTGTTACTGTCGCTTCTCGCGAATGAAGATGTACTGTACAAGTCGCAAGCAGGAGTTAATATGACATATGCGGTCGTAAAAGCAGATAGCCCAGTTCTGGAAAAAGTAAAACAATTTGATATGACAGTAGAACCTGTCACACCAAGTGACTTATCTATTTATTTGACGGCAAAAGCAAAGGGAGGCATTGATGATGTCTTTAAGTAAAATTAGCTCTGCCACAGTAATTAAAAATCAATTTCAATATAAATTAAAAGCTTATATGGGAGTATTTACTTCGCTTGTGATGTTACAAGTTGTTGCCTTTTTATTGTCACTCGGTGGAAATGGCGGAGGAATGTCTAGCGGGCAAGGTTTAGAGATTAATGACACGTACTATGGAATATTTAATGTAATTGCTTTTACAATGCTCTGGGGATTTATCCAATCGATTCTTATGACAACAAAAACAAGCTGGGAAGATTCTTTTCCATTTGTAGGTAATCGATTTACGAATGACATATCAAATATACTATTTTTATTTTTAGCTAGTTTGATAGCGGGAATCTTTACCGTTTTAACTGCATTTACCCTTAGAGTCGTTATCTATTATTTCCTTGACGTGAAAATTCTTGCTGGGAATAACTTCTTGTTAACTGGAGCAGAAGTCGGCATTGGAATCTTAACGCTTACTCTACACTTATTTGTCTTTTGTTCCATGGGATATTTGTTAGGAACAATTACAAGAATGCATCGTTTAATGCCAATTTTATTACCGGTCATTATTGTAGGTATTATTATAGCTTTGGTACAGGCAAATTCGGATTTAATATTGCGTTATATCACTTTTTATTTTGAAGAAACTAATCCTTGGTTGTTTATGATTAAAACAGTGTTTACTTCTCTAATACTGTTTGCGACTGCTATTCTTATCTCAAGTAGAACGGAGGTTAGAAAATGATGAACATATTTATTATTCTCGTTATCATCGTTGCATTCGCTGCTGTAGCTAGTAGATTAGCGTATAAAGTTAACGTCGGTCGTAAGGGTTATTGGTTGGTCGGAGGTTATGCCATCATTTTAATCGCTTCTGTCATCTTGTACCTATTTATTCCGAAAGATGAATTCGAAGCAGTAGAGAAGTTATCAAATGATGATTCAAGGATAGATATTACTCACAAGGTTGCATATCGTGATCAGCCAATTGATGACTTTGAAAGATTCGCAGATAAAGAGTGGACATTCGAAACACCACAGACTGAAACTATTTATCTGGATATGGATTCTTACGATTATCATATTCCAGTTTTGATTAAGGAAGTAGAAGGTTCAACCTCAATCGATGTAACGCTTTATCATGTAGAATCACAATATAAATTTGAAGAATTAAGGACTCCATCCGAAGAGTTGGAGTTAACATATGACAAAAGTACGAATCGGCTTTGGATTATAACTCCAGGCACACGTTACTTTAATTATGCTACCGTAGCTAAAGAATTCCCTTTTACACAGCTTAGTTCAAGAAATGCGGAAGAGTATGTATACTATCCACCAGACTTCTTTTTAGAGGAATTGGTATTGTATTTTGAAGTACCACAAGGATTAAATCTAATAATCGGTGAGGCTGTGTATTATGAAGATATTGATTAGTAGAAACAAAGAGGGGTTCAAAAATGATTCTTAAGAAAATAAGAAAATCATCAACAAATCGTTCGCTATACGGGGTATGTGGCGGGATTGCGGAGTACTTTGATTTATCTCCTTTTCTCATTCGATTACTATTTATCTTTACGCCGCTACCAATTTCACTGCTAGTTTATATTATTTTAGCAAATATATTAGAAGATAGCCCACCATCCATTTAAGGACGGGGGCTATCTTTTTGCCTATTAAGTATAAAAATTGCAAGCATTACTGCGCTGATTCCACCGAGAAGCTTACTAATAATCATTGCCATCACTAGCTCAGGATTAATTCCTGCTACAAAACCTAAATGACTACCAAAAACGAAAGCAGCACTCACGGCGAAGGCAACATTAATAACCTTTCCTCTAGGGTCCATATCTTTTGTGATTGCCAGCATCGGAATCACATGCGCGAGTGATGCGATTAATCCAGCTGTTGCCGTTTCATTGATACCGATTGCTTTCCCCATTTTTTGGAGTGGTTTTTTCAATGTTCTTGAGATAAATAGGACAAGCGGAAATGCACCAGCTATAAAGATAGCAATTGTTCCAACGATAAGAATTCCCTCTTCTATTGGCGTGAGGTTTGGAATGACAACAAAACCAGTTAGCGTTTCAATGACAATAGCAACTAGCCCAACAATGGCGAGGATTTCTACAAACTTACCAAAAATAGAAAACCCCTTAATCATCATCGTAGGCATTTTCCATAAGCCAATGCCGATGAGCAAGGAAATAAGCATTGTCGGTAAAAGGTTCCTTAGCAACATTTCCACATCAAATCCAGCAATGATTCCTCCAATAAAACTACTAAATGGAAGCGTCATTAACCCAATAAGTATCCCTTGGGAAAAATAGTTGCGATCTTCTTTTTGAATAATCCCAAGTGCAACAGGAATGGTAAAAACAATCGTCGCTCCAATTGTCGTCCCTAGGAAAACCCAAGCAAATAATCCAGCATCAGGATCTAATGCCATTGTTTCAGCTAGGGCATATCCTCCCATATCAATTGCAAGAATTGTATTAGCAAATGTCGATGGATCAGCCCCGAAGAGACCATAAACTGGTGTGATAATTGGCAGAAGAATATCTGCTATCACTGGAGCTAAGGAAATGATTCCTACCATCGCAAGTGCAAGTGAGCCCATCGTCATAATCCCCGCTGTAAATCTTTCACCATATCCTAAGCGGTTTCCAGTTACCTTATCAATAGCACCGATGATAAAAAATAAAACAACGATATAAACAATAATTTGGTCCATCTATACTTGAACTCCATTTCTTTAGAATAGACATATATCTAATATGTAATATTTAATTTCGCGAAATCGCTCCATGTTGCGGCGAAATCGCTCGGTTAGGCAGCAAATCTCTCCATGCCCAGCCGAATTCGCTCCATACTAGCTACACAATCCAAAAAAAAAAACACTCTATGTAAATGATTATAGTATATCAAATCTATTATGATAGCAAAATGAACGCACTGCAAGTGGTATTAAGAGGTAGTGGCTCGTAAATAAGGAGTATGGTGCTTTTCTTTTCTCAATATTTAAGATAAAGTTACAAAGTAGAAAGTATAGATCGCGTTAGAGGAAGGAAAGATAGTTATGGACGGAACGAAAAGAGAATATATAAAAATCGGCTCACAAGTAAAAGTTGTTCAAAAGCAGGATCAGCGTACTGGCAAGTTAACGGAAGGCATTGTCGCGAGAATCCTTACTAATTCTGCAACACATCCTCATGGAATTAAAGTAATGTTAGAGAATAAAATCGTAGGTCGCGTAAAGGAAGTAATTGAATAGAAAAAACATCGATCATCAGGCTACCTGATGATCGATGTTTTTTTAGCGGATTTCCAGTTCTTGTTTGATCGCTTTCTTAATTTCTTTTGCTGCTGTTACTTTTTCAGGTAAATCAGAAGATACCTTAGTTTGATAGTTTCCAGTTCGAATTGCTTCTCGTAAGTCATCGATTGTCTGGCATTCCGGGAAATCATTCACTATCGCACCATATTGTAAATAGTGGTGGGTATCACTCCCACCGACAATAGGGATTTCGTAGTTAGTCGCAAAGGCACGTACTCTATCCTCAATTTCTGGACCATACGTGAATAGATCTTTCCCATTCAAATCAAATGCATCAAATTGCTTTAATACACCAGTATCATGATGCACCCAAGGAGTCGATTCACGTAATGGATGGGCACCAATTTTCAATAAATTAAAACCTTCAATAAGGGAAATCAAGTCCTTAACTGGAATGAAATTTTCTTCCTCGTGAAATGGAAGCAATAGGCGTGCTATCGTTAAGATATCCTCACGAGCACCAATAAGGAGAAAGTGGCCATTTTCTAATACATCCACTTCTAACCCACAGAATACTTTTACCCCTTCGACTAGATAGTACTCTTCTTCATAGGCAAATTCATTCTGAAGCATTTCATATAATTCGATGATATTCGTGGAGTTGAAATGCTCGGTAATTGCAACAGCATCAAGCCCACTTGTTTTTGCATTTTGTATTTTCTCTTTAAAACCTTCTAGTGAAACGGTTATTTTTTTAGATAAATTAGCATGGGTGTGAAAGTCAATATGCATGTAAACAGCTCCTCATTTAATTTTTCCTTAGGATGGATAGGTCGATCCGAACCATAAAATAACTAGAAGGATCGCTAGTTGTGAAATAATAAAAACATATTCTTTTTTTCTAAGCTTTAGGTAAGAAAGTTTTTGTTTTTTTGCTTCTTTATTATGCAAAGAATACGAAAAACCTCGTACTTCAAGCGCTTCAACTGTAAGCCTTGTCCGTTTAGCTACGTTTAGCATTAATGGATAGAAAGACTTGACGATGACTTTAATATAATAGTAAACAATCCGCCATTTGAGAAAACCGTGATTCTCTGGTGTTTTTCCACGTAATCGGTAAGATTGGAAGATTTGTTGGTATTCATCTAATAGAATTGGTAGCATCCGAAATGCATAAGAGACAGCAAAGCTAAATTGTGCTGGCAAACCTAAGCTCAAAAGACCGTCACTCAATTTCTCTGGGCTCATACTTGCAAATACGGAGACGCTCGCAATCGACATGATAAAAATTTTCATTGATAAGGTAAGGAGTGGCATGACAGCATCAAGTGACCCGCCACCAAAAAACCATGTGACGACAAATATAGTAAATAGCTCGGTTACAATTCCAATACCGAGTAAAGTCAGGATGAGAGGACTTACTCTAGATATAACAGCGAGAAATGCTGTATATACAATAATGGTTATTAGAATTGTATTGTTAAAAGTGAACCAGGGTAAGAGACTAACAATGAGGTACCAAAAGATGAGTACCCGTGCATCGATTTTTGCAAAATAAACATCTGGTTTTCCGAAAGCTGTTTTGATTAACTCAAGTTTTATTGTTTCTACATTGAGCACGTCTTTCACTTTAGCCGTTAGATCCATCGACATGCTCCTCCTTGATCCGTCCAACAAACTCGTTAACAGATAATGCAGATTGAATGTTTAAAGCAAGACTGAGTTCCGCAATCTGTGGTAATTTAAGTCCTGCATTTTTCCAAACGTCTACACGATCAAATAAAGACTTTGGTGTTCCATCAAAAATTATTTTTCCTTGTTCCATAACGATTACTCTTGTTGCCCATTCTGCGACAAGCTGCATGTCATGTGTTGCAATCATGACCGTTTTTACCCTGTCGCGAATGGAATGGAGGATATCTATTAAATGTTTGCGGTTACCAATATCTAGACTAGCTGTTGGTTCGTCAAGCATCATAACAGTTGGCATCATCGCTAGCCCAATCGCAACAGAAGATCTTCTCTGCTGTCCACCACTTAAGAGTCTTCCATCCAGTGGTAGCAAGTGTTCCATATTCAAAGACTTCGCGATATGATTGTATATCTCTTCCTGTTTGATTTTCCGCTCATCACCATAGAAAGTAATATCATTTTGAATCGTATCTTGGATAAACATTTCTTCTGGGTTCTGATAAATATAAGAGATATAGCTTGAGAGCTTTTCGACTGGAGTTTTTAACACATTTACTCCATCAACTGTAATCTCACCTTGATTTGGTTTAATAATCCCAGCGAGACTTTTCATTAACGTTGTCTTTCCAGCGCCATTATTTCCGACGACTGCGACGCGATCTCCTTCGTATAACATCATTTCATCGACATCCAGCACTGTTCTCCGTTCCTTATTTAGAAGCTTCACCTCGTGTTTGATATCTCGAACGGATAGGATTGCTGAATTCGTTGTACGCAGGTTAGGTTTATATTGATTCGGATCAGGATAAAAATAATAGCCCTTAAAATAATCGATGGCTTCCTCGACCGTAATCGGTAGTTCCTCAGTTGTTTTAAAATCATTTAATAACATTGCCGCTTGAGTTACTTGAGGAGGATAAATTTGCGCTTCTTGTAGTTCAGAAATATTTAATAATCCTCTTCTAACATCCTCATGCCATTTCACTTTTCCATTTTCTATAAGTGCAACTTGCTTACAATAATTCGCAATAAACTCTGTATGATGCTCAATCGTGATAATTGTTTTACCTAGCTCTTCATTAAGATATTTTAGTTTCTCATAAATATCTGTGGCATGTTGCGGATCAAGCTGTGCAACTGGTTCATCAATGATAAGCACTTCTGGGTTCAGAGCTAAGGCTCCAGCAAGTGCTGTTAAATGTTTTTCTCCTCCACTTAATTCCCAGATTGTTTTATCTTTTAAATGTGCAATTCCAATGAGTTCCAATGCTGCTAATGCCTTCTCCTGATGATCGGGGTAACCGAAGTTTAGCGGGGCAAAAGCGACATCTTCAAGGACTGTTAATTTCATTAATTGATTTTGAAAGTCTTGATAAACGTAGCCAACATGATGACTTAATGTTGCGACGGGTTGCTCTGTCACAGGTCTGCCCTCTACGATTACTTCTCCACCATAGTCACCGGAGAAATAATGGGGGATAAGGCCATTCATTGTCTTACAAATTGTTGACTTCCCACTTCCATTACCACCAATAATCGCCAGAAAGTCGCCTTTTCTAATCGTTAAATTAGCACCATTAAGGACTGGCTCCTTTGCACCTGGATACTGATAGTACACGTCTTTCACTTCAATAATAGGTTGATTTAAGCTGACCATTTGTTTCGATCCTTTTTATTTTTTTGGGATAATTTCACAGCAAAGAAAATTACAAGGAAAGCAATAATTGCTGCAGCAGATATCGGTAACCAGATAAATCCATCACCGAATTGTTCTAGGAATTCCGGTTCCCACACGGCAAAGTTAATATCCATCGTCGCCATAAACTCAGCAACCAGTCCGACAAAACTAAGGAAAATAGCGATAATAACTAGTCGTGCTGAAATAAATTCAGTTATGGAGGCTTTTTCATTTTTATCACGTGGGTTCATTCCCATAAGAGGTTCGATTTTTCCGTATAACTTCGGCAATAAATAAAGGATTGGGATTAAACCAAAGAGTACGCCAGAAATAATCATATTATTAACGAAATCGAATGCTTCAATTGCTAGAATACTTTCAGGTAAACCTGTAACAGCTTCTAATTCTTCCACTCCAAACCATACTTTTCCAATATCAACAATAGCTCCTAAAATCTGATCAATAGCTACTGCAACTAGCACCGCGATTCCAATTTGCTTCCGGTTCGTCGGGTCTCTTACAAGTAGACCACCAATATAGAATGCTAATGTTATTTGAAGAAAACCTTCAAGTTCACCTAGCCCACCAAAATCTCCAAGTAATAAATCTCCAAAGATTATTGCACCGAGTGATGCTCCAAGTGCAGCATAGAGCGGATGAAACAGTATAACAAGAATCATAGGAACAAATGCCATATACGAAATAGATAAATCAACAGGGCCGATTTCAAACTCTGGAAGTAATTCTGTAAATAAACTTGCAAGACCATTAAGCGACATTGCCAGAATGAAAATCATCATTTTCTGGGATTGTGTATACTCCCTTTTACTAACTAAATTGTTGGACATAAGTATTTCCCCCTCTTATTTGGTAGTATCTTCATCATAATCCTTCATCATTAATAGAGTGTTAGTACTCTGTAAAGAGGGTGTGAATTAAAGTAAGAAAACTTAAAATATGAAAATAAATTTACATTCATAGTAGAAATTAAGACGTATAATGAAGTTAGTAATGAGGGAGGTTGTTAAATTGGCTTTTCAATTCGATATCGATAAATCTCAGTTATCAGCAAAACATCAACAGGTTTTAGAAATTGTTGAGAGAAAAGGATTTAAGATTGCCTATATGTCCATCGGAGATATTGCAATGGAAGCAGGAGTGAGCACAGCGACTGTGTCTAGGTTCTGGGTATTAATGGGGTTTCGTAATATTAAAGATTTTAAAAATCATGTAAAAAAGCGAATCGAGACAACACCAGAGAATAAACTAAAAAACTTTATGCTTGATATTGGTAGTGATGATTTATTTGACCGTGTAATTGAACAGCATTATGGATACTTATTCCAAACACATTCTCATTTGAGTCGAAAAGATTTAAATGCATCTGTCTCTAAAATTATGGAGGCTAGAAAGGTATTTATTCACGCACCATCTTCTTCCGAGGGATTAGGAAGTTTACTAAGACACCGTTTAAAACGATTTGGTATTACTGTAGAAAAGATAGCAAAAAGTGGTCATGAAATTTTTGAATCCATGATTCATTTTCAGCCAGATGATGTAATTGTAATTTTTCAATTTGTAAAGCTTTTACCAGAATCAAAAGCAATTCTTGATTATGCAAATGAACTTGGGATTAAAACGATATTGTTTACAGACCAGCTTATTGCCGATATGAATGAACTTGCAGATTATGTGTTATATGCTGATCGTGGGGATACTTGGGAGTTCCATTCGATGGTGGCACCGATGACTGTTGTCGAGACACTTGTCATGTTAGTTGGGCAGAAGTTGGAAGAAAAATCGTTAGGTGGCCTAGAAAAGCTGAGTGAGTTAAGGAGTAAATATGGAGATATCGTCCCGAATTGATGTTACTGTATTTAAAAGTAGAGGTGGAATGATGGGGGGATCAGTACTTATGGTAAATTGTCATTGATATCCCTTGCTATCTAACCTATATAAAACAAAAAAAGCTCGGATTTTAATATGAGCTTTTTTACGTGAAGTTATTTATCCTTATCCAAAAGTAACCGATCTAATTTCTCTTCAATTCTATCCAACTGCTTATTTTTACTGTTTTTTAGTATAAATACTATTACTCCTACAATGATTGCAACAAAAATAAATAAAAAAATGAGAGATACCATCATATCTCCAAATCTGAATCCACTCAGAGATGCTAAAAGAAACATTATAAATCCCCCCTTTTGCTTGCTCAAATTCATAAATCTGCCCTGTCACTAGATGTATATTTATTCTAACATAAATAATCAGAATACCTTATCTTTCATTTTTTACAATAAAACCCCATAAAAAAAGCACTGTAGTTACAGTGCGAAACTACTAATCTTATTTATATCCATAACCCTTTTTCAACTCATCTATTTCAAGATTCAAACGTTCGATTTCTCTATTATAAGCCGCATAATCTTGTGCAACGCTGTCTATAAATTCTTCTACATCATCTTGGTTATAACCTCGGAATGACTGTCTGAATCGCACTTCCATGACACTTTCCAAAGAAAAATTAAATGGATCTTTACTCACTATCTCACCCCTTAAAAAGCTTCACTATATAATTTATTACTATGGTATACCCTTTTTCAATTGTGTTCCACTATTTAGAAGAAAGCGTTGTTAAAGTTCAATTTTGTTTTGAGGGGAAACCCGCTTCGGAAATATACTACGCTTTCCGCGGGCGGCTGGTGAGCTTCCTCGCACGCTTCGCGTACTGCGGGATCTCACCCATGCCTCTCTTCCCGCTGGAGTCTCCGTATATTTCCGAAGCTCAATTTAAACTTCTTATTTCTTATTGGATGAAATATCAACAGTAAGCTTTAATATAGCCTAGAAGAAAAATAGAATTTCACATGCACCGTACAGTAAGCCACTCTCAGTCCTTTTCGTCATTAATCAAATTTCTTAAACAAATCATTTAAACCCTCACTCATTGTCGGGTGGGTGAAGATATTGTCACGAAGGAAGGTGTAGGGCAGTTTTGCTTCGATTGCTACACGTACAATATTAATCATTTCACTTGAAGCGGCACAAAATAGTGTACAACCGAGAATTTCTTTCGTGCTAGGGTCGATTAACGCTTTTAGTAAACCTGTAGGCTGTTTGTTAATTTTAGTTCTCGGAATTGCTGCTGCAGGCATTGTCACTACTTGATAATCAATATTTTCCTCTTTTGCTGTTTTTTCATTTAGTCCAACATGAGAAAGGGGAGGCTCAATGAAAACGGAATAGGGAACATTTTTTCGTGAATCCAAAGTATATGTTCCTTCACCAAAAATTTGGTCACGTAAAATGCGATAATCATCAAGTGAAATATACGTAAATTGCGGTCCTCCATTAACATCACCAACTGCCCATATATGCTCCACACTTGTTTTTAAATTTGCATCCACTACGATTGCGCCCTTGTCATCGAGTTTGATCCCAGCCTTATCCAAGTCAAGATCCCCTGTATTTGGCTTCCGTCCAGTAGCGAGCAGTAATGCAGAACCAGTTATCTCATTTTTTTGTCCGCTGCTATTTTCGTAAGTAATATGAATACCTTTTGACTTATCAGCCACAGCAGTTACCTTACTATCAGGGATAATTTTAATATTACGTTCGATAAATGTTTTCTTCACTGATTCGGCGATATCACGATCTTCATTTTTCATAAATTCATCCGAGCTATCAATGATTGTAACTTTCGATCCGAGGGCCTCATATAGACTTGCGAATTCAAGTCCAATATAGCCGCCACCGGCGATAATAAGTTCCTCTGGTAATTCTGTTACTTCCTGTAACTCTGTTGATGTATATATATTCTGCGATTCTTCTATGCCTTTAATCGGTGGAATGACAGGCTTCGAACCTGTATTAATAATAAAGTGTCTTGCCGCAAGCTCCATTGTCTCCGTCGCAGATTTTAATTGAATGTGTTTGTCAGAAAGAAAAGATGCTTTCGCTGTATAAATTGTAACTGCTTCTTCATCTTCGAGGTTTTTATAATTAGCCTCTCTAAGCTTCGCAGTAACATTATTTTTATTCTCAATTGCTTGTTTATAAAAATCTGAGGCATCCTCGTTTTCACTTTTTTCTTGTGCTTGGTGGATAAGATATTTTGTAGGGATGCAAGCAATATTAATGCATGTACCTCCATACATTTTATTAGATTCTTCTATCATCGCAACGCTTTTTCCTTGTTGTGCTAAATCCTTTGCTAATGTTTTTCCACCTTTCCCGAAACCAATTATAATATAATCAAAAATCTTCATTTCATCCGTCCTTTCTATAGAATCTATTGCCGATATCGCTTGAAATTAAACAAATAGAGCATTCTTTGTTACGATAGTGTAGAAGTTGTGAAATGCTGAAGTTCACAGGGATGTCGCCGAAGTTCACTGGGTGACCACTTGAAGTTCACAAGTTACTATCCGAAGTTCACATATTTTCAGCTGAAGTTCACAATTCCAACAAGCGAAACCAATACTCAATAAAATGTAGAATGGATGATTCAAATGCAAGATGTAATTACTTTAAAAATAAACCAAAAGAAATTAAAAGCTTATCAAAATAAATTTCCATTAATAAATCGTGACGCCATTGAAAATGACTATGCTTTAAAAGAAGAGGGTGCATTGTTAGAATTAGTAGATCCTCAAGGGAAGTACCTAGCTACAGGATATTACGGGCTTCAAAATAAAGGAATCGGCTGGGTGTTGAGTTGGGACCAAAATGAAAAGATAAATCAGGCATATTTCAAACGAAAAATTCAAGCTGCAGTTGAAAAGCGTAAATCCCTTTATGAAGATACAGAAACGACAGGGTTTCGTATTTTTAATGGAGAAGGGGACGGCATTGGTGGCCTAACTATAGATTATTTTGCCGATTATTACTTAATTAGTTGGTATAGCGTTGGCATTTATACGTTTCGGGAAAAGATTCTTTCTGCAATCGAAGAGCTATTAGATTATAAAGCAATTTATGAGAAAAAACGTTTTGCAACAAAAGGACAATATGTGGAAGATGATGATTTTGTTAAAGGTGAGAGAGCTGATTTCCCATTAATTATTAAAGAAAATGGAATGAATTTTGCAGTTGATTTGAATGATGGAGCGATGGTTGGAATTTTTCTTGACCAGAGGAATGTACGAAAAGCCATTCGCGATAAATATGCTAAAGGGAAAAAAGTGTTAAATACTTTCTCTTATACAGGTGCTTTTTCCGTTGCTGCAAAACTTGGAGGAGCTAGTCATACGACGAGTGTTGATTTAGCCAAACGTAGTAGACCTCTCACGGAGGAGCAGTTTGGAGTAAATGAAATTGATAGTGCTTCTCAGGATATTGTAGTGATGGATGTGTTTGATTATTTCAGATATGCAAAGCGAAAGGAATTTCTTTTTGACCTTGTTATCTTAGATCCACCAAGTTTTGCTCGTTCTAAGAAAAGAAATTTCAGTACGGCAAAAGATTATCCATGGCTTATCGAAGAAACCCTTGCAATTACAGCGAAGAATGGAGTAATTGTCGCATCAACGAATACTGCAACATTTGGAATGGATAAATTCAAAAAGCTCATTGATCAAGGTTTTAAGAATGCAAACAGTAATTATCAAATTCTAGAGACCTATTCACTGCCAGAGGACTTTGCAGTAGGTAAGAAATATAAAGAAGGTAACTACTTGAAAGTGTTATTTATTAAAAAACTAATTTAAGAGAAACGCAAAAAGCATTGAAGGACCTATCGTTCTTTCTATGCTTTTTTCTCCTTTAAAATAAAAACACAGAGAATTTGAAACATCATAGGTCTAATCACGACTAATCAGTAGATAAGCAAAGGGGGATGAGATAATGCGTGTACCTGAAAGAAAAAATATAAAAACTAGGTTTATTTATGTATTTTTCATTGAAATTTTATTAGCTGCCTGCGGGAATCCAGAACCTAAAGTTACAGAATCAGAAGCTGAATCGCTTGTACTCCAGTATCTTACGGAAGATCGTATGAAAAATGAAGATGATATAAAAATTAAGTCTATTACGAACAACAAGGGAGAGTATATCATCAAATGGGAAGTCGACGAACATTGTGAATTTGGTTCATTTAAAATCGATGATCAAAATGGGGAGTTTTTAGAAGCTGAAGAAACACTGTGTTAAAAGCATAGAAAGCATCATCTAATTTGTTCATTCTCAACCTGACTTGCAGCCAATAAACATGTTTAATAAACCCAGTAAAAGGAATAGTTATTTAACGATAATTAACAAACAATAAAATTATGGATTTTTTGTTCATAAAAAGTCTTGCATATTTATTAATTATATTGCATAATAATACAAACACTATAACTTTGGGGGAATTAACTTATGGCTGCGCCGGTTTGGAAAATGAAATTTAAAACAAATGAATTAAAAGGGAAAGACTTATTAACACTTTTGGAGTATACACCTGAACAAATAAACTACTTATTAGAGCTTGCTCATTTTATAAAAAAACAAAAGCAACAAGGGATTCCTTTTGAACCTATGAAAGGAAAAGTACTTGGAATGATCTTTGAAAAATCCTCTACTAGAACACGGGTGTCTTTTGAAGCTGGAATGGCACAACTTGGAGGGCAAGCAATATTCTTAAGTTCAAAGGATATTCAGCTTAGTCGTGGGGAAACAATTTCTGATACGGCAAGAGTTTTATCCGGATACCTAGATGGCGTAATGATTCGAACATTTGGTCATGAAATCCTAGAAGAATTTGCTGCTTATGCGAGTGTTCCAGTGATTAATGGATTAACGGATTTACATCATCCTTGTCAGGCAATCGCTGATTTACAAACCATACAAGAAGTCAAGGGAACTTTAAAGGGTAAAAAAATAGCTTATCTAGGCGATGGAAATAATATGACGCATTCATTAATGATTGCTGCGGCACAAATGGGAATGGACTTTTCTGTAGCCGCACCTGAAGGATATTTTCCTAATGAAGAGGTAACAGAAACAACAAAAGAACTTGCAGCCAAGCATGGCGCAACAATCTCTGTAACGACAGATCCTATTAAAGCTGTAGAGAATGCTGATATTATTTATACAGATGTTTGGGCAAGCATGGGGCAAGAGGCCGAGCAGGAAGAGCGTAAAAATATATTTGCTGATTATCAAGTAAATGAAGCGCTTCTATCTAAAGCGAAGTCTGATGTGACCTTTATGCATTGTTTGCCAGCACACCGTGGGGAAGAGGTTACGGAAGAAGTATTAGAAGGAAAACACTCGGTAGTTTTCCAACAAGCAGAAAACCGTCTTCATGCTCAGAAAGCATTGATGACAGCGTTAATGAGCTAATATAAGTTAGATGAATCTATTTGGAGACATAATTCAGTGATGAATTGGAGTCTCCATTTTTGTTTTTCAATAGCATATAAATCAAAAGTTACGCATAAATTTATGAGATGTTTTTATGAGATGAAAGTTAATATACTTAAAGTACAGCGATATTGAAAATGAGGGCTCGAGATAAGTAGATGACAGATTCTTATAAAACACACAACCAATTTAACTATTCGAATCATCCTTTTCAAAATGGCAACTAAAAAGAAAAGAGGAATTTAAATGAGTAAACTTATTAGCAAAGGCATTGTAAGAGGAGCAGGATTAATGAATATGGAAAATAGAATAAATTATTTCAAAGTGGCACCAAAAGCATTAGAAAAAGTTATGGAATTGGAGAAATACACTCGAAAAACATCAATTGATAAAAATTTGAGGGAATTAATCAAGATTCGAGTATCGCAAATTAATGGTTGTCTATATTGTTTGGATATGCATACAAAGGCAGCAAGGAAATTAAAAGTAACAGATGAGCAGATTGATCAATTGGAAACCTGGGATGAAGCAAATATATACAGTCTAAAAGAAAAATTGGCATTTGAATTAGCAGAAAATGTGACACTTATTGCGGAAAAAGGGGTCAATGATGAACTTTATCAACGCGTAAGAGAACACTACGATGAAAAAGAATTTGTAGACTTAATTATGATAATAAATCAAATTAATATGTGGAACAGAATAGGGATTTCCATGGGGAATACAGTAAAATAACAGACTACTAATTTTAAATGAAATTGAACATAAAAAAATCGCACTTTTTTGCAGCAGTATAGTTACATTTTAATAAATGAAACTCACAGACTTGGAATGTAAAGTCTGTGAGTTTTTCATATCGTGTATATTTACTAATTTCGATCAGAATCCCACTTCACTTCTCCACCGATAATCGTTTTATCTATCTTGAGGGTGAGGAGTTGGTCTGGGTCTTCGAACTCGAATGGATTCGTACTGTATACAGTCATGTCTGCAAGTTTTCCTCTTGCAATCGTGCCTTTGATTGTTTCTTCGTTTGTTGCATAGGCAGCGTATTCTGTGAAGAGTTTGAAAGCTTCAGTTACGGTCAGTATCTCTTTTGGATTGTACACTGTATGATCGTCGCCAGGCGTTTTTCTAGTTATAGCTGCATGGATACCGAGAAGTGGGCTAACTGGTTCCACTGGTGCGTCGGATCCTCCAGCACAAATGATGCCTGCATCGAGCAAGGTTTTCCAAGCATAGGACTGATTAACTCGCTTTTCACCAAGTCGGTCCTGGACCCAAGGAAAATCACTTGCTAAAAATCGCGGTTGGATATCGGCAATACGTGAAGGACTTTTAAGCCTGCTAAGAAGTCGTTCGGGTACATACGGAACATGGATAATCCGATCTCTTAGTGCCACGCTTGGGAATTGGTCGAGTACGTCCAACACGGTCTCCAGCGCCTGGTCCCCAATCGCATGAATAGCCACAGGGAAATGTAGTTCTCTTGCACGGCGCACAATATCTGTCAGTCCTTCTTTATCAAACATTGCATCCCCAACGTTCCCAGGATCGTCACTGTAAGGTTCGGATAAAAGTGCTGTTCTTCTACCAAAAGCACCATCAGCAAACAGTTTGATAGCACCGATTTTCAAGGTATTACTCCCGAGGCCAGCAAACATCCTATTCTCTTTAAGGTCATCAATAAACTCATGGTTGATTAATAGATTTGCCCGGAGGCCGAGTGCTTCTCCATGAAGCAGCTGGTCATAGATTTGATAGGTCTGTTGGAGGCCACCAAGGAAAAGTGGATCATTCGTATGTACACTGGTCAATCCTTGGCTGAGCGCATATTGAATCGCCTGTCGCATCGCATCTATCCACTTATCGTAAGAACGTGCAGGAATATGTTGTGAAACAATTCCTGATGCTGATTCAAGCAAAAGTCCAGTCGGCTCTTTCGTCGTTTCATCCAGAACAATCGTCCCACCATCTGGCACATGCATGTCAGCATGATATTGACTTACGCGTAGAGCATTCGAATTTGTGACCGAAGCATGCCGGCAAATACGATGTAGCAGGAGCGGATGATCCGGTGCTACATCATCTAGTTCTTGAATGCTTGGAATGGTGCCGTCTGTAAACAGATTTTCATCCCAGTTACCACCAGTAAGCCATTCGCCAGGTGCAAGGGTTTTAGCTTTTTCACTAATTTTATCAAGCATCCCTTGCTTCGAACGAACGCCAGTAAGGTCAAGGTTTACAAAACTGTCAGCAACCATGGATAGGTGCAGGTGACTGTCCGTAAGCCCTGGTGATGCGGATTTTCCCTCGAGGTCAATAATTTCCGTGTCGGATGTTTTCCATAAAGAGAGCATTTGATCCGTATCTCCCATATCAATAAAAAAACCATTTTCGGTCACTACTGATTGTACGGTTGGTTGAATAGAATTAAATGTGTATATGCGACCATTTACAAATATCTTTCTCATCTTCATCCCTCCGTGAAAATTTCCTGAACTGTGGTTTATAGCTTATGTTATCAATCTCATCTTACGAGTCTAGTTTTATTATAAAGGAAGAAGTGATGGTTGGGAAAGGTTAATACCGATGAGTTGGTAGCATTCAAATTATATTTGTTTAAAAGAAAAACGCTCAGGTTTCTGAGCGTTTCATTGTTTACTTATAATATCAGCTTTTCAAATTTTCATAGGGCTTAGATTTCTTCAACCTTTAATCCTTCACGATCCATTTCAAAAATTTCCACTCGATATTCTGGTAACAACGCTTTAAAATGTTCAGCAATTCTAGCACTATCATCTGGGTTAACAAAGGATAGCATTGTCGGGCCAGCTCCACTAAGAGTTGTACCATATGCGCCGGCTTTTCGAGCTTCTGTTTTTATTAAATCATAGTTTGGTATAAAAGATTTTCTATAAGGCTCATGAAAACGATCCTTTTCCATCATTTTACCAGCGAGTTTGTAGTCACCAGATAATAGAGCTGCAGTTGTCAAATTGCTAATTCCACTAGCAAGTGCAGCTTCAGCATTCGCATAATGCTTTGGCAAAACACTTCTCGAGTCGGTTGTTTTTAATTCGATCGTTGGTATAAACGCAATAAACGAAAGATCTAGTGAATCAACCTTCAGGACGTCGATTTCATTATCAATCAACGTGGAAATAACTAGGCCACCAAATAAACTAGGAGCAACATTATCAGGATGCCCTTCAATTTCGGTTGCAAAAGCTAATTTCTGTTCAGCTGATAAATTTAGCTGACCAAGCTGGTTGGCAATCTCAATTCCAGCAACAATTGCCGAGGCACTACTACCAAGTCCACGAGCTAAAGGAATACTACTCGTTTCTACCACACGACAAGGGGGTAAATCTACTTCGTATTTATCAGAAGTACGCTTGGCAATCTGATAAATAAAATGCTCTTCAAAAGGTAAATCACTAGAAGTGGATGGGGAAATGAATTCCCAATTTTCCTGTGGGGTCACTTCTAATGTTAAGTATAAATTTAAAGCGAGTCCCATTGAATCAAAGCCAGGGCCAACGTTCCCCGAGCTCGCTGGGACAGTTATTTTAAAACTACTCATTGGCAGTCAACTCTTCGATATATTTTTTAATTACACTTGCATCATTCGGTAAAGAAACAGGCTCAATATCCTGATTTGCTTGTACAGTTTCTGGATCCTTTAATCCGTTACCAGTTAAAACTGCAACGACTTTACTCCCTTTTGGAATATTACCTGCACGACATTGTTGGATAACCCCAGCAATCGAAGCGTTTGAACCTGGTTCAGCAAAAATCCCTTCCATTTTAGGGAGTAATTTAAAGGCATCAAGAATTTCTTCATCCGTCACAGATGTAATCATTCCTTCTGATTCGTCACGAGCTGATGTCGCGAGCTTCCAACTTGCAGGATCACCAATACGAATAGCAGTTGCAACTGTTTCTGGATTTGCAATTGGCTCTCCACGAGTGATAGCTGCTGCACCTTCAGCTTCAAAACCAAACATCTTCGGTAGTCCTGTTTGTTTTTCAGCATGATATTCTTTGAAGCCGATCCAGTAAGCACTAATGTTTCCGGCATTACCAACAGGAATTGCTAAAACATCTGGAGCCTGTCCAAGTGCATCAACAATTTCAAACGCGGCTGTTTTTTGCCCTTCAATTCGATGAGGATTCACAGAGTTTACCAGTGTCACTGGAGTGGTTTCGCTAATTTCACGAACCATAGCTAACGCCTCATCAAAATTCCCATCGATTTCAATTATTTCCGCACCATAAATGACAGCTTGCGCTAATTTACCAAGTGCCACTTTTCCTTTTGGAATAACGATAATTGCACGAAGTCCAGCTCTTGCCGCATATGCAGCTGCAGCAGCCGAAGTATTCCCTGTGGAAGCACAGATAACAGACTTGCTTCCAGCTTCTTTTGCTTTTGCAATCGCCATGACCATTCCACGGTCTTTAAAAGAACCAGTAGGATTTGCACCTTCAATTTTTCCATAGAGTTCAATGCCTAGTTCCTTGGACAAATTAGGAAAATGAATAAGCGGTGTGTTACCTTCGTGTAAACTTAAGTTTGGTGTTTCATTAGTGACTGGTAAATAATCTTTGTAACGATGAATTAATCCTTGCCAGCTCATTCTTCTCCATCTCCTTCAACACGATAGTAACTAGAAATCTCATGCACGATCGGAAGTTTTCCTAATTTCTCTATAAGGTTTGTAAAATGTTCTTCCGTTGTGTGATGCGTAATGAAAATAATCTCCGCAGATTTGTTTTTCTCAATTGGGTGTTGAACGATTCGCTTAAGGCTAATCTCATATTTATGAAAGAGTTTGGTTAACTCAGAGAAAACACCAGCTTCATCTTTTACCTTCAAACGCATATAATATTGTGAAAATCTTTCACTAGCTGGTTTTAAGCTTTTTGCAAATCGATTGCTCACATATTGCTCGCCAGTTACACCAAGGCGAATATTTTTAATCGTAGCAACCAAATCAGAAACAATCGCTGTTGCTGTTGGAAGGCTACCAGCTCCAGGGCCATAGAACATTGTTTCACCAACAGCTTTTCCATAAACATACACTGCATTATACTCATTTTTTACAGATGCCAGCGGGTGATTGTTAGAAATGAATGTTGGTAGGACATGAATTTCTAGTTTTTGATTCGAAAAGTCAGCATAGCCAACGAGTTTCATCGTATATCCTAGGTCATTTCCATTCTTGATATCTTCTGATGAAACATTCGAAATCCCCGTTACCTGTACATCATCTAAGTCGACTGGTGTTGAGAAAGCAAGTCTTCCAAGGATGGCCATTTTTCTAGCTGCATCAAGTCCTTCAACATCTGCAGTAGGATCGGCTTCCGCAAAGCCAAGTTCCTGTGCCTCTGCTAAAGCTGCTTCATAGCTCATACCATCTTCATCCATTTTCGTTAGTATGTAATTTGTCGTTCCATTGACAATTCCGATAATTCTAGTGATGCGGTCTGAAGAAAGTCCATCTTTAATCCCTCTTATGATTGGAATTCCACCTGCAACACTTGCTTCATAATAAAAATCACAGTTGTTCTTCTCAGCAGCCGCATGTAACTCAGGCCCGTGTAGAGCAACTAAATCTTTGTTTGCAGTGATCACGTGTTTCTTTGCCGCAAACGCTTTTAAAATATATGCTTTTGCTTGGTCGATGCCACCAATAACTTCAACGACAACATCTATCTCAGGATCGTTTAAAATATCATCTGCATTCAACGTAAGGATATCCTCAGATCCATTAATGTCACGCGCTTTTTCGATATCACGTACAAGAATACGTTTTACTTCTACTGATGTTCCTAGCTGATGTGCAAGTTTTTCTTGGTGATTATTAATAATATTTATTACACCTGAACCAACGACACCTAGCCCTAATAAACCGATTGAAATTTTCTTCTCCACATAATCACCTCATCGTTGCACTATAATGCAATTTTTTTTTTATATTTAACTCATTTAAACACGAATAGAATAGGATATCAACAAAGGCTGTCAGAAAATTTTAATTAAAGCGCTTTCTTTTGGTAAATAACAGACACAAATGTATTTTTGGGCAATATTCTAATATAAAGGGGGATAATCTTGAAAAATGAAATAGTCGGTTTCTTATTTTTCGTATTCTTAATTACTGGAATTATTTTGGGATTATTGCTTGAACAGGTTCACTTTTTCGGTGTTTTAGGATTGGGCTGTGGTCTCGTGGTAGTATTCCTTTTTCGTAAAAGAAAATAAGCAGTGAATCCGAGAGTTGGATTTCACTGCTTTTCAATTTGAAGTAATCGACTTTTTAATGGAATTCCGCCTCGAAATCCACCAAGTCTACCATCTTTATTAATTACACGATGACAAGGGACTGCGATTAGAATGGGATTTCTTCCAATCGCTGTACCGACAGCACGAATACTTTTGGGGTTTCCAATTCTGTCGGCAATTGCAGAATAGGTAGCTGTTTTACCATATGGGATCTTTTGCAAAGCATCCCAAACGGAAAGTTGAAATGGCGTACCATATAAATCCAAGGGGAAGTCAAAAGTATCACGTTCCCCATGAAAGTATTCTATAAATTGATTTTTATATGGTTCGATAAAACTAAGGTTTTCCTCAAAGGTAACCGTTGAAAGTTTTTTAGAGAGCCAGGTTTTCATGTCGTCAAGGCCTTCATGAAAACTTCCTGCCCAGACTAAACCCTTTTCCGTTGCAGCAAGAAACATTGTCTCTTGATCAATTGTAAGTGTTCCATAATATATTTTCTTTACTTCAGAATTCATCATGAAACCCTCCAACTAAATTAGTTTTTCTCTTCACTCTCATCTTTAATAACGGGATAAAATCCATGTTCCTCACCGAAGTGCTCATTATATCTTCGTTTAAATTTACTATAGATATATTGGACAAGAACTTTCACAATCGCATAGCCCGGAATTCCGAGAATTACTCCAACAATGCCAAAGAGATTCCCTGCTACTAGTAAGACTATAATAATTGTTAGTGGATGTATTTTCATTGTTCGTCCCATAATATTTGGTGAAACAAAGTTACCCTCTAAGAATTGGACAACAATCCATACAATAATCATTTTAATTAACATAAATGGTGAGTCTACAACAGCGATAATCAGAGCTGGTGCAATTGCAATCATTGGCCCTAAATACGGAACAACACTTGTAATTGCTGCGACTATTGCAAGTGTAATCGCATAATCCATGCCAATAATTAAGTAACCGATATACAGCAGCAACCCGATACAAGATGCAACTATAATTTGACCTTGGATATATGAACCAACTTGTGTATCCATATTATGAATGATTTGATTAACATCTTTTCTAAATCCTGGCGGCAATAATTTAAAAAAGTATTCTTTAAATCTATTTCCATCTTTTAATAGGAAGAATAGAATAATTGGGAAAGTTACAATCGTTATTACTACATTTGTAACAGTTGATGCAACGTTTTGAACACTTTGGATCGCATCTAGTAAATAACCACCAATCACACTTGGTATATCTCCGAAGTTATCCATTACCCAATTATAAGCATCGTCATAATACGGTGCGAGGAATGAATTTTGTAACCAAGTCGTAAAGCTAGCACCAAGCTCTCCTAAGTAATTTGGGAAAGTCGTAATTAGATCTTGTACCTGCTGCTGAATAAGTGGTGCAGTGAGAAGTACGATACCTGTGATGATCCCACCAATAGCAAGAATTAGAATGATAATTCCCCAGAGTCGCGGAATACGAATTTTTTCTAAAATGTTTACTATTGGATTTAAAAGATAAAACGCGATAAAGGCTAGAATTAATGGTGGTGCGACAGTTGAGAAAATAACGATAAATGGATGAAAAACGAAATCAATTTTTGTATAAACTAAAATAGTTATCCCGATAAGTGCTAATAATGCAAAAAGAAAGAATAAATTTTTTCCTCCTAGAAATTGAATGAATCTACTTGTCTGCTTCATTTTCTACCCCTTTAATCAGATTCTATTTTAAAATGTTCTATTTTCTATTAGACATATTATAAGTTACTTCTATAAAGAATTACAATGGTTTACTAGATTTCTTATCGTTAAAAAAACATCTACATGCTAAGTTTATAAAAGATAGCAAATAGATGTTTGATTTTTGTTGAGTTTTAATTCGTCAATGATTTCTCGGGAGCATTGCTTTTTTGCTTGAGAGAGATAAGCATTGTTCCTAAAGCAATTACAACGAGTATGCCTCCGACGTATGGGTTCCATTCAATTGATGCTTGATCGACAACGATTCCTCCGATGAACGATCCGAAAGCAATCCCAAAATGAAGTGCAGAGTTATAAATACTTACTTGCATATCAGCTGTCTCGGGAGCATTATCCATGAGATAACTCTGTAAGGGTGGACTTATCGCCCAACTCATGACGCCCCATACTACCAATGCAAGAATAAATAATGGAAGTATTGTAGTCGTTTGCGGTAATAAGAATATCGCAATCATAAAAGTAATGATTACAGTTAAAGAAACACGCTGCACCCCAAACTTATCAGCCATCGTTCCTCCAATTGCACCGCCACTAACGGCAGCAATACCAAAAACAAGGTAGATCAAGCTGATGCTATTTTCACCTAATCCCATCGTTATTTTTACATAAGGAGTTAAGTAAGCATAAAGCACGGCATGACCAGATAAAAGAGCGAAGACAGTCAAATGCGCGAATAAGATTTTTTTATCTTTCAGTGATTGGAATTGTTCTTTTATTGAGCTAACTGGCCTTGGTGGGACTCGCTCCATAAAGAAATGGACACCAATCATACTAATAACCGTTAGAATGACAATCATAAGAAAAGGAGCACGCCATCCAAAGAAGTTTCCTAGGCTTAAGCCAATTGGGACCCCTAACACAAGCGAACCACTAACCCCCATACTTACAATACCTATCGCTCTTCCACGATACCTGGGTTCAACAATATTTGCAGCCATCACAATACAAAGAATAATTAATATTGATCCACTCGCCGCAGAAATAATTCTTCCTATAAATAGAATGCTGTATGTCGGACTGATTACAGCAAGAATATTCCCGAATAAAAACACAAAAAGCGCGATTGTTGTTAGCTTTTTTCGTTCCATTTTTGCTGTGAGAACGAGAAGAATTGGCGCTGAAATCCCGAATGTTAATGAAAAAATGGTAATTAACATTCCAGCAAGCCCTATGCTTACACCTAAATCAATCGCTATCAGATCTAAAATTCCCCCAATAATTAACTCAACCATTCCTACAACAAAGGAAACGGTCATTAAAAAGTACACTCGTTTATCCATGATGTTACACCTTTCACATTTAGATGTAAGTTCAAAAGTCCGGTAAAAATGACGCTTCGAATCTCGCACGAATGCTCGCTTTTCCGCCTCGAAATTCTAGGTCCTTTTTATCCTCCTTTTGAACAATCTAATTAAAGTACAAATACCATCTTAATTGCATTTCCATGAATTTACAAGGTAGAGCATAGGAAAAGCTCATTCAAAAGCAAAGTTAACAATAAACAAGAAATAACGGCACATTTTTGTTATACTTGTATTACTTCAGTTTTGAAGGAGGAAATAATTTGAGTACGGAAGCGAATTTACAAAAAGAAGCAATGCATATTTTAAAGCTTACGAGCAGAACTTTTTATATACCAATAAAATTATTAAAACCAACACTTCGGAAAACAGTAGGTGCTGCTTATTTATGCATGCGTGCAATTGATGAAATTGAAGATCATGAAACAATGCCTGCAGAAAGTAAAATTAAATTACTGGAAGCAACGAGTGAACTATTGAAAGCGAATAAATTTGATAGAACCGCATATGAAGCCCTAACAGAGCCATATCATGATGATTTACCTGAAGTAACACTTAGACTCGCAGACTGGGTGGAAATTTGTCCTGATGATATTGTAGCTAAAGTAATGGAATCAACGAGTGAAATGGCTGAAGGTATGGCGAAATGGGTAGAAAAAGAGTTCGTCGTACAAACAAAGGAAGATCTTGATGAATACACCTATTATGTTGCTGGGTTAGTTGGTGTCATGCTATCTGATATTTGGCGATGGTATGATGGTACTGAAACAGATTATGAATTAGCTTTGGGCTATGGACGTGGCCTTCAAGCTGTGAATATGCTAAGGAATCAAGATGAAGATGCCGAGCGTGGTGTTCGTTTCCTTCCAGATGGTTGGACTCGAGAAGATATGTTTGATTATGCTTGGGGGAATCTTGATAAAGCAGATCAATATATGAAAGACTTAAAAACGAAAAATATAATTCTTTTCTGTAAAATACCTCTAGCTTTAGCGAAGAAGACATTACGTGCAATGAATGCAGGTCAAGAGAAAATGACTAGAGTAGAAGTAGAAGAAACTGTGGATGAAATTTTAAATGAAACAAAATAATGGGTGAGCGCCATAATTTGGCCTCACCCTATTTTTATTCGTTTTGCATATATGTTAAGGAGACTTTTAAATTCGCATTTTTTTCTCTTATGCGATCAAGTAAAACTTTATCCTTGGTCTCCATTTTTGTCCGAATCGCGTACGTGTACATAATCATCGTTCCTAGATTTGTCGTTTCTACTTGTCGTAAATGGTTAGAAATCGTAAACGCTTCAAAAACATCATCAAGTAAATTCTCATGATTTAAGTTTTCTGGAACAGTTACCTTTAGAATCTGCGTATCTTTGCCTTTTCCATATTCAAATTTATAAAGTAGATAAAATAAAATGCTCGCAAAGAAAGTCAATATAATCGCTAATTCAAATTGATACAAACCACATGTCATCCCAACCGAAAGTCCAAAGAAAATATAAGCTATATCCTTCGCGTCCGTCACAGCACTACGAAAACGGATTAAGGAAAATACTGCAAATAAACCAAACGCCACACCTGCATTCCCGCTAACCACATTCATAACCACAGATACGACCACGCTCATTATAATAATTGTATGGACAAAGTTCTGCGAATAGCGTTCACCTGTAAAAGTAAATTGATAAACTAACGTAATAAAAATACTCAAGACAGATGCTAATGTCATTGCTGTTAAGGTAAGAACTAGCGACCCGTCCGTTCCACCCGAACCGAAAATTTGATTAAATATATCCATTTATATTCCTCCTATTGTTACGTTTTCTAATGCAGTCCCAACTGGTGGGGCCATATTATTTAAAAGTTCCGTGCTTGTGCAATACTTTGACGCACTGCGCTGCTCACAATTTAACTCTTGCAGAATCCGTGTGAGCCATAAAGGCACACTATCATTTACCTTCACCTCAAGTACAACTAAATTTTCATCAATAAATAAGTCACCATAAGGTCCGTTTTCTACCTGCAAATCATCATTTCTACATCGTAAATTAAAATCGAAAGTCATTCGCAGTTCTTTATCCTTGATGCCATGTAAAGCATGTCTGTCGTAGCTTACAACCATTCCAGGTTCTAACTGATATAGTTTACGAAAGTAATCAATTTCTCTAAGTACTTGTTGGTTTGAAGTTTCATATTTTGTGAGATCTTCATCCATTTCATGTAAATACCTGTAGGCTTCCGAAAGCGGGATTAGCATCCTCCGCTTATTAACAACTTTCTTATGCTTTTGTTTTACTTCAAAAAAAGCAGTACTGTTTAAATCAGCATCATTATAGACACGTAGTCGGAGCTTTTGCCTGTACCTCAGCTTGTTCTTAGTCTCGTAATAAATCTTATTATCTGCGCTTTCAAAGTAAAGACTAGTCACCGTGTACCTGCCCTCATCCCCAAACTTGTCAGGTCTCATATAAGGAGCAATTCTCTGTATAAGTGCATTGTATTGTTCCAGTGTAATTAAGTATTTTTGTTCTTTTCTTCTAAAAATTTCTATTGCCATCCCTAACCCCTCCTTGATTACTTATCTTAGACTGCGAGAGTAAGAGTGTGATGTGAGATAGATTAGAAAATGGTTAGAGTTTGGTAAAGATGTGTTAATGTGTGGTGGGATTTTGGGTTTTGTGGAGGGGAGGCAATTGTGAACTTGGGCGGGAACTATGTGAACATCGGCGACTTAATTTTGAACATTAGGTAACTTCCATGTGAACATCAGCGACTTCACTGTGAACTTCAGCATTTGAGCATAAATTAACATTATTTACCAAATAATAGTGCGAGAATCAGTCTGTAGCAAAAGCTACGCTGCCCCCAATTGTGAACTTCGGGATATTGTGTGACAACTTCGGTGGAAATTGTGTCCACTTCGGGATATTCTGTGACGACTTCGGGGTAAATTGTGACAACTTCAGGATTCGCAGCTCAAACTACCATTCTCAACCACTAAAACAAAAAAATCAGCACACCACCTAAGGTATGCTGACACCAATCAATAACACTGAAATGATTGAATCTGCTCTAAGTCAATTCCAAAATAAACCCACCGATTTCTTCTCCAGCGGTAGCCTGCAATTGAATTGCGGCCTACGAATACAGGGTAAAACCAGAATGCATCACGTCTTAGCCATACATACGTAAAACGGAAAAGACAGCCGCGAATTGCTCCGGGATCAACTGCGAAAGTTTGGAATTGTGCTTGCTGCGGAGTGAATCCAGGTGGTGGTGAAGTTGGTGGTCCACCTTGCCCTTGCTGTTGACCTGGGAATCCACCTCCACCCGGTGTTCCACCAGGAAATCCGCCACCCCCAGGGAAACCTCCACCCAGTGTTCCTCCAGGAAATCCGCCACCCCCAGGGAAACCTCCTCCGGGCCCTCCAGGAAAGCCTCCACCACCAGGAAACCCGCCGCCTGGCCCCCCTGGAAAACTAGGTGGTCCAAATGGCGGGGCTTGTTGACCACCGCCGAACATCTGCCCTAATAAATACCCTGGCAAATTAAACTGTCTATCTTCTTCATCATATGGATAGTGATTCATAAATACTAGCCTCCTATCAAACTATTCCCTTCACTATATGGTGAAAATGTCTAGAAGGGGATTGAATTTAGAAAGAATGGGCTATTCTAAAAAAGTATTGACTCTCACGTTACGTTATAGATTATATTAAAAAGTGAGGAGGGATTAGCATGAAGATAAAGGAAGTAGCTGACCTAGTGGGGATTAGTGTGCGCACACTACATCATTATGACGAAATAGGATTACTCACCCCCGACGATATAACAGCATCAGGTTATCGCATGTACTCACAAGAAAATCTTCAAGAGCTACAACAAATACTATTTTTCCGTGAGCTTGGTTTTCCGTTGAAAAAAATAAAAGAGATTATTCAGGATCCGACCTTCGATAAAACGGAAGCTTTAAAATTACAGCGGAAAATGCTAACACAAAAGAAAATACAACTTGAGCAATTAATCGAGACAATTGACAAGACTATTTTAAATATGAAAGGAAAGATTGAAATGACAAATCAAGATAAATTTAAAGGCTTTGATTTTAGTAAAAATCCATATGAGGCAGAAGCAAGAGAACGCTGGGGTGACAAGGCGGTCGATCAGTCGAATGCCAAAATTAACAGTAAATCAAATCTAGAAGTAAAAGACATGGAAAAAGAAGTCAATACAATTTATGAAAGGCTAGCGAATGTTCGCCATGAGAAACCAGACTCAGACATTGCACAGCAGTATATCCACGACTGGTATACATTCCTTCAAAAGGTAGGAAGCTATTCGCCAGAGGCATTTAAAAATCTAGGGGAAATGTATGTGAGTGATGAGCGATTCACAAAAAATATTGACCAATTCGGGGATGGACTTGCAGAATTTATGCGAGATGCAATGCGTATTTATGCAGAACGACTAAATTAATAGAATTTCTCCTAAATCTTGACCTCCGTCAATTACGGAAAATCGAAAATAGCTTACACTATAGTTAGTAAGAAAAAGCACCACACTTTATTAATATAATAATTGACCTAGGTCAAAGATTTAAAAGTATTCACCCTATATAATAGAGGTAGAACAACAAAGGAGAGGATTTTAATGACTAATATTCAATTACAATTAGAGCCCCTTACATGTCCGTCTTGTATTAAAAAGATAGAAACTGCGGTGAAAAAGATGTCGGGAGTAGAAGAAGCGAGAGTGCTTTTCAACTCAAGTAAAGTAAAAGCATCAATCAATGAATCCGAAGTAACAAAAGATGATCTAAAAGAAACGATCGAGAAATTAGGTTATGAAGTAATAAAATAGTGAGAATTATAAGCATAGCGCCTTAAAGAAAGGGTGCTATGCTTATTTTTAATGGTACAATTTACTATAGAAAGTAGCCAGATAAAATTTATAATGCCTCAGTTTATAATCTTTTTAGCTGGGGCCATTATTATGCTTGATAAATGGGATTAGATTAGAGATAAGTATCTAAGCGCAGAATTAATATAAATTTACAACAAAATCCCTAGAACAAATTGAAACTTTTTCCAAATTCATTCGTATGTAAAGATAACTAAATATTATGTATTCCGATAGAAAGGGGAAGTAATCATGAAAAAGCTTATTATTTTTCCGATACTTTTATTTGTCCTAATGCTTGCAGCTTGTAATGACGATGACGAATTATCTGGCCAAACTTTTGATATTGCATATATTCCAAGTCCAATTTCACAAGAGAATTTCGATAACCCTAATCGCTATGATTCTATTATGACTTTAGCTTTTTCGAATGGAAAAGTGGATACCGATTCTATTAATTTTAAGAAAGGGACATATGCGTTAGAAGATGGTCAGCTGACTGTTCATTTCGAGGACGATAATGAATCCTTGAAAATAGAATTCTGGGTAAACGAAAGCGATAAAGACTTCAGTATGTATTCTGCAAAAATTCATCATGCTGAATATCAAATCTCAGACAGCGAGCAAATAAGTCGATTTAAAAATTTAAGCCTTAAATTGCATAAAGATGTTCCGATCGAATTCTTAAAAATAGAGTCATAGAATATAGAAGTTTAGCAAAGTAGATAAAAGGTATTCATTTTATAAGGAGGGAGTTAGATGAATAAAAAGTATGTGCTTGTATTTATTGCTGGTATAGCAACAAGCCTATTAGTTTTACCATTACTTTATGCATTAGGAGTTCCAACTTATGATGTTCTGTTAGCTTCTTTATTTGGTGAAAACAAGATCTTGGCTACAGGCTTTTCACTGATTCTTATCATAGCTATTTTATTTGGGCTTGTTAAATACACTAAAAAATACGGGTAATCTGGTTTACTATTTATTTTTATCATATTGATGGTTGCAAAAGAGTAAAGGGGACAGGGAGAATGGCATGAAAGAATTACATTCACATTCCATAAAGATTAGACCAATTACAGAAGGTGATTTTGAATATGTGCACGTTTGGAGCAAAGATGAAAAGTTCTGTATGGCGAATGAGTGGGAAATAAATAGAAGTGAAGAGGAACTTTACGAGTGGTGGCTACACTGTGTTCGGCAGGATGCGAAAGATTTTATCCGGTTGGGGATTGAGCATCATGAGAAAATGATTGGTTACGCAGACTTAGCAGCTATAAAAGAAAGTACAGCAGAATTAGGAATTGCTATCGGTGATAGCACGATGTGGGGGAGAGGTCTGGGATTTACTGCGATGCTCCACACAATGAAGTATGGCAATGAAAACTTTGGGATCACGTTATTCACGGCAGAAACGCATGAAGATAATTTACGTTCACAAAGAATGCTTGAAAAGCTTAGATTTAAGGAAGTAAGTAGAAAAGGTACCGAGACTTATTTAGGAAGAGAAAATCAATTGATTCAATATAGGTTGGAATACAATACTTCAAATTTATGAGGTGAGGTCTTGCGAAAAAACGTTAAGATAATATTATTTTGGTCGATTGCTGCTCCGGTTATTGTAACACTTATACGTATGATTATAGACTTTTCATTAGGTAATCGTATTGAATTACTTTCCTACTTACCCGTTTTTGTTGGAATCGCTCTTGCAGGCTTAATATTTGGCGGACCACTACATTACCTTGCAATAAAATCTAAAGAGGGTTAGTTTACAACTTTGTAAAAGACAGGTAGCTTTATCATCTTAAGGATTCTGAAAGCCGAATATCCCAACCAAAGCCATAACTAAATTAAAAATAAAAAATAGAGAACTGCTAATCATTAGAAATAACTTTATTCCACTTTTTTTCAGCAGGAGTGCGATAAGTAAACTAAGCAATGCATAAAGGGATGGCAGGAAAACAGCGCAGCCCGTTAGTCCGAACGTAATGATTTCCAGAAAATCTATAGATGTGTTTAGAGTGATCCAAGGAAGAATACTAAGTACTGCTAATATGGAGGAAATAATAACATAAACAATCTGCATGATTAATCTCCTATTTATAGACCTAATACTTTCGATTATTTAAATAGTATTATATAGTTTGTGATCTTGTTCTTCAAACCAAAAACCTCCAATTAGAAAAACAATTCTTTAAAAAAATCCAAATAAAAAACGCCTATATAAATATAGGCGTTCACGAAATTTGTGGCGAGTGAACGATGTGGTTCACATTCACATCAATACCTTGTTCCTCGTCTTACACAAATCAGCTCATCGCTAGACTAGTATAGCATGAATTCTTTAAAATAACGAATTAAATTTAATGGAAATAAATAAAAAAACCCCACGATTGTTTCTCTTTATTACGCCAGCCCCTATAAAATCCCCAGCCGATACATATTCGCTACTGCATGTGCTCGATTGGATGCGCCTAACTTTTCTCTCGCAAGTTTTACATATTGCTTTATTGTTAATTCACTTAGTGAAAGATTTGTCGCTATTTCCTTAGTGGAGCAGCCATCTGCAATTTGTTTCATTACTTCAAATTCACGTTTACTTAGCAATTTTTGTTCTGCGTACGTTTCATTGATTCGGTTCCCGACTTGCTTGCCAAATTGAGCAATTGCTTCGAGTAGTTCTTCTTTTACTTCTATATTTTCAAAAACATAAGTGTAAAGAAAAGCAATCACATTTCCCCTTTGTAAAATAGGAGACACCAAAAATCCACTCAAATTTTTATTTAGAATATAGTTGCTAGAAGTGATCTTGAATAATTCTTCTCTTCCAACAAAAACTGCCTTTTTTTCCTTGATGGCTATCATTATAGCTGGCACTGTTCTAACATCATAGCGTTCATTATGAATATATCGTAATTCATTATCTTCTAGAGCAATGACACCTTCTCCTAAAAAACCAATCGGAGAGTATCTACAAAGATAAACGTTACTTACCGGAAAGTTCTTCAGATATATTTCCAAAACTTTAATTAATCTTTCCTCATGTGTCTCTAAATCATCCAATTTTGCAAATTGCTCTTCAAAAGTAGGTATACCTAACATATTATCTACTCCTTTTGTGGTAGTACAAGCATACAACATTAGGAATATAATAACCATTAAAAATAGTTTAACATTGGTAATGAAAGCGCTTAACAAAACGGTTTAGTTAAAAAAACACATATCCAATTTAAGTTTTAAAATTTAAGGAGGAATTTAAATGAAAACAAAAGAAGAAGTAGCAAATGTAGTTTCAGGGGAATGTCAGTTGACGACGAAAGCAGCTGTCATTAATGGTGTGAATGAAGATTATCAAATGGAGGAACTTAAGCTTGGTGAACTGCATGCAACGGAAGTTCTTGTGAAAATGGTTGCGAGCGGAATTTGTCAATCAGATGAAGGAATGCGTCTAGGAGGCGGGTTGGCTGTTCCAATGCCAATCGTTCTTGGCCATGAAGGGGCTGGAATTGTTGAACAGGTTGGTAGCGCTGTTAAAGGATTAGAAGTAGATGACCAAGTCGTTTTAGCTTATGATTATTGTGGAGCATGTGACAGCTGTCGTACGGGCTACCCATCAGCATGTGATGACTTTGTTGAATTAAACATGGGCGGTGGAGAACGTCATGATGGATCACATACATTTTATAGAGAAGATGGTACGCCAGTTTCTAACTTCTTGAAACAAAGTTCTTTCTCAACTTACACAATTACTGGTGAAAATAATGTGATTAAAGTGGATTCAGATGTCGACTTACGTAAAGTAGCACCACTTGGATGTGGGTTAATGACAGGTTATGGTACAGTAGCGAATGCACTAAAACCAGAGACTGGCTCATCGATTGCAGTATTTGGTACAGGTACAGTGGGTCTTTCCGCATTAATGACAGCAGTAGTTGAAGGTTGCCATACTGTAGTTGCAGTTGATATCCATGATTCACGCTTAGAATTAGCAAAAGAGCTAGGTGCTACGCATACAATTAATAGTAAAACAGAAAATCTTGAAGAACGTATGAAAGAAATTACAGGTGGAAAAGGTGTTAACTATTCTATTGATACGACAGGTGTATCACAAGTTATCAAATCCTCTATCGAAGTTCTATCAAAACGTGGGGTGAGTGTTCCATTAGCTGTAACTCCGAATTTAGTAGAGTTCAGTACGTATATGGAATTAGTAATGGGTAACCGTAAAATTATTGGTGTCAGCATGGGGGATGTTGTTCCACAAATTGCTGTTCCGAAGATTGTGGAATACCATAAACAAGGAAAATTCCCATTCGATAAACTAAACGACTACTACAAATTTGAAGAAATCAATGAAGCATCTGCAGATTCCAGTAAAGGTGTTTCCATCAAGCCTATCTTGATTATTGATGAAGAATACCGAAAAGATGAACCGATTGAGTATAAGAATTAACGTTACAACAATCGTTGCAAAAGTTTAAAATGAACTATCCTTTGCCTACTTGGTAAGGGTAGTTCATTACTTTATTTTAATTCAACGATAATGTCCTCAAGATGTATTTGAATATATAATAAAAAAGACCAAAACCATTAAGATTTTGTGTCTTTTTTTGATTTGTTTATTTTTGTATGGAGCCACGGAGAATCGAACTCCGATATTTTGCATGCCATGCAAATGTAATCCCATTATACTATGGCCCCTAAATTTATAATGCATATTTGATTATATGATTAAAAAGTAAGTAAATCAAGCAAAGTATATTTAAGGAGCTAAACTTAAACATCCAACTTTCGTACTGTTTCAAAAAGGGAGAGGAAGGACAAAATAACCCTTTTACTCCTTATCTAGGTGTAAAGTTCTGTTAATTGTTTAAATTTACGAAAAGTTAATACCAATTTAATCTACTATATGTAATATTGTAATTGACCCTTGAATTCGAGGGAATAAAAAAATGTGGAGGAAGAGAATGAAAAAATCATTAACGCTTAAAGTTTTTAATCTCTTACTTATTTTAGCTGTAGTATTTATGAATTTCACAGGGGCTTTCGCAACGATAGCTTCTGCTGAAAACGGTGAAAATGTCGCTGACGACTTATTTATTTCGGAATATGTGGAAGGTAGTTCGTTCAATAAAGCGATTGAAATTTATAATGGGACAAGCAGTACGGTAGATTTGTCAGACTATCAAGTGGCTCTTTACTCTAATGGAGCGGCAACAGCTTCACAAACACTTACATTATCTGGAACATTAGAACATGGTGAAGTTTTCATACTCGCTCATGCAAGTGCTGATGATGCAATTCTTGCAAAAGCTGATGTAACGAATAATGCTGTCATTAATTTTAATGGCGATGATGCTATTTCTTTAAATAAAAATAATGAAGTGATTGATGTTGTTGGTGAAATCGGTGTCCGTGAGAACTTTGGAGTAGATGTTACACTCGTTCGTGTACCAGGAGTTACTTCACCATCAACGATTTATAATACGAATGAATGGGACGCATATGCTTCAAATACTTTTGCATACCTAGGAAGCCATACAATGGACGGTGTTACTCCAGTGGACCCACCTGAAGAGCCAGGTGAACCAGGAGACCCGGGAGCAGGTGAATATTCACTTGAAGAAGCACGAAATCTTCCTGATGGGACAATTGTTCAAGTAGAAGGTGTTGTAACAGCAGACAACCGTGCTATCAGTAATGGTGCACAGTTCTCAACATACATTCAAGATGAAACAGCAGGTATTAACTTATTTGCATATACACAAGGGAATCTTCCTGATGTCGTTAAGGGAGATAAAGTTATTGTTACCGGTGAACTTGCAACATATAATGGCTTGAAAGAAGTAGTACCGGTATCTGTTGAAATTATTGCAGAGAATCAAACATTACCAGAGCCGAAACAAATTACATTAGAGGATTTACAAAATCCAGCAATTGCAGAAGGCTTTGAAGGACAGCTTGTTCAATTACAAGGATATATTAACAGAGTTCCTGACAGTCTAGCAGGCGGTGGTTATAACGTTTCAGTTATCGACGAGGACTTTAATGGGACCACGCTTCGAGTAATGGAAAATGCTTTAGATATTACACAGGTTGAAGCAGGTTACTGGTATGATCTAACGGCGATTGTTAGTCAATATAATACGTACCAGCTCATTCCTACTGAACAGTCGGACATTGTAAAAAGTGAAGAACAAGCCGCACCTCCATCTTCAGCTGGTTATTATGAAGCAACAGTGGCTACGATTACAGACGGTGATACTATCCGTATCCAAGATCCTGTATTTGGAGAAACTCGTATTCGCTTCTTAAATATGGATACAGCAGAAACGTATACAGCAAAAAATAAAGCACCTGAAAGAGCAGAAATTAATGCGAATCAGAAATATTTTGGTGATTTAGCAACAGATCATATTACATCATTGATTCAGCCAGGCGACAAAATTTATCTAAAGATTGGTGATCAACCGACAGATGATTATGGTAGAGTTTTAGCAGAAGTAATCCGTGCGGCAGATGGGATGAATATTAACTTGCAAATGGTAAAAGATGGATTAGCAACATCTTACTTCATTGCACCTTTTGATGAAGAAGCATACCCACTCTACCAAGAAGCAGTAAAGACAGCGAAAGATCAAGGCTTAGGGATTTGGAATCCAGAAAATCCATTGCTTGAACTACCATTCGCATTCCGAGCAAACGATGATCAAAAAGGCTTCCTGCGTTATGTAGGTAACTCTGACACGATGGAATATGTGGAACCAAATGCATGGGCAACAGTTCCAGTTGAAAAACGTATATTCTTTGTTAGTGCTGAAGAAGCAGAGTCTTACGGTTTCGTCCCTGAAGGAACAGTGGTGGATCCTGAAGATCCGGAAGAACCAGAGGAACCGAATTATGTGGTAATCGAACCAAAGAAAAATAATGGAACAGCAACCATTCATACAAAACAATTAGATGTTGTAAATGATGGAGATCATGTACTAATCAATATTTTCAATGAAAAGAAACCTCGTGATCTTCTATTAAATAAAAAACAAGTTGATATTTTAAAAGACAAAAATGCAACCCTTACAGTTACAGATGGTGTTGATAAAGTAACTATTGAAATGAATGACGTGAAGGATAAGGTGCTTAAAGTAAGTTTTAGTAAAAAAGTGAAAAACAAGTAGGTTGTAAAATGATAGATCCAGCTTTAAAAGGCTGGGTCTATTTTTATGCAAAAAATTTATAAGATTAAATCTAGTACTTCACTTAAGGGAGATACTCCGATAGAATATAAACATAGATTTTTTCACGAGGAGGGTTCTCTTGGAATCGTTAGATAAATACGATGTAAATAAAATAGCCAATCGTGAAGCTTTGATTGGTGTAGGGTTGGCACTTTTTAATTTTTTCTGGTGGTATGGCTTTGCCTATGGGTTAGGTAGCAAAGATCCATCGGAGTACTCTTATGTTTTTGGCTTCCCTGCATGGTTTTTCTATAGTTGTGTCTTGGGATTTGTCGTGATGGTAGTACTTGTGATTTTTGTAATAAAGAAATTCTTTGTTGAAGTACCAATTGAAGATGAGGAGAGCGATGAATGGTAAATTGGGAAGCGATTATTCCATTATTAATATTCTTAGTCCTCATTAGTGGGGTTGGGATATGGGCAAGTAAATATGTACGTTCGACGAATAGCTTCCTTCAAGAATACTTTCTCGGTGGAAGAAGTCTTGGCGGATTCGTTCTCGCAATGACAATGGTTACGACTTATGGAAGTGCGAGTAGTTTTCTAAGTGGGCCTGGAGCAGCTTATAATCAAGGGCTTGGCTGGGTACTTTTGTCGATGTCGCAGTTAGTTACAGGTTATTTTGTATTAATGGTTTTAGGAAAAAAATTCGCTATTGTGACTCGTAGATATAAAGCAGTTACGATTGTCGACTTTTTAAAAGAGCGTTATCAATCCAAATGGGTAGTGATTTTGTCATCATTAAGTATATTAATCTTTCTTTTTTCAGCAATGTCTGCCCAGTGGATTGGTGGGGGACGCTTGATTGAATCCTTAACAGGACTTCCATATCTAGCATCTTTATTGATTTTTTCTGTTTCGGTTTTAATTTATGTAATTATTGGTGGTTTTCGATCAATTGCACTAACTGATGCTATTCAAGGAATCATCATGGTGACGGGTACATTGGTTTTACTAGTGGCTGTTATTGTTGCTGGTGGAGGTGTACCGAATATCATTTCTAATATGGCAGCTGAAAATCCTAATCTGATAACTCCATTTGGAGCAGAAGGTACGCTTACTCCAGCATATGTTTCATCCTTCTGGGTGCTTGTTGGTGTCGGAGTTGTCGCTTTACCACAAATTGCTATTCGTACAATGTCATATAAAAACTCAAGATCCATGCACCGTGGGATTATCATAAGTACAATTGTGGTCGGTTTTATCATGCTGAATATGCACTTAATTGGTGCGCTTTCACGTCCAGTTCTTCCAGGAATTGAAGTAGGGGACACGGTCATGCCACTCGTTGCACAAGAAGTTCTACCTGGTTGGTTAACGGGAATCGTTCTTGCAGCACCAATGGCAGCAATAATGACTACTGTAAATTCTTTGCTACTACTTGTAAGCTCAACAATTGTAAAAGACGTATATTTAAATTACATAGAACCAAAAGCACCAGAGAAAAAAATACGCTCATTAAGTATGTGGATCACTGCAATTCTTGGCATTATTGTTATTTTCCTTTCCTTGCAGCCGCCAGATTTAATTATTTGGCTAAATCTCTTTTCAATGGGTGGGTTAGAAGCGACGTTTATCTGGCCAATTGTTCTTGGCTTATATTGGAAAAACGGAAATAAATACGGTGCACTAGCATCTATTATTATTGGGGTTAGTAGCTATATTATCTTTGAAAACTTTTACCCGCAGCCCTTTGGCATGCATTCGGTTGTAACTGCTGTTGTGCTTTCATTTATCGGTTATGTGAGCCTAAGTCTTATGACAAAAAATAAAATTCAGCCTTAAGTCTGAGAATGTTTCAACCATCAGGATGTATCTTAGAAACGGGTTTTTACTTAAACTAAGAGTTAGAAAATAAATCCTAAGAGGTGAGAGCATGGTTAATCTATTTAAAAATAAGAAGGAACCTGTCATCCAAGAAAATACAGTAAAAGTTTCTCAGATAAAAGAATTTGAAATACACTCCGATATCGTAAATATTGAATTTATTATTCATGATAAAGCACAGGTCGACATTACATTAGAAACATTTGAAAAAGGTCCAGAGCTTCAAATGAGCTTGGTGAATGATCGCTTGGTTGTTGAGGCGGAAATCCCGCAAAAGAAAAGAATTCTAAATATACGTAGTGGCGAATATGCGAAGCTAGAAATTCGCTTACCGGAAGATTTCGCCGAGCATTACAAGATCAAATCTGCAACAGGAAATATTAAGGCAAAGAATCTTATTTTCGAAACGATGCTTATGAAAACTGGAGCGGGCAATATTGATGCCACAAACTTCCATGGAAAAGATATCGAATTAAGAACTGGAGCTGGAAATATCTTTGTAGAGAATATAGACAGCAATCGCTTAGAGGTTGATACTGGTGCAGGGAGTGTGAATGGAAAATCTTGCAGTGGGAAGATTGTCGCTAAATCAGGAGCGGGCAACGTACGCTTTCAGGTTGCTGGTAATCAAGATTTAGAAATGAAATCTGGAGCAGGAAATGTGCATGTTGATTTTATGAATTTAGAAGAATTGAATGCAACGATTCGTGCAAACGTTGGGCTTGGTAATATTGTTTCCGATTTACCAAATCAACAAGGCGGCACCCAAAAGTCGAATAAACTTTCGATTATACTCGGTGAAGGAACGTATAATCATGAATTTAAATCAGGTGTAGGATCGATTTATTTGATGGGGAATGAGTAGAAAAAAGTAGCAAACCAGGAATTTTATCTGGTTTGCTACTTTTTTGGGGTGGTTTATCGCTGAATGCTGAAGTGGACAAAACTTATGCTGAAGTCGTCACAGAAAATGCTGAAGTGGAAACAATATATGCTGAAGCCGCCACACATTATGCTGAAGTTCACAATTCACCACTCTAAATTCTAGCTTATAAGTAAATTAAAAAGTAGCAAGCCAGGAATTTAATTTGGTTTGCTACTTTTTTTTGGTGGTTTCTGGCTGAATCCCGAAGTGGACACAATTTACGCCGAAGTTGTCACAGAAAATCCCGAAGTCGCCATACAATATCCCGAAGCTGTCACAGAATATCCCGAAGTTCACAATTCAACCTCCAAAAAAAATTCCACACCTCTAAATTCTATCTAAAATTACTTCTTCATCGCCTGCGTCATCTGATGCCAGACAGATCCCATCGCTTCTTTGCCGCCTTTAATACGCTCAAGCGCCATATTGATTTGCATACGCACTTCGAATTCTGGCTCATCAAGTTTAGCTTCTAAAGCAGGTATTGCTGACTCATCTCCGACTTCATATAGAAACATTGCCCCACGCCAGCGAACAATTCGACTTGAATCATCTAATGTTTTTATCATTTCAGGCATTGCTTCTTTGAAACCAAGGTCAGATAAGCAATCTCCAGCAGTTCTGCGCACGTTAACAGCTTTATCCTTCAACGCTTTATAAAGTGATGGAAGTACCTCAGGTTCCTCAATCATGCCGAGATAAGCAGTTGCAAGTCTACGAACTGAAGCCTTCTCATCATCCAGCGCTTTATTCAAAAGAGCTAAATGATTAAGATTAGGCTCAATAATCCGATCTAACACAGCATAGCGTTCTTTCCAGTCAGGATGGTCTAATACTTCTAATGGAATATCCTCATCAATTTTTCGATCAAGCTCGGAAGCGTCACGTTCTTCTAGTGCTAGAGATACTAATTGGTCAAGTCGTTCTTCATCATAAGCCGCCGTTAATTCTTCAACGACTTCCTCACCGATCTCATCACTATTTCCATAACGTGGATCCTGTTCCACCCATTTGCGGTCAAAGATAAAAGTGTTTGAGACTTCAGATGCTTTCATAATGGCATCCTGAAAAATAGGTGGTAAACCAAATCTCTTTTCTTCATCGCCTTCTTCAAGCTTTACTTGAATTGGAATCCCGCGGAAAAATTGAATAAAAACATTAATAACGCCAAAATTAGTAGTTTCTGTTTTCTGATCAGCTATTTCTAACGCAGCAATTTCACCTTCTGTACCTAAAGTATCCCTAACCTGTGGTAAGATTTCCTCCCAATCGACTTTTGGACTGCGAGCAAGTGCAATAAAATCTGTGACTCGATAAATATTTTTAACTCCTTCAATTTGAAAAAGATCACGAACATACTGAGGTGCACTTGTTATGTCATCGCTCGCTTTATAATTATAATTCTCACCAGCAGGCAACTCTTCATTTACATTAATTTTCATCGAGTGTGGGCTGGGAGTTGGTTCGATCGATGTAATTTTCATAGTAATCCCCCTTTAATACAAAATCCCTAACTGAACCATTTCTTTAACTTAGAAATGAAACCAGAGTCATTTTCTTCTTTTGAAGGTTCTTCTGCAGGTTCAGGTTCAAGCTCAACAAAAATATTTTCCATATTAATTGCATGATCATAGGTTAAGACTGCGCCGATATCTGTTTTGAATTCCTCATTCGTAATTGTCGTATAAGGAATATTATATTTTGCAGCGAGTTCTTTTTCTTCTTTTAAAAAACGATAGGATACATGTCCATTAATGATAAGCCTTGCTTTCGGATGCGATTGCATTGCTTCTTCAAGTTTTTTTAGTCCGGAATCTGTTACAACTTGTCCAGTTGTTAGAGCGATTACAATTCTCTCCTCTAAAGTACCGAGAAAACGGCGGCGTTCTTCTTCTTTTGGCAGTCGAACACCATATATACCATCTGTTAAGTAGTCATCAACACTTTTCTTACTCATTATGATCCATCCTTTATCGTCGTTTCTTCAAATGTACGGTAAACAAGGGTATAAGTCAACAATACCAACTGTTTTAAGCTCTAAAATAGAAATCAATGTTAGTAGTTTGTTTTAGATGTAGAAAATAATGCGCCGTTGCTTTTATTATTTCAACAGGTAATAATATAGAGTAAATAAAATTCATAATTTTCTATGGAAGTGTATATGAGTATTCACTATAGTTTAAGGTGTTTAATCAATGCTTCCCTGACAAAATTGGAAGAGACACTCTAACAACTCGAAAAAGATATAACCAGGAGGATAAAAATGGAAATCAGAAACTACAATTCTAACGATGAAATTGACTGGGTACGCTGTAGAACTCTCTCGTTTTTAGACACTGCTTATTTTGATAATGTATTAAACAGAAAAGAACTATACGATAATCCAGCTATTGAATTGGTGGCAGTTGAGAGAGGTCTAGTTGTAGGTTTACTGGATATTGAATATGAAAAAACTGAAAGAACGGTTTGTACACAAGGTGAAGGTCTAGGCGGAATGATTTGGCATATTGCAACACATCCTGATTATCAAAGAAAAGGCATAGGGGCTAAATTATTAGCAGAAGCTGAGAAAGCAGCGAAAGATAAAGGCTTAAATTACCTTGAAGCCTGGACAAGGGATGATAAATGGGTAAATGAGTGGTATGAGAAGAATGGATTTACGAAAATATACTCTTATTTACATGTATACCTTGAAGGCGAAGAGCTTGAAGATATAGTAAGAATAAACAAACCAAATTTTAAGATGATTCAAGGTTTTGTTCATTATATTGGAGATGAAAAGGACGCCGTGAAAGCTAAGTACAATAGGGTTCACGAATGTAGTTGCTATATAAAAAGGCTATTGTAATTACTAATGACATTGCTTCGTTTCTTCAAAGAGGAGAAACAGATTTTTTGTCGAAGGTATACAAAGAGCAGATTCGCTAAATTACATAGAATTAAATAAATTTCGGAGGACATGATGAAAAGATTAGTGATTATTACAGTGGGTAAGACACATGCTGGAAAGTCTACCTTTGCTAAAGCACTAGAGCATAAGCTAGATAACGCTTTAGTGATGGATCAAGATAACCAAGCTGCGTTCATTAATACTTATTATGAAAAATTGCAGCCAAAACAAGGACCAAATACACTGAAGACCTCGTTATCAAGGCTCATTGTAGATTATGCGATTGAAAATACGGACTTACATCTAATTATTTGTAATTCTAATCGAAGTCGAAAAAATCGATTGAACTTACTTGAAGGGCTATTTAATAAGGAAAAGTTTGTAAGAATTTTAGTTTATTTTGATATTCCAGACAGTGTTTTAAGAGAAAGAGTGCTTCAAAGTCAACGAAGTACAAATATTTTCAGATTTGCTTCTAGCTTTGAAGAAGTACTTTTAAGACAACAAGCTGAATCAGAATCGAAAGATATTGTGGAACCGACAGAAGGCGAAGCAGATCATTTATTTGTAATTAAAGATAATGAGACGAGTGATTCTGTCATCAAGGAAATTGTTCAAATTTCAAAAAGTTTATGATTGAGAAGAAGTATATTGCCTAGGAGGAATTTACAATGCAAATACCAGTACATATCGTAGCAGCAGGTGGCTTTGTTGAAAATAATGATGGGGAAATATTATTGGTAAAAACACGTAGAGAGGGTCATTGGGTGTTTCCAGGTGGACAAATAGAGGTCGGTGAAAATTTGATAGATGGGGTTATTATGGAAGTTAAAGAAGAAAGCGGCATTGATGTTCAAGTATCTCATTTGGTAGGTGTCTTTTCTAATACAGCGACATATGAAGGTCATAGTGGAGTGAAAATAGTTCCGACAAGTTATGTTTGATTTTGTATGTGAACCAATCGGTGGAGAATTGGCAACATCGGTTGAAACATCGGATAGTCGTTGGGTTAATAAAGCTGATGTCTTAAGTTTGGTTATAGCCCCTGCATTAGTTACACGCTATCAAGCATATTTAGATTATAATGGTAGTGTTCAATATATGGATTATGTTACAAAACCACAATTTGAATTAAAATCTAAAAGACATATATAATCGATAATCGTGTACCAATATACCAACCTTAAATTAGGAGTGAAAAAATGGATAATCAAGTTAAAATGGCATTTGAAAAGTCAAAATCAGGGGATAAAGACGAACGCTATGAAGCTTATCAATATATCTTAGAAATAACGGAAAAAGAAGTTGATTGGGCTTATGAAGTATGGGACGATTTATTAGAGGACTTAACGCATAAAGATAATCATCAGCGCTCACGTGCAACACAATATTTAGCGAGTCTAGCAAAAAGTGATCCAGAAAAACGAATAATGAAAGACTTTCCTAGGCTGTGGGAAGTAACCAAAGATGAGAAGTTTGTAACAGCGCGACATAGTCTTCAATCCATCTGGAAAGTAGGAAAAGCTGGAACAGAGCAAAAAGAAATGGTTATGGAATATATGGTTGAACGATTTAAAAATGGAACCGATGAAAAAAACTACACGTTAATTCGTAATGATATTCTAGAGAATATGAAAAAGTTATATGTCCATTTTGGTGAAGAAGAAATCAAGCAGACCGCTTTAGAGTTGATTGATACGGTAGAAGACAAAAAATACCATAATAAGTATATGGGTATATGGAAATAATTCAAAGCAAAAATATAATAAAAAAAGAGCTTCCAATACAGCTGGAAGCTCTTTTTTTGTAATCGATTCAAGTGCTTAATGAGGCATTTGTGGCTGAATTGGTGCAAAGCTATTTTTATAAATTTGCATATCTGCTTCTTTTAACTGTGGTACTTGGTAATAATGATGTTTATTTTGGTAAAGATAAAGTTCGAAAGCAATTTCTATTAAGTTTGGTACACTGTCAGCAAAAACTCTTCGCAACACTGGGTTCGATGTTTCAAGTGCTGTTACAGTAAAGTGTGAAGCACATGCTTTTACATGACCCATAAGAAAATCAGAAATAGAGGCATCATTGATTTCATTAACGGATTGAGCAGGCTTCTTTGGTTGTGTTGGCTGCATCCCGTAAATAGTATTATTGTTAGTAGCCATGTTGTAGTCTTTCGTTTTTACAGCAGGTTCTTGCCCAGTCTTCAGCGTTTCGACGACTGTATTGTATAGTGTTGATAAGTAATTCTTTTGTGTTGTCATAATTTGTTTTAATTCTGGATCTTGAACATATTGCTCATACATCACACTATGTTCTAAGGCACCGACCAATCCCCCAATTGCCTCATGCGCATCAAAAAGCTCATGCCCTCCGTGGCTCATTTGATCGGGCATTTGTGATGATTCCGTATAATTTTGCTGTTGCTGATTTTCCAATGACAAAACCTCCTAATTTTATTCTATATTAGCTTTTGCAAATGCTGATTCTTTATACATTCATTTTAAATCAACCTTGAATTTGGTATGATAAATATATTGGAAGAGGGGAGAAAAGATAATGAATGAAAAACAACCAGTCTCATTTGATGAACGCATTTCTCTAATTGATGGATTTGATATGGAAATTCCAAGTCGGACAGGCATTTATGTAATCAATGAACCTGAATTGACTTTGATTGAAGTAGGTCCAAGTCCATCTGTAAAATATATTAAAAAAGGTTTAGAAACAATAGGCTTCACAATGGAAGAAGTGAAATACATTATTGTAACGCATGTTCATTTAGACCATGCTGGTGGAGCGGGGTTGCTCTTGCAACAATGTCCGAATGCTAAATTAATCGTACACCCGCGTGGTGCTCGTCATTTAATCGACCCAAGTAGGCTTGCAGCTGGAGCACGAGCAATTTATGGAGAAAGTTTTTCGGATATATATGACCCAATTATCCCTGTCCCTGAAGACCGCGTCATTACAAAAGGAGAGGGAGATACATTAGAAATTGGCCCAGACTGTGTGCTTGAATTTTGGGATACACCAGGACATGCCAAGCATCATTTCAGTGTTTACGACTCTAAAAGTAATGGAATTTTCACAGGAGATGCTGTTGGAATCCGTTATGAGCATTTGTTAAGGTCGGGAGTAGAGTTATATTTACCAAGCACGTCCCCAAATCATTTTAATCCAAATGATATGCATGCAACGATTCAACGTGTCTTTGAGAAACGTGTCGATCGTATTTATTTTGGACACTATGGAATGTCAGAGAATCCAGAGGAAGCATTGAAGCAAGCGATGAAATGGTTAGATATTTATATGGATATTGCAGAAGAAGTTGTAGAAGCGGGTGGCGATTATAATGAAATCGCAAGCCGAATTATGAGACGTCTTAAAGGATTCCTAAGAATTGCGGGCATCCCAGAAGACCATGAAATTTATATTATTCTAAACTTAGATATTCAGGTATCTGCACTTGGTATAATGGATTACTTTCAAAAGATAAAACAATAATTTGACGTGCCATTCTGTAAACAACTTTTTCTTGACTAAAAATCAAATAGTTTCCTTTAACAGGAAAAAGCTACATATAATCAAATGTTTGTTTGAATATATGTAGCTTTTTTTGAACACAAATGATTGAAATTGTTAAAATACAGCCGATAAATATGAGAGGCATGTAAATTTTTAATTATCCTAACTTATTATAGATTGGATGAAATATTTGATAGAAGGAGAAGGGGCAATTGCAGAAAGAAAAGAAAACAAAATTAAAAAAACAAGGTAAGAGAACAACCACGAGGAAATCCATTAGAAACGAAATACTAATCCCTTTTTTACTTCTACTTGTTATTTCCATTGGGGCTGTAGCATTTGTAAGTTATCAATCCAGTGTGAATAATACGGTTGATGAACTCTCGTTGAACGTAGAGAGTCAAATGGATGGTATGAATGATACGTTCGATATGTTTTTCGAAAATATTAGCAGCCATTTAGAACGTTTTTTAACAAGTGATATCGTCTTGGATTATGAACCTGAAACAAGAGACGATTTACTGGATTATTATCAGGAAACCCAAGAAACAAATGATATGATAACGAGTATTTATTCGGCAATCGATTCGACGGGTGAGGTAATTATTTATCCAGTCGTTGATTTAAGTCCTGATTTTGAACCGAGAGATAGAGAGTGGTACCAAAACGCAACCGCATCAGATACCATTACTTGGTCAAGGCCATACATAGATGAGAGTACAGGTGAAGTTGTTATCACTGCATCGGTCGCTTATTATAATGGGAGTCGCTTGAGTGGTGTTATTGGAGCTGACATTTTAGTTGGAACATTAATTGATATGATGGAACAGCTAGAAATAGGCGAGACAGGATTTGGAGTTATCATCGATGACACTGGAACTATTATCGCGCATCCCAATGAAGAACTAGTTGGACAGGATGAGTCGGAGAAAGAGTATTATCAGATTTTAACGCAACAAGGAGATCAAGGATTGCTGGAGTATAAACTCAATGGTCAAGACCAAATTATGGCTTTTGCACAGAATGATACGACTGGTTGGTACCTTGGTGGTACTGTTTTAGTTGAGGAATATGAAGAAAAGGCGAGAGCTGTAATGGTCCCAATTATTATTACGTGGGCTATTGCGTTATTCTCAGCCATTGCAATTTCAATTATTGTCACCAATAAACTTACAGGACGAATAAAAACTGTAATGGAAAGAATGCAGGTTATTGCTAGTGGAGATTTGAGTCAAGAACCAATTAAGCCGAAGAAGCAAGATGAAATTGGTGCACTAGCTAATGCTACGAACGACATGAACAAAAACATGCGTGATTTATTGAATCAAATAACTACAGTATCAGGAACTGTTTCAAGTCACAGTGATGCATTAACACATGCAGCGAGTGAAGTGACTATTGGTACAGAGCAAATTGCAACTACAATGGGTGAACTTGCTCATGGTTCTGAAACGCAAGCGAGTAGCGCAAGTGATTTAGCTTCAATCATGGGTACCTTTACAACGAAGGTGAATCATGCGAACGAAAATGGGGAACAAATCCAGTCGAACTCAACGAGAGTTATCGAGATGACGAATGAAGGTAGTCAGCTTATGGAAACCTCTACAAATCAAATGAAGCGAATAAATCAGATTGTGAAAGATGCAGAAACGAAGATGCAAAGTCTTGATCAACAATCACAAGAAATTTCAAAATTAGTATCTGTGATTCGTGATGTTGCTGATCAAACAAACTTACTAGCACTAAATGCATCGATTGAAGCAGCAAGAGCTGGGGAACATGGAAAAGGATTTGCTGTTGTGGCAAATGAAGTAGGTAAACTTGCAGAACAAGTTGGACATTCTGTAAATGATATTACTAACATTGTTACAAACATTCAAAACGAATCCAATCAAGTAGCGCATTCACTTGAAGAAGGTTCCACAGAAGTAGAGCAAGGAACGAAGCAAATAGAAACAACTGGTAAGATGTTTAATGAAATCAGCGAAGCAATCTCGGAAATGGTAAATAATATTACTGTTGTATCCGAAAGCCTTTCTGAAATTGCAGCAGGTAGTCAAGAAATGAATGGTTCTATTGATGAAATTGCTTCCGTTTCAGAAGAAGCAGCAGCAGGAGTAGAAGAAACCGCTGCATCTGCAGAGGAAGTAAGTGGATCAATGGAGGAAGTTAATGCGAGTTCGGAGCATTTGTCAGGGTTAGCAAGCGAATTAAATGAACTCGTTGGACGATTTAAATTATAGGTTAGCAAACATACAAAAACGGTTTTGAGCATGGGGAAATGTACATGTTCAAAACCGTTTTTTTATTTAAAGTCCAAAAGCAAAATTATGCATGAACTTCTGAACAATTCTATAAAACTGTTCTTCTTCTATGCTTTCAACAAATTTAATATTTCTTTTAGCTCTTTCGGTATAATCTAAAGAATATACTTGATTTGTATTTACCTTGCTAGAAAATTCGGAGGGCAAGTTATTTGTAACAATTGGTACCAAGAAAGGACGATTTTATCAGTTTTTGTTATTGGACATAGGATAACTATATTCGTGCTTATATTATATTCATTTCTACTCATAATAAGTGCAGGACGTCTTTTATTTATTTCATATCCTTTAGAAGGGTCAAAGTTGATGAATACAATTTCTCTTTTTTTGATCTATAATCCATCTAATTCTCCTTTACTCGGGGCATAACCAACGTCAAATTCGGGTAAGTAGTACTCACCACTCTTTACATCTGCGAAATGATCTTCTACTTTTGGAATGAGTGTAATTGCGCCATTATCTTTTTTTACGAAATAAAATTCATCGCCTTCCTTAACACCTAAAGCACTAGGAATAGTAATCATGACTGAATTTCCTTGCTTTCTTGCTCTTATTGAAGACATTTTATTCCTCCTTATATTCTTTATTGTAACATGTAATTACTACCGTTTATAATGGGCGGAATTACTAATTTTTCTCCAGTACTGATATTTAATGGACGGTAGATTGACCATAAAAAAGGTCAGTCCCCGAAGTGTTTAAATTTTGGACTGACTCTTTTTTAAAACAGTTTATTTTACATTTTTTTATAATGCAGTCTCATCCATCTCCAACATCACTGGACAATGATCACTACCCATTACATCAGGATGTGCAACGGACTGAAGGAGTGCATCTTTGATTCTCTCCGAAACAATTAAGTAATCAATCCTCCAACCAATATTACGCTCACGAACTTTAGCCATATAAGACCACCACGTATATATTCCCTCTGTTTCTGGGTGGAAGTGGCGTAGTGTATCCACAAATCCATCATCAAGCAGTCGTGTCATCTTACTTCGTTCTTCCACTGTAAACCCAGAGTTTCCGTAATTGGTTTTATAGTTGCGAATATCAATCTCATGGTGAGCAACGTTAAGGTCTCCACAGTAAATCAATGGTTTTTTCTTATCCAGTTCTTTTAGGTAGTTATACATCTTATCTTCCCATTCCAACCGCTCCTCTAATCGAGTTAAATCTCGCTTGGCATTTGGAGTGTATACATTCACAAGATAAAAGTCCTCATACTCGAGTGTGATAATTCTGCCTTCAGCTTCTGTTTCTTCATCGCCAACACCATAGTGTACAGATAATGGTTCTTTTTTTGTGAAAACGGCAGTACCAGAATAACCTTTTCGTTCAGCGTAATTCCAATACTGGTAATAGCCATCAAGCTCTAAATCTATTTGGCCTTCCTGACATTTTGATTCTTGAATACAGAAAATATCTGCATCTACTTCATTAAAATAATCCATAAAACCTTTACGTACACAAGCACGAATTCCATTTACGTTCCAAGAAACTACTTTCATTTTATATAAAACTCCTTTAATTAAAAAATCTACTCTTCTTATAGTACTAAAGAAGAGTAGATATAGTAAGTGTTAATCTCTTTTCAATCTAGCTGATAAATAGTTTCCGAGCATCTGGACAGCTTGGACGATGACAACAAGGATGAAGACAGTTATGTACATGACTTCTACCTCATAAGAAATATGACCATAACGATAGGCAAGGTCACCAAGTCCGCCAGCCCCGACAAGACCTGCCATTGCTGTAGCTCCAATCAAACTCACGGTCGCAATTGTTAATCCAAGAATAATCGAAGGTCTTGCTTCTCGTAATAAGACGTTCCAGATAATCGAACGACGCTTTATTCCCATTGCGGTATAAGCTTCAACAACACCAGGGGAGACCTCAAGCAATGCAGATTCTATTAATCTAGCAATATAAGGCGCTGTATAAATCACGAGTGGAACAATCACACCTTTTACACCGATGACAGTACCTGCGATGAATTTTGTGAACGGCAGGATAAAGAATAAAAGAATAATAAAGGGAATCGAACGAATAATATTTACGAATATATTAAGAATGTTATAGACCCATTTATTTTCAAAAGAATGTCCTGGACGCGTGATAACGAGGACGATTCCAATCGAAACCCCTAAGATGATTGCGAAAAACAGTGAAATAATCGTCATTTGGAAAGTTTCTATGAGTGCTTTATTTATGAGTGGCAGCCACTTACTTGTAAATTCAGAGAGATTATTCATGCTCAATTCCCAACTCCTCTACTCCAACGCCTTTTTCCTTTAGAAACTCTATTGCAGCGAGACTATCTTCCAACTTGCCATCAAAATGAATAACAAGAATACCAACGATACCATTTTTTAATTCGATAATATTCGCTGAAAGTATATTAGGTTTTACATTAAAATGTTCTGTTGCTTCAGCAAGTAATGGTTCTCCAGCAGCTTCGCCAACAAAAGTTAAACGAGCAACTTTACCAGATACATTCAGTTGATCAATTAAGCTTGAAGACAGTTTGCGTTGCGAAATAGTGTTTAAAAATTTATTTGTTGTTTCATGTTGTGGGTTCGTAAACAGATCAATCGTTGAACCATGCTCAATGACATTCCCGTCCTCCATGACATATACATAGTCACAAATCTTTTGGATGACATTCATTTCATGTGTGATTAGTAAAATCGTAATCCCGAATTCTTGATTGATTTTCAAAAGTAAATCTAAAATAGAATCGGTTGTTTCCGGGTCCAATGCGCTAGTTGCTTCATCACTTAAAAGAACAGTCGGCTCTTGTGCTAATGCACGAGCAATCGCAACACGCTGTTTTTGTCCGCCAGATAATTGAGCTGGGTAGGAATGATGACGGTCGGCAAGTCCAACAATATCTAGATACTTAACAACTCGCTCTTTAACTTCACTTTTGCTTAGTCCAAGTAACTTTAAAGGAATCGCAATATTATCGTAAACTGTTGCTGTCTTTAATAGATTAAAACCTTGGAAAATCATCCCGATATTCTGTCTTGCTTCTCGCAGTTTTGGTAAAGGAAAAGATGTCATATCTTCACCGTCTATAAAAACTTTACCTTCAGAAGGGCGCTCCAGAAGGTTAACACAGCGAATCAAAGTACTTTTTCCGGCACCACTATAACCAATGACACCATGAATTTCACCTTGCTTCACTTGTAAATCTACATTCTTTACGGCCTCCACAACGCCATTCTTTGTGTTAAACGATTTCGATATATTTTCTAAAACAATCATTCCATCTCTTCCTTTCAAATCTGCTAACCGGGCGCTTTCACTTTTGTTATCGTCTAGTTCCAGCGCCCAGCGACTATCAAACTTCGCTTTCTTCCAATCAATAAGTCAACATCGGTTCGTCCCTCACCGTGTTTCCTTTATTTCATTACAGAAAGCTCCAGTTTGTACGTCGCTAATCGGGCGCTTTCACTTTTGTTTTTACCAACTAGCCTCATATGTCCCTGGATAAGTCTCGTTAATATAATCTTTCACTTCATCGGAGTAATATGCTTTTTTAAGTTTTTCAATTACTGGATCATTCAAGTTCTCTTCACGGATAACCAATTGGTTAACGTAGGGTGAGTTCGTTGATTCTGTAAAGATAGAATCTTCTGCTGGATTTAATCCATTAGATGTTGCAAAGTTACCGTTGATTACTGCTAAGTCAACTTCATCTAACATTTTTGGAATCTGTGCTGCATCTAATTCAATAAACTCTAAATTCTTCTCGTTTTTCGAAATATCAAGAGGTGTTGCTGTTTCTTTAGAATCAGTGTCTAACTCAATTAGACCAGCTTCTTCAAAGATAATCAGACCTCTTGCTCCGTTTGTCGGGTCATTAGGAATTCCAATTTTCGCCCCGTCAGGTGTATCTTGAATATCTGTGATAGTTTCTGAATAAACACCAATTAAACTCATGATTGTTGGGAATGCCGCTGCTAGGTTTGTGTCGTGGTCTGCGTTAAATTGATCCATAAATGGCTTATGCTGATAGCTGTTTGCATCAAGTTCGCCTTCTGCTAGGGTAGTATTTGGAATAATATAATCTGTAAATACAACAAGTTCAATTTCTAGACCATCTTTTGCTGCATTTTCTTTTACAATATTGAATACTTCTTCATGTGGCCCAGCTGTCACACCAATCTTTAACTTCTCTTCGCTAAGTGCCGAGTTTTCCTCAGCTGCATCTCCACTTCCACATGCTGCTAAAATTAGTACAAATATAATTGATGTTAAAAATAGTAAGCTCTTTCTCATTTTGTATGACTCCCTTTTTGTTTTTTTATATTTTCCATAAAAAAATGCCTTTCAATTCAAATTGAAAGACATCGCGAAATAAAATATTTTGCTTATCTTTCAGAATTAGAATCATTCTGTAGGAATTGGCACCTTCCCAGTATAATACTGGAGGTTGCCGGACGTCATTGGGCCTAATCCCTCGGTCGCTCTTGATAAGTTCCGTTATTATTAAGTTTTATGGAAAATAAATTTAAATATCACTATATCTGCTTATTTGCTAACTGTCAACTAGAAAACTTAAAAACTATTTATTTTCTATTAATTCAACACCCAAGTCACGCAACAACCACTTCGGTACAGAAAGTCTCGCCGTCTTCCAAGGATTCACAACTTGTCCAACTTCTAATTGAGCAAGCATACTCATTAGCATGGTTACCTCGCTTATCGGCTTTCCTGTTTTCTCCACAAGTCTTTCAATCATTAATGTTCCTGCGAGTTTCGCCGCTGTTTCTAAATCCTCAGCAGATGCAATTTGAGTAAAAACTTCATCGTTCTCTAGCATCGGATGCTCAATTTTTTCACCTTTAATAACATCTAAAGTAACAACAACATTTCCCGCAACTTCCACTCCTGAACCACTTACTTCACCGTCACCCATCGCAGCATGTAAATCTCCAAGAGCAAATAGTGCACCATCAACTGCTACGGGGAAGTACAGTGTTGCGCCTTCATCAACTAATTTCGTATCCATATTCCCACCATGTGCACCAGGAGTTCCGCAGTTTACGCCTTCACCTTCTGGAGCGACACCAATGACACCAATCATTTTATTTATCGGAGCTTCAATGCCATTAAAAATTACTTTATCGTCTTTGATTTGCATGATTTTAGCTTCCATCTTATCGATCACATGACCCATAATTCCTAATTCAGGGACGACTGCCATTACACCTTGATTTCTAATATCAATCTTTTCGATTTTGACTTTTAAAATATCACCTGGTTTAGCACCTTCGACGAAAATTGGCCCTGTCGCAGGATTAATTTTATTCCAATCAATTCGATCAATCACTGTATCTTCCGATTGAATTTGGTCTTCAAAACAGTCATACGTTTCGATTTCAAGTGTTGTACCAGCTTCAACAACTTTTGTGTGTGGATTCGTCTTATTGAATTCATAAATAATACCTGATTCGCGATCTACTTTTTCCAATATTCTTCCCTCCAATTATTATAGCTATCTGAATGTATATCTATACTTTATCAAATATTTTGAGAGTTCGCTTAGAAATAGATTAAATACTTATTGACTTCTTTCTTGTATTAAGCATATAATACAAGAAAGTTGATGTATTAAACGCTTAATACAAGAAATGCTATTTTAGAGCGTTAGGAGGACCGTATGAAAATTACTTTTAATAAAAGAGACCCCGTTTATATTCAAGTCGTTCAACACTTTAAAGAGAAGATAATAAGTGGAGAATATGCAGCTGGAGAGGAAATTCCCACGAGAAGAGAACTCGCAAGTCTGTTGAAAATTAATCCAAATACCGCTCAAAGAGCATATAAGGAAATGGAGGAGGCAAATTTGATTATTACTGAGGGCAACAATCCGAGCAGAATCACGAAGGATGAGAAGGTGTTAAATAATCTCCGCACTCAACTAATTGAAGAGGCTGTCCATTCTTTTATAACAGCGGTTAAACCAATTAATATGCCAGTGGACGAAATCATTGAATTAATCAAAGAAAAATACGAAAGCGAGAAAGGAGCACAGAAATGATCGAAGTAAAAAATATCACAAAAAGTTTTGGCAGAAAAAAAGTGCTTCAGGGTGTTTCTTTTACTGCAGAACGTGGGGAAATAACCTGTCTAATCGGTATAAACGGAGTTGGTAAAACAACCATTCTAAATGGAATTATGAACCTGACACCAATGACTAGTGGTGAAATTTTAATAGATGGTAAAAAAATATCAAAGGAATCATATGAAAAAATAACTTTTATTCCTGATGCAATAACGATGTTACCGCAAATGAAAATTAGTGAAGCAATTGATTTTATGAAAGACTATTACACGAGTTGGAATGACAAAAGAGCAGAAGAACTCCTGCATTTTTTTAAGTTGAAAAAGGAAGATAGAATCTCAAGTTTATCTAAAGGAAATGTCGCTAAAGCAAATTTACTATTGGGCTTGGCATTAGATGTAGATTATTTATTAATGGATGAACCATTTTCTGGGATTGATATATTTAGTCGTGAGCAAATAGCAGATGTTTTCACAAGCCATTTAGTTGAAGACCGTGGCGTTATCATTACAACTCATGAAATAAATGATATTGAACATCTCATCGATAAAGTTGTGTTAATTGATGATGGTATTGTCTTTAAAGAATTTAACACAGAAGAAATGCGCGAGGTGGAAGGGAAATCAGTAGTCGATGTGATGAGGGAGGTCTACCGCGGATGAAGAACTATTTTAAGTTAGTGAATTTTGAACTTAGTAGATTTATAAAAATATATATCGTTCTTGTAGGAGTAACAATTATCTCTCAGATCGCCGGTGCGGTTATCCTATCCAATAATTATATGAATGAGTATAATAACGCGGTGTATTTGCGAGGAGAGAGTGTTTCACAGTTTATGGAGTATAGTGGCATGATGGGCTTGTCGAGGCTATTGGGCTCGGAATGGTATGTCTTGCCAGTCATGTTTTCAGCCGCTACTTTACTTATCTATTGTCTCTTTATTTGGTATAGAGATTGGTTTGGCAAAAATACTTTTATTTATCGTTTACTAATGCTACCGACAGCAAGAATGAATATATTCTTCTCTAAAGCTACAGCCATTTTTCTAATGGTACTAGGATTAGTAGCCTTACAAATTATTTTATTTTTAGCAGCAATCAACATTATTAAATGGATCGTTCCTGCCAATCTAAGAATGGATCAATCAATAATGGAAGCCATGTATGGCACGTACAGTAACATGTATCTAGGATTAATTATACCTCCGACATTCATAGAGTTTTTAATTAATTATGCGGTTGGTTTTACGGCTGTATTTGTTTTATTTACTGCAATCCTTTTTGAAAGAAGTTACCGATTAAAAGGACTAGGGATTGGAATTATTTATTCAATACTAGTAGTTCTTCTATTATTTTTACCTGAATTTATTATCATCTGGACACAGAAAAACTATTTGTACCCAATTGAATTTTTTATAGTTAAGGTGGTTTTATGGGCCATCATTACAGCATCTGCGATTATGATTAGTAAACATTTAATAAATAAGAAAGTAACCGTATAGGAGGGATGAACGTGAGACACTATTGGAAATTACTCGTCTTAGCTATTGTAATTCTCTTAACCTTTGGAGCTTATTATATCCAAACCGCCATAGCAAAAGGAGTACAAGTAGAACTAGACCTTAAAGCTAATGTAGATACTGAAGGAATTCACGATGATATTGAAATCTACGGAAATTTTTATGAATCTAGTGGTCAAAATGAAATTTATTATGGGACTGGCTATGATAGCTTTAAATTAAGTAGTGAAGGAACACACTATCAAAGTGAAAGTGGTTATTTCGAGCGAATGACAGGAGCATATTATTCACCTTCTAAAATGGAACAACTGAGAAAAGATTACAAAGGGTTCATGAGAGGAAAAGATAATCTCGAACTATTTCATGAAAATGATACCGAAGTCGCATATGTCGGACCATTTTCGCAAAGTCGAACGAATAGAGGCTTTTACTTCGATATTTCAATTTTAGATAAATCAACGAAGGATGTACAATCATTTAAAATCGATTTGGCTGACGAAACAGCCTATGATTTTCTCTCGATAGAAACTGTGGAATTAGTTGATGACGAAATTCACATCTTTTCGAATATACAATATCAAGGTCAAGAATCACTAAGTATTTTTAAAGTCGATCGAAATAACAAAGTAGTAGCCAGTCAAGAAGCTTTATTTGAAAGCGATGATCTAGTGGATTTTAGAATAATTAATGACGCGTATGATTTTATGAAAAAACCTTATCTAGTGATTGAAAAAACAATATCTGAGTGGGATGAAGAAGGATATTATGCTCAGACGGCAGGTATAGAATTATTTTCTTATCAAGTTGAAACGGGTGAGATAGAAAAAATAAATGTACCTGAAGAGTGGTTCACAGATTCAAATCATGCTTTAGAGGAATGGCATGCAACTGCTACTACAATGATTCATGATGAAATGATTTATCGAACTCACTTTGCAGAAGGGGAAATGATGATTAGAAAATACAATATGGCAAGTGGAGAATCATCATCAGATACTATTTCATATAATGAAGACTTGAATCAAGAACTTAGTAGTATTCATCCGATAGACAATCAAAAGGTGGCAGTTATCAGCACTTCAAAAGGGAATGGAATACGTTCACGATATTTAACGATATTAGATATTGTTACACATGAGGTTATCTACGAAGGTGAGATAAAGATAAAAAATGCTGCGAAAGAAATATATGTGTATGACATTGAATTTTATCGTGTAGCTATAAAATAAATTCAGAAAACGTTTATTACGCTTGATAAAAGGAAACAGTAAATAAAAAGCCAAGAGGTGATAGACGATGAATGAGAAGGATAAAAACAAAAGCAAAGAACGCACAAAGTGGAATGAAGAAGACCGCACAAAGCTTGATGACTTTCGTGAACAGCAATTTGTCGATGATATCCCTATAGAAGATCTAAAAATAGAACAAGAAGGCGAAAAGAATAAGCATCATACACAAGATGACTCACAGAGTGAGAAGAAATATAGAGGGAATTCTTCTGACGATGATTAAGTTAGGAAGCCCAATATAAGGTTATTCTTCCAACGAACGACTATATTAATGGAGGGATTTTCTTGCCAGTAGAGTTAATTATACGTGTCATTTTGACTGTTGCTGTTCTTACAGTACTTCTAATTATTTTTCTCAGATTTCGAGAGGGAAAGTCGAATACTAGTGCCTGTGACTCTCTTGAAATTATGAAGGAACGGTAGGAGAAGGGCGAGTTTTCTAAAGAAGATTATGAAGAAGCGAAGAAAAGAAGAGGCATAAAATAAGTGATACCTCCCGTATTGGCTGGGAGGTATCATTTATTAACTATAAAATTATAGATTTAGTATCTTATGGATAATTTTTATAAGAGGTTATCCACGTCCAGTTCCAGCGCCCAGCAACTATCAAACTTCACGCTTCTCCATTACGATAAGTCAACATCGACTCTCTTCGTTCGTCGTGTTTCCTTTATCTTATTACGAAGCGCTCCAGTTTGTACGTTGCTGAACGGGCGCTTCCACTTTTGCTTTTATCCTTCAAAACGAGTAAATTTATTTTCTAATGGGATTCTTTCTTTCGGTTCTGGTGCTTCGTCAAAGTAGCCCATATGGATGAAGCCAACGATTTTTTCATTTTCTTTTACATCTAAAATTTCTTTTACTTTTTCGTCATAGATATGAGGATTTGTTTTCCAGACAACTCCAAGCTGTTTCTCCCAAGATAGCAACCAAAAATTCTGTAGCATCGCAGAGATTGCCCCGAAGTTTTCATCGTATTGTTTTGGTAGGTCTGGTACTTCCATGACAGCAACCAGAATTGCATTTGGTTCGTTTAAATAATTTTCCCGGTTTTCTTGTCTTTCTTCAGGATATGTTGCAGCTATTTTCTTAGCAAAGCTAGGTAGATTCTGTTTATCAACAAAAATGAACCTCCAAGGCTGACGCATGGCGTGCGTAGGTGCCCATAATGCATCTTGTAGAAGTTCACGAACAGTTTCCTCGCTGACTGATTTATTATTATAGCCCTTTTTTATTGCTCTCCGCTCGCGAATAATTGAAGCCAAATAAGATTTCTCCATCATCATTCTCCCCTGTTTCTCTTTATATAATAGTTGTTCTTAAAGCAACGATAGCAAACGTTAGACTGCATTAAATTCTAGTAGAAGAGTTGGGTAAAAGCAAGTATACGGTTTCATCATAAAATTTTTAAAGATTGTGAGTTATATCACTGAACTTTTCATAGAATGTATTAGAATGATTATATGGTAAACTGTAAATGAGGAGGGAAGCGATTTGTCTTTCTATGAACTACTCGTATTTATTCATATATTTTCAGCTATACTTGGTATGGGGCCTGGTCTAGTGATGACTATAGTTGTTACAGGATCAAATCCTCAAAACATGACCGAAGTAAAACATTCTTTTAAAGTGCGAAATTCTTTACATATATTTACGATGGTTGGCGGGATATTATTATTAGTAACAGGTCTCTTGATGGGATTTTTGAACACCTATCTATTCACACAGGTTTGGTATATCGCAAGCTTAATTCTTTACTTGATCGCCTTAGCAATGGGGCCGCTTATATTAAGCCCGATTTCAAAACCGCTGAAGCAATCTTTTGCTGAGATAGAGGGAGAAGAAATTCCAGAGCATTATCATATTGAATCAAAGAAATTATTTCGATACGAGCATTTAATCAATATCATCTTTTTGACGATCATCACATTAATGATACTTAAACCGTTTTAAAATAATTAAGATTTGGTCAGTTCCTCATCAAGTTAAAGCATTATTTCACTGGGGGAGTGATCCTATTTTAAAATATTGATATTTGCATATTTTTCATGTAAAATGTATATAGATACTAACAGAGAGAAGCGCTAACTTCTCTCTTTACAGCCTTAGCCGAACAGGTGATGGTTGTCAAAGGTTATTAGTTTCGAGAACCACCCTGCTTTCTACGGCGACGGGTGGTTTTCTCTTTGTCTAAAAAGGTTTTTTGGAATAGATACGCACTAATTGCACGTACAATCCCTTTAAAAACTTCTTTTACAAACTCCAAGAAAATATCCATGGTTTTCACCTCCCTTCTTTACGAAAAAGAAAGGGTTTAGTGACAACCACCCACCCATAAAACTTCAGCTGTAAATAAACTTTACCATGATTTAAACACAAATACAAGAACTAGCGTTCGCCACTTAATTTGAGAAAACTTGAATAATAGGGCCAGGATTTTTCGATGATAAAGCATCAACTAAACAGGAATTGGCCTTTTGTATTTTATTTAATATCCTCCGAAATGGGAATGAAGTAGTTAAACACTAATTTGGGAGGGGATGTTATGTTACTATCTCATGCTTTCAATGCTTATGTCGCGGATAAGAAAATTGAAGGTTATTCAGAACACACATTGACGGCTTATCAAACTCAAGTTCAATTATTGATTGATTCGATTGGAAATATCGAAATCCAAAATGTTACAACAAAGTGTTTGAAAAGTTATTTAGCTGCATCAAGCGATAATCTGAAGCCATCGAGTCTATCACACCGCATTCGATTTTTAAAGTCGCTATATCGCTGGGCGCATGAAGAAGGGATAATAGATATAAATCCTGCTAGGAAAATAAAGGAACCAAAGCTAGGGAAGCGTATTCCGAAATTCTTAACTGAAAGAGAAATAGAATATCTTAGGGATGCTTGCATATCACCGATGGAAAAGGCTTTATTTGAATTTATGTTTTCAACGGGGTGTCGGATCGGAGAAATTGTTTTATTGGATAGAGATGATATCAAATGGGGAGGCCAGTCAATAATCATCCGTGGAAAAGGAGATAAAGAAAGGGAAGTTTACTTTAATATCCGCTGTGATATTTGGCTAAAGAAATACTTGGATACTAGAAGAGATAGAGATCCTGCTATCTTTGTAACTGAAAGAGCACCACACCGAATGAGCATTGCCCAAATGAGGTATGTCATCAAACGTATATCGAAACGCGCGGGCATTAATAAGACAATCCATCCGCATCAGCTAAGGCACAGTTATGCAACACAACTTTTAAATAATGGTGCTCCAATCGAAGTGATCCAAAGCCTCTTAGGACATGAGAAAAGTGAAACAACAAAAATCTATGCCCAACTTAGTGGGAAGTTGAGACAAGAGTTCTATAGGAAATATTTTTAAAAAAGGAAGAGCAGCACCAGTTTTTGGTACTGCTCTTGTTTAATAATTACACCCGATAGTTGAAAAGTTCAATGCTTAACCTTTCTTTTCCAACAGGGATATAATTTTATTGTTTTGTTCAATTATCGTATCGAACTTTTTTTCAATTTCATTAGACCCTGTGTTTTTAATTGAAGAATTTATAAGCATTCTTCTAATAAAAAGTGTAAAAGATAATACAAATAATATAATGAGTCCAGAAATAATAATTAGGTAAACAGCGTCAAATCCCATCTTTAAAACCACCTTTCAATAGAATTACTTTATTTAACAAATATGCCTCTATAACACAATAGGACTTGCCGTACCGACAACTCCTTGTTCTACTATTGCACCCGTTTGTTGAAGAATACTTACTGTTTTTTTCGATAAACATTCGTCTTGTATTGGTTCCATTCCGTATTCAATTGATTCCAGTGTGTTATCTTCCAGGGATTGAAAAAAGTTT
>NZ_JBTLRO010000011.1:0-94973 GCF_054482815.1 Oceanobacillus sp. CAU 1775 | reverse complement strand
GGATTTGGACGGGTTACCACCTGACTATATCCATTATAAAGGACTTTTTCTTTGCATCATAGTAAATTAGTGAAGATTATGGGTATTTTAAATATTTCGTATTAATTAATGCAACGCTAGTGAGTTAGCTTGTGTTTATTATTTTGAATAAATGTTGTTCTTATTCTATATTCCATTGCATTGCCAACTTTTAGGATGTAAACTATTACCCGTAAGCAATTTTCTATAAATTCAAATTCAATAGAAAAATATAAAGGGTTTGAATACATAGTAATGAAAAAGGGGAATCGATAATGAAAGTCGCTATGATCAAACATGAATTTAAAATGATCATGAGAAATAGGAAGAATATTCTTTTTTTAATTACCATCCTTGGCTTAATTTTAACCTACGCATTTCTCATCCATCCTACCATGATTACTCCTGACAGCTTTAATGCAGAACAAATGGAAAATGACATCACGAATAATAAAGCCATCCAACAAGGTATGATTGCCCGTGGTGGTACTGGCTTTGGTGGAATGACTGGTAATGCCTATGCAACAAATGTTTATGAAACAAGAGTGCAAAGTGCAATGGTAAATGCCTTCCACGATGAAAACTATGATCGTTTTGTTCAGCTGCGAATGAAAGGATTTGCTTATGAAGCAACAAATCGCACAAGAGATTGGTGGTTAATCGCAGATGCTCCGTATCCTGGGCTCGATGCAGCACGAGATGGAAGCTTACATAGTCTTCGCTATCAAGCACTTCTAGACGTTGACGCTCCTATTACATATGAAATGATTGAACAAAAAACAGCGTTACAAACAATTGTAAACTTTCTCATGGGCACATTAGCCGCATTCGTAATCGTCTGCGCCATTTATTTCAGTAGCGATATGCTATCTAGAGACCGTCAGCATCCAAGTCTACTCCAAGGAATGCCCATCGGTTGGTATAGTTTAATCAATGTAAAATCCTTGGTAACATTTATGTATTCGTTGCTTGTAATTATTGGACTGTTTTTACTGGCATACATTGTGATAGGGATCCAATCAGGGTTTGGCTCGCTTGCACATTCTATCCCGATTACCATACCAAGTACAGAACCTGATGCCTACTTCGGTTATCGATTTAGTGAATATGATACGATTTCTACAGCTAAATTTTTAGGTTTAGCCCTAGGAATCATTCCAATCATCGTTTATTTATTTATTCGAGTGAATGCTATTTTTAGTTTGCTATTTAAAAATTCGTGGATTGTACTTATGGTTAGTACGGTTCTCCTATTTTCTGAACGTATCTATTATTCAAGAACATTAACAGAGTTATTTGGTATTGATATTAGTAATTTACCTCAAACGTATTTTGATTTTGGACGAGTCATTTCTGGTGAAAAGTATTATTTGGTTTCTCTTGAAGCTATCACCTATGAAAAAGCCATAATTGTATTATTGGTTACAATATTAATTGTTGAAGTTCTATTGTTCCTTATGTCTCGAATCATTACCAAACGCCGTTTTTACCGAAGAGCAGTATAAATAAAAATCTTATCATAATTACTGAAGATAGAAAGGATTATCCATATGTTCTGGAAGTTTTCTCTTTTTGAACTAAAATTATTAATAAAAAATAAAAAAAATTGGTTTATTGCTGGATTTCTTCTCCTCTTTTTCTTGTTGTTCTTTATCTATTATGTTCAAGAAGAACCCGTCTCTTTAGCCGATCAAAAAAGAATGGAGGCTGGCGTTACCTATGCTGCATTTGAGTACTTAAATCTCCTGTATCTTGATGTGCCTGAGGTAGCTGAAGTAAGAGAACATCAGGTAGAGGTTCAAAACTTAGTGAACATGCAGGTTTGGCATATTGGTAAAGGAGATGATAGTGAACAGTACATTGAAGATGGCTTAAAACTCAATGAACACAGGCTTGCGATGCATGATTTAGATAATGCTGGCATTCCTGAACACTTAATTACTCCAAGAGAAGATATTTTAAAAGAAGATGCCATTTTGAACTATATAAAAGATAATGATCTACCACTTGCATCGGCATCCTTTAACACGAATCATTTTGTAACAAGTGTGCTGACAATGTTTTCTGGATTATTATTTTTAGTAATTGTGCTTGTAAGTGGCAATGAAATGCTATTATACGAACGCAGACATATGTCGGTTATGCAAGGATTCCCATTAGGTTTCATGCGGAAGGTTGCCAGTAAAGTTCTCTTGTACAGCATATTTGTTTTCACTTTAACATTACTTGGCTTTTTAATCGGAAGCACCTATTTATCGACTGCGCATGATATGGGTAATTTCAGTTTTCCAATTTTAATTTACCAAAATGAAGGTTATATAGCTGTCTCGACGTTCCAATATCTCACCTATCTATTTATAGGATTTGGAATCTCAATCATTCTTATATTATTACTATCTATATTATTAAATCTAATCTTTAAAAACGCCTTTGCTAATATACTAATCGGGCTAGGGATTTTCTTCTTACCTGATATTGTAAAAGCTATTGGATTCAACAGTGTTCTATTACATCCAATAAAGTTCATTGATATGCAAAAAGTCCTTTCAGGCGACCTTGCCATTGAACTAGGAAATAGCGCCATTGATTTTAACTTCGCCATCATGATTTTAGCGGGAATCGCAATCCTTCTCACAGGCATTATTTACTTGATAAACAAATATGCAGCAGAACGAGTTCCTAAGAATGTCCCAATAGAAAAGGCATTTTGATTAGAAATAAGAAAAGAGGTTTATTATGTTAAAGCTAGATAATATTTCTGTAAAATACAAAGATAAAGTCGTGCTGGAAAATCTCTCTCTAACAGCTAGTGAAGGAGAAATTATTGGACTTGTCGCACCAAACGGAACGGGAAAAACGACGCTTTTTAACGTTATTTCCAATTCCTTAAAACCAAATGCTGGAACAGTTACATTGGATGGAAAACTACAATATAAATCAGAGAGAAAAGAGATTGCCATCCATAAACATTTAGCAACCTTACCTGATCAAGGCGATTTATTTGAAGAGTTGACTGGCGTTGACCATATGAAGCTTTATGCAAATATGTGGAAAGGAAACACAAAGCAAGTCAAGAAAATCTATGAATCTCTACAAATGGAAGGCTATGTAAAAAGAAAAGTTAAAACCTATTCACTTGGAATGCGGCAACGCTTATGTTTTGCTATGATTGCTGCTGCAGATACGAAAGTAATGTTAATGGATGAAGTGATGAACGGACTTGATGTTGCGAACGTCTCCCTCATCTCCAAGCAATTAATGGATATGAAAAAAGATGGGAAGTTAATTTTTGTCGCTTCTCACCTGCTTTCAAACTTAGATTTATACGCTGATCGTGTCCTATATCTTAAAAATGGTGATTTTATCCACGAACAAATTGCTAGCGAGTCAACTGATGAATATATTAAACTGAGTATTCCTGAGGAACAATATGAGATGCTTGCTTTAACTTATCAAATCCCTGAAGATCATCTTTTTATAGCTAATCACTTATTCTGTATTCCTATTAAAAACATGAATGAAGATGAAATTAGTGAGTGGGTTCAAAGACTTTCTTCTTACAAAGAGAATGAACTAAAAATTGGCCCACTTGGAACCGTTGAATTCTATGAAAGATATTACCATGAAGATGGAGAGCACTTGCATGGAGTGGGGGTTTAAGAATATGAAAAAATTCCTTTTACTCCTTTTTGTTTCATGTACTTTTCTTCTTGTCGCTTGCAGTGAGGAACCTTCCGAGAAAGTTGCTGCCTACCAAGATAACTTTGAAATTCTTGGTGAAGAAAGAGATGAACTAATTGGCGACGTGAGTGATACAATTTACGAATCTATTGACCGTGATGCCACAGATCCAGAAGAAATTTTTCTTTCTTCAATTGGAAAAGATGGTGTCCAAATCACTCCCCCTGCAGGTAGATATTGGATTGGGTCAATGGGTTTTTCAGGCGCTCCTGAATCAGGAAGAATTGTCGTCTATGATGAAGATGATAAATTATTAATTGATCAACTATATGATCAAGGTTTCGGTGGATCGAGTGTTACTGTTGATTTGAATGGTACACACACGGTTCATATTGATGGCTTAAACGAAGCACAAATAACTCCTGTTGAAACTGAGTTTTATAATGAACTAACTTCTGGAATCTGGGAAGTTGGAAAAGACGTTGAAGCTGGAGAATATGATATTATGGGCACTGACTATGGGTTTGGATATTTACATGTTTTCGAAGAAGGAAAAGAACCACGTGTCTTTGAATTTCTAAATAGTTCCCCAGATTCTCAAGTTCGGTTAGAATTAAAAGCAGGGCAAAAACTTAGAGTTTCATCGGTATTTATTCAGCTTACCCCTGTCCCTTAGAAAATCTTTAAGGAGTGATATTTATGCGTTGTGGGGAAAAATGCTTTCTTGTAGAGTTTGAGATAGATGGTGAAAAGCACTTGAAATCTATCAATGCTAGAACTCCTGCAGAATCAAGAAGATTCACTCGTAAAGAATATGGTGATGAAATTACTATTTTATCTGCTAGACAAAAGAAAGCAATTCAATAATTGTTAAAGTGTTAAACCTGATATTAACTTATCGGGTTTTTCTTTTGCGCTCAGATTTAATATCTCACATAGATTGTCACATTCCTGCTAAAAACACCTCAACATCCTATGATATGATGAAGTTACACGCGCCTTGTTGCGCTAAAACTTCTTTATAAAAATATTGATTTGAGGTGGAATGATGTCTGTCCTACAATTTGATATAGAGAGAATCAATCATTTAAAAGATATATTATTACGTATCCACTACGGTGAAAAACATACAGATATTTACGAAGGATTTCAAGAAGTATTTTCAAAAGCTGATGCCATAACTATTTTACCAGATATATATGAAGTTAAAAGTGGAGATTTTGGAGTAACGAATGAAGACATTATGAATTTATTTGATATCTTCTATCATCTCAATGGAGAACCGCTATCTAAATTAAACGTGCCAGATTCAAAGCATGCGGTATCTGCAATTGATATCTTCCTTCATGAGAACAAAGCTTTTCAGTTAACACTTCAACAAATACACGAGCTATTAGAAAGTAATACAGATAATGAAGAATTAATGGGTTTGATGTCTCTTCTAGGTGAATTTTATCATCATTTTAATCGCAAGGAAAAACTCTTCTTCCCGATTCTTGAGCGCTACGGATATTATACGCTCACAAGAACAATGTGGGGAGATGATGATCGTATTCGCACGCTATATAAAGGCACAAAGACAATGATGCAAAAATTTGATTCCATTGATATTAATTATATAAAGAAAGCTTTTGTCGGACTTGAAAGTAAAATGAAAGACATGATTTTTCAAGAAGAAGCTTTTTTATTACCAATCTTAGTTGCGAACTTTACAGATAAGGATTGGTTAGCAGTCACAATTGAAAGTGACGCGTATGGTTATTCATTAGTAGATATGGAAGAGCATGAAGTTCCTCCTATAGAAAATATGGAACGTTCTTTTCCAGATGATGGACGTCATTTACCTTTTGGTGGGGGATTTCTAACACTTCAAGAGGCCAATTACATCCTAAATAACCTCCCATTAGAACTAACTTTTATTGATAAGAATGGTGTATTCAAATATTTTAATGAAATTACGACTGCTTCAGAGATGATGTTTGTTAGAACTCCTAGCTCAATTGGTAGGCATGTCGCTAACTGTCATCCACCTAAAAGTATGAGCAAAGTTATGCGACTGATCAGAGATCTAAAATCACAGAAACGTACATCTGAAAATATGTGGTTCAAGAAAAAAGATAAATTTGTTCATATTACTTATAAAGGTGTATACAATGAACGCGATGAATTTCTAGGTATCTTAGAATATGTTCAGGATATCCAACCTTTCTTTAATTTACCACGTGAAGTAAAGAAAGAATTAAGTGCTTTAGACGAATAAATAGACAAAGACCTGAAAAGAAACTTATTCTTTTTCAGGTCTTTTCATTTTATCGAAATTTACGTCCGTCTTCCAATCTAACCAGACTTCCCGTTTACAAAAAGACATGTAACAGTAATCCTAGATTCGTTTTCACTTTTCTCATTTGTTCCTTTTTATTAAAACATTGTCTCCCAAAAGTCTCATTTTTTATTGTTTCCATCCGGTCATGAGTAACACATTTGAAAATAGCAAGATCCATATGCACGATTGTTTCCTCCCTCAGATTTTCGTAGGTTAACTCACTGTCCTCCCCCTCTTCCACGATGGAAGATTATCGGTTGGGAAACAGTTAGTAAACGCTCGATTCGTTCCACTACATGCAGTGAGATTCTTAAAACACATCACTGGATGGAGTTTCACTTTGTATATTTATCATACATCTGGGAAGCTTTCTGGTCGTCGGCATTCGGAGTGAAATTCGGTAACAATTTTTTCCCACTATCGATTTAGCACCCTTCCATCTAAAGGCTGATACTTTCACGGTAAAAGTCTTATAGACATAAAAATACTATTAGCAATCGAAAGCAGGCCAGCTCAACTATACGTGAGCCACCTCAAATTTTATTGTCAACATTTCTGTTACCTCCTTCCTTGATAATCAATTGCTACATTCCTATTAACTCATGCCCAGCCACTAGCAACAAGCGAAAGAATAGTTATAATTAATCTTTCTTAGATTCGAATGTGCTGTGTTTTAAGAATTTATTACGTTCACTCAGTGTGGGTAACTCTTCAATGGAAGTCCGTAGCCCCGATGCACCTTCGCTTTCCGTGGGCGGCTGGTGAGCTTCGGTGAGCTACGCACACCGGATCTCACCGTTGCCTTTCCTCCCACAGGAGTCTTCGGTGCATCGGGGCTACTCCCATTAAATATTTATAATATGCTTTTCGATTACTATTTATTAGTTACACATCATGATTGTAGTTAAATTGTTAATTGACTTATGCATTTTCTGGTTTAGGTAAATAATAGCTATTTATTTAATAAATAAATTTTACTTAGTGAGCAAAACATAGCGTAGAAAAAATATGTATACTCCAGCGGGAAAGCGAAGACGATATGATCCCGCAGGAGGTGTCCTTCCTCCGAGGAAGCATATCGCGAGCCCGCGGAAAGCGAAGCTTATTTTTTTGGAGCGACGATTTAGCACATAACCATGCTGAATTAAAGTTAGAGTCAGCTTGTCTAATTTCTAATCAGCTATGCAAAAAAACGTGAAACCAATTCGATGGCTTCACGTTTTTATTTATCCACTGCTTTTACGCATTTTATAAACAATTTTTCGAATGCTGTCATTTGAGAGATGAAATTTCTGTTCCAACTCTTCCATTGATTTCCCATTATTATATAGGTAAAAAATCTTTTCATTGCGTTCTGCGAGTAACGCTCTTGATCCGCTCACTTCTCCCCAGGCTGCCCGTTTTTGTTTTGCCTTAGGTATATATATCAAATCACCTTGTATATACTTTTGCATTTCTTTCAGCAAACTAGGGGGAAGGACCTCTTTTGCATTTTTGTATTGCACGATTTACGTCCTCCTTGATACTTTTAAAATCTACCGTCCCAAAATTTATTACTTTGTCCATATCAGTGACAACTCCTTCCCTTATTATTTTCTAATTATTATTCCTAATCTAAATTATAGAACGAAACTTCATTTAGTGGAAGTGTTTTTTCCCACAAAATTTTTTACTCAGTAAAAGATGTTAATTTTCCAAAAATATTCGATAAATGAAAGGGACCGCATCTTATACGGTCCCTCTGAAGATAGTTTTCGCTTTACGCGAAAACCACCTCGTTATTTGTGATCAATAGAATCAGCCTCCTTTCGTTAGAGTCTGTCGGTCCGACAACTACATTAACTCATATCTCCTCATGTCCCTACAAGTGAAAAAATGATTATAAGTGTTTTATCCCAATTTTACCTCAATAATCTCATGAAAAGATATCTCTGTTCTATCTTCATTTTCAAATGTAATATGGCCTTTCCCATTTGCATTAATGTTCCGCAACTTCCCTTTTATAAAATGAAAATTATGTTCTTTAAAATATTTCACTTCAATGGTTACATCTGCTTGGATTGCTTGTTGTAATTTTAATTCATTCTCCTCAATTAACTGCTCATCAAGAATCGGCTTAGTCTTATAACTTTGCTGGATCCTTAGTTCTCTTAAAATTTCAGCATGCTCAGGTAACATTAATGTCGTCCACTTAATGTTTCCACGATCGTTTACCATTAAGCACCCACTCCTTTTTTAACTGGGGCTGCTGAAAGGATATTCGACATTTTAAAAGTGCGAACCTTTTTACGATAAAAGCAATACGCCAACATATAATCTCCACGAATTTTCAATACCTTTATATATCGTTGTGTCACCTGTTCTGCTCCATCCATATAAAAAATAACCAATTTCTCTTGGCTTTCTGCCGCACGCATGAATAATCCTTTCATAACTAACCCCTCCACTATAGAACGTTTGTTTGTAATTTTATTATATACGAACACACGTTTGTTTTCAAGAGGTAAATTATTCTGGGATTGGGTCTCTAAACTAAATTAAATCAGCAACCCGAAAAGCCGTTTGACACTAGTTAATCCCCATACAAAAAACGCTGAAATCATCAAGATTTCAGCGCTTCATTTATTAAAGAAATTTATTTAGTTTCTGCTTCTGTTTTTTCTTCTTCTTTATCATCGATTAAGTCATTTGCAGATGTTTTAAATTCTCTTAATGTTTGTCCAGCAGCTTTTCCGATCTCTGGTAATTTCTTTGGACCGAAAATAATAAGCGCTAAAACAATAATAAGAATTAAACCTGGAATTCCAATATTGGCTATACCCATAGAATGTCGCCTCCGACCTTAAGTGGATTTTATGAAAAGATACCGTAACTTCTAAGTTTAAGCAAGTTTACCGCCATCTTTACTATATTTAATAATTCCTTCTGAAGCTCTGTAAGCAAGCGCACCTAGAGTATGTGTTGCGTTATAACCACTTTGGTGTGCATATGCTGAACCACCAACAACAAACACGTTATCAGCTTCCCACATTTGTAGGAAGTTGTTTACCGCAGATGTTTCTGGGTCAGCACCCATGATAACTCCACCAGTATTATGTGTTGCTTGATATTTCGTCATATCATAACGATCAACAGATTCATCTTCAGAAACATGAGTAGCACCCATTTCCTGCATGATTTTTCTTGTCTGTTCGTTTAGGAAACGACCACGTTTTTTATCTGTTTCAGAGAAATCAAATGTCATACGTAATAATGGTCTACCATGAACATCTTTATATGTCGGATCTAAATCTAGATAGTTATCAACGTGTGGTAATACTGCACCATACGTATGAACGTTTACCATACGGTTATAGTATTTCAGTGATTGAGCTTTAAATTCTTTACCCCAGCTTGGTGTCCCTGGAGGAACTTGGTTGTTCTCAATCGGGCGTTTACCAGACTGGTTCATGATGATTGCTCCACCATGTAAGAAGTCAAAATCAGTATGGTCAAAGTTATCTCCATTAAAATTATCTAAAGTTGCAGCTAGTCCACCTGAACCAATTGCCGTGTTGAATTTACGGTCATCGAAGAATCCGTCTGTACCAACAATTACTTGGTAGCAATAGTTTTTACCAATTGTTCCTCTTTGTGTTTCAGGGTTATAAGCAGTACCTAGTCCTGAAGTAAGTAACAAACGGTTATTGTTAAATGTATAGCTTGTTAAAGCAACAATTTCAGCTGGCTGTTCAAATCTTTCACCAGTACGTGTATCAACATAAATTACACCAGTTGCTCTATTTCCATCATGAAGTACTTCAACTACTTCTGAGTGTGGGCGAAGTTCGAAATTCCCAGTAGCTTTTGCAGTTGGGATAACTGTAACGTTCGGACTTGCTTTTGCACCGTATTCACAACCAAATCTCTCACAGAATCCGTTCATTTGGCAAGCACCTAAATGCTGACCATCTGGGTTCGTATAAGCTTGTGAGTTGTTTGCTGCTGGCATAATAAATGGATCTAGTCCCATTTTCGATGTAGCTTCTTTAAATAAATCAAGCTCTGGGCCATGATTTAATGCTGGGTTCGGGAATGGCTCTGAACGGTCTCCACGAAGCGGAGTTTCATCTGCAGAAATTCCAGCCATTTTTTCAAACATCGTGTAATATGGCTCCATTTCGTCATATGTAATTCCCCAGTCTTGGAGTAATAGACCATCAGCAATTTTACCTTCACCGTATCTCTCAATTGTTTTCGAACGAATCTCGAAATCATAAGGCAAGTAACGGTCTGTCATTCCGTTCCAATGTGAACCTGCTCCACCAACACCGTTTCCTAACATGAATGATCCATATTGACGCATTGGTAATGCACGTTGTCCACTATTGTTTCTGAATGTTAATGTTTCTCTTGATAAGTCTTGCATTAATTCTCCACGTAAAGCATAGCGCAGTTCATCATGTTTCATTGCGAAATTTGATGTTCCACGGTTTCCTCCACGTTCAAGTCCGACAACTTTTAATCCTGCTTTACTAGCTTCTGCAGCGATGATTCCACCTGTCCAACCTACCCCTACTGTGACTACATCTGTCTTAGGCAGTTTAGTAACCATAATTCAATACCTCTTTCTGTTATAAGTAACGTTTTAAAGCGTAAATTAACTGATAATTTAGCGCGTGTGAGTATTATGAAGACTCTTCGGCTCTATTTGTAGGAAGTTCTCTGACTCAACTTGCTCAAGTGTATAGGCCATTTGAACTCCTGGATATTCCTTCATCTTCCAACCTTGCATATCCTTGTTCCCACCATAAAGTGGATCTGCATATGCACCTTCAATTGTTGATTTTCTTAAAATTTCAAAGAAAACGCTCGACTTCACACCAGGCATATTCACTTCATCATTCTCTAAAGCTACTAAAATTTCATCCTGTTGTTCGCCTTCTAATTCAATGAATCTACTTTCAAAGTTTGCTTGACTATGTTTTTCAATTGCTTCGATTCCTAAATCATAAAGCTGGTGATATTTTAAAGAAGATTGATAGCCCTGGTTCGTTTCTCCTTCAAAGAAAGGACCATATCTATATTCTTTCGCATTACTTCCCCATAGCCCTGCTAATTGTTTGTCAATATAATAAGGGACTCCTAGACCAATTGCTCCTGGACCATTTTCGTCCTCTGGGAAAATTCTTTCTGTTGCTTGACTTAGTAATTCAAAATCCGCTCGGTTTGTGAAGTACTGTAAAGCATGATCATGTTTTTCGACTGGCGGTGCCTCTGTAGTAGCTGGCTGTTGTTCCTCTTTATCGCCCATTCCAAGAATTCCGCCTAGTGTAGCACCGACTGCAATTCCACCAACTGCATAACCAGAGCTCTTCAAGAATTTACGTCTAGAAGAATCAGTTGTATGTTGGGATTGCTCCTCTTTTTTTGACATAATAAAAGCCTCCATTCAATTTTGAACCAACAAACATTATGAATTACGAATATTACGCACTAAAAAAATAGCCCTGTAACATGTTCTAGAACACAGTGGGCTACTGTAAAGTATCGGATATAAGCTGTATTTTTTATCGTATCTATGCCGTGATTCCTATAATATTATGTTTAATTAAGTATATTAACAATCTACCATTTTGTCAACTTAACGAACAAAGTAAAAATCTATTGAAAATACTGATAGTTCAGCCTTGACAAGTTTAATTATTGTAATAATAAAGCTGTACAGGAAAACTATCATTTCTTAATTAAGCATTACTGCGCTGTATAACCCCCATCAAGTACAACAGATTGGCCTGTTACTCCCTTTGCTTTGTCACTCGCTAAAAATAGTGCATAGTCTACTATTTCTTGGACTTCAAGTAGACGTTGTTGAGGAACTAGCGGGTAGAGAACTTCTTCTAAGACTTTTTCTAATGGAATGTTGCGATGTTTTGCCAAATCTTCAAATTGTCCGCGAACAAGGGGTGTATCAACATAACCTGGACATAGAGCATTGACAGTAATTCCATCTTTAGCACTTTCTAAAGCAGTAACTTTCGTTAAGCCGATAAGTCCATGTTTGGCACTATTATATGCAGCTTTTCCCGCAAAGCCAACTAAGCCATTAATTGAAGCCATATTAATAATTCTACCGAAACCTTGTTTCTTCATAATCGGCAAGACATATTTCGTTGCCATAAATGGTGCTACTAACATTACCCTCATCATATATTCGAACTTCTCTGTCGAAAAATCCTCAAGGGCAGCTACATGTTGCAACCCAGCATTATTAATCAGAATGTCCAATCGACCAAATTTATTCACCGTCTGATCGATTGCTAGTTTCAATTCTTCTTCATTGGAGACATCACATGTGAAGCCAACCACGTCCAAGGCTTTGGTCCGTAATTTCTCAATTACTTCATTCAAATGACTTTCGTTGATATCTGTAAAAGCCACCTTCGCTCCACTCTTCGCAAATGCAACACCTACTTCATAACCTATCCCACTCGCCGCTCCCGTAATAAAAACAACTTTATTTTCGATGCTAATCCTCTCCTTCACATGAAATTGCACTTACTACTATGTTCTATTTAATTTTCAAAATTCCTTTATTCAGTGACGCCAATCACAGTATTATTTTTTGGATTCGTTTATGATAAATACGAATAAATAATGAGGAGGATATAACATGCAGACATTTACAATAGAACAAACGCCGGCAGAGATTGTTAAAGTCTATCCAAAGGCGAGCGATTTATTTAATAAGCATCAGATTAATTTTTGCTGCAAAGGAGATCGTCCACTTGCAGATGTTCTTCCCGAAAAGAAGCTAGACGAAAAATTGCTGCTTTCGGAATTAAATACATCTTATGAACGTTGGAGTAAAGAAGAAAACGAAGTAATCGACTGGGACACACTGCCCTTAACCAAGATTACCAATCATATATTTGATAAACATCATACGTACTTATACGAGGAGCTTGCTCCCATCGGACAATTTGTAACAAAGGTTGCACGTGTTCATGGTGCGGAGCATGCGCATTTGAAAGACTTATTTGAGTTATTCCATACATTTAAAGCAAAAATAGAAGAACAAATGGCTGATGAAGAAGCGGATGTTTTCCCATTAATTGAAGCTTACGAGAAAAATCCTACAGAGGAATTAAAAGAAAAGATTCAAAGCGCCAATGCTAAATTAATAAAAGAACGTGAAGAACAAACAGAGATACTAGATAAAATACGAGAAGTCACAAATAATTTCACTCTGCCTCAGGGGGCATGTAACTCCTATCGCATCACATATGCAAGACTTGAAGAATTAACGAAAGAAACCTACGAACATATTCATTTAGAAAATAATGTGTTATTTAAAAGAGTATCCTAAACGGTAAACAAATAAGCATCAAGTTTTCAGCCTAAACTAGCTGAAACTTGATGCTTTTATGAGTTAAGAAATTCCTTTTTAGCTAACAATAAACAGTATTTGTTATGCTTTCGGAGGTGTTCCTTCAGCATTAGCAACAACTGCATCGATTTGAATCAGAGCATCTTTTGGTAAAGCCGATACTCCAACTACTCTTCTCGCAGGAACGCCTTCTGGGAAAAATGTTGCATAAGCTTCGTCTACAGCATCCATATCCTCTATATTTTTAACGAAGATATTCACTTTAACTACATCATCCATCACATGGTCGATACTCTCTACGATTGCTTTAATATTTTTCAAAACTTGTTCCGTCTGTTCTTTAACGCCACCAGCTACCAATTCACCAGTTTTTGCATCAATTGGTAATTGAGCGGAAAGATGATTGTAGTGAGAGAAAGCTACAGTTTGTGTGGAAAGTGCATCTTTAGGTGCGTCATCTGTATTATTTGCCCAGATAACAATTCCATGTCTATCTTCTACTTCTTGTGGAGGTGTTCCATCTCCGTGTGAAACTACTGCCTCGATTTGAACCAAAGCATCCATTGGTAATGCAGAAGCTTCTACTACTGTACGCGCTGGAACATAAGCTACAGCTCTTGCAATTGCCGAATCAGGGAAAAATGTTGAATACACTTCATTTACAGCTTCCGTATCTGCAAGATCTTTAAGGAAAATAGTAATTCTAACAATATCATCTAAAGGAACATCGATACTTTCTAAAATTGCTTTAATATTTTTCAAAGATTGTGCTGTCTGTTCTTTCACCCCACCAGGAACTAATCTACCTGTTTTTGGATCGATAGGTAATTGAGCGGATAAATTATTGTAATGAGAAAATGAAACAGTTTGTGTAGATAAAGAATTAACTGGTGCATTTGCTGTGTTATTTGTAAGCTTAATGAGGTCTCCTGCTTGTGGAGCATTTGGAATTGTACCTTCACCATGTGAAACAAGTGCTTCAATTTGAACTAGCGCATCCATAGGTAAAGCTGCAACTGCAACCGTTGTACGTGCAGGAACATAAGTTGGGAAGAATGTTTTGTAAACTTCATCAACCGCGTCAACATCTTTGATATCTTTAACAAATACTGTAATTCGCACGATATCGCTCATCACGTGATCGATACTGTTTACAACTGACTCGATATTTTTAAAACATTGTTCAGCTTGTTCCTTGATTCCACCAGTTACTAATTTATTTGTTTCTGGGTCGATAGGTAATTGTGCTGAAAGATTATTATAATGTGAAAAAGCTACAGATTGTGAATATAGACCTTTCCCGCTTGGAGCATTTTCCGTGTTCGTTCCTGATACTGCATTGTAATTACTCATGATTGTATTCTCCTCTTTGTTAAAATGAATTAACGTATATTTTGAACCGAAAAAATATTTTTTCAGTCGCTTTCATGTTGGTCGGATTACCAGCATCAAATATCTCTATACCCTAAAAGTTAAAAGAATGATCCCATTACTATCATTTTTGACAATTAGCGAATATGTATACATTTCTTTCTGCAATCCTATTGGGGCAAGTTTTACTAAAAGTGCCCTCTTGTAGTATCTTAATCTCTTGAATTTGTGATTTGTTTCACTAAGTAATTATACAACTTTTAAAGATAAATACATTATCTATACTAACTAAAGATTTTAATGTTTATTATCTACATTAGAGTAACGATTGTGGATTCAGGAGCAAACTAGCTTTAAAATCAAAAAGTATCTCTAAAGTCAAATGACTAATGAGATACTTAAGGATTATTTATCATAATCTATTTTTGAAATCATCTGCGAAAAATTCTAATAGAGACCGGAGAGCAAAGGATTGGTAACTTTCCTTTTTGGTAATCACTCCTAATTTCCATGTGGGTGGTGTTTGAATTGGAATCGCGGATACTTTAGACTCATCTATTTTTTCATAAGCAGACTTAGGGAAAAGTGTAATACCTAACTCCGCAATAATTAATTCAATCATTAAATCCCATTGCGAGCTTTTGTATGCAATTTTCGGATGGAATCCCGCTTTCTCACATTGATGAATAACTAGGCCATGTAAAGAAAATTCTTCTGTAAAAAGAATAAAGTCTTCTTCTTTTAACTCTTCCATTTGTACAGATTCTTTTTTAGCGAGTGGGTGATCCTTATGTGTAAATAACATAAATTCATCTTCCAAGAATGGTAGAATATTAAATTTCTCTTCATTAACAGGTAAAACTACTAATCCAATATCAACCTTTCCTTCTTCTACTAATGTCTCTACACGTTTGGCACCCCATTCTACTAAATGTAACTTTATTCCAGGGTTTGATTTACCAAAATACTGTGCAATTTTTGAAAAGAAAAGCGTACCGATTAATGGTGGAACTCCGATATTAATTTCACCAGTTGGAATGTTTTTCAAATCATCTAGCAGTAAATGAAGTTCTTGTGTTGATCCCAATATTTTCTGTGCTTGTGTGTAGACAAGTTTTCCTGCATCTGTAACTGTTATTTTTCTAGTTGAGCGTTCTAGTAATTTAAGTTGTAACTTTTTTTCAAGTTTATCTATTGATTTACTCAATGTCGGCTGAGAAACATAAATATTCTTAGCAGCATTTGTAAAACTTCCATGTTCTACAATAGCTATAAAGTGTTTTAACTCATTAAAGTCTATTTCTACCGCCTACTTTCATATACTATTATAGAAATAATTTTAGTTTAACTTATTCGATAATAGAATAAGTGACATTCCTTATATTCATTTTACTTATAAATCAATTCATTGTAAAGTCTTAATTAAGAATACTTTATCTTTTTAGAATGTAAGGAGGTTATTAAATGTCAATGAACGACGTTGTAATTGTAAGCGCTTTACGAACGCCCATTGGAAAATTTGGTGGTTCTTTAAAAGATATAAGCGCCGTACAATTAGGTGCACTTGTCATTAAAAGTGCTTTAGAAAAAGCAGGAGTTAGCGGAGATCAAGTAGACGAAGTGATTTTAGGTAATGTATTGCAAGCAGGACTTGGTCAAAATCCGGCAAGACAAGCAGCAGTGCACGCAGGTATATCAGAGCAGACGCCAGCTTTTTCAATTAACCATGTTTGTGGCTCAGGTCTAAAAGCAATTCATCTAGCTACACAAGCAATCCAAGTAGGTGACGCAGATATTATTGTTGCGGGCGGAATGGAAAATATGAGTCAAGCGCCATATCTTTCAATGGATGCTAGAGATGGCTTGCGCATGGGAGACAAAACACTTGTAGATAGTATGATTAAAGATGGACTCTGGTGTGCTTTCAATGATTACCATATGGGTACCACCGCAGAGAATGTTTGTGATAGATATGAATTAACGCGAGAAGAGCAAGACGAATTTGCTGCATCTAGTCAACAAAAAGCAGCGAAAGCAATTGCAGACGGCAAATTCAAAGATGAAATTGTTCCAGTAGAAATCCCTCAGCGTAGAGGAGATGCAATAATCTTTGATACCGACGAATACGTGCGAGAAGGCACAACTGCAGAAAGTCTAGGTAAGTTGAGACCTGCATTTAAAAAAGACGGTTCTGTTACTGCTGGAAACGCATCTGGTATAAATGATGGTGCAGCAGCAGTTGTATTAATGAGCCGCAAAAAAGCTGAAGAACTTGGAATTACACCAATGGCTACAATTAAAGGAAATGCTAGTGTTGCATTAGATCCGAGTGTCATGGGCCTTGGACCAATTGGAGCAACGAAAAAAGCATTACAAAAATCAGGCCTTACACTCGATCAATTGAATTTAATCGAAGCAAATGAAGCCTTCGCAGCACAAGCATTAGCTGTAGGGAAAGAGCTCCAATTCAATGAAGATATTTTAAATGTTAATGGTGGAGCAATTGCTTTAGGACATCCAATTGGAGCAAGTGGTGCGCGTATTTTAGTAACACTACTTCATGAATTAACACGTCGCGAAGAGCAGTATGGATTAGCAACTTTATGTATCGGTGGCGGCCAGGGTGTAGCTACAATTATTGAAAGAGGCTAACAAGGAGGGAACAATCGTGAAAAAGATTTATACAAATTTTGAAGATGCTGTTTCAGGTATTGAAGACGGCATGACAATTATGGTTGGAGGCTTTGGACTTGTTGGAATTCCAGAAAACCTCATCCAGGCATTACGTGACAAAGGTTCGAAGGATTTAACGGTTATTTCTAACAACTGTGGAGTTGATGATTGGGGATTAGGTCTCTTACTACAGAACAAGCAAATTAAAAAAATGATATCTTCTTATGTTGGTGAGAATAAAGAATTTGAAAGACAAGTATTAAACGGCGAACTTGAAGTGACATTAGTCCCTCAAGGTTCTCTCGCAGAAAAAATTCGTGCAGGTGGAGCTGGGATTCCAGCATTTTACACTCCAGCTGGTGTCGGTACTCCGATTGCGGAAGGTAGGGAAACGAGAGAATTTAATGGTAAAGAATATTTGCTAGAAGAAGGATTAGTTGCTGAATATAGCCTCGTTCGTGCATGGAAAGCTGATAAACATGGAAATCTAATTTACCGTAAAACAGCACAAAACTTTAACCCTGTCATTGCGACAGCAGGTAAATTTACAATTGCTGAAGTGGAAGAAATCGTTGAAGTTGGAGAACTTGATCCAAATGAAATTCATACGCCTGGTATTTATGTACAAGGTTTGATTCAAGGAAAACAAGAAAAACGTATTGAGCGACTAACAACAAGTGATTAGGAATTAGGAGGTCATCAAATGACATACAATGTAAGAGTTGAAATCGCAAAGCGAGCGGAAAAGGAAATTCAAGATGGTTCCTATGTTAACTTGGGGATTGGTATGCCGACGATGGTGGCTAATTATATTTCAGATGATAAACAAGTTGTATTACAATCTGAAAATGGCCTACTTGGAATCGGTCCATACCCTACAAAAGATGAGGTAGATCCTGACCTTATTAATGCTGGAAAGGAAACTGTTACTGCTATAAAAGGGGCAAGCTATTTTAGTAATGCAGAATCCTTTGGGATGATTCGCGGAGGTCATATAGATATTGCCATTCTGGGGGGAATGGAAGTATCTGAAACAGGTGACTTAGCAAATTGGATGATTCCAGGAAAAATGATTAAAGGTATGGGAGGTGCAATGGATTTAGTTCACGGTGCCAAGCGTATCATCGTTATTATGGAGCATACAACGAAACAAGGCGGACCAAAAATATTAAAGAAATGCTCTCTGCCTTTGACTGGAAAAGGTGTCGTTGATCGTATCATTACAGATAGGGCAGTGATCGACGTAACTGATGAAGGTTTGAAATTAGTAGAAATTGCTGACGGATATTCTTTAGAAGATGTAACGAGTACCGTTGAACCTGAATTAATCACAGAGGGCTTCCAAGCGTAACAAGCTTGGGAGTCTGTTTTATGAAAGGTTTTGCAATTACACTTTAGCTTTAAATGAATGCTTACAGGGGAGTAAGTTTTATGTTAGATAAGTCTTACAAGGGGGATTATAATGAGAACTATTACTAATTTTTTTGATCGAATTGTTCAACGTTACTTACCAGATGCGTTTATCTTCGCTATTATTTTAACTTTAGTTGTATTCCTAATGGGAATATTGATGACGGACAGTTCACCTATTCAAATGGTGGAATACTGGGGTGGAGGATTTTGGGACTTACTAGCCTTTGCAATGCAAATGTCTCTCATTGTTGTTACTGGATATATCTTAGCTAACACACCACTCGTTAAAAAGGGCTTAGAAAAAATTAGTATGATGGCAAGTTCGCCAGCCCAAGCTATTATCCTAGTTACGTTTGTAGGAACAATTGGTTCCATTATCAACTATGGTTTTGGGTTAGTCGTTGGAGCGCTCATGGCAATTCAGATTGCAAAAAAGGTTCCATCTGTTGATTATCGTTTACTTGTAGCTAGTGCATATAGTGGATTTGTTGTTTGGCACGGTGGTCTTTCAGGATCAATTCCGTTATTAATCGCTACTGAAGGACACTTTTTAGAAGAACAAATGGGCATAATTCCAGTAACTGAAACAATGTTCAGTGCTTCGAATCTGTTTATTGTATTCTTTATTCTTTTTACAATGCCATTTCTAAATGCATATTTAATGAAAACAAGAGAAGGTCTTGAAATTTCAAAACCAATCGATTGGCAAAAAAACTCTTTTAAAGATGAGTATGTTGAAGAAACAAATGAAAACGCAACACCGTCTGATAGAATCGAGAATAGTCAAATTGTCTCTATGCTAATTGGATTACTCGGTCTGGCTTATGTTGTATATCATTTTTCAACAAAAGGATTCGATTTAAATATTAATATTGTAAACTTAATTATGTTATTCTTAGGGGTAATTTTACACCGTACACCACGTAGATTTTTGCATAGCGTAAATAACGCTGTTAAAAACGTTGGAGGAATTATTGTTCAATTCCCATTCTACGCAGGGATCATGGGCATGATGGTTGCTTCCGGGCTATCAGATATGATGTCATTATGGTTTGTTAATATTTCAACCGAATTCACTTACCCATTATTTACCTTCATTAGTGCTGGACTTGTAAACTTCTTTGTACCTTCAGGTGGAGGACAATGGGCAGTTCAAGGTCCAATTATGATCCAAGCTGGAATTGAATTAGGAGTGGATAATGCAAAAACAGCAATGGCTGTTGCATGGGGAGATGCATGGACAAACATGATTCAACCATTCTGGGCCCTTCCACTACTAGCAATTGCAGGGTTAAAAGTTAGAGATATCATGGGCTTCTGTGTAATTATCCTATTCTACAGTTTCATTCCAATATCGATTGGATTATTATTCTTTTAATTAAATTTTTAAGCACAGCAATCTAGTAAACCTAGAATGCTGTGCTTTTTTGAAACTGATTAAAGGCGCATGATTATTTTTTCTATCCTCGCACGATTATAGCGCTGCGTAATGATGAATGGAAGATTTGCAATAAGTGCGTAAGCAACCATTACCCACCCAGCCCACATTGGATTCCACAGGAAAAATAATAATGCAGGTGGTATTAAGAGCCAATGTGTTAATTCTGCACGCTTCGTTTCCGCAGCGAACTCGGCTAATGCGTATTTTTTGGTACCATGTAAATTACTTTTATTATAACTCTGTTTTACGATGGAGGAGCCATCAATAAGATGCTTTTTCCACTTTTTCACATGAAATATGTTATTCCATAACGCCCCATCCTTTTCCCACCCAGCAATTCTAAAACCGCTTAAATCCTTTTTAAAGAAATCAATCGGTATTAGAAAACATAGGTAGGAAATAAAAAAGTGCAAAAAACCCCACGCAAAAATATTAACTAGAATAAGCATTATAGCAGTAGAAAATGTCATGTCATACACCTTTTCCCCTACACTTTTATCTTACGTCCTTTCCAAGAAACAGAACGAAGAATATGTGTGCAATATAAAGAGTAAACAAATATAGCTGTGAAAAATAGAAACAAAATAGGAAACAGAAGGAAGATCCATGCATGGAAGTTTCCTGTTCGTCTTGCTAAAACAAGTACGTGAAATGCATAGACAAAATAAAAAGCTCCGCCTAATAGTATCCAAGTTGTTTCTCCTATAAACAGTGATAAAAGCGGAAAGAGTACCGCCATAAATGCTCCATTTATCCACATCATAATTAAAAGCATAACAAACCAATGGGTAGATTGAGAGGCTGTTGCTAAATTTTTCGTCCAGCCTTCCACCAATTGTTTGATACCTTCAGGATACATTCTTAATGTAATTAATCCTTTGCCTGCATAATTTATAACTGGTAAATCCTGCTCCAGATAAATCGAACTAAGCGCAAAATCATCCATAATAGACTCTGGCGCTTGATTGTGACCTCCCGTACGTTCGTAGTCCTCTTTCGTAGTTAGAATCACTGGACCAAATGAACCTGCTGTCTTGAGTTTATCCTTCCAAAATGTAAATACATTCACTCCCGTTACCACAATTACATTAAATATTGCAGAAAGATTTTCATATGTATGCTTAATTTCATGGTATGGCTGTACGGAAAAAATTCCTTCTGCGCCTTTTCGTTGAAAAGTAGCGAGTAAGTTTCCTAGACTATCTTTATTCTTAAATTGCACATCCGCATCCAAAAATAACAACCACTCACCTTTCGCATGTTCTGCTCCTGTTGCACATGCACGCGCTTTTCCCGCAGTCATATTTTCTACTGCTTGATTCTTAATAGCACTTGCACCATAACTTCTAGCAACTGAAATCGTATCGTCTACAGATCCATCATCAACAACAATTACTTCGTAAGCTTTATATTCTTGTTGGTTGAGTGATTTTAATAGATTCGGCAAACGTTTTTCTTCATCACGAGCTGGTATAATAATGGAGATGAACGGAAGATTTTCAGTTGATCCTATGCTTTTATGTTGTTCCGGCACCCAAAACATGAATGTCCCACTAATTAATCCAATGATTACTAGCAATAATAATACAAATAATAAAGTTTCCATATTTCACTTCCTTTTTTTGTAGAAAAAAACACGCGAACGAATATACTGCTGCCCACGTGCTTTTCAAATCAAAACTTTAATCCCTTATAGACATAATAAAGTCTACAAGGACTTTTTGATATTCTCTCACGGAATCGAGGTATACCATTTCGTTTTCTCCATGCCAATCCGTTCCAACTGGACCAAACTCTATTGCAGAGCCACCATAAGGAGTGAAGAACTTCCCATCACTAGAACCATGTTGACCAAATATATTCACTGTTTCAAGATCAGTAATCCGCTTAATGGACGTACTCAACACCTCTACAAATGGATTATCCTCTTTCGTTTTCACTGGATCGCCCTTTGTATGAACCTTTACGATACTATCCGAAAGCCCCTTAATCTGTTGTGTAATTTCATCTGGAGATTGATCGGGAAGGTATCTGATATCCAGGGAAATCTCACATTGATCAGGTACTTTATTATAAACAGTACCACCTTTTATTTTAGCAAGATTAATAGATGGATGATCATACATCTGTGAACTTTCTTGTACAAAAGGAAGTTCTTCAATTTCTTCAAAGAGATTAAATGCTTTTGTTATGGCATTTTCCCCTTCCCACGGACGACTTCCATGTGCCGATTGCCCTTTGACAGTAATATCTAGTTGTAATACACCTTTTGTCTGTATACCGATTCCCAAATTCGTCGGTTCGCCACAAATAATAAAATCTCCCAAGTAGCCTTGTTCCGTTAAATATTGTGTTCCAAACTCCCCACCAGTTTCCTCATCCGAAACGATTTGGAGCATGACTTTAGCTGGAAGTTCCTTGTCTTTCAACTGAGTTAACGCCATCATAAATGCTGCTACTCCAGCTTTCATATCCACAGCGCCACGTCCATATAACTTTTCGCCCTTAGTTCTGGGGACAAATTGCCTTTCTTCCGCTTCCACAACATCAATATGTCCATTCAGTACGACAGTATGATCTCCTTGTCCAATTTCACAAATAAGCATGTGGAAACCCTGGTTTTCAAGTCTTTTAACAGGTAGCTCATGTTCTTTTAACCACTTTTCACAGTAGGAAATTGCTTCATTTGCCCCAGCTTTACTAGAGCTGTCAATTCTGATTAATTCTTCTAATAGGTGGGTTGGATCACCCATTTTATCCCTCCTCCTTATTAGATTGTTAAAGTTTATGATGTTTCATTTACTCCTATCGTTCTCGATGGTCTCGGGGAATCCGAAGACCCGTACAACATACCATTTTCATGATCAATTAGAATTGCTTTTATATCACTGATGCGCGAATCTGCTGTTTCATTTTTAAAACTTCTATCTAGTTTATATCCTAAATCTTTCAGTTTTTTCATCGCTTCATCATTAATTCCATCTTCCCACTCCATCGTGCGTTTCGGATCATTAAATATACGCGGTTCGGCAATTGCTTCACCAAGATCCATTTTATAATCAAGAACATGTAAAAGAACTTGAGCAACAGAGCCGACAATTGTCGATGCTCCTGGAGAACCTAGTGTGAAAAACGGCTTGCCATTATCAAAAACAATAGTTGGTGATTTTGAACTCAATACATATTTGTTTCCGTTCGGTTCATTTGCTGTTCCTGGCTCTGGATTAAAGTCTGTTAAATCATTATTCAACATAAAGCCGAAGCCCGGAACCATTATTCCTGAACCAAATATCCGCTCGATCGAAGTTGTACAAGCTGCAATATTTCCCCATTGATCAACAGCAGTTAAATGTGTCGTATCCATACCATGTTTACTTACATCCATATGTGGGGTGTAATTGGCTTTTCTTTCGTCATGTTTCCATGGATTTCCTTCTTTTATTTCTTCATGCAGCTTAGAGAAATCAATCAATTTCATTCGTTCTTCAATATACTCATCACAAGTCATCGCTTCATTTGGGATAGAAATAATTTCGGGATCTCCGATATATGTTTGTTGATCTGCTAAAGCAATTCTTATCGACTCGGCTATCACATGATACTTTTCCCAGGAATGAATATCATATTGACTCACATTTGTTTTTTCAAATAGTTTTAATAGAACGGATAAAGCAATTCCTCCCCCATTTGGTGGCGCAGGATAGGCTAAATCATAATCTTTATAGCTTCCCCAAAATGCCGGCTCGGTTTTTGCTTCGTAGCCTATTAAATCATCTTTTTCCATGATCCCACCGAGATTTTTTACGGTATCGACAATCGCATCGGCAATTTCTCCAGTATAAAAACTTGAGAAACCTTCTTCACGGATGACTTTTAAAGTCTTTGCAAGATCAGGTTGACGAACATAGTCGCCTTCTTTTAAAGCTTGACCATTAGGAACATAAAACTTTTTCGCTTCATCCCCTAGACGGTCACTAAAAAGCTGTAGCGTTCGGTCCCATAGTTCATTAACTCGAAATTCCTCCTCTGCTAGGCGAATCGCTGGGTCAATCAAGCGTTCGAGGCTCATACTGCCATGCGTCCCATGTGCTAATTCAAGTAATTTTATAAGCCCAGGCACGCCAACTGCAAGTGGGCTAGTAGTTCTATCATCGAACTCCATCAATTCATCATTTTCATCATAAAATAGTTTTGGAGTAACGGCTGCTGGTGCTCTACTGTTTCCGTTAAACACCTTGGTTTCGTTACTCTCTTTATCGTAATAAATCATATATCCACTACCACCAAGACCTGTATTCATGCCCTCTACTGCAGATAAAGCAAGCTGCATAGCAACCACTGCATCGATAGCATTACCACCGTCTTTCAATACCTCTTCGCCTACGATAGACGCTTCTTTAACTGCGCAGGATACCATCCCTTTTTTTCCACTCACTGTTTTATTTCTTGCAGATTGTCCTGTTGGTTTTTGATTGCGAATAATTTCATCTATACTCATATATCTTCACCTCTTCATAAAGTTAAATGGACTATACCCTACATTTATTAAACTAGACATAATTCTTCTTTACCCTTTCCAATGAAAATTCATTCATATTGATTGGTACAAATAAAAAAAGAGGCTCTTGCTAAATGCTGTGATTTAGTAAGAACCTCTTTTTATACTAGATAATATTTTTTTATTTACTTCTTATGAATATGGGTAAGCACGTTTTGTATGTTGAATAGAGATCCACTTTGTAGTAGTGAATGCATCTAAGCTCCACTCACCATTTAGACGGCCAACTCCTGAGTTTTTAACGCCACCGAAAGCAACGTTAGGCTCATCGTTAATCGTTCCATCATTAATGTGAATCATACCTGTGTCCATACGTTTTGCAAGCTCTGCTCCACGTTCTACATCTCTTGTATGGATTGCTCCACTTAAGCCGTATGGGCTTTGGTTAGCATATTGAAGAACCTCTTCTTCATTTTTCACTTTCATAATGGATACAACTGGAGCAAAGAACTCTTCATTTGCAATTGTCATGTCTGGAGTAACGCCCGTAAAGACAACTGGTTCTACTACGTTTCCTACAACATTTCCTCGTAGTACAGGTGTTGCACCTTCTTCCATCCCTTTTTCAATTAAATCAACGGTTGTTTTAACCTGACGTTCATTGATAAGTGGTCCAATAATTGTGCTTGGATCTTTTGGATCACCAGTTGTAAGACCTGATACAGTTTCAAGATATTTTTCTACGAATTTATCATAAACATCTTCATGAACAATTAAGCGGTTTGTTGACATACAGATTTGACCTTGGTGTGTGAAACGGCTAAATACGCCAGCACTAACGGCTAAATCAATATCTGCATCATCTAAAACAACTAGAGCACTATTTCCGCCTAATTCCAGATGTACTTCTTTAAGATTTCTTCCAGCTACTTCACCAATATGTTTTCCAACTTTTGTAGATCCTGTAAAGGAAATAGCGCGTGGGATTGGGTGTTCAACAAAGTCATCTCCAATTTCTGAGATTTCAGTTGTGATTACATTTAATAAACCTTTAGGCAACCCAGCACTTTCGAAGATTTTAGCAATCATTGTTCCACCAGTAATCGTTGTATGCTCATGTGGCTTCAGAACAACACCATTTCCTGTAGCTAATGCTGGTGCAACTGATTTCATGGATAGGAAGAATGGGAAGTTAAACGGACTAATAACTCCAACTACTCCAACTGGAACGCGATAAACTCTATTTTCTTTTCCATCAATTGGAGAAGGTAAAATTGTACCAGTCATGCGCATTGGGAAAGTAGATGCTTCTTTAATTATGTTTTTAACTAAACCAATTTCAAATTCAGCTTTTAAGCGTGTCCCACCAATTTCATCAATGATTACGTCAACAATTGCTTCGTGATTTTCATTGATATAATCTACTGCTTTATCAAAGATATCTCTTTGTGCAATAGGGTTCGTATTTGCCCAAGCTTCTTGTGCAGTTTGTGCAGCTTCATAAGCAGTGTTTAAATCTGCTTTCGTTGCTGCTTTATATGTAGCGATTAATTCACCATTAAATGGGTTTTTATTTTCTATTGTAAGGTTGCTAGAACCATCTCTCCACTCACCATTAATATATTGACTCTCTAGTTGTTTAAAATTCATTTTTATTATCCCCTTTTATTTCTTCAATTCGATATTTTCTCTTGCTAACTCTGCTAAATTAGAAATACTTACATTTATTTCTTCCATTGTTGCGGTTAACTCTTCAATCGCAGCGGACTGAGATGTAGACTCTAAATTCACTTTCTGGATATCATCCCCAAGATGCCCGATTACTTCTCTAATTTGACTTGTAATGCTTTGAATTTCTTCTACATTATCTTTTGAGTTAACTGCCATTTTTCTAATCTCGTCGGCAACAACTCCGAAACCTCTTCCATGCTCCCCAGCACGTGCTGATTCAATAGCAGCATTCAATCCAAGTAAATTACTTTGATCTGCAATACTTTTAACAACAGATGAAACTTGCTCAATAAGATTTACACTATTTGTCACTTCGTCTGCTTTTTCAGAAACAAAGTTAATATTGGTAGCTAGTTCGTTAACCGACTCAGCCATTTCTTGAACTGTATTTGTTACATCACCAATAACATGTGATAGATTGCTAGAAATCTCTGAGAGTTTATTCGCCCTTTCGACGTTGGTCCCTACGCCTATTCCACCTATCACCCTGCCGTTTTCATCATGTACTGGTATCGCACGTGAAACAAGATCTACACCTAATACTTCTGCTGGTACAACCATTGCTTGGTTTGCATTTTGACTAATTGCAGTTGTAATAATATCACCTTCCAGCAATGGGTCGCCAGGTGATACCTGAAGTTGAAAAGTCTTAGCTGGTATATTTATCAGTAACTTCTCCGTATCATAAACCCCAATCGTTATATCATCATTGACTAACAATTGTAAATACGGTGCTACTTGAATAAATGATTGCAGAATCGGATGCGTATCCTCTTGTATTGCAACATCTTGCATATTTGTTCGTCCTCCTAATGAAAGTTTTTAAGCAAGAGAAATTATTTTCCCCAATTTCTTATATCGGACAAATTTACTATAATTAAAGGTATTTTATGGCAAATTTTTTAAAGATTAATTTGGTATTAATCCAACTTATTTCTTGCTACTATGACTATCCAACACCCTCTTTCTTCCAACTGATATTCAACAAAAAACGTTAACCCTTCAAGGATTAACGTAGCATCCTAATAATTCAATAAAAAATTGTTATCTAATTCTCCATGACACACATAGGAAGCCTCTCCCTGCATCCATACATGACCATTGTCATCCCATCTGACAGATAAATCTCCTCCTGGAAGATGAACGAGAATGGGTTGATTTTTATCAATCAGATTATTTAATGTAGCAGCTACTACAGCTGCACAAGAACCTGTTCCACAAGCCATTGTAATTCCTGAACCTCTTTCCCAAACCCGGTAATCCAATTCTTTACGATTCCTAACGTGCACGACGCTTAGATTCACACCTTCTGGAAATAAGTCTGAACGTTCAATTTTAGGACCAATTTCTTCAAGTTGAATGTCATGAATATTATCAACGAACATGACTGCATGAGGGTTTCCCATAGATATGCAAGTTAGATTATACTCATTTTCACTGATCGTATAAGCTTCATTTATAGTGGTAGTTAGTGGATTTCCTTCCATTGGGATCATTCCCTTTAGAAGTTTCGGTTTTCCCATGTCCACTTTAACAAATTCTACTGCTTGATTTATTATTTCCACTTCAATATTCACAATTCCCCCCAGTGTTTCAATCGTAAAATAGGATTTCTCAGAATACTGATATTCATAGAGATACCTTGCAACACAACGTAATCCATTGCCGCAATTCTTTGCTTCCGTGCCATCTTCATTAAAAATTCTCATTTTGAAGTCAGCCACTTCAGATAAACAAATAAGGATAATTCCATCGGATCCTATCCCATAATTTACATCTGAGATTTTTCTAGAAAGTCTGGGATATTCATGTTCTGATAAAATATTATCTGCTTTGTCTAATTGATTAAAAAGAATATAACTATTTCCTAAACCATGCATTTTAGTAAAATACAATTATTATCCCTCCTTAAAAGACGAAACGGACCGAACGCAACCTTGCTTCAATTTCATTCAAGACACGCTGCTCTTCGATGATCCCATCGGCTTGAAATGTAACCGAGAACCGAATGTAGGCACCTGCTTCGTCCCAAGGAACTGTGGATATTAGTAATTCTTTAATTAGATATTGGCTAAATTCTTCTGCTGATTTAAATTTAGGTCCATTTTCGACTGCTTTCGGAATTTTAGTATATAAAAAAAATGAACCCTTTGGTTGTTGAACGCTAAACCCGACATTTTTTAAGATATTTACTAAAAGTGAATGCCTTCTTGAATACTTCTCTTCCGTTTTTTCTGTGATTTCTGGATGTGATAAGGCATATGCTGCTGCTTTTTGAATCGGAATAAATTGACCTGAATCATAATTATCTTTTAATGCTTTTAACGCAGAAATTAGTTTATCGTTACCCGCGACAAAACCAATTCTCCAGCTAGTCATATTAAATGATTTTGATAAGGAATGTAGCTCTATCCCTACATCTTTTGCCCCGGGGATAGACAAGAAACTTAGGGGTTTTTCACCTTTAAATACAAGGGAAGCATACGCAGCATCATGAATAACAATCAATTTATGATTTTTAGCAAAACGGACTACTTCTTCAAAAAACTCTTTTGTTGCCACTGCTCCAGTTGGGTTATTAGGATAATTTAAATAAAGGAGTTTAGCCTTTTTCAAAACCTCTTCAGATAATGACTCTAATTTTGGAAGAAAAGCATTTTCTGGTAAGAGGGGTAAATGAACCACCTCTCCTCTCAAATATTCAGTGTGTGTACCTAGGACAGGATAATTTGGTGATGGCATAATCGTAATATCACCAGGATTAATAAGTGCTGTTGGAATCATAGATAAGGCTGATTTTATTCCGATAACATGATTAATTTCTGTTTTTGGATTGAGATTGTCTACTCCAAAAACATTTCTCATATAAGTTGTTGCAGCATATTTGAATTCTTCGATTCCATTATCAGCATAAAATCGATTTTCTGGTTTAGCTATTTCTTCAGCTAGCTTTCGAACGACCTTTTTGTCAGCCATCACATCCGGTTCGCCTACCCCAAGGTCAATCAGTTCTATTTCTGGTTTCTTTTCCATCGCTTCCTTCTTTGCTCGCTTTATCTTTTCAAATTTATAAATTTCCTTTTCCAAACCAAATCTTTCTCCACCGATACGATCTGCAAATAGTTGTTGTAGATAATCTGTCGCTGACATCTTTATTCCCCCAACCATTAGAATCTGATTCACAAAGTAACCATTTGTATTTTTATTTTATTACCAATAAAGAAATGAGTATTTAGAGATACCAGATAAATATTTGCACTTTTTGTAGAAATTGATTTTTAATCACTCACTTTAACATCATAAGTTCTTAGCCAATAATCAATTTGACATAAATGTGCAATAAGCTGTGGGCCTGTCAATAGTTGCCCATACCACGGTTTGGTAAAACCTCTTCCTTCACTATTCACCATAGCTGTAATTCGATCGCGTCTTACAAAATTAAATAAGGGTGATTTGGAGTCAGCTAGAATTTCATTCATCCAATTTACTACTTGTCGTGTATATTCAGGTTGAAAAGTCTTCGGGTAAGGACTTTTCTTTCGATACAAGACTTCAATAGGTAATAATCCTTCCAGTGCTTTGCGTAAAATTCCTTTTTCCTGTCCGTCTAATTTTTTCATATCCCAAGGAATATTCCATACATATTCAACAAGTTTATGATCTGCAAAAGGAACTCTTACCTCAAGGCTTGCTCCCATACTCATTCGGTCTTTACGATCTAATAGTTGTGCCATAAACCAATGCATGTTCAAATAAAATAGTTCTCTTCGTCGTGCATCCAATTTATTTTCCCCACCTAAACGAGGAGTTTCGCGAATTGTTTCTTGATAGCGCTCGTTTACATAGGTTTTTAAATCAAGTTTATTTTTCCATTCAGGTAAAAGTAAATCGATTCGAGCGTCTAATGAGTTCATCCAAGGAAATACCTCTTCTTCTTTGCTTGAAATCTCATGAAACCAGGGATATCCTCCAAAAATTTCGTCTGCACACTCTCCAGACAAACTTACTGTTGTATGTTCTTTAATTTTGCGACACAGCCATAATAAAGAAGAATCGATATCTGCCATCCCAGGTTGATCTCGAAATACAACAGCTTCCTTTAATAAATTTGCTAATTCAAATCCAGTAATCACTTCATTGTGTTGGTCCGTCTTCAAATAATTAACAACTTTTTCAATCCAAGGTTGATCAATTGAAGGCTGAAACTTGTTAACCTTGAAATACTTGTCGTTTCCTTCATAATCAATTGAAAAAGTTGATAATCTTCCTCGCCCCTTGCTTTTAAAAAAGTTTGATGCAACTGCGGTGATTGCACTTGAATCCAAGCCTCCCGATAAGAATGTAGAAACCGGCACATCAGCAATTAATTGACGCTCCACAGCATCAACAAATAATCCTCTTATTTTTTCTGTGGTTTCTTCGATTGTGTCCGTATGTTCATGGCTTTTAACGTTCCAATATCGCCATACTTTTAATCCACTTTTTGAAAAAGTTAATGCATGCCCTGCTCTTAGTTCTTTAAATCCTTTAAATATCCCATGACCTGGTGTTCGAGATGGACCTAAACCAAAGATCTCCGATAGGCCTGAATGGTCAACTTCTGCTTTAACATCATCATGCGCTAAAATAGCCTTTAATTCTGACCCAAAAATAAAACGTCCTTTCGATTCAAAATAAAATAAAGGCTTCACACCAAGACGGTCCCTAGCCATAAACAACTCTTCTTTTGCTGGATTCCAAACTCCAAATGCGAATATTCCATTTAAGTGATGGACACATTCATCTTTCCATTCGATGTAAGCTGTGAGTAAAACTTCCGTATCTGATGAAGTGGTAAATTGATGCCCTCTATCCTTCAGTTCCTTTCTTAATTCCTCTGTATTATATAGCTCGCCATTATATACAAGTGTATAGGTTACGTTATTATGCTTCTTGCTCATCGGTTGCTTTCCACCCTTGGGATCAACAACAACTAATCGCTTATGACCAAAGACAGCATGATCGCTTACCCACACCTGTGAATCATCTGGACCTCTTAAATTCAGAGTATCAGCCATTCTCCTTACTGTAGTTTCCATGTTTCTAACATTCTCTTTCCAATTAATAATTACAGTGATTCCACACATTACACTTCACCCTCTCCACGGAAGGTATTTCCGCGGATTATTATATGCAAATGTCGGGATGCAAGTCACTGTTTGTTTAAGACACAACCATAGCTTGATTTGCATTCTGGCTAATCCCAGTTGAAATGTTGCCTCCTCCCAACTCAAATCTATTTATTTATTGAACAAAAAAGAAGCTTCTCAAAAGTTAAGCGAACTATTGAGAAGCTTCTAGTATTTATATAGTTGTTATCTATTAAAATTTAATAGGTTTCTTTTTATAAGTATCTTCTTTTTTATAGAAGCACTCCAAGATACCGTTCAAAATTTACTCCCTCGATCTCTGGAATCCCTTCCTTTGATGCTTCGTCAATCGCTTTTGATAAAAACGTCACTGCAAGTTCAATTGCTTTTTCTAAATTTTCTCCACGCATCATACTTCCCATTATGACAGACGCAAATAAATCTCCAGTGCCTGAATAACTTTTACCATTATATTCCATGTTATGGTAAAAAGATTTATTTCCATCCAAATACATATCTCCAATCAACTGCTTTTCATTATGAGTCGTTGGTGGGTTCATCCCAGTAATAATGACTTTTGCATTCGTAGTTTGCTGCAATTGATTTCCTGCTTCTCTCAATGCTTTCAAGTAATCATCTTGCTTTGTATAGGTTTGTAATTTTTCATAGGACAATCCTGATAGCAGACAGCATTCCGTAACATTTGGTGTAATCACATCCGCTTGTTTTACCAATTCCTCCATGCGATCCAGTAATCCGTAGTTAAATACATCATAAACCTGTCCCTCATCCCCCATTACTGGGTCGACAAGTAACAAGCTCTCTTTCTTATTAAAAGTCTCTAAAAATGAAAATATATTATCAATCTGGTCCCCGCTAGTAACAAAACCAGTAAAAATACCGTCAAAATTCAAGTCTAATTTTTTCCACTCGTTGGTAAAATTGTTCATTTTTGAAGTGAAGTCTTGTGCATAATAACTTGGGTATTCGCTTTGAGCCGAGAAGACTGCCGTTGGTAATGGGACTGCCTGCACCCCCATGACAGAAAGTACTGGGATCGCAGCGGTTAAAGAACATTTTCCTAATGACGATAAATCTTGGATGACAGCAACTTTTTTCATAAGAACCTCCATAAGAACGATCAATTAAACTTTTTATAGTTTAGCATCTATAGATAGTTTTGTCATTCTACACCCTTATGCTCCTAGGCGAAGAGCTAGACTGATTATTTATCATAAGGTCAAGTATAGTATTCAAAATTCAACTGACCCTATTATAATTTGAGAAATTGACTCTTTTGAAAAGGTCATTAGTTTATTAAAGTAAAATAAATGATATCGAGGAAGGGATAGAGAAAATGGAAAACACACCAGGCATTGTAAAAACAAAATCACAGCAAAATACATACAGCTTAGTAATTACTTCCATGTTAATTGCACTTGTATTTATTGCTACATTTATTAATATAAGGCTACCAATTGCAGCGCATGGCGGATTAGTTCATCTCGGTACAGGAATGCTATTTATCGCCGCGATTTTATTTGGTCCAAAAAAAGGAGCCATTGCTGGAGCAGTTGGAATGGGATTATTCGATTTTCTAGGTGGTTGGCTGTTATGGACACCGATTACGATTATTGCCCGTGGACTTCAAGGCTTTATAGTTGGTAAAATCGCTTGGGCATATGGTCGTAAAGGACGAAATATCGGCCTCAATATAATGGCAATGATTATCTCGACGCCTTTGATGATTGCTACTTATTATACTGGAGAAGCGATTATCTATGGAAATTGGCTTACACCACTCGCTTCCATTCCTGGAGATATTGTTCAAAGTATCATCGGTATGCTGATTGCAATCCCAATTTGTGTTGCGCTAAAGAAAGTCTTGTAGATATGTGGACTATTATAAAAAAAGGAAGAATTTCTTGTTATAAATAAACTAGAAATTCTTCCCCTTATCCTTTAATTAAGGTAATCGAAGAAAAATCACTTAAGCTCTATTTTCAAATGCATCTGTTTATTTTCTAGTATGATCTTTTGGTCTTCAGTTATAACCTCTCTAAAACTTTCATTACTCTTCTTCAGCCTAGAGAATAAATAGTGGCAGATAGAGGAAGATTCCTAGTATAACCATTGTAATTAGCAACACAATACTTTTCCAACGTTTTCGCCTCCAAAACAAAAGTGAAACGATGATGCTTTGCACAAAAATAAGAGTGGCTCCAATCATGACCATCCAAATAGACCCTAGAAACGTTCCTAACATATTGATAATGAGCCCCAGAGGCATTAAAGCAATCACAATAATAGCTAAAGGACTTCTTTTGATTCGTTCTAAAATATTTAGACGCTCCGCTTCAGGGAATTGATCATATTCAGTGAGAGCGAACCATCCAGTGAGGATAACGATTGCACCTATTGCTGAGATTGAATACATGTGATATCTAACCTCCTATACAAACATCTTACCAATTTCCATTTAGTTGAAACATCATGTGTTTACCATTTCCATATAAGAAGGATTGCATACAAAAAAGACTTCTCAAGAGATTATTCAACTTATGAAAAACCTACAATGTTTATTTATTAGGAGTTTAGGTGGCTAATAAATCATAACGCCCATAAGTTTAGAGTATGTATAATTTTTATCAGGTTTAATAGTCACATATAATTTCAAATGAGTTACATACATATATCTGCGGGGACAGGGTAAGTATCTTATAATATTATGGTTTCTGGGAGGTTTATTCATTGTCATTCGATACATTGATATTTGACGGTTTCGATACCATACTGAGGACTTTGACAATCGGTATAATGGCTTACTTTGCAATAGTTATTATTATAAGGGTTAGTGGAAAAAGGTCGCTAACCCAGCTTAATGCTTTCGACTTAATTGTTACTGTAGCCCTAGGTTCGATACTATCAAGCATCATCATTAATCAAAATGTAACGATTACTCAGGGAGTCACCGCCTTTTTGGTTCTCATCGTTTTGCAATATATCATCACAAAACTTTCAGTGAACACAAATTTTACCAAAAAATATATTAAGGCATCCCCAATTTTTCTCTATTATAATAATGAATTCCAATATGAGAATATGCAAAAGGAACGCGTAGTTGAAACTGAGATTAAGCAGGCTATCCGTTCAAACGGAAATGGGGCTTTGTCCGATGTCTGGGCAGTCATACTCGAAACGGATGGTAGCCTATCCGTCATTAATAAAAATTCAAATAAAAATATAGACGATAGCAACCCCTTATTTAGCGAAGTAAAAAGGTAAAAAATTGCTCCGTTCATCAGCTAGATGAATTGGAGCAATCTTAATATTTTATGAGTTATCGCTCCTATTTAGCTGCTCCCTTACCTGCTGTTGGATAAACTTGATACGTTCAATTTGTTCTTCATTATATATTTTCTTTCCGTTGATTTCAGCCACATTTCCAAGAAATCCTTTCTCTTCCCAGTTTCGCAGCATGTTTTCATTTATTCCCAATTCTTTTGCAACCTCATCTACTGTCTTCATATATTTTCACTCCTTGCTAATAAAGGTTTAGATTTTTTCCAAATATGCCAAGTCAAATAAAAGATTTTATTCGCTTCTTGTTTTCAATAACTATTATTTTCTAATCTCCTCTAAACTATGCTTTACCATTTCCTTCGATTCTTCTAACCCTAGGCTCGCACCGAATAATGGTTGACCAGTTTCTAAAATAACTCCATTTTTCAAAGGCCCTATATTTAAAGGTGTAAAACCAAAATCATCAACAATCCCTTCTACTTGATCGGTAGCCACTTTATCATCACCAGCAACTAATATTGCTTTTCGGTTTTCCGTTTTTCCCTGCTTGGCATGGTCTACTAAATCATGGTAACCCATATGATTAAAGGCCTTCACAACTAAACTTTCATTAAAATACTCTTGAACCCTTTCCGAAGATGAACGTTCTTCATCAGAAAACACCTCATCCGTTCCATCCACTTCCCACCAATAATTCATGGCATCGATCACAAGTTTATCTTTCAGCCATTCAGAGTCTATTTGTTGATATTTACTGAGTGGTACAGCTAAGATGATGATATCAGCAAATCGAGTAAGTTCTTCTGTTGTATAAGCTTTTGCACCAGGAACTAAAATTTCAACAGTTAATTCAATTTTTTCCGCCGGACCAGATGCAGCTATTCCTACAGAGTAGCCAGCCTGCCTTGCAAGCTGACCAAGAGAGACTCCTAATTTTCCCGCGCCTAATATTCCAATCATTGGTTTGGTCAATTTAATTCCCCTCTTTCAATATTTCTTTCACTCGTGGAATCACTTCTTTTCCGTATAACTCAATCGTTTGGAACCTTTCTTCTTGTAGTTGCCCATTGATTCCGTAAACAAGATCAAAGCGTTGAATATCCATTTCTTTAATCACATTAGCCATTCGTCTTGCAACTGTTTCTGGACTACCAACATAAAATGAACCGCTCTTTACTTCATTTTCAAAGGCTTCGCGACTCATTGGTCCCCAACCACGTTCCATACCAATTTTATTCATCGCTGGAACAATATATTTCCATGCTCTTTCAATCGCTTCTTCATCTGTTTTAGCAATTACCCCATGAGAATGCATACCTACCGGTTGAGCAGGGTTCCCAAATCTTTCCAGAGATTGATTGTATAGGTCAATATATGGCTTAAAACGAATTGGGTTTCCTCCAATAATAGCTAACATTAATGGGTAACCGTAACGTGCCGCCCTAACCACAGACTCTGGTGTACCACCTACACCAATTTGGACATCTAATGTTTTCTCTGTCATTTTTGGATATACTTCCATATTCTCCAGATGCGGTGTGAATTTTCCATTTGAAGTAACTGGCCCACCTTTGACGAGTTTATCAAATAAAGCTATTTTTTCTTCAAATAATTCATTGTAGTCCCTTAAGTCATAACCAAATAATCCAAAAGACTCCGTGAAAGAGCCTCTACCAATCATCACTTGTGATCTGCCATTGGAAAGAGCATCCAATGTTGCAAAGCGTTGATACAAACGGATGGGATCATCAGAACTTAATACCGTAACAGCTGTTCCTAAAGTTATTTTTTCTGTAACAGAAGCTAATGCAGCCAAAATAATTTCCGGGCTTGAAATAGCGTATTCTTCTCGGTGGTGTTCACCTAATGCAAATACGTCAACGCCAACTTCTTCAGCTAATTGTCCTTCTTTTGCTATATTTCGGATGGATTCCTCATAAGAAATCTTTTTACCTGTATTATCTAACGCGACATCTCCAAATGTATCTAGTCCAAATTTTAATTGATTAACATCCATGTTTCCCACTCCATTCACTATTATATAAATTTATTTTATGATTCGTTATACATTCTATTTTAAAGTAGTTTTAATAACATACAAATAAAAGGAACTATAGAAAAGCTAAAATAGCTTGTCAATAAATTTAGCCATTTTAATAGGCTCATTTTATATTAAATATATTCATTTGTATTGTAAATGAATATGTTAAATAATATAATTAGAATAATAATCATATTCATTTTATACAATATGAATATGTTAAAGAGATAATGTGCATGATGAACATGTTCATTTGAATTATCTATGAGTATGTTTTATTTTGGAGGGATATGTATGAAAGTATTTAACTATGGAGCACTCAAAAACATAATGTTACCAATGGAAACCGTTCAACTGATTTCCAAAATTAATGAATATAAAGGAAAAGAAGATTTATATATGCAACAAGCACCAAAAATGTTAAACACACTCAAAGATATTGCCATTATACAATCTACGAAGGCATCTAATGCTATTGAAGGTATTATCATTAAAGATAAGCGTCTAAAAGCATTGATGGAAGAAGGATCTGCCCCATTTGATCGTTCAGAAGGAGAAATAGTAGGATACCGAGACGTGTTAAAACTTGTCCACGCTTCTCATGAGGCTATTCCAATCAATTCTAACGTCATCTTACAGCTACACCGACAGCTTTACAATTATATTTCTACTGAAGGTGGAAAGTGGAAAAATGTTGATAATGTTATTAGCGAAACACTTTCAAGCGGAGAAAAGTTCTTCCGTTTTGCACCTCTTTCATCATTCGAAACTCCAGGTGCTATGGAAAATCTTTGTAACGAATTGAATCAAAGAATGACTAAAGAAGATGTAGAACCACTTGTTTTGATTAGTGTGTTCATTTTGGACTTTTTATCGATTCATCCATTCAATGATGGAAACGGAAGAATGGCTCGAATTTTAACTTTGCTTCTCTTATATAAGTTTGACTTTGAAGTTGGACGCTATGTTAGTCTAGAAAAAGTTATTGAAAATACGAAAGAACGTTATTATGAAACATTACGCCAATCATCTCAAGGCTGGCACGAAAATGATAATGATATTTTCCCTTGGGTAAATTATATATTAAGTACTTTTGTTGCAGCATATAAAGAATTGGAATCAAGAGTTGGATTAGTCAAAACTGGTAAAGGAAATAAATCGGCACGAATTAAAGATTTTATTGACAATAAATTAGGTTTCTTCACAAAAGAAGATATACGTAGAGCTTGTCCTGATGTAAGTGAATCAACGATCAACAGAGTGCTTAATCAACTGAAAGAAGCTGGAGATATTGAACCAACTGGATTAGGAAGAAACGCAAAGTGGAAAAAGATTTGAAGTTAACAAAAGACGTATCTCACTATGTTAAATAACTTAATGAAATACGTCAGTTTTTTTATATAAAGAATGAACAAGAATATAATTTAGGTTCGTAAACCTAAATTGGTACGTCAATACTAAACTAAACAATCTTTTTAATGGATATAAACTTTTTCTGATATGAAATTTAACGTTCCTTAACGAAGATATTTGTTTCTGTTTATTTATTTTGATAACGAAGCTAAGTAAACATTCTGCGCTGCCTGTACTCCAGCTCCTGCTTCAAAATCATAAGAAAAGTCTTGTAATCCTGCTTCTATTAAAGAAACTGCTTGAAGCACATCACTTGGGAAGCAATAGCCCATATGACCAAATCGGAAGACTTTCCCTTGAAGATCGCCAAGTGCACCAGCGAAGTCAAGATGATATTTCTTCTTTAAGTGAGCTAAGAATTCTCCAAGATCCAGTCCTTTAGGAGTACGGATTGCCGTAATAGTTGGGGATGCAACAGCATCACTCGTTAACAAGTCGATAGATAGAGCTTTCATTGATGCACGAACCATATCTTTCATAACTTCATGTCTTTCAACTGCTTTTGAAATGCCGCCTTCTTCCTCAATTAAATCACACACAGCAGATAACCCCATAATGAGTGAAACTGCCGGCGTGTTAGGCGTCATACCTTTTTCTGCCCAATCACGATACGTTAATAAATTTAAATAATAAGCAGTAGGATTGTTATCCTCGATAACTTTCCAAGCCTTCTCACTTACAACAGCAAACGAAAGTCCTGGTGGAAGCATCATTGCTTTTTGTGAACCTGTTACTAAAATGTCGATTTTCCATGCATCCATTTCTACATTTGCCCCACCAACACCACTGACGCTATCCACAATAAAGATTGCATCTGAATGTTCTTGTACTGCTTCCGATAATTGTTTAATAGGATTTATGACTCCAGTTGATGTTTCATTATGTGTTGCAAATACAGCTTTAATATCTGTTAATGGTTTTATGAAGTCTGCTAACTCATCTTTTGAACAAGCTTCTCCCCATTCCTTTTCAAGTTTATGTACTTTCAAACCATACTTCTCGCAAATAGAAACAAAATAATCGCCGAACGCACCAATTGTGACTACAACTACTTCGTCTCCCGGAGAAACACTATTTACAACTGCTGCTTCCAGAGCTGCTGTCCCGCCTGACGGTAAAAGTAGAACTTCTTGCTTTGTCCCAAAGATTGGTTTCACACGCTCCATCGTTTCTCGATATAACTTGATAAACTCTTCTGAACGGTGACTGATCATATCCTGCGCCATTGCCAGCTCAACTCTTTTCGGAATTGGAGTCGGACCTGGGTGTCTTAAAATATTTGAATACATATCTTTTCTCTCCTTCAAGATTTTCTTTATACAGTAGTGATTATCAATCATGATATCATATATCATTAGCATTAGATGAATTAAAACTAAAGATTTAGATATTATTCGTGTTATTCTAGTTATGGATTTCACACTTTATCAACCAACATCAAGATATTTAACTTATTATTAGAAGCATTCGATGGTTACATTTCAGAAATCAATTTGTCTGAAAAAATAAAACTGGCAAAGATGGCAGAAGAAGCAAAAAAGACCTCCCACAAATTTTGTGAGAGACCTCTTATAATTGGATATTATGAATTTAAATCATATGTCACACGTGCAAATCTTCTTAAGAAATGTTCTGTTTTCTTAATAGAATCGAACACTTCATTTACTAGTTTGCCAGGGTTTGAAATCGCAATTTCTGGAATCATAATTCCTGTTTCTTCAATTTCTCCTTCAGCAAGCATACGAGCACCTACTGCCATTGGATAACCTGTTACAGGACCCATTGGTGTTGAGAATCCACTGATGTACATCACCGGCTTACCATCTTTGGTCCCGTGTACTTCAATAATAGAACCAGTTACAACTTCATTTGGTCCACGGTAGCTGTCGTGCAAACCACCTTTATAATCTGGGTTTAACTGAGTTTCTTTTGTTAACTCAAGTAGAACATTACGTGGGGAAACCTTTTTCCCATCTACTTCAATTTCTTCTGTGTTAAGCAACCCTTGTGCGTTAAAGTCTTTGATTAAATCCATTGCTTCAATTGGATAAATTGTTACTTTAATAGGGATGTTTTTGATGTTTGGTAGGGCTTGCGGTAATGTGTGAACTTCTGGGTGTCCTAAATCATATACTTTCACTCGTCCTAAATCACCAAAGATCTCTTCAGGATAATCGTAGTATTCTTCACGAGTTAATCCTTCTACTTCTTTTAGTTCACCATCTTCAAATACTTCGATTGTTCCGTTAAAGTTTTCATACATATGATCCCATACAGCCGGACCACCTTCAACAAGTTCGTCCATAACCATATAAAGACCTGCTGTGTGCACATCATCCATCATAGATGCCGCATGCATAACTTCAACTGGGATTAATCCAGGACTTCCTCCTAGACCAATAATAATTCGCATGCCTTGCTCTTTCGCACGCTTTTGATTTTCCTCTGTCATCACTTCATTAATTGCAGATATATCATCACAAATATCAACATAGTTCTTACATGTTGAATCGAATAAAGCTTCAATTACTGGATTTAGTAAACGATAGAATGGACCTGCTCCACTTGCGACTACATCAACTTGGTTCATTAATCCTACAAGTTGTTCTTTGTTGAAAACGTCAACTTGAGCTGCTCGATACTTTTTATTGCCAATTTCAGCTACTTTTTTCTCAGCCGCTTCAAGATTGTAATCGGCTACAATTACTTCATCAAAGTAATCATCCGCAACAATTTTCTCCAAAGCTGCGCCTGCCATATGACCTGCTCCACCAATAACTAATAATTTCATAAAGTTATTCCCTCCTAATATTTTTACCTTCTGAATTCATTATATCGCTAAATCACTGTACAGTCCAGTCGGTACACTTATCTTTAGTTTTATCCACTCTAAAACGGTGCTTTTAAGATGTGGTAGAATAAACAAAAGAGGAAACCCGATGATTTTTAGATTTGGGAAAGTTATCGTATATTTTTGAGATGAAGGAGCACGAGTTGATTATGGTGAAAGGTAAGGATACAAAAAACGTTATCCATAAAGCTGCTGTGAAAGTCATAGCTCAGCAAGGAATTAATAACTTTTCAATAAACAAGGTTGCTGAAGTAGCCAAAATAAGTAAGGGTGGATTTTTGTATCACTTCCCTTCAAAAGATGCTCTTTTAGAAAGCTTGCAACAATATATCGTAGATTTCGCAAGTGAAATCATTATTGCAGAAAAAGAAAAAAGAGATTCCTATACAGAAGCATTTATTTATGGATGTTATAAAGTTTCGAAGAGTGAGGAAGTAAAAGCATATACTTCGCTATTGAATTATGGTGCAAGCAATCGCGTTGATGAAATGTGGAGTGACTTCTATAATAGAGTATTTTCAAAATTATCAACAGAACTCTCACCTGCCTGGATAAGCCTACTTAGTATCGTAGCTGATGGGGTTTGGATAAAGGGTGCATATCATAAAAATGAAGAGATTGAGTCTGCGTTGGAATTGTTGGTAGAGTTGGCGGGGAAAGTAGAGTGATTAAATAAAACGAGTTTAAAAAAATTTGGGGGTTACGCATCTGAATATTAATAGCAGTTGTATTTCCATGTCTACTATCATCTAAATCTTAATAAGTAAGTTTTATAATTACAAAAGAACTACCTCCTGTAATAGGAGGTAGTTCTTTTCAATTTCAACTATTTATACATTAAAATCTCATAAAACAGGTGTAAAACAAGGAGAGAAATAGGCTTAATTATTTCCCTGGTTGCAAGGCAAAAGGCCTTACATCATGCCGCCCATAAGGTGAGAGGGTGTACTATCTATAACCATATATGCGAGAAGTGCGGTATATCAAATTTTAACTCAATCAAAAGTGTAACATCTTTAACTACATTGTACAGCTTTTCATGAGATTGCGTTAGCCAAATGTTAGCATTTATGCAATATGTTTTTAAGTAAGAAATAGTCTTCTAAATTAATACAACAGAACCTAAAATATGGTGTCATCCCCCCCGTTCATTAACGCTTTAATATAATGGGGGCAGGCACCAAATTGAAGGGTCATAGTAGTAAATGAAATCCCCAGGAAAGCTATTCAGATATAATTAATCATTTCTCAGCCCATGAGCATATGATAAAGATTGTTTCTCAATTTTGCTTCCCTGCCTATGATTTCGATATCATATTCCACTTCTCCGATATTATCCATAGTAATTATCATCATATCGCCAGCTATTATCTCAGTATGGCTTGAGGAAATGGATTGCTCGTTAGTCTGTAATTCTGATTTATTCGTATCCATACCGTGGTGATGATTACTGCTATTCGGTGTATGTGAATTTGGCATCAATGGTCCCACATGATTATACCCAATAGCAAAAAGAACAAATAATACAATCGTGGTGACAGGATGACTGATTATTGCCTTACTATTTATAAACTCCTGTTGCATCATGCGATATAAAATTACAACTATTCCTACGAATAATAGAAACATAACTCTAATTATTGTTTCTTGGTATTCAGCTGCAATCATTTCCCCAAGCATCGCCCCCATCATACCACCCATTATACCCGCTAATGTTCCATCTAGAACTGGCATTATACCTATAGGTAATCCCGCCAAAAATCCAGCTATTATTCCAACTAACATTGCTAGTATAGTAGAGGTAAACAAATCACCTAAAAGTAAAACACCAAATATTACACCGACTGTTAGGCCACCAATCATTCCAATCACCATAGAAATCATCATTCCAGCCATATTCGATATTTTTTTTCTATGACGAGTTGTTTCCCATATAATGAATATCATCAATAGAAAGATGAGCGCAAAAGTTATACCTAAAGCAACTGTCATTTATATTCCCCTTTCAATACTTGTCCCTCAGGCTATTTATATGAAATTTTAAAGTCATTCATTCATATAGATTTTCTTATAAAAAATTTTTTTCACACTTTAGACATAATTTCTTGATAAGTTCTGCATTATTTTTAAGTAAATTATATGTGAAAGCAGTTTTTTACTAAGAAGGTTATTCTGCTAGTGATGAATTTCTATTCAAATAAAAATATTTTATAAGCAATTATTATAAACTCAACGAGGAGAAATTAAAAATGAAGAAAAGTATAATCTTTACAATAATTGGAGTTATCATATTAGGAGTAGCTGTAGTTGTATATCTTGGAAATAGTAGTGATAACACTCCCCAAGCGAGTGAAACGGAGGATATTAAGGAATTAGTTCAAGATTATAGTGTAGGTAATATTAGCAACGAAATGGCTTCGATTACTTCACATGAACTTATTGTTACCGATAGTGAGGAGAAACAAACTACCTATAAATTACCGGAAGATGAATTCTTTGTTTCTATCGCTCCATTTATCAGTCAGACACATCCATGTGATATTCATAGCTTAACTGGGTGTCAAGGTGAAATGGTAGATGAAGAATTTGATGTATATATAGAAGATTCACAGGGGAACGTGGTAGTTGAACAAACAATGAGAACACCTGCAAACGGGTTTATTGACTTATGGGTTCCTCGTGACGAAACCTACCAGGTAACTATTTCACATGAAGGTAAAGTCGCAGAATCGGAATTCTCAACCTTTGAAAATGATAATACTTGTATTACAACCATGCAATTAACAGAAAAAAATGATGCTTAGATTCTTAGGTAAATAGATAAATTAAATTAAAATAATGTAGAGCAGCCAGTAGTCAGTCTTGGTTGCTTTTTCTATTTTAAAAAGCTGGTTTTCAACCTAGAAAACCAGCTTACATTATATTATTATGCTACATCATAACCTTGATCTTCAACAGCTTCTTTCACATTTTCTAATGTAACCTTTCCTTCATCGTAGGTGACTTTCACATGACCACTTTTCAGATCAACTTCTACCGTAGAAACTCCATCTAAACCTTCAAGTGCGCCTTCTACGGACATTTTACAATGCCCACATGTCATGCCCCTAACATCTAAAGTTTTGGTTTGCATATTCTCACCTCCCTTCAAGTAATCTCTTTATTAAAAAATCATTTATTAATTTTAGCTACATATTCAGTCAAACGAACAAGATTAGATGAAAATCCGTATTCGCTGTCGTACCAAGAAACAGTCTTAACAAGCTGATTATCTCCATTTTCAACAATATCAGTTAATGTTGCATCGTAAATAGCACCAGCTGAATTTCCAACAACGTCTGAGGACACGATTAGTTTTTCAGAGTATTCTAATGAGGGGTTTGAAGCTTTTTTCATCGCTTCATTTACTTCTTCAATTGTTACTTTTCTTTCTAAATTTGTATAAAACTCGACGATTGCCCCACCTAAAAGTGGCACTCTCACTGTTGTTCCATCAACAATCCCGTTTAATTCGGGAATGACTCTTCCTACAGCTCTTGCTGCTCCAGTAGATGTAGGAATTGCATTCATCGCTCCTGAACGTCCACGTCTCATATCCTTATTAGGGCTATCATGTAATTTTTGTGATGGTGTATAGGCTTTAATTGTGGTCATATAACCAGTTATAATTCCAAAGTTATCATTTAAAACTTTCGCAATTGGAGCTAAGTCATTGGTTGTACAAGAAGCCGAAGAGATTATCTTATCCTCTTTTGTAATAATGGCCTCGTTAACTCCGTAAACAATCATTTTCGTTTCCTCATCTGCTGGAGCAGTAATAATTACTCTTTTAGCGCCAGCATCTAGATGTGCTCGAGCCTTATCAGCGGTTGTATAAAGACCGGTTGCTTCTATGACAATATCAATTTTTAATTCATCCCATGGAAGATTCTTGGCATCAGTTTCTTGGAAAAGCTTTATTTCCTTGCCATCAACAACCAAGATATCTTCAAGAACTTCAATGTTATGTTTTAATCGACCATAAGTTGTGTCAAATTCTAATAAATAAGCTAAGTTCTCAATATTAACTAAATCATTAATTGCAACCAGTTCTAGTTCTGAATTCGTGTCTAATAATCTTCTCAACGTTGTTCTTCCTACACGTCCAAATCCATTAATAGCTATTTTTGTAGTCATTTATTTTTCTCCTTTAAAGTTAAAGATTAGTATCTTCTAGAAAATATGAAGCTTATCTTTTATGTTATCTAATCCAAAACGGTCTAGGAAACGATGAAACTTTTCCCTCTTTTTCCCGTATTCACGATAAATATCTAGGATTTTATCTACAAGTATATACAACTCTTCTGGCTGTAAACTATCCTGAACTAGCTCACCACCTTTGATATCACGCCCTTTTGAATATCCCCCGATATACAACTCGTAAAAATCTCCATCTTTCATTACACCGATATCATTTATTAACGGCTCTCCACAACCAATTGGACAACCCGTGTATGCAGGTCTTAGGGTAAATGGAACCTCCTGTCCAGCGATACGGCGATTTAACTCCTTGGCTACTGGCATTCCCTCTTCTTTTTCACCTTTACAGAAATTACATGTTCGTAAACTTTTCACAAACTTACCAACTTTATAATAATGTAAACCTACGTCGTCAAACTTTCTTTTTGCATTTTCTAAATCTTCCTTTGGAACTTGAACAATCAATTGTTGTAGCGTGGTGAGTTCGATTTCAGTGTCTTCATCTAAATACTCGCCTAATATAGCTAATTGTTTGGGTTTGAGTTTCGCTCCAAATCCTATTCCACCATTAACTGCTAATGCTACATAGTTTTTATCGTTTATCATTTATCTCTTATCCCCTTTTTATCGAATTTCTGTTTTTCTCTAAGTCTAAACATAACCTTATAAGGTATGTTAATTATTATTTGGAACTAGGATATTCTGAAAATAAAAGACTAAGCTACAATCTAGCCTAGTCCCATATTTCTAGTTAATCTATTTTCAACATTTGCGCATTGATTGCACATATAATCGTGCTTAATGACATAACAACCGCAGCTATTGCTGGAGTGATCACTACACCTACACTATTAAGAACACCAGCAGCAAGTGGTATGGCGATTATATTATAACCAGCAGCCCAGAATAGGTTTTGCACCATTTTTCGACTACTTGCTTTTGACAATTTAATGATATTTAAGATATCTACTGGGTTACTGTTCACTAATACGACATCAGCCGTTTCAAGTGCAACATCTGTCCCTGCTCCAATAGCAATCCCTAAATCTGATTCAGCCAAGGCTGGGGCATCATTAATGCCATCACCAATCATGGCCACTTTATTGCCATTACTTTTTAAATTCTTTACATTATTTGATTTTTCATGTGGTAATACTTCTGCAATAACATTTGTCATTCCAAGTTTTTCACCAACATAATTTGCTACTTTACTATTATCACCAGTCATCATGATTGTTTCTATTCCACGGTCATTTAATTCCTTTATTACTTTATATGAAGATTCCCTAATAATATCAGCTAAAGCGATCATTCCTTGCAACTCATTTTCTTTTAGTACGAAAACAACAGTTTTACCCTGTCCTGCAAGTGTTTCATAAGTGCTCTCATCAAATGGGATGTTATTTGCTCTCATTGCACCTGGACTTATAACAGATATCTCTGCACCATTAACTTTAGCTACCAGACCCTTTCCGGTCAGATTTTGATAATCCTTTACATCATATAATTCTAAATTACGTTCTTTACCTTCTTTTACAATCCCTTTAGCAATTGGATGATCCGACTGTGTTTCTACAGAATAAGCTAACGTCAACAATTCCTCTTCATTAATTCCATCACTTGGATGAACGTCCGTTACACCGAAATTACCTTCCGTTAGTGTACCAGTTTTATCAAAAACAATTTGATCTACTTTCCAACCACTTTCAAATTGCGTTCGGTTACGGATTAGCAATCCTTTCCTAGCAGCAATCGAAGAAGACCTTGCTGTTACTAAGGGACCTGCTAAGCCAAGTGCATGTGGACAAGCGATAATCAAGACTGTAACCATTCTTGCTAATGCGAATTCGTAATCACCTGTCGTTGCCCAGTAGGCAAAGGTAATTATTCCTACAATTACTGCAACATAGAATAACCATTTTGCAGCAGTATCTGCATACCCTTGAGCTTTTGATTTAGTCTTTTCCGCATCACTAACTAATTGGATTACTTGAGAAAGATAAGTTTCATCACCCGTTTTATTAACTTTAATTTTTAATACACCTTCACCATTAATAGCACCAGCAATGGCATTCATGCCTGGTCCTTTTTCCACTGGAACGGATTCCCCAGTTAACATCGATTCATCAACAGTCGATTCTCCTTCAAAAATCTCTCCGTCAAGTGGAATTTTTTCACCCGATTTCACTAAAATGCGGTCACCTGGTACCAAGTATTCAATAGAAACTTCAACAGTATTTCCTGAGTCATCTAGTTTATGAGCTTCCTTTGGCATCAGTTTAATTAGTTCTTCCAATGCTTTTGAAGCGCCCATAATCGATCTCATTTCAATCCAATGGCCAAGTAACATAATAGCAATTAAAGTTGCTAATTCAAAGAAAAAGTCGCTTCCTTCGATAAAGAAGACAGTCAATGAACTATAGACGTAAGCAGCAACAATAGCTAAAGAAATAAGCATCATCATAGCTGGAGTTTTGGATTTTAATTCTTCCCATGCTCCTACTAAAAACGGTTTTCCTCCATAGAAAAAGATGATTGTAGAAAGCAAGAATAACAGCAATGTATCACCAGTGAAATTAACTTCATATCCAAGTAACATCTGGGTCATTTCTGATAAATAGGAAATTGGTAATGCTAGCCCTAAAGAGACCCAAAACCTTTTCTTAAAGTCTTCTATCATGTGTTCATGGTGATTACCATGGCCACCATGCCCTTCATGGTCGTGATCATGGTCCTTATGATTATGATTTCCGTGATCTTCATGCATGCTATCATGACTATGATTGTGTTCATTTTGAAGATGGGAATGGCTTTGCTCGTTATGTCCATCATGCTCATTAGTGTGTTTGTTCTTTTTCATCGTTTTCACTCCTCTTATAACTTTTTTCTTCGTTTGATTGGAATTATTTAGTCTCATCTATTTGTTACTTCAACTATAACACAATATACCCCCTACAGGTATTTATAATGCTGAATACTTTGTTAAGAAACGGTGCAGTTTATGTGCAGTTAGTGTTTTTTAGTTTAATCAAATAAATAATGGGAATTTTATATGGTGTACAGTATATTAATAAAATAGGAGGGTAGGAAAATGTCACATCAGCAACATCAAGAACTAATCCAAGCGCTACATGAATGTATGGAAGCTTGTAATCATTGTTATGATGCATGTCTCAAAGAAGATGATGTAAAGATGGTGGCCGAATGTATCCGGTTGGACAGAGAGTGTGCGGATATTTGTTCTTATTTAGAACAGGCATTATCTAGAAACAGCCCTTTCGTCTCTCAATTAGCGTCGGTTTGTGCGGAAATTTGTGAGGCATGTGGAAGTGAATGTGAGAAGCATAGTCATGAACATTGCCAAAAATGTGCGGAAGCATGTTTCAAGTGTGCGGAGGCATGTAGAAAAGTTGCCTAAAATTATTAATCACAAAAAAGTTGCCTAAGTGAGTTATACTACTCTCAAGGCAACTTTTTATTCATGCATGAAGAGTTATCCTTGAACCCATTTATAGCCAATGCCCCAAACAGTTATCATGTACTCATCAATTGGAAAACCAGCCTTACGGATTTTTTCTCTTACATTTCTTACATGAGAATCAATCGTTCTTCCTTCCGTTTCAGACTCATAGCCCCAAATTAAGTCAATTAATTGGTCTCTAGCAAAAACACGATTCGGCTTCCTCATTAAATGTCCGATTATAGCAAATTCTTTTGGTGTCAATCTTATAGGTACTTTATTATAAGAAAGTTCAAACTGGTCACCGTCCCATAATAAACCATCTATATTAATCTGGTTTGAAGGTGTAATTCTGCGTAACAACGCCTCCATTCTAGCTAATAGTTCATCCTCATTAATAGGTTTCGTAATATAATCATCTGCCCCAAGCTTTAACCCCTTCACTATATCTTCTTTTTGTTCCCGAGCTGTAACCATTATAATTGGAATTTCTGTAAATCGTCTTATTTCCGTGCATAGTTCCCATCCGTCCATTTCTGGCATCATAATATCTAGCAGAATAATATCAAATGCATCCTTTTTTATATAAGCTAAAGCCTCTTTTGCCCCCAACGCTTTCGTACACACATAATTATGAGGCTTTAGATAAAGCGCCAGTAAGTCTAACATTCTTTTTTCATCGTCTACTAACAAAACTTTATTCAATGTCTTCACCCCTTGGCAATGTTATAACTACTGTAGTCCCTTTCCCTAATTGACTTTTAACTTTAATACTCCCCCCGTGGAACTCTACTATTTCCTTTGCGATTGATAATCCTAATCCAGTTCCACCACTAAGTCTGGACCTAGACTTTTCCACACGGTAAAGACGTTCAAATATATAAGGGAGGTCTTCCTCGGGGATACCATCTCCTTCGTCAGAAATTACGGTAATTATTTCTCTTTGATGTTCGAATACTTCTAATAGAATCCTTTTTCCATTAGAAGTATGCTTTTTTGCGTTGTCCAATACATTCAATAGTACTTGTTGGATTCTATCCGGATCAACATTTGCAAGTACATGGTCTGGATAAGATACTAAGAAGGTAATGTTTTTTTCTTCAATAGCAGGTCGCATACGTTCTGTAATCGAATAAATTAAATTCCCAAACTCGACTTCCTGCCTATTTATAATGAATTTATTCTCGTCCATTTTTGCCAGATTAAATAAATTTTTGACCAATACTGTCAATTGTTCCGTTTCTTCCCGAATGATCTCTAGATATTCACTTTTCTCTTTATCCGTTATATCATCTCTGCTAATAATATCCGTATATCCTTTTATATAGGTTAAAGGTGTTCGCAGTTCATGAGAGATACTTGCTAAGAAATCATTTCTTTCTTTTTTCATATGCTCTAAGTCGTTCGATAAGGATGTAATGGCCGTAGCAAGCTCACCAAGTTCGTCATTTCTTATTTGTAATTTCACCCTATTCCTGCCCTTACTTAGCTGTTCTGTTGCTTCCGTCATTTCAATTAATGGTTTTGTTATTAATCTGGAAAGGATAAAAACTGTAAAAATTGTTAATATAATCGTTATAAATCCAATGATTAAAAATTGATCGCTTAGATGATCTACAATTCTTTTTATATTATCTGTCTTAGCAAACATAAATACGTGTCCCTCATGTTCCTCGTTTAGTGTAATAGGACTATCCGTTGCGATATATTTTTTCTCCATCCAGCGTTCTTCTATGATTTCTCCCCACATGGGTATTTGATCCGTATCCGTGTGTTCGATAATCGCGAGCATTTCTTCGTCAATTGGATCAGAATGCACGACTACAGAACCTGATGCATCAGTTATAACCACTGAGAAATCTGTTTCAGACTCCATTATAGCAACGTGCTCTAATGTGGTTTCATTGAAATATTCCTCCAACACATCTCTATGCGTGTTTCCTCTTGCCAAAAGGTTATCCATCACTTCTTCAATCCGTTCATTTGCCAAGTTTGTATATAGAATGAAATAAAGGAAGATTTCAATAATCAAAATAAAAATAAAAAATAGCATTCCAATTTTTAAGGATAATTTATTAAACATTATTGTCTCCTATCTTACCAAAAGGTCAACGTATCTAGAATACCGATAAGAAGAAGTAAAGCACCTGCAAATTTCTGAACGATTGCACCTATTCTCCTGCTCTTCTTTAAGATTACTCCACTCGCTCCAAAATACCAAATGAGAAAGATTATGATTAGTAAGGGTAGTGATGTACCTATACCAAAAACAGATGGGAGAATAAAGCCATTCGGTGTCTCCAATACGACTGGCATTAGTGTAACGATGAATAAGATAAACATGGTTGGACAAAAAGCAACTGTAAAACTAACCCCCATCAAAAAACTACCTGTATAGCTATCTTTTAATTTATTGACAGGAAGTTCAAATAACTTCCATGTTTTTCCCAAACGAAATACTCCCATCATAAATAAACCAATAAGGATAAGCATGGGACCAATAATTTTTCTGAGGATGGGAAACATCTGTGTTAATGTACTATGTACCTCTCTACCTAATAGCCATATGACGATTCCGATTATTGAAAACACAACGAGTTTACCTAAAATAAATATAAACACGTGCAACCATGGTACCTTATCAACAATTGACCTATTTCCATAAATTGTTATAGCACTTATGTTACTAGTCAGTTGACAGGGCGCAACAGCTCCAATTAATCCTAAGAAAAAAGCAAACAATATGGGAAGATGTTGAAAACCATAAGCTAATTCCTGAAGTTGTAAACTCAGGGTACTACTGATTTGATTAAATAAATCAAACATAATTTACTACTCACCACCATTTAATTCATTAACTAAACTCAAGTTTCTTGTTATTAATCTGGTAAAATACGCTGGAAATATCCTTCAAGTCTTTCTAGTGATAATTCTCCACTCACATATTCAACAATCTCACCCTCTGGACTAATAAAAAATGTACTAGGAAGGGGGCCAACTTTATACAAATCTCTTATCTCTCCATATTTATCATGAGGTATTGGAAATGTCAGATCGTATTTTTCTATAAAGCGATCTACGACTAATTCAGTGCTATCTAGACTTATCGCAACTATTTCAATACCTTTCTCCTTGTACTTGGGATACAACTCTTGCATATATGGCATCTCTCTTTCGCATGGTTTACACCAAGTAGCCCAGAAGTTAAGCATAATTCCCTTCCCTCTTAATTCTTTTAGTTGTATTGTTTCTGCTTCATTATGTTTATTAATTTGTGTTAATTGAAAATCTGGTGCCTGGTCTCCAACTCTATAAAGCGTATTATCTGCCATTAGGTTGGAAACAAGAGCAAAGATTATTGCGCCTAACATGATAAGTAAAATAGCAGACCTATAGATAAATCGGCTTCTTTTTTTATTTCTCTTTTTCTTTTTCACCTGTTCTAAACTCACATTTATCACTCCTGAATTTCTAGTAAAAATTAAATTTTATAGCTAAAAACCCGTAAATCCACCAAACAAAGGAATTAATAATTCAATAATTGATGTCATCCAATCAAAATATAAAATGATACCCATGATAATCATTAAAATGCCACCAATCATCATAAAACGATTAGCATATCTTTTGATGAACGTCATCTTGTCAATAAATAGTGTCATAACCAAAAATGGGATAGAAAATCCTAAGATATAAAATGACATATAAAACAGCCCCATTCCTGGATTTGCTACACCCATTGCAATTACACCTGCAAGAATTGGTCCAGTACATGGAGTCCAGCCAGCAGCAAATCCTAATCCAATCAAAACAGATCCTAGGTACCCCGCTGGTCTTTTTTGAAAGTGAATCTTTCTATCTTTAAGTAAAAAGTTAAATCGTAAAACGCCCGTCATAACCAATCCAAAAAACACCAATATGATAGCGCCAAGCTGCCTTAACAAATCCTGATACATGAGAAAGAATTTTCCTATAAAACTTGTGGATAATCCAATTGCTAAAAAGATAATAGAAAATCCCAATAAAAAAAGGATTGTATGTATTAAAGCCTTTTTTCTCAATATTCCTCGCTCCGTCTTCAATTCATCTACAGTCATTCCTGTGATATAAGAAAGAAAAGCTGGATATAAAGGAAGCGAGCAAGGGGATAGGAATGATAATAAACCAGCACCAAATGCCAGTAATAAAGTTACTTCTCCCAATAATTTCACCTACTATTTTATTTTGTATATTCTGCCGTATTATAAAAAAAATTTGTGTAGAAAGTGTCGAGAATAGGTGGGGGAGTGTAAAAGTCAAAGAAATGTCATATTTATTTTGAAATAATATTTTTGGAGTATAAAAAATTCTCTAACAGAGAAACCAAATAAAGAGCTAAAGGAAAATAAGTTAGATTAAAAGAATTTATAGATAAATTAGGGCATACAAAAGATGGAAAACGACGATAAATATTTATCTTCATGTTACAAAAGAATTAAAAAAGAGGCTCCTCAAAAGTTTACTCAACTTTTGAGAAGCCTCTAATAATGCATCAAATGTTAGCCATTTGTTAGCCAAATGACTCTTAGTTTACACTAAATCCTTATATATCAAGGGTCTAGATGGCTATCACATCATGCCGCCCATAAGGTGAAAGTGTGTAATATCTTTAACCTTGTATGCTAATAGTGCGTTATATCAAGGTTAAATTAAATCAACGGTGTAACATAATTAATTAGATATTACCTTTTTTCATGAGATTGCGTTAGCCAAATGTTAGCATCTTAGCTTGATGTTTTACATACCTCCTTTTTATATAGAAAAGGGAGTCGGTCCATGCGTTAATACTTTATCACAGTTAGGGACTGGCCTAATGTTAAGTCTGTCACACCTTCATTTGCATTTCTAATGGCTGTGATTGCAGAAAATTTTATAAGAAATTCTTTCATACCTCCATTTATTTGTCAACCGTTATTACTTTTACTTAGCCATTTTTTCTCATTAAGTTGAATAAAAAAGTATTGTAGCATCTATTTTGAATATCACAAATATTACTAGGATTTCTTAGATGCTTCTACTAAACTTTTAAATAATCTATTCATTAATTGATTTGTACTCGCCATAAACTCTGGATGAAATTGAACACCTAAAGCAAAGGAATTTTCTTGATATTCTACGCATTCAATAATTCCATCTGATGATTTTGCAGTGACCTTTAATCCATCTCCTAACTGCTTAATGGATTGATGGTGAAAACTATTAACTCTTACTCTTTCCTTTTTGAATATTTCATACAAGTGACTTCCCTTTGCAACATTAATCCAATGTGTATCTTTATATAACTCGCTTCCTTTTTGGAAATGTTGGTAGGATTCCTTAAATGATGAAGGAATATCTTGATATAACGTTCCATTTAAAGTAACGTTTAAAACCTGAATTCCACGACAAACCGCTAATAATGGTAAGTCACTTTCTAATGCATATTTTACCAGTGTCATTTCAGTGACATCTCGTATAGGAGTAGTTACCCCTAAATTTTGATGTGGTTCTTCATTATAATATTCTGGACTAACATCCTCCCCCCCTGTTACAATTAGACCATCACACAACTTTAAAATTTCTACGGCTGATTCGATATGATTGTATGAAATAATTATTGGTATACCACCATTATTTACTACGCTATTTATAAAATCCTGATGAACATAATTTCCTTTTATGTAGTCCCCATTCTTCACAAACCCTGCAGTAATTCCTATTAAAGGTTTCAACGTCATTCCTCCTATTTTGCTAATATAAACTCTCGACATTCTTTGTGGAAAAGCAATTAACTAAAACATATTTTTTCATCTGTTTATTATTTATTTCCATTTTATTTAAACTGCAATACATATTAGTCTGGTAAAAAAAGAATTCTTGACAATGTAAAAATCTACACACAGTCAAGAATTCCCCTATCACCATCATCCCAACATAAAATGTGAAATTAATATATTTTAAAAAGTATCTGTATTTATTAAAGTTTACACACTAATTTTATGATCTTCAGATTCGCTTTTCTTTTTATTAAAGTTCTTCCTATTTACAAATATTATGATTATACCTACTGTAAGCCAAGAGAATCCTAATGTTAAAGTAAATGGAGACATACTTGAAATGACAAGAATAATCAAGCCCATAGCAAACAAAGGAAATATTAAATGCTTAATATAATCTTTTGATTTTTTTTGTACAATATAATACCAGATGACTGTTAAGTTGACGAAAAGGAATCCAGTTAATGCACCGAAAGCAACTACATCTGAAATCATATCTATACGTTTCAAGAATATTAAACCAACAAGTAAAGAAATCACACCTGCTACAATAACCCCATAATGTGGTGTTTTAAATTTCGGATGTACCTTCGATAACAAGGCTGGCATTTTTTTATCTCGTGCCATTGAATATAGTAAGCGAGATACAGCAAGTTGATAAGCCAAAGAACTAGCTATTCCTAAGGAGATAACCATAGTAAGAACAACTAAAGTTGAAAACCATTGACCACCAATTAATTCGGCTATTTGATAAAATGCTACTTCTGGATTGAGATTTTCAATGCCCTTAGCTAAATCTGCACCAATCCAAGATTGAAGTATAAAGAGTAGCCCAACTATGACTATAGTCAATACTGCTGCGCGTCCTACAGCTTTTATTCCACCTTTAGATTCTTCTGCTAAAGTTGTCATTCCATCAAACCCTACGAAAGAAAGCATCGCAAGTGCAGTAGCTTTTAATATAAAACTAAAATCAAACTCCGCAGGAATATATACAGGATCAATTGTGAAACCCGTTCCATTTACACCTTTAATTAATGCTATAATTCCCAATACAGAGAAGAGAAAAATAACGATTAACTGAAGAAACAATATATATTTGTTAACTATAGTAGTGAGTTCAATACCAAAAATATTTAGAACTGTATTAATTAGTATGAATAAAACAAGATAAATCCATATCGGTAAATCTAGTATCGTGCTTAAGGCTGCTATACTTAAAAGATAAAGAGTGGCTGGAATAAAAAAATAGTCTAACAACATTCCCCACCCTGCAAGAAAGCCAAGGGGTTCGTTGATACCTTTTGATGTATATGAATAGACTGACCCTGATATCGGAAATTCTTTAGCCATTTGAGCATAGCTAAGCGCAGTGAAAATTAAACCAATTGCCCCTACCGCATAAGTAAAAACAACCATCCCTGAAGCATCTACATATATAAAACCGAAAAGAGCGAATGGTGCAGTTGGTACAATGATAATTAACCCATAAACTAGTAAGTCCCAAAAACTTAAAGTACGTTTTAATTCCTGTTTATATCCAAATTTTTCTACCGACATATTTCCACCTCATTTTAAATTGATAATAAAATAGATTCAGATAATTTATTGTGAACTTTAATATCTATCTGTGAGTTATTTCTATGAAAACTTACAAAGTTTATCCATTGTATTAAAGGAAATGTTAACTAAATTTGCAAACACCGTGATCGGTGTTTGCAAATTTAGAATTAGTTTTTTCAATACTTTTATTACGTAGAGCCTTACATTTCTTTATTTGTTTCATTCAGGTATAAAATGAACTTATTAATAATTGATTACAACATATTTTAGTTCATAGTATTCCTCTTGTCCTTGTCTTCCACCTTCTCTTCCTATTCCACTTTCCTTTACACCACCAAATGGCGCTTGAGGATAAGCTATAGAAGTACCATTTATCACAACATTCCCAGCTTCTAAACCGTCTACTTCAATTAAATGATTTATTCTTGAAAAATCATTTGTATAAACATATGCTGCTAAACCATATGGAGTATCGTTTGCCTTTTGGATAACGTTACTTTCTGTTTTAAAAGTTAATATTGGAGCAACAGGACCGAACACTTCATCATTCGCTATTTCCATTTCTTTATTTACATTGTCTAAGATAGTAGGTGCATAGAAATTACCATTCTCAAACTTTTGTTCATCTAATCGTTTTCCACCAAGAAGAACTTTAGCACCGTTTTTTTCTGCATCCTTTACCAATGAGTCAACTTTTTCGAGCGCTGTTTCATCAATTAAAGGACCAATGTCACTATCAGATTCTAAGCCAATATTGACTTTTATTTTTTTTGTCTTTTCTACTAACTTCGTAACAAGTTCCTCGTGGATATCTTCATGTACATATATTAAATTAATTCCATTACAAACTTGACCACAGTTTTCGAATTTATTTGAAATAATTCCATCAACTGCTTTGTCAAGGTCAGCATCTGGGAATATAATAACTGGCGTATTACCACCAAGTTCTAGTGACAACCTTTTTACATTATCAGATGCTTGATCCATTAGCTTTTTCCCAACTTGTGTAGAACCAGTAAATGAAACTTTCCTTACTCTTGAATCGCCCATCAATGTTGAACCAATCTCTGAAGAATTACCGGTGATTAGATTAGCCACCCCATTTGGTAGACCAGTTTCCATCAATAATTCAAATAAGGCAATGGCAATTAATGGAGTCTGTCCTGCTGGCTTCAAAATAACCGTACATCCCGCTGTAAGCGCAGAAGCCAACTTTCGCATCACTATTGAAGCCGGAAAATTCATGGGTGTAATTAAACCGACAACACCAATTGCTTCTTTGAGTATGAGTAATCTTTGATTAGTATTCGAAGCTGGAATAATTTCTCCTTGGATCCTTCTGGATTCTTCCATATGCCAATTAAGTAATACAATGGATCCGCTAATTTCACCCATTGCTTCTTTAAGTGGCTTCCCTTGCTCCTTTGATAATAATAAAGCTAATTCTTCTTTATTTTCTTGTATCTTGTCCTTCCATTTAGAAAGGTATTGGTTTCTGCTTTCTGGAGGTTGTTTTGCCCACGTGGGGAAAGCATGAGCTGCCGCATCAATAGCTAGCTTCGTTTCTTTTTCTCCTCCGTGAGAGAACTCACCAATCTTTTCACCAGTAGCAGGATTTAATACATCGTTTTTCTGAATGAGTTCCATTTTCTTTCCATCTATCCATAGTGAATTCAAATCTTCTGTTATTAGACCCATTTTAATACCTCCCTAAAGGTTAAATAAATTCAAAGTATTTCTTTCTTTCAAAATCAGTAACTTCAGTGAAGTATTGATTAAGTTCTAATTTAGCAGCTGCTAAATAATGTTCAAAAACTTTATCACCTAGGATTTCTTTAACTACTTCACTCTTTTCAAATTTCTCAATAGCTTCGAATAGATTAGAAGGTAATTTAGGTACATCAAGTTTAGTTATATCACCTGATACAGGATTAGGTGGTTCAATTTCATTTTCAATTCCATAAAGGCCGGAAGCTATGATAGCTGCAAATACTAAATAATAATTACAGTCTGCACCCGGAACTCTGTTTTCAATACGCGTCGCTTTTCCACGTCCTACTGTTCTAAAAGAAGTAACTCGATTATCTATGCCCCAAGTAACTGTATTAGGAGCCCCTGCTTCGTTGTCAGCTAATCGTTTGTATGAATTTATATATGGCGCATAAATAAGCATGAATTCGGGAGCTAATTTTAATAATCCTCCTAAAAAGTTCCGCCCAGTTTTAGACAATTGCTTATTTCCATCTGGACTTTCGAATAGATTTTTGGTTCCCTCCAAATTCCAAAGACTCACGTGAGCGTGACCTCCGCTACCTGAAGCATCCGTTGCTGGCTTTGCCATAAACGTGCTCATTAATTGATTTAGAACTGACATTTCTTTAATTCCGTTTCGATAAACAGCTGTTCGATCAGCCATTTCTAAAACTTCAGAATGTCTTACATTTAATTCTAACTGCCCTAGTCCCCACTCACCTTTAATGCTATCTACTGGAACATTTGCCAATTCTAGATTATGAGTCAATTGTTTTAAGAACCAATCATCAACATTAAGACGATAAATTGAATAATCAATTGGATATGGGAATAAAGGAGTTAAATTCTCAAAGTTCTTTTCTCTTATCGATTCAGGTGTTTCTTTATATACATGAAATTCTAATTCAGATGCAGCTTGAACTGAATATCCTAATTCTTTTGCTTTCTCAACTTGTTTTTTCAAAATTGTACGTGGTGCTACATCTACCAAACTCTTGTCTTCATTATAAGCATCACATATTACGAGTGCTGTTTTCTCAACCCAAGGATAATATCGTAATGTAGATAGAATAGGTTTAGCCTGAATATCATGGAATCCTGTATTAGCATTACAATATTCAAACTCACCAATTGTTAAGCTGATATCCCAAGCAAAGTTCAATGCACAAGTATTTACTCCATTTTTTAGATCATCAACAAAAAATTGTGCCGGAACCTTTTTACCATATAATCTACCCTGCATATCTATTCCAGCAAGAATCACTGAGTCTATTTCACCTTTATTAAAAACTTCTAAAAACCCGTCCCATCCAGAGAAAAAGTTTTCCTTGTCTCCTCTAAAGTCTTGTTTTGTTTCCATCTAAATATCCCCCTTATATTAAGTTATTATTAAATGGTCCATCCACCATCAACAAAAATTGTAGTTCCAGTAATATAACTGGATTCATCTTGTGCAAAAAATAAGGCAACGTTAGCAATATCACTCGGTTGAGCTACTCTTTTTAAAGGAATACGATCTAAAATCCATTTAGTTAATTCCTTATTAGTTAATGCTCTCTCAGTAAACGGAGTCTCTACAATACCTGGTGCGATCGCATTTACAGTGATTCCATATTTGGCTAAATCCAGAGCTGTTGCTCTAGTTAGCATATTTAATCCTCCTTTAGATGAATTGTAATGAGGTTGAGAGTTACCGTCACTAGCAACCACATAATGTGCTTCTACAGATGTTAAGTTTATTATTCTTCCTTTAATTTCTTTATCTTTCATCACCCTTGCAACAGCTTGCGTACAAAGGAAGGGACCTTTTTGATTAACATTATGTACTTTATCCCATTCGTCTTCTTCTAAATCGAAAAAATTTGTAAATCCTACAATACCAGCATTGTTAACTAAGATATCTATCCTTCCAAATTCTTCAACTGTTTTTCTAACCATAGCTTCTACTTCTTTTTTATTCGTTATATCTGTTTTAACAAACAAAGTTTTACTTCCTTCTGGTCCCATTTCAAAGGTTTCCTTAGCTCCTTCTTCACTAATATCAGCAATAACTACGGAGGCACCTTCTTTTAAGTATTCTAAAACGATTCCTCGTCCGTTCCCTGATCCTCCACCAGTAACAATAGCGACTTTATTTACTAATTTCATTTTTATCCTCCACTCTCATATCTAAAATATAGTTCTTGAGTATATCTTTATATTGTTTTAACGAATTTATATCAACATATTCATTTGGCGCATGGTGATTTGCGCCAATAGGGCCAAACTCAACTGCTGGTATATTATGCTCTGAGTAGAACCTTGCATCTGAAGACCCGGCTTGCCCAAAGAACACTGCGTGATGATCAATTGTTGATTCAACACTCTCATATAATTGTTTAACAAATCTATTATTTTTGTCTGTATTTACGGGATGTCCATGCCTAATAATTTTCAATTTTGCTGTTGGGTCAATCATTTTAATCTTATTCATGAAATCATCAGGGTTTTGACCAGGTAGATATCGAATGTCAATTCCTATGACACAGGAACTGGGGACTTGATTCAAAACTGCGCCCCCTGTTATTGTTGCAAGATTGAAAGAAGGACTTTCAAAAAACTCTGTTTCTTTACTTGGCAGTTTTGCTTCGATTAATTCTTTATATCTGTTGATAGCCATTAATATTGCATTTTCCCCTAACCATGGACGACTTCCATGTGCTGATAGCCCTGAAACTTCAAGTTCCAAATGGAGAATTCCTTTTGCTTGAATTGCTATCTTTAAATCAGTGGGTTCTCCGCAAATTACCATGTCTCCTATGTATCCATTTTCAACGAGATATTTTGTCCCAATATGTCCCCCTACCTCTTCATCAGGCACTATGACAAGCATGACTTTGCAATTTAAACTTACCTTGGCTAATTCTGTCATTAACTTCAACATAATAGCGACAGAACCAAGCATGTCATAACTCCCTCTCCCATATATTCTGTTATTTTCAATTCTTGGAATAAAGTCTTCTGGATTTCCTGGAACAACATCAATATGTCCATTTAAAATAATAGTTGGCCCTTTTTCGCCAACAGTTGCCACAAGCATCTTTGATCCCTTATTCTCCAAATTGGTCACATTAATTCCATGTGCTTCTAACCAATTTGAACAATAATCCATTGATTTATTAATGTTTTCAGGACTTGTATTTTCATTTCTAATTAATTGTTTTAATACATCAAGTACCTCTTCCATCAACACACCTCCCTCACCCATATATAGCAAATATCATGCCAACTAGGTATCATTCTAGAGAAAAGCTATATCTATCACATTTAAATATTTTAAATAGACTGAAATATAGAGACTAATCAAAAAAAAGAACACGTAAAAATACGGGATAATTAGGTTGAGGTGGATAACTCAACCCATTTAACCCGATTTATCCCGTTAAGCGTGTTTTATTATCTAATTAAGATTGTGTTGATGTATAGCATTAATTCCTTTCGATGTTACTTTACTTCCTGCACGCCCTATTTTTACATCTATCATGTCAGAAGCCTTTAAATAATCAATGGCTTTTCTTACATTACTTTCTGAAATAACTATTCCTTCTCGTCTAGCCATTTTCACTAGACTTCTTCTTCCTGCACTAATTCCAGTGTTATTTGCCTTTAATAATAATCGAAGGATTAAGAAATTATTGTCAATATCAAGGCTTTCAATAGGAGTAAGTGAATGGTCTTGCTGTTCTTCAGTAAAACTATCCTTTTGATTGTTACCTTCTTTTAGGAATAATGGGTTTTCCGGTAGCGTTTCCCAATTATTCATTAGTGAGTAATATTCTATCGTATTTTCTAGTTCTCTTATATTCCCTAACCACTCATGTTCAGTTAGTACGTTTAGTAGATCTTCAGATAAATGTTGTTTGCTGCCTCTTTCTTTTAAAATAGAATTTATTAATAGTGGTATGTCATCCTTCCTATCCCGGAGTGGAGGTATATTAATTTGTAGTACATTTAAGCGATAATATAAATCTTCGCGAAATTTATTTTCTTTAACTTGTTGTAAAAGATTTTTGTTTGTTGCTGCTATTATTTTTACATCGACAGGAATGATTTTTGTACCTCCAATTTTTAAAACTTCTTTTTCTTGAATCACTCTAAGAAGTCTTGCTTGTAGTGTGGGAGATATATCACCAATTTCATCTAGAAAAATAGTACCCTTATGAGCCTGTTCAAATAATCCTGGCTTCCCTCCCCTTCTAGCCCCAGTGAATGCTCCTTCTTCATATCCAAACAGTTCACTTTCGAGTAAACTTTCAGGCAACGAACTACAATTAATTGCTATAAATGGAAACTGAGAACGTGGAGACTCATCATGAATTGCATGAGCGAATAATTCTTTTCCTGTTCCGCTCTCGCCAATTATTAATATACTTAGGTCACTTTTGGCCATCTTTTTAGCGTTAGAAATAACCTCTTTCATCCGTTTATTTTTCGTAATGATATTGTCAAAGGTGTATTTTGCTATGTGTCCCTTGGATTTAAGCTGCGAACGTAATTTGTTTTCTAAATCCTCAACTTGCTTAGCGACTTTAAATGTAAGTACACCACCATACGACCTGGTTTTGTATCCTATATTTTTGCTATTTATAATCAAGCTTTGATTATTCACATTAATAAGACGGTCGCTTTTTTCTTCGATTAATAGTTTTTCATTAATTGATACTTTATTACAGAATTCACTAATTTCTTTACCTATGATATTTGAAGACTTAATGTTAAATATCTCTTCCGCCTTACTATTAAAAATATTAATTATATTATTTTGATCATAGGTAACTACACCATCCTCAACTAAACTCAAAGTTTCTTGTAAAAAGTTACCTGTATCAATTAATTCTTGTAAGATACCTTGGAGCCCATGGTTCCTTGTCATGACAATTTCTGAATAGTCATCAAGAATCTTCTCGGTCTCACTATTTAACAAATCAAAATGAATTAAAATTTCTACCATTGTATTAATATCTACAACCCGCTTACCAACATCTATTGTTGTTTTAACATGGTCGGGGACATATTCCATTTCTCCAAGTGTTATCGCATATTCAATTGGTGGTATATCAGAAACACCAGGATAAACTGGAATTAGATTTGCATTTCTTAAACCAAGTTCATAAAGTAAAGCAATACTTTCAATTGTAGAATCCCTATCGTCATTTACTACCAATATTTTATCATCTAGTGGGAGCTCTTTTATTTTTTCGTAGCCACTTTTTAATAACGTACGATTAATCACTATTACATTATTCTGATCTGAGATATTAACACTCTTTTGTCTTGAAAATAATGAATATGTACTTATTAGCATTAAATCATAGTTTAATGAAACGTTTTCCAGATCTTTATCAGTAAAAGGAATGAACTCAAAAATACTACCAAGCACTGAATTTAATTGCTCACAAATTGCTTGACTATTTTTCTTCATCCCAGCGATTACGGCAATCTTTATATCCACTCGAGTTCACCACCCCAAAAATTATAATATTTCTATAAAACTATATACTGTACTTCACCTAATTATAAAATAGATTTTTAAAATAGTGTTTTTTCCACAAGCATTGCATTAATTAATTCCCCTAATTTTTCACTAACTTACCATCGTGCATAAAAAAAGTTTTCTATAATGGATTTAGCTAGTTGGTAAACCGTCCAAATCTAAAACAAGAACAATTAGATTATATAAAGAGACATTTAATGTACTCATTTCCTCTTCAGAAAGATAAATATGTTAATATATGTTGTTTTAGATATTATGTACACAAAATTTATTTAAATTTAAATGTAGTCGAGTTCTAATACGATTAGGATTCGGCTATTCTCATTTGCTAAATCAATCAAATAACTATTTGGGCGAAGTAAAACCCTTCCCAATAGTTATATTCTTCTGGTTCTATAGTAAAATAAATGGTCTTTAATGATTTTATCAATTCTACGATAGTTTCTAGTACTGTCTTAGGGCTTTGAGTCTTGTCATATTTAACTTTATCATTAATAAAAGTCTATGAGTCAGCAGCTATTACCTTTTAATTAAAGAAACCTGAATAATTTATAGTTCTACCATATGAATAAATTTTTTCTATAAAGAATTCCTATTGAGTAAATCGATTATTACGCTTCTCATACCCTAGACACAGAATTTGCTACCATTTTTTCATTTCCAACTGGTGTAGTATAGTAGCGTTGCTCAATCCCCCAAAGTAAATGTTTTAGTTCTTCTTCATTTGATACTCTAAATTTTGATTCTTCTTCATCAAAGGTGAGCTTTTCACTACAATAATCTTTTATGTATGAATAGATTGTACTCTTCTCTCTTGCTGAAAATCCCTTTATTGTTTCCATTGCTAGAGCAATTCTTTTTCTGTTTGCAGTTTTTACTTTAAATGCATCATAGTCTTCCTCAAGTTTAATGAAGTCACTTTTTAAAAATTCTTCTGTTTCTAGTTGTGTTGCTTCTTTATAAAGTTCTATAATGCCCTTAAAAATTGAAGTAAGCGATGAAATATTCTTAAAATAAAGGGTATCTTCTGACTTTATATAAATAGCATCGGGAACTTCTTTTATAACTATAATAGGCGACTGTTCCTCGATTATCGGCTCGCCAATTTTAAACCACTTTCTATTAACGATTAATGATGGTGTGATTTTTTGAAAATAATATATTCCTGTTTGGTATGCGCATAAGAAAAGCAATTTTTTTATATCTATAGTACCTATTTGATCATAATCAGTAGAGATAAATTCCCGTTTGAGAAACTCTAAATAGTAATCCTCTTTTGAGAAATTTGGTATGTGAAACCATTCATCATCTTCTAATTTGTAATCAGAATTAAATACTTTTGGGTTATCCAAGTCCTCTGGTAAATCGAAAATCTTGCCAGATAGAACCTTATAAATTTTTCCTTCTCTCCCACTGGTACTAGCGACTAAATGATTCATATGTTTCATCTCCCTATGTTAAGTCAATAAAAGTAAAATTATTAATTCTCCTCAGTTTTGGCAAATTAATATCATCAGGATTTTTAAGTGATTTTCTAGTTATTAAAAAGATTTTAGTTCTATTAACCGTTGTCAAATAATAAAAATGATAACCAAACAACAAGAATAATGGATTAAAGTATAGGGTCTGTGAAAAAAAAGTGAATAAAAACAATACTAGGAAAATAAAAATCAATGTTTCATAGTAAGGTACACTTAAGGCAACAAAGAAATATCCGAGATAACTTGGTAAGAAAGCATTATTTGCTTGTTCCACTTCAATTATTTTAGATATTTTAAAAGTTTGTTCTTGCCCATTTTCACTTTTTATACTTTTTTCAGTTTTTTCTAGACTATCTTTAGCTAAAAATTTAGCTAAGATCAGACTTATAAGAGTAAAAATTATAGGCAAGCAAAAATACAGAGCATACGAAACTACATCTGGTACAAAAGATAGTTTATTAGACCATTGTATTGTTACTTGTTCTTTCACAAAAAATATTACAATTATTAGTGATGTAGAGTTGAAGGTAAGTAATAATCTATACAAAATGTTTATATTAACAACCTCCTTTCAATAAAACTTCACTCATGTTGTAAATAAAATTTTTCAATTTCATCTATAATTAAATCTGCTGGTTCTTCACCACGTTCCTTTATGTATAACATAAGGTGAGAGAGTGTAATATCTATAACATAGTGTACTAATAATGCGGTATATCAAGCTTTCGAAGAATCTGAGGTGTATTTTCTTTAACGGTATATTACCGTTTTCCACGGAATTGCGTTAGCCAAATGTTAGCATTTTGTTAGTTTGATGTTTATCATCTTGTTTTTAATTTGAGACCATTAGTTTATATAAATAGAGATTCTGTACACTAAGCGAATTTCAACCTAAAATAGTCGAATTCTAACATGGTAAGGATTCGACTATTTACATTAGCTTCTTCTGCTAAAGCACCCTAATCAAAAAACACTACATAATGTATTGTTTTTATTACTGACTATTCATTTTTTTCATTTCGTACATGGCAATAAATCTATTTCCGTTATTTGAAAATTGAACCCTCTGATATTTAACCCCTGCAATTTTAACTTTTTCAGCCAAACCTAACGCAATTAATTTAGGGGCAACTCTATAAAAAATGAATATAGTATTTTTATGTACCATGTTACTGTTCTCTATACCGATAGATAAAGAGTTTTTATATTTATTTACGACACTTAATAGTGGATATGATTTACCAGCAAGTAATTCGTCGTCATAATCATCCGGAAAATTGATTTCTTGTTGAGAAAGATATTTGTGTATTTCGGCATATGAGTAATCGCCAATTTCACTTTCTGTTTTTAGCTTTCCTTCTAACTTTTCTTTTTCATGCTTAATTTTATTATTTTCCTTTAATAACTCACGGTTTTCTTCTAGTAATTCTTCATAGCTACCTAACTTTTCTCCTGATACCCAACCCGTTAAAGTAGCATCTCTCTCAAACTCTTTTAAAGATTCAAGTACATATAACTTTATATCTTTAATATCAGCAAAAAATTTTGAATGCTTACTTAACACTATTTCTCTGAATTCTTTTAGTTTTTGTGGATTCTTTGTTTCCATCACTCTACTACCATTTGCCTTAAGCTTTTCCTCTAATGCATCTTCCGCTATAACAATTGCAAATCTTGGTATCCCTTTTTCACCTGCATAATCATATTCCCAATGTGTATAACTCTTTCCAGTATCTTTATCAATTGAGCCATACCTGCCACCTAGTATAACCATATAAGCATCCGATTCATTTATCCATCTTTTAATTGTCTCTTTTTGGGATTCATCACCAGCTTTGAATAACTCCATACCAGCTGGAATATGTCCAGCATTCAAAATTGATGAAACTGCGGCTTGTCTTTCTTCTTGTAAGTCTGTAAAGGTAGATGAAACAAATACTTGTAATTTTCTTTCCATACAATCACCTCTGCTAGAATAGTTACTAATATTCTAACATGAATGAAGCTTTTTCAGAACCACTGTTGTTTCAGGTTATTTTCTATATTGTATATTAAAATTAATTTCTATTAATGCTAACTTGTTCTTAATTTCTTTATTTTTTTCTAATTTATAATGCTTGATTATAGATACTATATTTTCAATTACATAATTTGTTAGTTTGTTATCTAATAACTCTATGTTCAGATTACTTCTAAACAACAAAATATTGTCTTTCATACTTAAGTTGCCCATCGAACTTAAGCCATGAGTATGCAAGGATTCCATCCCATAGAAGAAATAGTACTCTATTTCCTCTTTTCCTACATACCTCATTAAGTCTCGCATGCCTTGTATGTCACCATTCAAGTTGTACCAATTTCTACGCTTCTTGCTATTCACCCCTGAATTAAATTGTCTTTTATAAATTTCCTCATAATACTCTATATATTCATCGAAACTATTTATACCTGGAACTTCCTTCTTCATTTCAGATGATGAATTGGTATATTCTAAAATTTCTTCTTTATCCTTTGAGTTTTTCATATTATCAAGGGATTCTTTTAGTTTTTTAGCAGATTGCATTTTAAAAGAGTAAAAGTAAGCATTACTTCTTCTTTCTGTTTCTTCTTTTAAGATGTATTGTAAAGACACACTCTTTTCCAAAAAAGTTCTTGATATAATTTCTATTGAATCATGTCTATTATTCTTCAATAAAAAATTAATATCATTACAGTTAGAAATTATACTATGCATTAAAGCTAGTATTACAGCATCTTCAACGTCAAGTTCCTTTTCTTTAAAACATTCTCTGCCAACTATTTTCATAATTTCAAATGAGGTATCTATTATAATTTGTTTCAAACTACTCACCCCTGCAAAAATTATAATTATTATTCTAACATAAGGCTATTGTAATGTAGATACAATTGGGCAACCAAAATAAAGACACTACATAATAGTAATGTCTGATTACGGTAATTTACATTTATTCTTCTACCATATAAATTGAATTTAAAAGGGATTTCCTTACCTATTACAATGAAAAGCATAAAACTCATCCATTAGAATATGAAGTATATGAAAGAAATCCTTTCTTAGGATTATTCTACAAAAGAGAATTTTTTAGTTTTCAAAAAGAATATAGAAGCCAATTACAGATTTATTGGATAAAGATTTATTTATAAATATAATTGACATTAAAAAATATGTCGGTGTTAATTCTATTGGAGATTTGAGAGAGTTTACTTATTTCAATTCAGACACTGATTTTGTTTTAGAGGGAAACACATCTATTCTAAAAGATGAAGTTAGAAGTTAGAGATGATTTGGATAAATAATTTCATAATGAAAGACATTTTTTGAATTATATAGGATTTTTTTCATAGTTAGACAATGTATTAATAATAATGGATTCATAAAACTGAAAATTTTTTCACCCGCTCGAATGTATGATAAAAGTTGCTGTTTTAACATTTAAAGGGTGCATTTTATCTACTAGTTTACCAATCATTAGTATACTTTTTTCTTCTTTTTGCATACCCCATGATCCTTCTATTGAATCACCTATGCCTTTATCTAATTGCTTTATCTCTAATTCTACGAAATTACCACTTTAGCTAAAATAAAAGTTTCCGTCTAGAGTTGAATCAATGTATTGCTCATCTACAAATTTCGAAAAAACATCTATAGTACTTATTATATTATCCTCATTTTCAAATCTATTTATTTATGACGTTGGGGTCAGTCTTCCACTACGTTAATACTTTACCATAGTGAGGAACTAACCCTTAACACCATATATGAAAAAGGCTTTCTTTTTTAGTAAACAATTAGTTAAATCAGTTACAATTTCATCTATATTAATCTTCCTAAAACAGCTCCTACTGGTAATCGTTTTGTGATTTCACTTGTCCATTTCTTAATTTGTGTAAACCTCACTTTTTTAGTCAATTCCTTTTCTAAAAGTTCATTTGTTATTTCACTACTACTTGTCTGTAGATCTTTTAATACATCAAGCGCAATATATAAACTCTCTTCTATTGATTTCCATGCGTCTACCTCTCCACTTTCTTTTATCTTTAATTTTTTATAAAAAGAGATTTCTTTACCGTCCTCAATAATATTTGTACCAAAAAGAATAAGCATTGGTAGTTCTCTACTATCCTTTATTTTAAAAAGAGAAAATAACTCCTCATTTTGTTTCGGCTCCTTCCAAATAGGCACCATGAAACTCATCTCATTGCCTTTTCTTTCAGGAATTCCTAACTCCCCACTGACCAACTTTGTATAGTATACATCTATCTTTTCTCCAGATAATGAATCTAGTGCATTAATAAAATCCGCATCTTTCAATAATTTAACAATAACCGGGTCCTTTTCAGTAAACAATAAAATTGCTGACAACTTTCTATTCTTTTTAAACGTTGCTTTCTCGAGTAATTCTTTTTCCATAATTACTAACCTCCATAGATATACTTTATATTCAAGTGATTATCTAAAAGCATACTTCTTTGTTATTGTTCTGAAATAGCCTTCCTAACATAAAAATCTTCATCCTGCCTTTTTATTACTTATATCATACGGAAATTGGGGAGTATTTAAAAATAAAAGAATAAGCTAAAAAATCAGTATCTTAAACCATATTATTAATTGCTCTTTTCTCCAGTATGGAAGAAATAAAATTCTTTATTGCTGTTAGATTCGTGCATTTCATTATAATTTCATCTGTTGGTCTGTTGTCTACACCTTTTCTCTTGAGCAATTCAGTCTGTGACTGATTGGAAGTCTTTATACTTCTCACTCATTTCAGTAAATAGAGCACCTAATTTAAGTTATTATTTATTAAATCTTTTTATCACCTATAAATTCTTGGTTCCTCTACATAATTGGTGGTTAACTTTTCAACAGATAATTGATGAGTATTAAGATGTTTTTGTATTTGCTCTTCAGAAAGACTTGTAAAATCTGATGTATTAAATTCTGAGTAAAAGTCTTTTACACTTTTCACTAAATTTTTAAGACTACGATTTCTCATTATTTTTACCACTTTTGTAAAACCTGCAGCTCTACTTACAGTTTTTGTGGTAATGATTAAAACTCGAGTTACTTTTACATCTCCATAATTTTTTTCGAACCATGCGGAAGCATTATTCATTTGACCAGTTTCATCTTTATTAATTTCATTCCTTGAGGCATCTACTTGATTCTTGCATTCTACTAATAAATATTCATTGTTACCAAGTAACCATAAGTTATCTGGTCCTTCTTTCCATTCTTTATCAGGTCTTTCTGTGAGAAAACCTAGAAATTCCCCCAATTCATTTAGCGCATTTTCAAATGCATCTGCTTTCACACCAAATCTGAGTGAGTCCAGAGTGCTATTTAAATCAATTTGTAATTCCTCATAATTTGTGTAACTTTCAATTTTCTTTTTAATGCTTTCAACTCTTTTCCAACTTACCTTGGTTATCTTGGTAAACTCCATTCCTTCTTTTGGTTTCAAAAGAAATCTATTGTTTTTATGAGCGATCACTTGCAATCTATTAGACTCTGTTTGAGAAAAAGGATACAAGTACTTGGACATTTCTTGTAAGTACCAACCCTTTTCTTCGGTATCAGTAATATATTTATCTATTAAATCTTGTACTATTGTAGCTGACTTTTTATAGTTCCCTAACATATATTCCTCAAGTGCTTTTTTTTCCATTGAGAAAATATCAAGAATTTTGCTTTGTGGTTCCTCTAAATCAATATCGTTCATTTTTTGAATATAGAATTGTTTCCAACCCTCATCACGCTTAATTAATTGGTTTAATAATCCTAAAAATGAATGAATAGGTTCTACACCATTTTTAATATCATCCTTTGCAAATTCTGCTATTTCCAAACCTATCTCAATTTGTTTCCTAGTTTGTGTAGAGAAATATCTTCTTGTCTTCTTTGAACGTATAAGTTTAATTAATTCACTTCCTATTAGTACGATTGCTGAGTAATCCTTTTCTCCCCTTACACTTCTACCTAAACCTTGTTCAATTTTTTGTGCTTTATTAATTATTGTTACATCACTTTTATTTCTGCAATTTTCTATATATTTTTCCTGTAACGAATCAAAGTTCGGGGCAGAATCAAGTATTAATACTCTACAAGAATTATCAGGTAAATCAATGCCGTCATACCTATTCGCAATTACTAAAGTATTACTAAAGTCTTTGTTTTTGAGTTTTTTAACTTCGGCAATTATATTGCTTGTTTCTGCAACTGATGAGCCATAAGATTCCCAGTCTTTTGTTGTGCTAAAACTAGGTGTAAGAGCAACGATTCCAAAATTTCTATTATCTTTGGGTTTAGCCATTATATTTACTACTTCGCTTCTACTAATAGTAGAATCAATAAGACTTGGAATCAAGATCATCTTCTCTCCAGACCATTCTTCTTTATCAATAGAAAGGGGCTTTTGTATAGTCTCAGGGCTCAGGCCCAGACCTTTTATTAAAAATGAATCGTCATTTACAGTTGCGGACATAAATATACGTTGTTCAGCATTTTCATATGTCCCAAACATATTTAGTGGTACTGAGTATGGAATTATTTCAAGTTTATTCCCTGATATATAACAATCACAATCCCTTATAATATCTTTTAATATTTGCCACCCAAACTTTACTTCATTTAATGCAGTGTATTTAGCTAATATCTGTGCTACATCACTATGCTTATCTTGCCAATCCCAGTAAGGAACAGCAAGAAATGCATCATATTCTTGTCTCAATATATCTGCGTAAGTCCCAACTCCTTGCTTTTCAATCTCTGGCCCGAAAAGTTCAAGTATCTCTTGGTATGGAGCGGTGCCTTGTTTTAAATTAATTTTACAGGCATTTTTAATCGCTTCAATACAAGCATGCGCATCATCCATTAAAATAGTAGAAACTTCTGTGTATTGCCTTCCAACACCAAATTTAGAAAGTCCATTAAATAATGTTTGAACGTTTGTTATTAGTATTGCCTTTTCATCGATAAAGTCGTCCGGTATATCTCCATCATATACAGTGTAAGGAATACCGAATTCCTCTGCCTGTTTACAAGTTTGATCAACTAAATAATTATTTGGGCACAAATACATAGCAGGTCCAGTATTATTGTTTAATCGAGATTGCAGCATTAGAAGTCCAGTTAATGTTTTTCCTTGTCCTGTATGTAGCTTTAATATTACATCTTTTTCATTGGATCGCTTATTATACCAGTCTTTTAAAATCATCTTTTGTACTGGACGTAACGGTCCTTTATCAGATGCACGATCCAAAGAATCGTAAATTTCTATAGGGTTAACCTTTTTTGTTATTTTTTTAGAATTTAACCTTTTCCCGAAATTAACCATATTTCTTCCCCTTCCAACTAAAGTAATATTATTATATTTATAAGAAGATTTATCTGTGTTGTACCTTGTCTGAGTTAAACAATAACTGTTAGCATCTTACTTTAACATTTTCTAGACCTTATATTTAGTTAACATTAATTCTACTTCTTATTGAGTTTTTGTTAAATTCACTCTCAATAGCTTCTGAAGCGTCCCTCCTTATATTAATTTATATATAACATGTAAATTAAAAGATCTAATAATGAAGTACTTTAATGTCGAATGAAGCATAAGATCGGATATTGTTTCTTATATATTCACCTACTTTCTCAATAAACCATTTCCTCAAATGTCTCAGCTGTCTATCTCGTTTCCTGTTGAATCTTCTTAGGTGGTTCTAATATACCTAGTTGCTTGGTTGAGGTGCTTTAAAATAAAAATTCATCTGTTTTTTTTAGGCTACCGTGAACCGTAACTTTCATTGTGACCAATAGACGTTTGCTAATCACTTCCAATACTTTGTCTATTACAACACCTTACTATTCAATGGGTAATAAAAGCATTAATGTTTAAGCCTAAAATATTTTTGTACATGAATACTACACATCCTTCAATGTCATAATTCGACACCAAAAGAAAAACCCCTTCTTTATACCTATAATTATTAAGTACTTATTCAATTGGAGTATTGCAAATTTGGGTAAAATAATATGAAATTGCTTCTAGTTTTTGCTTAAACAGCACTTTAATTTGCTCACAATGTATTGGTAACAGCTTAGTATAAATGAATATGGTTGCAATATCTTTATGAAGAAATATTCTTATTTTCTACGAATATATTTATATACATCTTTATTTACTTTTAATTCAACGCCACGATTACGGATATTATTGGGTTCAATATACGTTTTTGTAGAATCAATTTTTTTATGTCCTAGTAATTGTTGTATTACCAAGATATCTGTACCACTTTCAGCCATAATAGTTGCAAAGGAATGCCTTAGTTTATGAAGGGTAAATAAAGGTAAATTTGCCTTCTGAAGAAACACTTTAAATTCCATTTGTAGGTCACTTAATTTTAAAGACTTTTGATTTTTATTAAAAAGATAATCATCTTCACCTATTTTGTACTTATCAACAAATCTTTTTATAACGGGACCGATTCCTTCTCTTAGCACGATATATTTACTAGTTTTATTTTTTGTCTTCTTAACATAGATAGTTCCATTTGAGTAATCAATATTTTTAACCTTTGTATAAATGATTTCCGAAGAGCGACTTCCAGTAGACATCAACAATATAAAAAACAATAAATCTCTGTCTAGGTTAGAACTGTACTTTAAAAGACTATGAAGAAACTTTAACAGATCGTGTCTGGTTGGAACATATTTATCTTTACTAGAAGGTTTTTGTTTATGTTCATCTAATTTAAATTTCATCTCTTCAGCAAGATTTGGAAAGTCGTATCTTCGATGGAGGTAGAGGAACAAGTTTTGCAGTGATCTTTTAGAATCAGCTAACCACCCATAACTTTTATCAAGACGTGAATGAAAATATTGATCAACTAACTTTACATCTAACCTAGAGAAAAATAACGTTTTTCTATTTTTATCAACTGTTTCATAAATTTTCTCTAGATGCACCTGTTCAACAGAAGTACCACAACAATCAGCAAGATAATGTAAAAAATCATCTAATCTTCGTTTATAAATGCCTTTCGTTTGTTCGCTACGGTTAGAATACTTAAGAAAACTATTAATTTCTTCCCTAAAAAATTTCACTTTCATCGCCTCAAATCAAATCATCTAATAAATTTTCAAAAGGAAACGGATAATTTTTCATTACTTGTTCTTTTAAGTCTAATGGTAATAGCTTAGTATAAACAGATGTCGATTGAGGATCTTCATGACCAAGCATTTGCATTAAATATGGCTCCCTAATACCTACTTTAAGACATCTCACTGCAAATGTATGGCGAAAGGAGTGAACTGTGTAATCTCTATTCAATCCAATACTATCAAATACACCACGAAACAAATTTTGCACACTTCTGTTTGAAATTTGTTTTTTCCTCACTAGTCCTTCATCCTGTGCAAATAGATACCCCTTGATATCCGCACTCCATTCTTCTACACCACTCATTTTTAAATAATGTATTATACATTTTTTCACTTCTGGAAACATAGGGACATATCGTTCCTTTTCTCCTTTCTCTTTAAGCAGAATCAAGTTTTCCTTAACATTAAAATCGCATACTTTTATATTCGTCAATCCACTCACACGGCAACCTGTTCCCAATAAAAAAATCGCTATCGCTCGCTTTCGATACCCATATGTTTTTTGAAGCGTCCTTGCTAATACTTCTTCTATTTGTTCATCATTTAAATAACGCGACTTCGGGAATGTTTTTTGTAAAGTAAATTTGTAGCGTAAATCTCTTTTCGTGTATCCATTTTCAAAAGAATACCCCAGCACACTTCTAAAGATAGCACTGTATTTATTAATAGTATTTGTAGCTAAGGAATCCGCCTTTCTTGGTTTAGCACCCTCTAATAGATTATATAACAAGCCTTCCCCTACCTCGTCAATAGTTAAATCAGGATGCTTTTCCAAAACAAACTGCTTCACCCTACCCAAGATATTTAAGTAAGTACTTACGGTCGTTTCACTCCTTCGGTTATACTCTTTTAACGTTAATAAATTCTCACAGTACTCTTCTAGTACTTTTACGAAAAGCATCCTCTGACTTTTCGATGATAAATGTTCATCCTTATTTTTTACCAGCTTTAACAACTCTTCAACAGTAACACCTAACTCATTACAAATTTGTTCATAATCAATATTTGTTTGAATTTTAATAGATATGAGAAATCACTCCTTCTTATATTGGACTCTTATCAAATGTGTGATTTAACAACCTTTTCGTTGAGCGGTAAACATAATAGTTTGTGGAACGCCATTCTTTATGCCCGACAATTTTCGATACACGTTGAAAGTCATACTCTTCTAATGCATTTGTAATATACGTATGGCGAAAGGCTCTAGCTGGATATTTGGATATTCCAAAAGCCTCTATATTACTATCATAGAAAATTAAATTTATTAAGCTCGATGAAATGTGAAAACCACGATAATCTAAAAAAAGACTCTCTGTTTGTGGAGAATAAGTATCTCGAATTTCTAAATAATCGTTAATCACATCTGCAACCTCATGACTAATCTCGAGTGCCCTTCTATCTGATTTTCCACATTCGAATGGAAGTGTTCTTTCTCTTTTGTTATAGTCACTCAATAAAAGATTACATACTTCAATCGGCCGACATCCTGTATCCACAATAAGTAAAAATATAGCTAAATCTCTTAGTACATGATTTGAATAATCATAAATCATGTTCATCATTCGAATAATGGATTCCTTTGGAACAAATTGATTCGCACGATTTCCTCTCGCTCTCATATGAATAGGAATGGAATAGGTACGACCGACAACATCCTTGCTGCACAAGAATTCGATAAATAATTGTACTGCTCTCAAATAATTCGTTGCTGTACTTCCTTCGATTTCTTCGTTTGAAATTCTTTTGGATAAGAATTTTTCATATCCTTCTATTGATTCAAATAAAAGATTTTCCTTTTCCTTTTTATAGAAGATATTGATATCAATTTTTTTCACTATTAGGTAGTCGAAAAATTGTTTTATACTATTTTTGTATTTGTTAATCTGCATGTAACTCCTTTGATCTAAGAAATAAAGAAAATCAGATATTATCGTAGGGAGCACAACTTCTTTCATCTGTCTTTTTTTCTTCGGAATACTATCGGACTGCTTCTTCTTTTTAGGTTTATTGAATTCTTCTAACTCTTTCAGATTATTAATGAAAGCTTTCCATTTCCAAAGGAGAGTGTTGATGTTACTAAATTTTTGGCGTTCGAGAAAAGTCAAAAATTTTGTAATTGTATCTACTTTTTTCTTTAGAGTTTTATTAGAAACATGCCTATATTGGTGGACACGCACAAGATAATTAAGATAAGTTTGACATTCAACAAATGTTAATTGACGCCACTCTACACCATGGTACAAGTACCATTCAATTAGTATCTTTTTACTGTAATTTTGGTTGTTACTTGTTAGTGGCTGAACAAACACATCAATCCAATCGAAACTACTCCTCTCACTAAATGGTTGATTTAATGGTAATACTTTTTCAGATTTCATCCCTGCTCACCTCTACATTTGTTAGGATTCACCATCGTTTTCTTGTGATATAATTAAACATAAATATACATTGTAGTTTTTCTGCAATGGGTGGATATGTAAAGCAAAAGAAAAAACGTTTTAAGGCAACAAAAAAATGCCTAGCAATATTATTGCCAGACATTTCCATTTATATTCGTAGAATCCCTCTTCTATGTAGTTTTAATTTAGCACACTAACGTGTTGCAGTGGAATTCCTTTCATTTTTAGGTTATGAAATTTCCCTAGAAGGGAGTGTTGCATAAAAGTGACAAACTTAATTAGTATTGCCAATATTTCTCTAAGCATACATCAAATTCAGTTTTCTGTCTACTTTTTTTACAATACTTTTCATTATATTATTTCTATCATAACTCTAAAAATGAAAAGAAGTATGTTGGACTTCTATAAGTCTAACGAAGAGATAATAAGCGGTTAATACTATGCTTTCCTTGGTGATATAATTGAAAAAACCAAGGTCTGATTATGAAATTATTCGAGGAGTAATTAACAAAGAAATCACTGAGGAAGAATTTTTTAAAAATATATCGGATAGTGGGAATAGAATAATCATTGATCAACCAATGATTAATTCTTTGAAAAGAGAACCACATTTACTAAGAGAATTTCTACTTTCCTTATCCGTCCAAGGTCGTTTTCGTATCATTCTAATGAAAGAGATGCTTGGAATGACCCAAACTGGATTTTCAGAAAAATACGGAGTTTCAAAGGATATACTTCGGATTCTAAAAGGACAACATGATAAGGTTAAATCGGACGCTTCAGATACGCTGCGGGAGGTCCTTCCTAAAACAAGACCACCGTTTGAACTTTATGCCAGCCTTGCAATCATGACAAGGATTCCAGTTGAATGGCTGCTAGAGGAACAGCCTGATGTAATAAATAAGTGGGATGTAAGTAGCTTCAAATCTATCCCTAATGTTTTATTATCTCAAAGTTCTTTCATTAAATATCTGGAAGAAGCTAGAATAAATGCCGTGATGAACTATAATAGATATTCACATACAAGGCCGAACTTCACCTATCTTTACGATATCAGACCAATCATATTGACCATAGGGTCTAATCAAATATTTTCACGAGCATCTATTCGAGAGCAAGGCGATATCCTTATTGAATTGTTCGGAGTTAACAATCAGCTTAATGATTTTGTATTAATGAAAAATGTTTTGGAACCTATTTACTCTATTGATGTTGGATATTGTAAAACTGTAATTAACAATCATGTAAATTTGATGATTGTTATGAGAAATCAATCCAATGACATCCTATATCCCATTGAGTTTATAAAAATTTAAAGTTCTTAAATAGTGTTGGACTTATACAAGTCCAACACTATTTTTTGTTGTTTAAAGGTTCATCCTGCACCTAAAAGGAGGTTTTATTTTGGATTCTAATAATACAAAAAATGAAGAACAAAAACGAAAAAGGGGTATCAATATAATAGAAAAATGGTTAAAAGAGTTAGAAGATAATATATGTAATGGAGACGAGAACGAAAAGGAACCAACGGATCGAATGAGTAAGAATCACCAATCTTGGGAGTCATTACCTGATACATTAACAGCCTTAGAAATATCTCAATTTCTTAAAATTTCCAGGAGAAGAGTTTATGAATTATTTCAGCTCCACGTTAATGCAGGTGGCATACCTTACTATGAGATAGGTGCATCGAAAAGAGTTGATAAAAGAGACTTCGAAAATTGGATAGAACGTAAAAAGGAAGAGAAAAAATTAAGGTGATACTCTATATTAATTATTTTCTTGTAATTGTTCCTATGATAACCAGGGTAAGAGATACAAGATAGATAGTTGAAAATGGTGTAGGTTTTGATCATTTATCTTGTTATTTTATCTCATTCTCTTGTAGGAACTTTTCTTTAAAGCAACATCATAGAATCATCTTACAAAAAAGCACGATGAGTATGTATTACTCTTTCATCGTGCTTTTCATTAATAAATTGATATTTTACCTAGATTGCAATGAAATGTCATCATACACTATTCTCTAATAAACTTTTTTCTAATTCGGTAATAGTACAAAATTTAACTGACCATCGTTTTCAATTCTCTCTAAAAACCTTTTGAGGTAGCTATACACTTCTATTGTAATTGAAATCCTTCATTCCATGTAAACTAACATCTCTAAACTGTCATGTATTGAATTATTAAAGAAATGTTTTGATAGCAGAAAATCTATACTTATAAATCCGATTGAACATTCATATCCTATTTGTTTCGCATCAAGTATTAATGGCAAAGAACTTCATCTCAATTCATCCCGTAAAGGCACAAGTAACCCATCTAGCAATTTCCTCCATTGTCGCTTCATCTCTGGCCCATACTTCAATGGCTTTGCATCTGGATTTATAGTTTTATACTTTTCAAAATCCCGACTGTTAATGATATCACTAATATTCGGTATAGGATCCATTCCGATTATATACTGAACCTTGGATAAATGAAGTGCTTCTTTGTCAACAAACCACGTGTTTGCAAAATCTTTAACTGCTCTGTTTTGCGCATCTGTGAAAAACGTACGTTTAACAATAAAAATATCTTCCTCTACATCGACTTCTTCATTATCAATCGCATTTAGAATAGCTCGGTATACCTCTTTAACAATCTCTTTCTTCTCCAACTTTTGCAATGCATTTTCAATATCATCACGAATGTTCTTATTGTTAGCTGAGTATGTTTCTAAGAGTTTATCGATATAGCTTGAATCTACATCATATATTTTAACAGCGTTTTCTCCATAAAATTCTATATCGGAGAAATCAACATCTGGTTGATCGCCGTCCTCTTCTTCATCTATCAAGGAGCCTTTTACAGTGGTATAAACACCTACAGACTCTTCAATAATCATTACTTGTTCTTTTAAAGCATTGGAGTATTCCACGTCATCGTTATATTCGTTATACGTAACAAGTGCTTCATAAGCGTTATTTAACTCTTGAAATGCTCTTACAAATTCCACTCGAGTTTCAATAGGTGTGTGTTCGTCAATCGATTTAATATTTGGTGCAACATTTTGAAGCTTTTTATGAGCTCTTTTGAAACGTCTCTTCGATTCCTCATAAGTTGGATAAATTAGTGTTGATGCTTCATCTTCATTAGAATACACTTTTGTAGCTTCCGTTACATTGTATTCCATCGTATGTGGCTTTCTGAATGTCACAATTAATCCTTTGTCTTTTCCTGGATATGTTCGATTCGTTCGCGAAAATGCTTGAATTAGATTTGCATAACTCAAATTACGATCTACAAATAACGTTTGCACAGTTGGCGCATCAAAACCAGTTAGTAAGCGATCAACTACTATTACCAAGTCAACTTGCTTTCCAAACTCTTTGAACTCTGCTCTTTTACGTGCTAAACGATTATTAATATCCCCATTGTATCTTTCTATACTCTCTTGCGACCATGCTGTATCGTAATATTCATTATACTCTTTGATAATTTCTTTCATTTCATTTTGGTTTGCTGCTGCGTCTTCTTCGTTTTCTTGTAAAGAATACGTAATCGCAATTCGAGGGAAATCTGGATCTTCCATGGTTCTTCCTTTTCGAATTGGTTGATCGGCAAACATATTTGTTATCCATTCTGGATCTGCTGTCATCTCTTTTATCGCATGATAATACCGTTTTGCCATATTAATCGAACTCGTTGTGAAGATAGCCGATTTCTGTGGTCGACCGTTCTCAAAATCAAATTTCATATACGCATTATCAGGTCTAAAAATCTTCCGAAGCACCTGTTGGATATGTTCGTCACTTTCATATACGGTAGAATCAATATATTTTTCTTGCTCAATTCCGTCCATTTGATCAATCATGTGATTTATTTCATCATCTGTTTGATGAGCATATTTGGTATCTTTTCGTAGTTGGTCAAAAATTAAATTTTGTATAGATGTTCGTTCGATGGTATTTTCATGTTCTACTTGAAAACCTAACACAGCACCATCTTCTAACGCATTTTTAATCGTATAGGTATGTAAGACATCTCCATATTGATCCCGAGTTGTTCGTGCTAACTTTCCTTGTGCTTGCTTCTTGTTTACTTCAAATATAGGTGTACCTGTAAATCCGAACCAAGTAGAATTAGGGAAAAATCCTTTCATATCTTCCATACCTTCTGCACTTAATGCACGGTGACATTCATCAACAATAAAGACGATATGTTGGCCTATGAGCTTTTTAAAACGCTGTGTACCTTTCTGCTCTTCTACCTTTTGTGCATGTCTAAGTGCAGATTCTAGCTTTTGACGTGTCGTAATAATAACTGCATTTGAATTCGCATCTGATAGCAATGTATCACTTAATTCTTTAGCACTTCCTGTTCCGACAATCAAACTGTTCGAACGTGCATTACCAGACGAAATACCTGTGTTAAATTCTGATGCAAACTTTGTGAACTCTGAAGTCGTTTGGTTATCTAAGTCTTTACGGTCAATAAGCATAATCGTTCGGTCTACCCCAGGTTTTTTAGCGAGTAACTTCGTAGAGACAAAGCTTGTCAATGTTTTGCCTGAACCAGTCGCGTGCCAAATATAGCCTGACTCGTGTTTACTTACAGATGTATATAACGCTTGAATCGCATGAATTTGATACGGTTTTAGAACCATTAAAACTTTATTATCCTGATCCTCACTCACAATTGTATAGTCAGCGATTAATCTGTGTGCATCTGGAATATTTAAAGCTTGTTTTACAAATTCATAGAGATTATCTACCTTTTGATTGTTCGTCGTTCTCCAACTAAAGAGAAATTTCTTGTGCATATCTCTTGGCATTGCATTGGCAAAGTAGCGTGTCGTTTGTTCATTAGAGACCACGAAGAGTTGTAACGTAGAAAAGATATTCCCACGAAACATTCCTTCTTCTGTATATTTCTTAATTTGGTTAAACGCTTGAAACACACCATCTTTTGCACTCGCTTGTTTTAACTCGATTTGCACAATTGGTAAACCGTTAATTAATAGGCTGACATCAAAACGACGATCCCGATCTTCAATTGATGCTTTTTGTTTTGCTATTTGATGGACGACCTCATATCTTGATATCCCACCACCGATATCATGATTGGAGTATAATAATAATGACATTGGTCCTAGATCCACATTTTCTCTTTCAATGGTAATACGTGCAATCCCATTTTCCCCTTTGAGCCATTTAGCAGCTTCAAAGGGAGTTTTTGTTTTAAGTAAGAGTTCTGTTTTAATCGTACCGAATTCTTTATCTGTGATTGGATGTTCGCCAATCTCTGATAAGTTATTTTGCGTAATGATTTGACGTAGGTTTTGCCAGAGATCCGCTTCTGACTTTAACTCAGGTCGATAATTCCATTGATTATATCCTTCGCCCAATACTTCAATGAGTCGACGTTCCACTTCGGCTTCGTTGTTGAGGGTTAGCTTTGCCATGGTTATCCTCCTTTCTTGTTTTTTTATTTTTAGACGAACATTTTTTGTAGGAAGGCTTTTTTGGTTTGTTTTATGGATTCTAGTTCTTGTTCGTGTAGAGCTATTGTCTTGTCCAGTTGTTTGAAAAAGTTGCCGATTTTCTGTTGTTCTTCCATGGTAGGTAACTTTATGTTCAATTCTAATAATGTACTTTCATGAATTCGTTTACTTCCTGTACCACTAGAATATTTTTCAGCTCTTTTATAGAAACTTTCCCTACTCATATAATAAAGTAAATACAAAGGGAATAATTTATTTTTATCAATATTCAGAGTAGGAACGTCTCCTGATGATAAATAACCATCATATCTATCTGGAATAATATCAAAAGCTCCATTAAAAAAGTTTTGCTTTCCATAAATAAACTGTCCAGCTTTTCTTTTATAATAATTTGTTGAACCTAGTTTCAGTGTATCGGTATTTTCATTTTTTTGTACTCCATTGAGATGGAGTTTTACTGTTAATAATTTATTTTTTGAAATATTTTGTTCCATTTCCTTATTAGGGATAGATAATAACTCCGATAAAGCGGTCTTTTCCCAATTTGGAAAATCTTCTCTGCCCTCTTTCCTAAAACGGATTTCCTGTGAAAATATTTTCTCTGAAAACGCCTGTTTTGTTTGTTTAAGGGCGTCTAGTTCTTGCTGATGAATAGCGATAGTTTTGTCAAGTTGTATGAAGAAGTCCCCAAGCTCTTTTTGTTCTTCCAAAGATGGGAAATAAAAACGCATTTTTGCTATTTGTTGGAAGTTTAAACCTTCTCTTCCTCCGCCTGCTTGGTTTAATTCAATTTGATTTTGACCTTTTTCAGATGTAATATTTAATTGTATAAAGTAAGGATCAAATTCACTCATAGGACGAATTATTGAAACATGTTGATTTACATTGGCTTCATGACTAAATTTGTACACCGCACTTCTACCAATTGAGGCACCAGTAATATTTAATAATACATCGCCATTTTGAACACGACTATTTGCCATGCTTTCATCAATTTCGGGTGTAATATAAACAACATCGTTAAAATTCACTTTATCATTAAATATATTTTGTGAACGTAATAAAGGTATTCCTTCAGTTCCATAAATCTTAGCTCCACCTCTGGGGGTTTTTCCGCTTCCAATTTTAGTTGAAATTTCTCCTAGCATACGAAGTTTCCACTTTTCAATAAAACCAAGTGACCGAATCTCTGGTGTATACTTATTCCCCACGCTTAAACACCTCTAATGCACCTTTAATCCATTCTTCATTTTCCTTATCATATTGTAACGAAGAAATGGTATCATATAAACTTTTTTCTAATTCAGCTTTTTGTTTACGTATCTCTTGAATCGATGTACCAACTTCTGCCATATCAACTAGCTCTTCCTCTTCAAAGGTATCTACATAACGAGGGATATTTAAATTAAAGTCATTTTCTTTAAGTTCTTCAAATGTTGCTAGATGTGCAAATTTCTCTACGTCTTTTCGATTTTTATAAGTGTCTACAATCTTTGCAACATTTTCCTTCGTTAGCTTATTTTGATTTTTTCCTTTTTCAAATTCTTTACTAGCATCAATAAAGAACACATCACGATTGTCGCGATTTTTCTTTAAAATAATGACGGTTGTTGGAATCGATGTTCCAAAGAACAGATTTGCTGGCATGCCAATAACCGTATCAATACTACCGTCTTCTAGTAACTTTTTACGAATGACACCTTCTGCAGCTCCTCGGAATAAAACACCATGGGGTAATACAATTGCCATTTTTCCTGTATCTTTTAAATGATAGAAACCATGTAAAAGAAAAGCAAAGTCCGCTTTTGATTTAGGGGCTAATCTTCCGTAGCGATTGAAACGTGAATCATCTAAAAATGAATTATCAGATGACCATTTGGCTGAATATGGTGGATTCATCAAGACAGAGTCAAATAGATAGGGTTCATCTGTAGGCCAATCTTTATTTAATGTATCACCATTACGTACGCGCATATCTTCTTTTCTTACACCGTGTAAGATTAAGTTCATCTTTGCTAGGTTATATGTAGTAGTATTCAGTTCCTGCCCGTGATATTTAACGTTTTCTGGATAGTTAAGGTAGTTTCGTACATTAAGCATCAATGAACCTGATCCCATTGTTGGGTCATAGACACTGAATAACTTTTTATCCTCTTGATCAAGTGCAACGATTTGTGCCATCATATCAGATACTTTACTCGGGGTGTAAAATTCCCCTGCTTTCTTTCCAGCTTCAGAAGCAAATTCTCCAATTAGAAATTCATAAGCATCACCGATGACATCTCCATCATGACCCATAACGTCAATCTCACTTAACTTCTTCAACACATCGGATATTGTGATATTGCGTTGCTGATCGTCTGACCCGAGTTTTTTAGAAGTCAAATCCACATCATCAAATAACCCACTAAATTGCTCATAACTCGTAGATAAATCAACAAATGCTTTATTTAAATCATTCAGTTGAAATGTGTTTTGTTTTGCTTCATCAGCCAAAACATTAAATAAGTAATCTGGCTCAATATGATGTCCTAATGTATCCACTAATGTTTCTATTAAATCATTTTTTACATCTACATCGGCAAGCAGTTCCCGATATAATTCAGTCTGTTTTTCCTGTGTATTATATTCTTCTACTGATTCATCAGCTAGCTCAACTACTTTTACAAGTAATTTATCTGATAGATATTTATAGAAAATTAATCCTAATAGATAATCTTTGTATTCGGATGCATCCATTTTACTGCGCAGACTATCTGCAGCGCTAAATAATTTTGTATTTAATCCTGACATATTGTGTTCCTCACTTTACAATTATTGGTCTAATTTATAATGATTACATAATTACAATTGTATCATAGCATGTAGAATCTTGTTGGTGGGATTAGACATATTATAAATTCTATATAATCAAGCAATTTTAATTGTTATTGATTTTTTTACGTTGACAATATTAGAAGGGGAATCCACATGAAAGCTAAAAATCACCACCATATTCAATCTATGTGGAAATTTAATAAAGAATCTATTAAAAATAAGAATATATAGTGAAAAGGTTATAGGAAAGTCAATAAATGGTCATTATAATGATAGACTATTTATTTGCTTTTAGATTTAAAGAATAATAACGAATGAGGTTGGAGATAACATGAGAGGTTCTATAATTAAAACAGGAAAGACATATGCCTACGTAATAGATATGGGTGTTGATTTGAAAACTGGAAAAAGGAAGCTGAAAAAAGTAGATGGATTTCTAAAAAAAATTGATGCTGAAGCTGAACTAAAAACATTGTTGTTAGAGATTCATAAGGACTTGGAACAATCTGATGTATGGGAAAGAATACCTTCGAATTTTGTTTCTCTTATAGACTCTCCTATAGTAAATCAAAAAGAAACAAATACTTGGGAGATAGATGAAGTGGACCGTTTTATAATAGCTTGTAGAACTGAAGAGCAATATATAGCTTTTTTCATTGCTATTTTCACTGGATTACGCGCTCGAGAAATCTTGAGTTTAAAATGGGGTGATATCAACTTTGAAGAAAAATATATTCAAGTGAATTATTCTAAACCTTCCAAGTACATTAGTAGGAGAATACCTATTTCGAAATTCCTAGTAGAAGAGTTAATTTCTCATAAAGAGAATCAAGAAGATTTAAAATTACAAATGGAAAACTTTCAGAACAATTATTTAGTAATTAGTGCAGAAAATGGCAAGTCTCTAAACCCTGTTAGCCTTAATGATGCATTAGAAAGGATTATCAAAGTAGCTGGAGTTAATGATATAAATTTCCAAGATATCAGACGTATCCATGTATTTAATCTATTTTCAGAAGGGATAGATATCCAAACCATTGCTAACCGTCTAGGCCATTCAAATTCCAATAATACCTTAGTAATGTATGAACACTTTTTATCTCAACAATCTGAATAACTACCAAATAACCCCTACCTATCATAATAGTAGGGGTTATTTAAAAGTAAATTTTAAAGACCAGTTTGATTTTTTCATATTATAGTTCGTATGGATATTAAACCACTTAAAAAATAATGTATATTATCACTCAAGATCATACCCTCGTAGGTATTTATAAATATATATTCATAAAGTAATAATTTCCATTTAGAAAATACGATTAAATTTGAATTTCCTTCTGCAGATGATAAAAGTGATTAGTATTTCATTATCAATATTTGGTAATAATCTCTATTAAGATATTTCGTATGAGATGAAAGGATGAACAATATGAAAGGTTCATTTTATAGAAGAAGATGTACTTGCAAAAAAAAGAGATGTACTTGTGGTTCACAATGGGCTTTCACAATAGAAGTCGGAATAGATCCAAGAACTGGGAAGAGAAGACAAAAACAAAGAAGTGGATTTAAAACAAGAGAAGAAGCACAATTAGTCGCTAACGAATTACTTTATGAATTAAACCAAGGAACACACATAGAAGAAAAAAGTACATTATTTAAGGAATTTGCAATAGAGTGGCTTTCTATCTATAGTCATAGTCGTGATGTTAAACCTGGTACTGTTCGAGTTAGGCAACATGAGATAAATAAATTAATGCCTTATTTTGCATATCTAAATTTGAAGGACATTACTTTAAAAAAGTATCAAGATACACTGAATGACTTAAAACAAAAATATGCTGGCAACACGTTAGATGGAATTCATCGAACTGGTAGAATGATATTTAGGAAAGCTGTTGAGATGGAAATCATAAAAAAGGATCCTACAGAATTTGCAGTTATCAAAAAACAAAAGAAAACAATTGAAGAATTAGAAAAGCCTGAGGTTCCGAGCTATTTGGAGAAAGATGAATTAGCATTACTGCTAAATACTGCTGCTAATAAAGGTCTAGAGATGGACTTCTTGATATTTTTAACACTATCTTACACTGGAATGCGAGTTGGTGAATTGGTATCCCTTAAATGGAATGATATTAACTTCCAAGAAAATACCATAAGAATTATAAAAACATATTATAACCCAACGAATAACACTCTAAAATACCAATTGGTTCCACCGAAAACAACTGGTTCAGTAAGAACAATTGTCGTTGAAGATATTGTTATTGAAGCACTAAAGAAACATAAAGGAACTCAAGAAAAAGTGAAGAAAGCATTGGGAAATGACTATTATGATAAGGAGTTTATTTTTTCAAAAACAAGCAACCATCCTGGCTATCCTATTTTTACTAAAACGATAGAAAATAGAATGAAACGCTTGTTAAAATTAGTGGGATTAAATCAAAAATTAACTCCTCATTCCTTACGACATACACATACTTCCTTACTTGCGGAAGCAAAGGTTGGTTTAGAAGAAATAATGGATAGATTAGGGCATACCGAAGATAGAACAACCAGAAATATTTATCTTCATGTTACAAAAGAATTAAAAAAAGAGGCTTCTCAAAAGTTTGGTCAACTAATGAGAAGCCTACAATAATGTACCAAATGTTAGCCAAATGTTAGCCAAATGGCTTTTCTCTTACTTAAAGCCCTTATATATCAAGGTTTTGGAGGGCAACTTACATCATGCCGCCCATTCCACCCATACCGCCCATATCAGGCATTGCAGGTGCTCCGCCTTCTTCAGGCTTATCAGCTACAACTGCTTCAGTAGTTAAGAACATAGCTGCTACTGATGCCGCGTTTTGTAGTGCGGAACGAGTTACTTTTGTTGGGTCAACGATACCAGCGTCGATCATGTTTACCCATTCGTTTGTTGCTGCGTTGAATCCGATGCCAACTTCTTCGCCTTTCAATCTTTCAACAATGATTGATCCTTCAAGACCAGCGTTTGTTGCGATTTGACGAACTGGCTCTTCAATTGCGCGAAGAACAATATTTACACCTGTTGCTTCGTCGCCTTCTAGTTCTAATTCGCTTACCTTTTTATATACTTCAATTAGAGCTGTTCCACCACCAGAAACGATTCCTTCTTCTACTGCCGCACGTGTAGAGTTTAGTGCGTCTTCGATACGAAGTTTACGTTCTTTAAGTTCAGTTTCAGTAGCTGCTCCAACTTTGATTACTGCTACACCACCAGCTAATTTAGCTAGGCGCTCTTGTAATTTTTCTTTATCAAAATCTGAAGTTGTTTCTTCAGCTTGTGCACGGATTTGTGCAACACGGCTAGAGATTGTTTCAGGATTTCCAGCACCTTCAACGATTGTTGTATGTTCTTTCGTTACAACAACTTTAGCTGCGCGACCTAATTGAGCAACTGTTGCGCTCTTAAGATCTAATCCCAAGTCTTCTGTGATTACTTCTCCACCAGTTAGAACACCGATGTCTTCAAGCATTGCTTTACGACGGTCACCGAATCCTGGTGCTTTAACTGCAACAGCGTTGAATGTACCACGAAGTTTGTTTACAACTAGTGTTGCAAGTGCTTCACCTTCAACATCTTCTGCAATGATAAGTAATGGCTTACCTTGTTGAACAACTTCCTCAAGTACTGGAAGTACTTCTTGAATATTACCGATTTTCTTATCTGTAATTAAGATGTATGGATTTTCTAAAACAGCTTCCATTTTATCTTGGTCTGTAACCATATATGGTGATGCATAACCACGGTCAAATTGCATACCTTCAACAACTTCTAGCTCCGTGTTGAATCCTTTTGATTCTTCAATCGTGATTACACCATCTTTACCAACACGTTCCATTGCTTCAGCGATCAATTCGCCTACTTCTGAATCGTTAGCTGAAATTGATGCAACTTGTGCGATTGATTCTTTGTTTTCAACTGATTTAGAAACAGATTTAAGCTCAGTAACTGCTTCTGCAACAGCTTTTTCAATTCCACGACGAATTCCAACTGGGTTTGCACCAGATGTAACGTTTTTAAGTCCTTCGCGAATCATTGCTTGTGCAAGAACTGTAGCTGTAGTTGTACCGTCACCAGCAACATCATTTGTTTTTGATGCTACTTCAGATACTAACTGTGCACCCATATTTTCAAAACGGTCTTCTAATTCGATTTCTTTCGCAATTGTTACACCGTCATTTGTAATTAATGGTGAACCAAATGATTTTTCTAATACAACGTTACGACCTTTTGGCCCTAAAGTTACTTTTACTGCATCTGCTAATGTATCCACACCACGAGCTAATGCGCGACGTGCGTCTTCACTAAACTTAAGATCTTTAGCCATAAAAAAATCCTCCTCTAATTCTTTAAACTATTTAAATCTGTATTTGTTAAATTTAAGCGATTACTGCTAAAATATCATTTTCTCTAATAATTAGATATTCTTTACCTTCATACTTCACTTCAGTACCTGCAAATTTCGAATAAATGATGCGGTCGCCTTCAGCAACTTCTAATGCAACCTTTTCACCGCTGTCAGTAACACGGCCTGAACCAACTGCTACAACACGGCCTTCTTGTGGTTTTTCTTGTGCTGATTCTGGAAGTACAATTCCACTTGCTGTTGTTTCCTCTTGCTCGACAAGCTCGATAACAACGCGATCTCCTAATGGTTTAATCATCTAGAATTCCTCCTTGATCCTAAATCAATTATTGTGATTGTTAGCACTCAAGTACTCCGAGTGCTAACACTATTCATATCATAAATAATTAAGATAAAAAATGCAAGTAATGTCATCCATTTTTTTATAAAAATATTTTAATGAAATTCTTTCGCATTTTAACGCCACTTTGGTTAAACCTTAGTAGTATGTGTGATAAAATACTTAAGATACAAGAACAAAAGCGCAAGCGAATCAGCAAATCTTCTTTATCGACTGGAGAAGTGCGAAGTTTGATAGTCGCTTTAGCGCTGGAGCTGGACGCGGCTTTCCCACATTGTTATTTAAGATTATTCATTTACTATAAAAAGGAGTCGTTTTCTTTGCCTAAAAGATATTGGTATGTCATTTTAACCTATTTAATTATGCAATTCTCTGGTCTTCCCGTAGCAGTTTTCGTAGAAAGCTTTTATCCAGAAAGTTATACACAATATATTATTTACTGGTCAATATTCAGCTTTTTCGCTGCTTTAGTAGTTGTATTACTATTAATGAAACCAGACATGCAAATGCGTGCACACCCAGACGCAGCTTCTACTAGTGGAATTATTGGGTGGTCGATACTTGGAGTCTTTCTCGCGTTTATTGCACAAGCAATTGCAGCTGTTATTGAAACAAAAATTCTTGGAATTAACCCAGGCTCTGAAAATACCATGCAAATCATGGACATCGCTCGGTCAAATGCATTATTTATCTTGGTGCCAGCAATCATTGCCCCGATTTTAGAAGAAATCATTTTTAGAAAGATTATTTTTGGTAGTTTATATAAACGCATGAACTTCTTTCTAGCTGCATTATTATCTGCGCTCATCTTCGGGATTATTCATATGGATCCGACGCATCTATTAATGTATGCATCGATGGGGTTTGTCTTCGCATTTTTATATGTCAAAACGAAAAGGATACTCGTACCAATTCTAGTACACGCTGGAATGAATACAATGGTAGTAGTTGCCCAACTTTCTTATACTCCAGAAGAAATACAAAAAATGCTCGACGATTTGCAAACAATTTTCTTCCATATACTATAAAAAAATGGATTCAGAAAAGCTCCTATGCTTCTGAATCCATTTTTTATTTAAATTTAATTATTTATTTTCCATCGGGTAATGTTTTAAGAAATAAACTAACGCTTGTAATTCTACCGTTAAGTCAATGTGATGCACACGTACATCTTTTGGAACAGTTATCCTCACAGGTGTAAAGTTAAGAATTCCTTTGATGCCACTTTCTACGAGTTTTTCTGTTATTGCATCTGCTTCTGACACAGGTACTGTTAAAATTGCAACTTCAATATCATCCAATTTCTCAGAAAGTTGATCAATTCCATATACAGGAATACCAGCAATATCTTGCCCAACTTTGGTCTCATCACTGTCAAAAGCCATTTTTATTTGGATGTTATTATTCTTTGTGAAATTATAATTTAAAAATGCCGTCCCTAGATTACCGACTCCTATTAAGGCAACATTTGTTAATTCGTGTTGATCAAGTGTACTACGGAAAAATCCTAATAGATATTCCACATTATAGCCGTAACCTTTTTTCCCTAGTGCACCAAAATAAGAAAAGTCGCGACGAATTGTCGCTGAATCTACTTTAATTGCTTCGGACAGCTCTTTTGAAGATACCCGTTTTTTGCCTTGTTGATTTAAATTATTTAAATACCGATAGTAGAGTGGTAAACGTTTTGCAGTAGCCTGTGGTATTTTATTCTGCTTCATTTATTAAATCCCCATTTCATCAGTAACTTTTTATCTCCTTCTATTCTACCAGAAAATTACCTAAATGTCGTGATAAGTTTCACAATGTTTAGCACTTTTTTCCTCTATTATTCTTTTCTATTCATTCTTAAGTTATTAGATTCACTTATAGGTGTGAACCTATCGTTTTCGTATATAATGAAGTGAGGTACAATAGAGTTAATGAGGTGAACTTATGATACTAATGCAATTAAATGCACTGTCAAAGTCTTTTGGTGCTGAAAATATACTATCAAATATTAAAATGGAAGTTAAAGATTTCGACCGGATTGCCATCGTTGGCAGAAATGGAGCTGGGAAATCAACATTACTGAAAATAATGGCTGGTGAGCTTACACATGATGAAGGAGATTTAATAAAACCGAAAGATCTCACACTCGGCTATCTTTCTCAGCATATGACGATTGAATCTGGTAAAACAATTTGGAATGAGCTATTAACTGTCTTCGATTCATTAAGAAAACAAGAAGAAGATTTACGTACTATAGAGAAGCAACTGGAAAACACTTCTGACTATTCGAGTACTGCATATCAACAGCTATTAACGGATTATGACAATCTTCAGCAAGCATATCAAACTGGTGGCGGCTATACATACGAGTCAGAAATTAAGTCTGTTCTCACAGGACTAAACTTTTCTTCTTATGATTATGATACAGAAATTAGCACGCTAAGTGGTGGGCAAAAAACTAGGCTTGCTTTAGGAAAACTATTATTACAAAAGCCACAGTTACTAATTCTCGATGAACCGACAAACCACTTGGATATTGCCACACTTAGTTGGTTAGAAAACTATATTAATAGCTATACTGGCGCCGTTGTTATCGTTTCACATGACAGGTATTTTTTAGATAAAACAGTGTCCATCGTCTATGAGATTTCTAGACATAAGACAAAGAAATATGTCGGTTCCTATAGTAAATTTCTTGAACAAAAAGCTGCTGACTATGAACAAGAGATGAAAGAATTCGAGAAACAACAAACAGAGATAAGAAATATGGAAGACTTTATCCAAAAAAATATTGCACGTGCTTCCACAACAAAACGTGCGCAGAGTCGAAGAAAGCAATTGGAAAAGCTAGATAGAATGGATCGTCCACTAGGTAGTGAAGCTGCTGCTTCCTTCTCCTTTGATGTAGCTAAACGTAGTGGAAATGATGTACTAAAAATTAATAATCTTGCATTCCGTTACAATGAAAATGAAGAACCAATCTTCAAAAATGCTAACCTGCAATTAAGTCGCGGGGAGCGAGTGGTTCTTATTGGTGCAAACGGAATTGGAAAAACAAGTTTACTTAAAGTGATTATTGGAAAACTACAAGCAAGTGAAGGCAATTTTCAACTAGGAACAAACGTTGAAATTGGCTACTATGACCAAGAACAAGCTGAATTATCAACAAACAAAACAGTCTTACAAGAACTATGGGACGAGTACCCAAATGTTTTCGAAAAAGATATCCGTACCGTTCTAGGTAATTTTCTATTTAGTGGGGATGATGTATTAAAGCCAGTTAATTCCCTAAGTGGTGGCGAAAAGGCAAGACTAGCATTGGCTAAATTAATGATGCAAAAAGCAAACTTGCTTATTCTCGATGAACCGACGAACCACCTAGACATTGATAGTAAAGAAGTTCTGGAAGCAGCATTAATGGACTTTCCAGGCACGATTCTTTTCGTATCCCATGACCGCTACTTTATTAATCGGATTACTGATAACGTAGCAGAAATGACTAAAAATGGCATCGAATTGTATCTTGGTGATTATGACTATTATACGGAAAAGCTCCAAGAAAAAGCTGAGATCGCTCGATTAGAAGAAACAGAAGTTGTCAATGAAAAGATGGATGAGCGAAAACGTAATTTTAGAGAAGATAAACAAATTCAAAGCGAAAAAAGAAAAATAGCAAGACGAATTGAGGAATTGGAGCTTCAAATTGAAGAAAAGGAAGTAGAAGTTTCCGCATTAGAAGAAGAAATGACTCTGCCTGAAGTCTTTCAAGATCATGAGAAATCTTTAGAGTTAATGGAAAAAACACAACTTCTTAAGCAAGAAATTGAACAATTGCTTGAAGAGTGGACAGAGTTACAAGAATAAGGAGGAATTTTATTGGGTCTTGCAATAATAACACTTATCATCCTTATCTTTATTAATGCATTTTTTGCTGCTTCAGAAATTGCTTTAATTGGCCTAAATGACAATAAAGTAAAACAATTGGCTGATAAGGGTGAGAAAAAGTATATTTTATTAAATAACCTAATATCAGAACCAAGTAGATTCCTAAGTACAATACAGATTGGAATTACATTAGCTGGTTTCCTAGCGAGTGCGTTTGCTGCAGACTTCTTCGCAGAGCCACTTTCTGCTTGGCTAATTTCTCTCGGTCTTCCTGTTCCCCAAGCAACCTTGCATACGATTAGTGTTGTTTTAATAACGATTATTTTGGCTTACTTTACATTGATACTAGGGGAACTTGTACCAAAGAAACTTGCCCTACAAAAATCTGAAAAAGTAGCCTTAGCAATTGTCCGTCCGCTAACATTTTTATTTAAGATATTTTCACCGGTCGTTAAGTTTCTTACCATTTCAACTAATACTGTCGTTCGGTTACTTGGAAATGATCCACATGCTAAAAATCAAGAGATCACCGAGGAAGAGATTCGAATGATGGTAGATGTTGGTGGCGAGCGTGGTGCGATAAATAAATCTGAGAAAGCCATGATTAATCGCATCTTTGAATTTAACGATAAACTTGTCTCTAATATTCTCACGCATCGGACCAATATGTCTGTCATTTCTGTTGATGCTACAATATCTGAAACAATGGAGGTCATTAATCAGCACCCTTACAGTCGATTTCCGATTTATGAAGGGGATGTAGATAATATTATTGGTGTTTTACATGTGAAAGATCTTCTTCGTTCGATTGAAACATTTAAAGCTAATGAATTTAAAATCAGAGACCTGATGCGCAAACCTCATTTTGTGATTGAAACGAAGAAAATCGATGACTTATTCACAAGTATGAAAAAGAAAAATATCCACATCGCAATTGTCCTTGATGAATACGGTGGTACGGAAGGAATTGTAACGATTGAGGATATTATCGAAGAAATTGTTGGTGAAATTTCAAGTGAAGATGTAATTTTGAATATTGATGAAGAAGGAATTGAGCATATTGGTAAGAATAAGTATGCTGTAGAGGGTATTATTAGTTTGTATCAGTTAGAAGAGGAGTTCCAAATTGGTTTACCTGTTAGAGAATTTGATACGCTAAACGGCTTCCTCATTCACCAACTTGGTCATATTCCAGCTCACGGTGAAAATCCGACAATCACTTTTAATAAAGTAGATTTTTCAATCAGTAAAATGGACGATAAACGTATTGCTCTCGTAATAATAACTACGCCAAATCGAGTAGGAGACTAGTCATTAATTGACTAGTCGACCTCTCACACCACCAAGCATACGGTTCACGTACTTGGCGGTTCAATCTTTTAAGTATCGAAGCTCATAGAGTAGGGACATATCTT
>NZ_JBTLRO010000010.1:0-96822 GCF_054482815.1 Oceanobacillus sp. CAU 1775 | reverse complement strand
CGTCTAACTGTAAATAAATCCCAAATGGATGGAGCCACCTTTAATAGGGTATTTAGTTTTTTGGCTCTTTTAGAAAAAAGTTAGTAACTGAAAATTCAAACTATATTAATGCAACACTAGTGATTTTAAATGTATTTTTTCCCTCATCCCCGAGAAATATACTAGATTTGAGTTTTATTATTCATACGGCATTCCAACAAATCCAATTCATTCAGTTCTATGTTATTGTTTCGTTTGTTTATTAGACTCCCTTTATTATTAGTGGCCCTCTTTTTCCACGTTAATCCAACTTCTCCGTGAAATTCATAAACTACCAATATTGAAATTGAGCTTTTGTTACCTCCATTTACCTTTGTATATTCTGTCCGTGATATTAATTCTGGATTAGTGCCTTTTTTTCAAGTTTCTAATTTTACGATTAGTTGGTGGAAATGCTTATGATGAAGCTGTTTAAGGATAATCTTTTTTGCTCATTTGTTTAGTATGCGCTATATATTTTGTTTTTGGTGTAGTATACTTTTAATCACATACCAATTTCATGAATGGAGTTGATAGCATGGTTAATAAAGACATACTAAAAAATGTTGAATTTATATATGGTTACATAAGGCGTTCCCGTCAGGATATACAGCGGGAAAGAAGGGTTGAGGAGGATACCTTAGCACAGCAAAGAGATTTAATCACTGGTCTGTTAAAAGATCACTATGACCACATAGCGTGGAGACTGTATGAGGAGTTAGGTAGCGGTGCTGACGAAATTGAAAGTCGTCCTATATTTAAAGGTATAATAACTGAAATTGAAGATGGATTTGAACGTGGCACAGTAGCCTTTTGTGTGAAGGAAATTAGTAGGCTAGGTAGAGGCAGTTACACTCAAATGGGATTTTTACTAGATTTACTACAACAGAAAGAAATCCATGTAATCACTCCTATGAAAATATACAATCCTAATAGCGAGGATGATTTAAGATATTTGAAATTTAATATGTTTATGGCGAATCAGGAATACGACATGATTAAAAGTCGCATGGTCAACGCGCGTTTGTCATATGCAAAAGCCGGAAAATGGATGACCGGCGGGGGCGGAATTCCAGACGGGTATAAGTTTAATCCTAAAACGCAAAAATTGGAAATTGATGAGGACAGGGCATGGGTTATACGAAGAATATTCGATTTATATGTCAACGAAAGAATTGGCTATAACGGTATAAGTACAATTCTTGGTCGTGAAGGTATTTTAACTGCAACAGGAAAACAATATTGGAAACCCATGCATCTAAGATCAGTCCTCCGAAACCCCGTATATAAAGGGGTTGTAAGTTTTAATAATACGAAGGTAATAGTTGTAAACGGTAAAAAGAAAAAGGTAAAAAGAAATCCAGAGGAAGTAGTTTGGGTGCCAAATGCACATCCCGCAATTATCGATGAGGAGACCCTTGATAAGGCTGAGTTAATCATGCAAGAAAATAGACAGAGCCCTAAGGTTAGATTGGACTTTGAACCACAACCGTTGGCAGGGCTAATAGTTTGTTCTTCATGTGAGAATAAAATGCAAAGACAATACAGTACGCAAAAGTACAAAAAGAAAAATGGGGATATATCCACCTACCATAAGGAATTTATGATATGCCTTGGATGTAAAGTGTATATGAAATACAGAGCAATTGAGGAAGAAATACTAAGAATCTTAGAAGAAGATTTTATTGAAGTGAAGGAAGATGTTCTTCGCTCCCGTTTAGAGGAACTTATTGATATTGAGAATATCAGACAACGAAAACAGTTAGACCCTTCTGACCGAATGGAACTTCTTGAAAGTAAAATTAAAAAACTAAATGCTAAAATGAAGAATCTTATTAATATGAAAGCGGAAGACGATATAACCGAGGAAGAATATAGGGAGAATCGTAAAGATATTTTGGAAGAAATTGAAGACACCAATAGACAGATTGACTTTTTCCGTAAAGAAACCCAAAAAGAACAGATTGAAGAATTAGATATAGAAAGTATTCAGGAAGGCTTTAAAAGTGTCCTCCATCTATACAAACACGGTGAACTTGCTAGAGGTGAAAAGAATGAACTTTTACGGGGGATTTTTGACTACGTGATCCTAGAAAAAACAGGAAAAGGAAAGTTTAACTTACATTCCTATTTGAAACCAAGTATGTTATTAAATACATCTACTCTTCATTAGTTAGGGGAGTTTTTTTCTTTTGTCTTGTAATGTTATCTGGTATCAATGCATATATTTTAGTAGTGATGATGTAACAACCAATTCACAGGCGATTGCTAATACCAACGAACCAGCTTACGGAACATTATTAACTTCTAATGTTCTACAAACAGGAAGTACGGTTTCTTTAGGTTCTCTATTCTCACCATTAATTGAGCCTGAAATTATGTTTCTATTAACGGAGGATCTTTCACCTGGAGCAGACGAATTAGAGATTCTACAAAAGAGTAAAATTGCTGCTGGTATTGAAATACCTGATGCACGTTATATTGACTGGTTCCCCAACTTTTCATTAGCAGACTTGCTTTGTGATAATACGGCGACTGGTTTGATTGTAGTTTCTAATCCTATTAGCGTTCCTACTCTTCAAGAGTTTGAAACAATTGAAATGGAACTTTACCATAATGGAGAAAAAATTAGCGAAGGAGTTTCTTCTGCAGTGCTAGGAAATCCAGTTTTAGCTGTAAAATGGCTCTCTCAGAAGCTTGCAGACAACAATAAAACACTGAAAAAAGGTATGGTTATTTCATCCGGAACATTTATTTCTCCATTACCAGCTAAAGAAGGAACATATAAAGTAACTTATTCTGATGTCGGTGAGGCTGAGGTTACTTTTACTGCTTAACTTCAAATGAATGCTTATATGTTTTGAAAGTGGGTCAATATTTCATGTCTCTTAAAAATATCTCAGATGTTTTAATAGCTAAATACAAGGAATCTATTAAAAATAACCATCCTTTTATCGTTGGAATTGATGGATTAGGCGGAGCTGGTAAAACTACGATCACAACCAAGCTTAAAGAGTCCTTAAAAACTATTGGAATGAATGTAATGACTATCCATCTCGATGAGCACATTGTTGTGTCTGATAAGCGATATAAAACGGAATTTGAAGAGTGGTATGAATACTATTTTCTACAATGGGATATTAATTTGTTACAGACAGAACTTTTCCAAGCTCTATCTAGTGGCGCAAGAATAATTGAATTACCTTTTTATGATAAAGCAAATGACAAGATATCTTTGAAAAATATTGAAATAACACATCCATCAATTGTTCTAGTAGAAGGAATCTTTATTCAAAGACATGAGTGGAGAGAGTATTTAGATATTATTATATTTGTAGATTGTCCTGATAAAGAGAGGGAAGAAAGAGTGTTGGACCGCGATCAATATATTGGAGATTATCAAAAGCGATTAGCTAAATATAAACGAAGATATTGGCCGGCTGAAGAATACTATATAAAAGTGGAAAATCCCAAAGCGAACGCAGATATAATATATTCATAAACAAGAGGGAGACAAAACTCAAATAGTTTTGTCTCCCTTCTAATATACTATTAATCCCCTATCCTAATTCTCTTTCCAACTCGGTCTAAAGTTCCCAAAATACTCATTGCAGCTAAATAACTTGTTTTAGGATTTTCCGGAAGTGGGTTGTTCGTAATCGATACAGTTGCTTCTCCAAAGTCACCTACTAATTTAATCTGGTGGATGTTTTTATCAATCGAAGGATCAGCTACAAGACGCATTCTTGTTTTTTCAGTACCAATACCAGCTAAAGAAAGCACGATTGAAACGTTCACATTTTTTGGAAATTCTTTAATAGCGTCCGCTGCTTTTCCATCAAACATAACTTTTTCTTCCGTAATTTCCTCATTTGTTAATGAGGCAGCTGGCTTTCTTGTCGTAAGAGTAACACTCGTAAGACTTCCAAGTGCATTGGTATTCTGAACTAAATCTAGACCTCCAATACCTCCTGAAGGTAGATACACTTCATTATTATGTTCTGTTGCTAAACGATTAAGCTCAGCTAGCAGGCTCTCGTCAACTAGCGCTCCAATACTAATTAGAATGGCATCTTTCTTTTTTACAACCTCAGGTATTACTTCTCTCACCGTTTCCACATTCGCAGCCTCGGCTACAATGTCTATTCCTGAATCAAGGAACTTATCAACATCCGTATATAGCTTTACATCATACTTCGATTCTAGCTCTTGATACTTCTCCTTATTTCTTACTAAAATACTTTTAATACTTAAACGATTATGTTTCTCACCATTTATTTGGTTTAATAAAAATTTTCCGATTGCTCCTGAACCAATTAATCCAATATTCATTGTTAACTTCCTCCTAAATAATGATTAACTTCGCTACCATTGTATCACTAGATGAAGGAGTTCTTATCTTTTTTCCCTTACATATAATTGAGTAAGTGAATCCTTTCGAGAAGGAGGTACTAGAATATGTCCAAATTAGTGATAACTATCATATCTTTCATAGCCTTCGCTGTATTACTTATTCTCATCTTGTATTTGGCGCTTACAACTGGATAAACAAACGTTTGATTTTTACTTTTAGACTAATCATGTAAATCTTCCTGGTTAGTCTATTATTATTTCTTCGATTCCGAAAAGCACATCATAGGCACCTGCTGATTCATTGGAACAGATTGCTAGTATGAAAGAGTTTTCCGGATAATAAACAGAATGAAAACTTACACCAGGATCATAGCCCATCACATGGTATTTCGAAATACGACCTGCTTTTTTATCCATCCAAACTCCATACCCATAATACTCATCTTCATCCTCTGCTTGTACATGAGCAGACAGCAATTCTTTCGTAGATGCTTCACTCAGTAATTCGTACTTTAAGAGTGCTTCCCATAGTTTCACCATACCCTCAGCAGTTACAAATGCCCCACCATCTGATCCACCCTTTACAGGTAAAGAATATATATTTGATTTCCACTCGCCATTCGGTAGATCAATATAACCGAGTGCTGTTTTTTCTGGTAATTTATCCATTTCAAAATAACCAGAAGCTGTCATTCCAGCTTTCTTAAAAATATTTTCTTCCACATATGTTGTAAACGGCTGTCCGCTCGCTTCCTCCACAATCAAACCAAGTAGAATATAACCTGCATTATTGTAATAGAATTTTTCACCTGGTTGGAATTTCATTGGTTCATTCTGAAACATTGGTAAGAAATCTTGCAATCTTCTAATCTGATACATCGGATACTTCACCCAAAGTTCTTCAAAGTCATCCATTTCTTCTTCATCAAAATAATCGGGAACGCCGGATGTATGTGTTAAAAGATGATGAACAGTTATCTCTTTAGAGAACTTCGGAAAACTCTCCTTCAGACAATCTTGCAATTTCGTAGCAAATGAAAGCTTTCCTGCTTCAACCAACTGACAGATTGCGATGGCAGTAAATAACTTACAGCCTGAAGCAATACCAAACCTCGTCTGATTCGTGTTATTAATCTTTTCGGAACGATTAGCATAACCATAGCTTTCTTGTAATAAAGTATCTTCACTGCCCTTTACAAAAACACTCCCTGAAAATTGAATTTCTTCACCAATTTCATCTACCTTTTTCTTTAACTTACCTTCCATCACATCACCCCTATAGATATTTTTATATAACTTTTTATAATTTACTAAAGTCTTTAACTAGTGGAACGTCTTCAATTGGACGTGCCCGATATACAACAAATGACAAAGCAACTGCAACAAGCGTAATCAAGAAAATAATAAAGTAAACGAGCTCTACTCCCGCAACCATTGCTTGATTTATTGCAGCTTCATTCGTCGGATTCTCAACACCAGCTAAGTAACTCGCTTGTCTAGAATTGAGAATACTGATAAATACCGAAACCCCTATTGCACCACTTAATGGCTGCAAGGTTGACATCACTGCTGTACCATGCGGATAGAGCCGTTTAGGTAGCTGATTGAGCCCGTTTGTTTCGGCTGGCATCATTATTGCTGAAACACTAAGCATAATGAGGATGAAGCCCAGAATGATCACCCAAGGCTCGGTTTCTGCAGTAATTCGACTAAACATAAACATTGTCCCAGCAAGAACAATTGTCGCAGGAATCATCATTACCCGTGGTCCTACTTTATCGAATAAAGCTCCCATAAATGGACTCATAATACCATTTAAAATACTACCTGGTAAAAGCAACATCCCTGCTACTGCAGGCGCTAATCCCATTGGACCCTGCATGAACACTGGCAAAATAAGTTCGGATGCAAACATTGTCATCACAATAATGATGAACATGATAACAGCATGTGAAAACATTGGGAGCTTAAATACACGTAAGTCCATTAGAGGTTCATCGAGTTTGAACTGTCTTACAGAAAATAAAACGACTCCAACTACACCGATAATTATAAAAGCTAGTACGCTTGGCGTTAAAAATCCTGCTTCACTTTCACCAACAGAACTAAATCCATAGATTATTGTTCCAAAGCCAATGGTTGAGAATATAATTGATAACCAATCGATTTTTGGTTTGGTAACTTCGGAAACATTGATCAAATATTTCATCCCAAATAAAATGGAAAAAACCGCAAAAGGGATCACAGAGATAAATAGGAATCTCCAACCTAAATAGTCTACAATTACTCCCGATAATGTTGGCCCTATTGCTGGGGCAAACATAATTACAAGTCCTACAATTCCCATGATTTTTCCACGTCTATGTGGTGGATAAATTAATAAAAATACATTGAAAATAATCGGCATAAGCAGTCCCGTACCGACAGCTTGAATAAAACGTCCAACTAATAAAATTGCAAAGGATGGAGCAGCTGCTGCAATTATTGTACCTACCGTGAAGGTTACCATTGTTCCAATAAACATTTGTCTCGTTGTAAACCATTGCATGAACAAAGGGGATATTGGAATCACGATCCCCATGACTAACATAAACCCTGTAGCCACCCATTGCACTGTCGACAGAGTTATACTAAACTCTTCCATTAATGTTGTCAGTGCAATATTTAGAAGCGTTTCATTCAAAACTGCAAAAAATGCTCCTATAATCAATGCCATCATAATCGGTAATGTTTTTACATTAGGGTCTTCCGATAAGAACTCATATTTAGTTTTAGTCATTCTCTTTACTCCATCCAGTTAATTAATGAACTGCTTTTTATTACACTCTTAGTGAACCACGAAAACCTCTCGCTCCATAATAGGAGTCTGCGCCATTATGATAGACAAACACATGACCATAACGGTAATCGCAAAATATCGCGCCGCCACGCTCCCTGATATCACTCGGCGTCTGTACCCAGCTAGAAGTTTTTTGATCAACGACTTCAATCTCTTGTAATGCTCGGTACTCCTCTTCTGTTAACATTTCAATACCCATCTCTTTTGCCAGATCCATTGCACTGTTTTCAGGTTTGTGTTTTTTTCTTGATTCGAGTGCTTCGCGATCATAGCAAATACTTCTTCGACCTTTGGGACTTTCTTTCGAGCAATCAAAGAAAATAAACACATCCTTTTCTTCATCGTATCCTACGACATCAGGTTCTCCCTCTGTTTTTTCCATTTGATAGAGAGATTCTAGCTTTTCCGGGTTATTTTCAAGCCTCACTTGAACCTCTTCCCAAGCTAACCCTTGATGACGATGCATATTCTTTTCAAAACGCTCTTTTAATGTTTGAAGTAGTAATTCATGTTCTTCCTTTTTCAGTTCTTTAGACATTTTCATTCTCCAATCTTTTTCGTTGAGTAAATTATACATATGATTCTCATTACATTTCAATTAAATCTTTCAAAATAGTGAATATAATTTAATTACTTAGGGTAGTAGGTAAAGTATTGTAAAGCTAACAAATTATCTACTCTAGTAGAATTCAACACAGGCTTTTTATCCAGTATTGTTAATGTTATCTCTAAATTAGTCCTGTATATTTACCAATGAAGATAAAGGGGTTAGGCACTTCGTACATATGTGAAAACGCAATTAACATACTAAAATATTTATTTTATATATGGTCATACTACTTTATATCGAATTATAAATATATCTCTTAATAAATATACTCTTCACTATTTCTGTGCGAATAACCGAGAAAAGGAGAAGAATTATGGCAAAAGAAGAAAACAAGAAGAAAAAGTTTCAACTGCCACATATTTATGTCATTCTATTTACATTTAGTGCATTGGCAGCGCTTGCAACATATTTTATACCAGCAGGTGAATTCGAAAGGGTTCCTGGTCCAGATGGAAGGGAAACAGTTGACCCTAATTCATTTACAGTAGTTGATTCTGATCCTATTGGGATTTTGGATTTCTTAACTGTTATACCACGAGGACTGATTGATGCTGGAGAGATTGTGTTCTTCACATTCATCGTCGGTGGAATGTTTATGGTATTACGAACGACAGGTATTATTGAGATCGTTGTAGACCGTTTAGCTAACCAATTTGCTAATCGTAGTCTTCTAATCATTCCTATTTTAACTACAGTTTTCGCAGTAGTAGCTACTTTAATCGGAACGCCTGAATTATCATTGGTATACATCCCGGTAATTCTGCCGTTAATGATTGCACTCGGTTATGACTCGCTCGTTGCAGCGGGAATTGCATTGATGGGAACGGTTATTGGATTTACAGCTGGTGTTTTAAATCCGATAAACGTTGGATTATCGCAGAAAATTGTAGGGATTCCTGTATTCTCAGGGATTGGCCTGAGAATTCTCTTGTTCGTCATTGTACTATCTGTAGGTATCTTTTTCTTGATGCGCTATGCAAGTAAGGTAAAGCAAGATCCTGCTAAATTTAGTCATGTATACGAAGATGACCAGGAAAAAAGAGAACTTTATAAAAGTAAAGAAGATGTAGAAGTAAGAGTAATGAACACAAGACAGAAATATGCTTCTGTTGCAGCACTTTTATTCTTTGTTGCACTTGTTTACGGTGTATTAAATCTTGGTTGGTTCATGGTCGAGATGGCTGGATTATTCATCTTTATGGGAATTGTCGTAGGAAAAATTTCTGGACTTAATGCTACAGAGATTTCTGAAGCATTTACAAAAGGATTCCGTGACGTTCTAATGGGGGCAATTATTATCGGACTTGCTCGTTCGGTAGCTGTTGTTCTTGAAGACGGACGCATCATGGATACGATTGTAAATACATTAGGTTCGATGGTTGGAGAATTACCTTCTGTCTTGGGTGCTGTTGGTATGTTCTTGGCACAACTTACGATTAACTTTATTATTCCATCAGGAAGTGGACAAGCGCTAGTAACAATGCCAATCATGGGACCACTAGCAGACATTATTGGTGTTACGAGACAAACTGCAGTACTTGCTTTCCAAGTTGGTGATGGATTTGCACATATTTTATTCCCTACTTCAGGGTACTTTATGGCTGCACTCGTAATTGCAGGAGTTTCTTGGCAAAAATGGATGAAATTCTATTGGCCAGTATTTCTAGTCTTCACAGCAATTGGAGTCGCCTTCCTAATCTTTGCCCAAATGACACAGTGGACAGGTTGATTTTAACTAAAATATAAAATAAGTTCCCCAGTAAGTATAGCTCGCCTATCATACTGGGGAACTTTTTTATATAAATCGCTATGTTGAATTTTATGGTTATTAAGAGGAAAGACCCGCTTCGGAAATATACTACGCTTTCCGCGGGCGGCTGGTGAGCCTCCTCGCGCGCTTTGCGCACTGTGGGGTCTCACCGTTGCCTTCCATCCCGCTGGAGTCTTCGTATATTTCCGAAGCTCAATTTAGTTTTCTTATATATTGAAGGACTAATCTCAACGGCATGCTTTATTAAAACCCTATTTTAAAAAATAAAGAGCACAAATTTTGACCGGTGTATCTTGGTATGTGAAACTTAAGGTATTGATTGCAGATGGGTGATGGAGCTATTTACCTCTCTCTGCCAAGAAAAAGGAGCTTTTTGTATGGGATGGATATACGTTTTCTGGGCTGCAGTAATAGAAGTTGTCTGGGTGCTTGGATTGAAGTATTCGGATAATTTTTGGATGTGGACTGGAACGATAATTGCTATTATATTTAGCTTTTACTTTGTCATAAGAGCATGCGAAGTCTTGCCCTCAGGATCTGTGTATGCAACATTTACTGGTTCCGGTGCAGCTGCCATTGCAATTATCGACTTTACATTTTTAGGAGTAGCTTTCACACCTGCTAAAGGTGCGTTTATACTGCTTGTAATCATTGGAGTCGTCGGAATTCAATTAACAACCGGAACTAAAAATCCCGAAGTGAACGAGCAAAAATTATTGAAGGAAGGTGAAAAGTAGATGGCTTGGATCTATCTTTTTATCGCAAGTTTTGGAGAAATCTTTGGTGTTGCAAGTATTAATATGTATTTGAAAAAGAGATCTTTCAGCTGGCTACTTGCACTTATCGCCTTCTTTTCCGCTGGTTTTTATTTTCTCGCTTTAGCAATGGAAGAGATTCCACTTGGTACTGCTTATGCAGTTTGGACAGGACTTGGAGCAACAGGAGCAGTTATTATGGGTGTCTTGTTTTTCAAAGAATCAATGAACATTTTGCGTCTACTTTTCTTAACTTGTATTATATGTGGAGCCGTTGGGCTAAGAATTGTTTCTTAACAAAGAACGAAAATAGAACAAAGGCGCAAGCGCCCGTTCAGCGACGTACAAACTGGAGTACTTCGTAATGAGATAAAGGAAACACGACGAGGTACGAGTCGATGTTGACTTATCGATTGGAGGAGTGCGAAGTTTGATAGTCGTTGGGCGCTGGAGCCGGACGTGGCTATCCCTGTCAAAAGGAGAGATCCACAAAGTTCAAATTTTATAGTTTTCTATGCCATGAAAAAAAGCTTAGAGATTTTTAATCTTTAAGCTTTTTTGTTTGGATATATTTAATTATGATTAACTAAAACTTTTAATTTGGTTTGTAGTAAGTCCTTCAATTAACTCCAACTCACTAATCATGAACTCTTGTGCATCACTTAACATTTTCTTTTCACTCGTGTTAAGTCCTTCTTGCTTTTTCATAAAAATTAAATCACGGACCACTTCTACGCAATCTTCTAATTTACCCGTTTTGATTTTTTCCATATTGACTTTATATCTTTGTTTCCACGGGAGTAAATTACTCGAGTCCTCAGTATTAAAAACACTTTTAATTTGGGTCATGGCATCAAGGTTAGTAACAGGACGAATTCTTAACATCTTCATATTAGCCGAAGGGACCATTACTTGCATATTACCGATTAACATCTTGATCACATAATACTCTTGTTCTTTCCCTCGAACTTCCTTTTCTTCAATACCTTCAATTATACCTGCTCCATGCATTGGATAGACAATATTATCACCAACTTGAAACAAATAATCCACCTCCGTATTTGATACCACTTAACCTTACCATATAAATATAAAATAATCAAATTTTTAATTTTATCATATGCATTGTATAGTCGTCAACCATTTTAATGGTAAAAATTCAAAAAGAAAAAGTCATCAAATGATGACCTTGTATAAACGCGTTTAGACCGCTATTTTTACTTCTTTCTTCGATTACTTTAAATCTTCATTTACCTTATATCCTATAGCCCAAAAAGAAAAAACAAAGAAAAATACTAGTGCTACACTAAATACATGAATAACGGATTCTAGTTCGTAAAAATCCCTTACTGTCGTTATTGTATTAACTAGCAAATAAGAAGAGAACTCCAAATCCCATAAAAGAGATTCCAAGAATCCTATAGCCATACCGAGAATATTTAACACAAGTATAAAACCTACTACGAAACTAGCAACCAAATTTTTCAGAGTCATTGTAAAGCATAAAATCACAATTGCGAAAGCCCAGTGGAGTAGAAACTGTCCGAGAATTAATTTAATAAAATAGTCTAAGTCGCCAAGCGCTGTATTTTCAAAAAAGATAGCTCTTCCAATCAAATCAGATACAAGCAATACAATAAACATGAGCATCGTAAATAATCCCAGAATTAGAATCTTTGAAAGAACACTGTAAACTCGTGCATTTTTCATTGAACTATAATTTTTGTAGAAACCAGCATTATATTCACTCATATATAAATAAACGCTGAAAACCATGATATACATCATCACCCAAGATGGAGTTTGTGAAAGCATCGATTGAATAAATTCACTTTCGTTCATTGCGCTAGGCAGGATTACTCCCTGTACAGGTTGTTCATATTGCTTGATCATAAAGATCCCAAAAATTTGAAAAGCCATAAACACTAATAAAAGAATATACATCATTTTATTCGTAACAAATCGACTGAACTCCATTTTAAGAAGATTTAACAAGAGGATCACCTGCTTTTCCAGTTCGCTTTAAAAAATACTGCTCCAAGCTTTGTTTATTCTTCTGAATGGAATGAACTGCTAACTTTTTTTCAACGAGCATGTTAATGATTTCTTTGCTTTCCACATGCTTATCATAAATATGAATGAATTGATCATTTAAAACTTTGTAATTTAGGATACCTAACTCCCGCTCTAAAATTGGTGTCACAAGTTTTGCTTCATCAACCTCCAATTCAATTCTTTCTTCGCATTGTATTAATAATTCTTCCTTTGAAATAACTTCTAGAATTTCACCATTATTGATAATTGCATACCTCGTCGCCACTTTCGATAATTCTTCAAGGATATGACTAGAAATCAATATCGTGATTCCCATCTTATTTAAGTCTAGGATTAATTCCCTAATCTCAGAAATTCCTTGTGGATCAAGGCCATTGATCGGTTCATCCAAAATCAATACATCTGGACTTCCCATTAATGCAGCAGCAATGCCAAGTCTCTGCTTCATTCCCATGGAATAATCCTTTACCTTCGAATGATTTTTACTATCTAAACCTACCCGTTCAAGCATTTCATTAATATGCTTCTTACGATCCTTTATTCCATATGAAATAGCAATCAAATCCAAATTTTTGTAAGCAGTATAGGCAGGGAAAAATCCTGGACTTTCAATCAATAATCCCATCCGTTCAAAATAAGCATGATTTCCTTTTACAGCATCATCAAATAGGCGAATTTCACCAGATGTGGGATGAACTAACCCGCCAATCATCTTTAATAACGTGGATTTCCCAGCACCATTCCTCCCAATCAAACCAAAGATTTCACCCTTTGTAATGGTAATATCTGCTTTATATACCGCCCTGTTTTCCTTAAATTGTTTCGTTAATTGTTTTACTTCAATAATTTTATTCGCCATAGAATTCCCTCCTCTCATTTTTTAGATTATAGGAAAATAGTTAAAACATCGCTTAGCAAATATAAAGAAAGTTCAAAGAACATTTATGTACTCAATTTAAAGCCAATTCCCCAAACGGTATCAATATATGGTTCTTCTGTATGGGCCCTAATTTTATTGCGGATATTGCTGATATGTACCGTAATCGTTTTATCTTCACCGAGATAGGTTTCGTTCCAAGCCAGCTCGTATATATCCTGTTTTGTAAAAACACGACTCGGATTTTTTAAAAGAAGTTCAATTATTTTATATTCTTGTCTTGTTAGACTTAAAGCATGTCCTTTTAACATGACACGCATCGTTTCTGTTTCTAATATTAAATCCTTGTGTCTGTATGAAGTGGTTTCTTCACTTTTTGAATTTCTTTTAATATGAACGTTCACTCTCGCAAGCAATTCTTTTCCTTCAAAAGGCTTTGTAATATAGTCATCCGCACCGAGCTCGAATAAGTTCAATTTATGATCAAGTTTCTCTTTTGCTGACAACACAATTACTGGAGTTTGATCGTTCCTTTCCTTTCTTAATTTCTTCATAAAATCTTCACCCGAAAGACCTGGGAGCATAAGGTCTAAAATGATGAGTGCATATTTTCCTTGTTGTACATGCATCATCCCCTCACTGCCAGAGTAAGCCTGTGTGCATTTGAAGCCCTCTTTATTTAAGATGTCGTAAACGATTGTATTAATATGCTCATCGTCTTCAACAATTAGAATTTTCAATGGTTGTGTCTCCGTTTGCATATGTATTCTCCTTTTAGACTTTTGGAAAGCTTAATGTTATACAAAAAAGATTATCCTTTAATTCACCCTTAACCTCGCCATTCATTTTTTCTGTTAATGACTTTACAATAGAAAGGCCAAGTCCCGAAGATTGAGCCGTTCTTGAAAGGTCTTCTTTATAAAATCTAGTAAATATTTTATTATAGTCGAGTTGACTATTGGTTTTGAGTTTATTTGTAAAATGGATGTGAATATTTCCTTCGTCTTCTTCGTCCGCGATATGTAACTCCCCTACGCCATGAACAAAATAATTTTTGATAATATTTTCAAAAACTCTTTCCAATCCAATTCGATTCGCTGCTATTTCAATTATGGATTCTCTTACTTTAAGATTCGGCTCCATTTCTATTTGAGCAAAGTCATCTATAAATGAAAAAAGCGATTTCTTCAATACATTCACGATTGCTAATGGTTCGATCTCTAATGAATAATCTGGATTCTGTAGTTTTGTATATAAAAAGAGCTCATCAACAAGTGTATTAATCTGTTTTATTCGAGATTCTGCAAGCTCTATGTATTTCGCTTTTACCGTTTGTTCTTCAGTACCTTTTGCTAACTGAAGATAACCATCAAGCGACGTGATAGGTGTACGAATATCATGAGAAAGGCTTACAATGGTTGTGTTGATTTCTTCACTTTTTTGAATAAAGTCTCGATTAAGTTCTCTCTTTTGCTGAAGCATGGCATTGCATAAATCAATTAGCCGAGAAAGCTCTTTTGGTTTGATTTGCGTTTGAATAAATTTCAAGGAATCGTTCTTAAAAACAAAAGCTAACTGATCTCCAACATCCTTTATTTGTCGTTTATAATAAAGTATATAAATCAATTGAAGAATGAGTAGTCTAGATAATAAAATGACAATAACTAACATGGAGTATCTCCTCCTTAGGTTTAATTTATGAAGCCCTTGCCATATTCACAATATAACATAATAAAAAATAATGTTTGCAATTTATTCTGAAGATTGTATACTTAAATTAATTAAATTACTGCCTAGTCTGTTCACAGTTTCATCCAAAACTGCATCAACAGATAAAAGCCAGTTCTTATTATTTTACAGGGAAGACTGTAAATAATTTGAGCTGGCTTTTTATTTTTTAGAAAGGAGGTATATAGATGGCTGGTGCATTAGAAGGGATCAAAGTACTTGATTTATCACGTGTACTTGCAGGACCATATTGTACGATGATACTTGGAGACCTTGGTGCGGAAGTGATAAAAGTTGAAGCACATGGTGGAAGTGACGAAACTCGACAATGGGGGCCACCGTTTCAGAATGGTATAAGCGCCTATTATCTATCAACTAATCGCAATAAAAAGAGTATCACGATTAACTTAAAATCAGAGACAGGAATTGAAAAGATTAAAGAACTTGTATCTGAAAGTGATGTTATAATAAATAACTTTAAAACCGGAACAATGGAGCGCTTCGGACTTGATTATGAAACTCTAAAAGAAATTAACCCTCGTCTTGTTTATTGTAGTATTACTGGATTCGGTGAAACTGGACCATATCAAGATTTACCAGGGTATGATTTTATCATTCAAGCAATGAGTGGATTAATGAGTATAAATGGTGATGAGAAATCAGGACCTCAAAAATTCGGCGTTGCGATCACCGATATTTTAACTGGTTTATATGCATGCATCGGGATTCAGAGTGCGTTATTGGAAAGAGCTCTCTCAGGCATGGGGCAAAAATTAGATATCTCACTATATGATACGGCTGTAAGCTCCCTCGTAAATATTGGCAGTAATTATTTAATGTCTGGTCAGATTCCTAAGCCACTCGGTAATCAACACGCAAACATTGTTCCTTATCAAACTTTCTCAACGATGGATGGTGAACTTGTAATCGCAGTAGGGAATGATAAGCAATTTAAGGCGCTTTGTACTATTTTGGGTAAAGCTGAATATAGCTTAGATGAAAGATTCATAACTAATGAAGAACGTGTAAAAAATCGAAGAATTATCGTACCTTTATTGCAAGAAGAATTTTCAAAACAACCGACACACTTTTGGCATCAGAAATGCCAGGAAAATAATATTCCTTGTGGTCCGATTCAAACGATAGATCAAGTAATACAAGACCCACAGCTTATTGCCAGAGAGATGTTCCTCTCGACAGAACACCCAACCGCAGGAAAAATCAACATGATTGGAAGTCCATTAAAACTCTCAAGAACACCAGTTACTTTAAGGCATCATCCACCAATCGCTGGTGAACATAATAAAGAGATCTTAGGAGATGAAGAGAATGAATTTTGACTTTACCGAGGAACAAAAAATGATTCGAGAAACAGTTAGAAGTTTTACAGATAAAGAGATTATGCCTTACATTGCCGATTGGGATAGGGACGGGAAATTTGATCCAGTCATTTTAACGAGGCTTGCTGAACTTGGCTTAATGGGAGTGTGTATCCCCGAAGCATATGGTGGTAGCGGCATGGATTATAATTCACTTGCGATTGTTTGTGAAGAGCTAGAAAGAGGAGATACAGCTTTTCGTACAGCAGTATCCGTTCACACCGGCCTAAACAGCATGACCTTATTACAATGGGCAACGGAGGAACAAAAGAAAAAATACCTCGTACCGCAAGCAAAAGGCGAAAAGATTGGTGCTTTTGCTTTAACCGAACCGGCTGCTGGATCAGATGTCGCAGCAATGCAGTCTACCGCAATCAAAGAGGGAGATTATTATGTACTAAATGGATCGAAAACATGGATTTCACTATGCGATGTAGCAGATAACTTTTTAGTTTTCGCCTATACAGGAAGCAAAACCGAAAGGCATAAAGGAATTTCAGCCTTTATTGTTGAACGCGAGTGGGAAGGTTTTTCTTCCAAAGCAATTAAAGGAAAGCACGGCATTCGTTCAGGTAATACAGGAGAATTATTTTTCGATAATGTAAACATCCCTAAAGAAAACTTACTCGGTGAAGAAGGAGAAGGTTTTAAAGTAGCCATGTCAGCACTGGACAATGGAAGATTCACAGTTGCGGCAGGAGCTGTTGGGCAAATTCTTGCCTGCTTAGAGGCCAGTGTAAAATACTGCCATGAACGGGAAACGTTCGGCAAAGAAATCGGAAAGCACCAACTTGTACAACAAATGATCGCAAAAATGGAAGCTGGATTACAAATGAGTCGCCTGCTTGTTTACCGGGCTGGAGAGTTGAAAAATCAAGGAAAAAGAAATACAAGAGAAACATCATTAGCCAAGTGGCAAGCATGTGATTTTGCGAATCAAGCAGCTGACGATGCCATGCAAATACATGGTGCCTATGGATACTCCGACGAATATCCCGTAGAAAGGTATTTACGAAACTCAAAAGCACCTGTGATTTATGAAGGTACAAGGGAAATTCATACGATCATGCAAGCAGAATATGTACTAGGTTACCGCGAAGATAAAAAACTTAATAAGATGTTACCCGCTTGGGAAGGTAATTAATTTAAAAATACGGACTCTTAAATGAAGAGTTCGTATTTTTAAATTTCCATATTATTTTTATGAATTTCATACTGTTTATATAAATCTCTTATCGCAGAAATAATTGCAGCTCCTGCTTTCCCCATATAATGAGATTCCACCTGCAGTACAAGTTCTTCTATTCCATCTCGAAGACTATAGCCACGAAATAACTGTTGAATATAATCAACAGCATGATCAGTTGCTAGGGTACAATTCGCAGTAACAATAACCCCATATTTTTTGTCAATCTCAGCTGTTATTGTTAAGGTTTCATAAATGCTTTTCGCTGCCATCCCTGATGGGAGCCGAGCATGCCCAGCTATAAAAATGGTATTCATACACATCCTCCTCTATACTACTAGAGATTTCTCTAACTAAATATCCAAAGAAATACATTACTTCTCTCCTTTATCAATTTATTCAGTAAATTAAGTGTACCAGAATGAGTATTAAAATGAAATGTTGCTTATTAACTATTATTACGCATAAAAAAGAGATGTGCTCTTATTTAGCAACATCTCTTTTCCTTTATTTAAAACTATCCGGGAAACTATTTATATCAATTCCTAGAGTTAGAGGTAGCAAGAAATAAACAGTTATTGTTATTAGGAAGACTCCAATAATATTTAGTAAGAAACCTGCTTTTGCCATATCCAATATTTTAATATATCCCGAACCGAAAACAACTGCGTTCGGTGGAGTAGCTACCGGAAGCATAAATGCACAAGATGCAGCCAGACCAGCTGTAACCATGAGCACTAGTGGATGTACATCTAATGCTAAAGCTAGTGCTGCCATAATAGGATACATCATTGTAGCTGTAGCAGTATTTGATGTGATTTCAGTTAGTGCAAGTATTAATGCTGCAACCGCGAAAATAATAAGTAAAATATGAACGCCTTGTAATCCATTAAGTTGCGAACCAATCCATTCAGAAAGTCCAGAAGTCGTAAATCCAGCTGCAATTGCTAGACCTCCTCCAAAGAGAAGTAATACTCCCCAAGGTAATTTTACAGCGGCTGACCAATCCATAAGACGACTAGCTTTATCACTCTTCGCCGGAATTAAGAATAAAGCTAAAGCAGCGATAATTGCAATCATCGTATCGTCGATATTCTCATTAATTTCATTTAAGACAAATGTACGCGTAATCCATGCAAGTGCTGTTAAGGTAAATACGATAAAAACAGCCTTTTCTTCATAAGATGCATTTCCAAGTTTTTTCTTTTCTTCATCAAAAATTGCTTTCCCTCCTGGTAAGTCTTTCAGTTTTGTAGGGAATGCAAATTTCGTTAGATAAAACCAAGCAAGAAAAATAAATGCCCAAGCAAATGGTGTTCCAAATAACATCCAACCTGCAAAAGAAATCTCATAATCAAAAAGTTCTTTCACAGCACCTGCCAATATCGCGTTTGGTGGTGTTCCAATCAACGTCGCCATTCCACCAAGGGAAGCCGAATACCCGATTCCAAGCATGATTGCTTTACCAAACGAGAAGTTGCCCTGTGATGTGTCAACGGTTGGATCATCCTTTAAAGTATCTTGTACTTGATAAATAATCGCTAAACCAATAGGTATCATCATCATTGCAGTTGCAGTATTGGAAATCCACATGGAAAGAAAACCTGTTGCAACCATAAATCCTAATACAATACGGTCCGGCTTTGTTCCCATAACAGAGATAATATTAATGGCAATTCGTCTATGCAAATTCCATCTTTCCATAGCTAACGCTAGAACGAATCCACCCAAGAATAAAAATATTGTTCCATTCCCATATGCTGAAGTCGTTGGCCCCATTTCCAAACCACCAGATAAAGGAAATAAAATAACGGGCAGAAGCGAAGTTGCTGGTATAGGTATCGCTTCGGTTACCCACCAGATTGCGATCCAGACGGTACTCGCTAGAATTGCTTGTCCCTCACTTGATAATCCTTCAAGTGAAACAAAGAAATATATAATAAAAAATAATAATGGCCCTAAAATAAGTCCAGTTATCTGAGCAGCAGTATATGGTCGTTTGCCACCATTATCTTTGCCTCCATAGCCGCTTTTTGTAACATCAGGATTTTTCCCCTTTTGTTTCTCCATCGCTTCTCCTGGCTTCACAAAGAAACGAAAAATGTCTTTCACTTGATCGTGTTTATCCCAAAGCCAATTCCATGTTGTACTAATCATGATGTTACCTACCTTCATTTTATATTTAATAAGATTATAAGTGCTTTCTCTACTTAACGCAAGCTGTTATATAATAGTTGTTAAGTGATTATATAAAGGGTCATTAAGATTTTATTCAAGGAATTTTATTCTGTAATATAACAATCTCTCATTTTACTGTAGAGTATTTATCTAACATAGATAAAAAAACCTCAAAAAATTAGAGTAAAATAAATCTAATTTTTTTGAGGCTAAAATTTAATTGTCGCAACTCTTTTTCAGACATCACTATTTAAATCAAAATTCAGACACATTATTTTTTTCTTGTATAATAAGCTTTTTGGCTCGGTAATTCCAAGCAATTTAAATTACCACCATACGCTGCCGCTCCGTCAATACCAATAATATTATTTTTACCAAAATAAACACCATGTTTGCCCTTACCTTGGATTAAAGATGTTGGTGTATGTCCGAATACTACCGTTTTCTCCCCATCATAATGCTTATAAAATTCCTCACGAATCCAGACAAATGTGTGTGGATCTGTTTCTTCCATAAGCTTGCCCGGTTCTACACCAGCATGAACAAATATATGTGTGTCTGTTTCATAGTAGTAATCTAGTTCTCTAAGAAATTTTATATGTTCCTTAAATTCATCTGTGGATGGAAATTCGAAGCTATTTATTGAGGGATCATAGCTTTGTAGGGTTAAAATCGCACCATTTCTTTCCCATCTTTCTCTAACTCCTGGTTCATTATCTACAGCACCAACCATCATCTCATCATGGTTTCCTCGTAAAACGATAGCACCTTGGGACTTTAAATCAATGACTCGATTAACAACACCCCTCGAGTTCGGTCCTCGGTCCACATAATCTCCTAATAAAATCAGTTGATCTTTTTCAGATTCATAGGCTACCTTCTCAAGCAACTCTTCAAATAATTTTAGTTCACCGTGAATGTCACTAATTACTAATGTTCTTCTCATCTATAATTCCCCACCTGATTTTCTAATTTACTCTATATTTACGAAATCCTCTTTGAAGTAATCTTATTAACAAATGCTTCTTTGGAATCTGTGTATTCTTTTATTCCTGTGGATGAGTGCTTTAAATAATCATATTTTAAATTTATATAGGTTGTTTTCGCAGTTTCATTGGCATGTAGATAATCTCTGAAAAAGAGTAAATTATTCCAAAGCTCGCCTTAATATGTAGTGAGATGAATATAATGGGTTTTTATCTCATACCTTTCATCTGTAAATTTTGCGAGTACAATTTCACCAGGCCGCTCCACCCTCAAGCGTAAAAATCCCACATCAGCTATATCTTTAAAGAATGTTTTATCTACCTGTTCTAGATCATCCACACCAACTAAAAGATCGATAATTGGTTTTGCTGCCATTCCTTTAATCGCTGTACTTCCAATATGTTCGATTCGATTTCCGTCGAGCCCTGTTTTTTCAATTAGCTCCTGCCTTATACGGGAAAATTCTACACTCCACTCTTCTGTATAATCAACAATTTTTACTTCATCACGGCTTAGTCCTAATTTCATCGCGTCCACTCCCATTGTAAAAATAATATCATTCTCTTAACTATGCTACTCCAAAATATTCCGAAATTATAGACTTATAATGAAAAAGTTCCTATGCTATAATAGATATAGGAAATAGCTGATATTGAAAGTAGGTCTATTAGATGAAAAAGCTACTCTTGACTGGGTTTGAACCTTTTTTAAGGCATCCAATAAACCCAACAGAGAAAATAGTAGAAACACTAAATCAAGAGGAAATAAATGAATATCTTATAATCGGTGAGGTTCTTCCTGTCATATTTAATCAGTCAGGTGATTCATTTATCGATTTACTTGATAAACATAAACCTGATGCTGTAATCTCACTTGGCCTTGCAGCTGGCAGGAATAAAATTACACCAGAACGTATTGCAATTAATTGTAATGATGGGCCTGAAGATAATGAAGGTTATAAGCCAAACGGAGAGAAAATAGTAGAGAATGGTCCTGATGGTTACTTTAGCAAATTACCCATTCGCGAAATCGTAGAAAACTTAAAGAAAAGTGATTTGCCTGCAACTATTTCTAACACAGCTGGTGCATATCTTTATAATAATATCATGTATCGTGGATTACATTATCTTGCTAAAAATCAAATAGACATTCCAGCAGGTTTTATACATATCCCCGCTTCACATGCCACTGCATTAGAAAGTAATATACCAAGTTGGTCTGATGCAGATTTAATAAAAGCCATACGTATTTCCATTAAATCCTTATAAAAATAGTGAATCCCATCTTTTACAATGGAGATTCACTATTTTTTATTTCTTATTTGTCCCTCGGAATACTCTTGCACTACGCTCATACTCAACATCAGCTATTTTTTGACGCGCATTGGCAACTCGGGCTGCCGCAAAGAAATAATCCGAAAGTCGATTCATATATTTTAATGGAATAGGATTGATTCTTTCAACACTATGATAAAGCGTTACAATTTGTCTTTCCGCTCTTCTAGCAACAGTTCGTGCAACATGTAGAGCTGCTGCAGCTTGTGAACCACCAGGAAGGATAAAACGTTCCAATTCAGGTGCTTCGTCAATTAAGACATCCATGCGCTCCTCCAAATATGTAATGATATCTTCTGAAAGTTCATGTGGGCGTTCTTTTTTTGATACGTTCGAAAGCTCTGTTCCACAATCAAATAATTCATGTTGGATTTTCTCAAGGTCTTCTAAAATATCCTTAAATAACTCTTTATCAAGATACGATACAGCGAGTCCTACAAATGAATTTGTTTCATCAATTGAACCATATGCCTCTACTCGAATATCATCTTTACTAGCTTTTCCACCGATTAAAGCTGTCTGCCCTTTGTCTCCTGCCCTTGTATAAAGTCGCATTTCAATCTCTCCCTTTTCGATTAAAATAATTTTGAATGGCTTGCTTCATTTCTTGATAAACAGCCTTTCCAATTAAGCTCCCTAGCTCTGTTGCAGTTCCCGCATAATTCAATTCTCGCCCTTGTTGGGTTGCAGCTATTAAAATACTATCTGTCGGTGTCCCTGTAGCAATCGTATTCGTCTGGGCATCTTTTATATTCAAGTCTCTTAAGACCTGCGCTTTTGCTTCAGTTGCTGTAATGATAGATTGAATGTAAGCTTCATCTGTTAATCGACCATTCACAAAAATCCATGTGTTTATCGTTCCAGGCTTTACTGGCCCCATCATCAACATACTTGTTCTTGTACTATCAACTACATTTCCTGCTCCAGCTGTAACGACAACTAAAATTGAAAAACCATTTCCTTCATAGAGCCGATGACTATTTTCTTCTAAAGGAACAGCAGTCATCATTCCAACTGTTTGCGAAGGATTAAATCCTTCCGCAGTCAAATAATCACGCATTTCTTTTCGATGATCAACATAATTATAATGCTCATCTACATGTCTATTTACAAAATAACTATACCAGCCAAAGCCTGCTCCTACAACACCTGAAGAAACAGTCTTTAAAGGTTTTTCTGCATGTAGAGTAATATATTCTTCCGTAAATGACAATGCTTGAGCATCAATTTTATAGTTCGTCGCTTCCGCTTCTCTAGCTTTTCCTGGTAATAAATGAAGTTGCGGCTTAGCAATCTCTGCATGCGGTTGTTTTACGACTGCCGTTCCGTACACCCGCTGAATCTGTTCTTCTGAAAGAACATCATTTGGATTAGCGATCATCTGCGCTTCACCCTCATTCATCAATAGCAAACGGTCACAATATAAACTAGCAAGGTTTACATCATGAAGAATTGCGACAACCGTTAATCCCTCTTGCTTGGCATTTGTTCTTAATAAATCCAGAAGTTCCTTTTGATAAGCCAAATCAAGGTGATTCGTCGGTTCATCAAGGAGTAAAATTTCAGGCTGTTGGACAAGCGCTTGAGCTAAAAATATTCTTTGCTGTTCCCCACCTGAATGCTCCATTACTGTATCATCTTGAAAATCACTTATATTTGTTTGAAGCATTATTCTTTGAACAATTTCTTCATCTTCTTTTGACCATGTTTGAAAAAGGCCACGGTGATGAGCATACCTGCCAAGAGATACTGTTTCTTTTACTGTATATGGAAAAACTTGAGGCGATAATTGAGGAAGAACAGCAATTTTCTTAGCAAGTTGTTTCTGATTTAAATTTGCTATATTCATTCCATCAATCTTCACAGAGCCTTGTTGTAGTCCAAGTAACCCACTAATCATTTTAATTAATGTTGTTTTACCACTACCATTTGGGCCCAAGATACCGAAGAATTCACCTTTTTCCACATGAAGACTAATATTTTTAACAATTTCTTGGCCATCATATCCACCGGAAATATTTTCCACCTTCAGCATCCTATCACCCCTTTTTCCTTTGTCTAACAAGTATCAATGCAAAAATTGGTGCACCAACTAATGACGTGATGACGCCAATTGGTAGAACTTGTGGTGAGATGATCGACCTTGAAAGCAAATCGGTAAGAATTAAAAACCCCGCACCAGTAATAATGGATAAAGGCAGTAAGTGAATGTGATCAGGCCCCCATAATTTTCTATTCAAGTGGGGAATCACAAGCCCAACAAATCCAATCATTCCAGACACAGCAACTGCAGCTCCTGTTAAAATAGATCCTGCAATTAAAATCATCATTTTTCTTTTTCCTACATCAACACCTAAATGCTGTGCACGCTCTTCACCTAAAGACATTGCATTTAATTCCCTAGTATTCATTAACAACAAAGAAGAACCTATAATTAAAAATGGCAAAATAATTCCAACATAGCTCCAGCCTCGCATGGAGACACTCCCAAGTAGCCAACCAATAATTTGCTGTAATTCATCTCCTGTTAGGGCGATGATTAAAGAAATAAAAGCACCTAGAAATGCACTGAAGATAATCCCAGTAAGTATAATCGTTTCCACTCGCATTGCCCGGTCGATTTTTTTAGCAAAGAATAAAACAACTACAATCGTCAGCATTGCTGTAGAAATACTCATAACAGGGAGTGTGTACATTCCTACAACAGGAATAGTGATATTAAAAAACAATGTTGACACAGCACCAACTGAGGCACCAGAAGATACACCAAGTATGTACGGATCTGCCAAGGGGTTTCTAAGCAAGCCTTGAAAGGCTGCTCCAGCAATCGCTAGAGAAGCCCCAACAAGTCCCGCTAAAATAACACGCGGCAAACGAATTTCATAAACAATACTCACATACATCTCTTCCACATTACTAGCAATTGGCAAACGGAATACTTCTTGGCCAATAATTTTAATAATATCTAGCACTGGAACAGATACACTTCCAATTGCGATTGCCGTAAGCATTGCACCGATTAAAAACAGTATGGAAGTCGTATACTTTAAAACATTACTGCCCATCAAATAGCTCCGGGTAAATCGCTTCTGCTACCTCTCTTGCACCTTCTGTTAAACGAGGACCCGCACGTGTTCCCGCATCAGCATCAATATCATATACACGATTATTTTTTACAGCTTCAACGGATTGGAACCCATCTCTTGAAGTAACTTGTTCAATTGGATTTTCGACATAATCTCCATAAGTAGTCATGATAATATCTGGGTTTAATTCAATAATGACTTCAGGGTCGATTGCTGGCCATCCTTCCATATCAATCGCATTCTCTGCATTACTCAACTCTAAAAATTCATGAAGAAAAGTACCTTGTCCTGATGTATATAGATCTGGCGCAGGTGAAATTTCAAAGAATACAGTTTTGCGATCTTCTTCCGTTACTTCAGATGTAATCTCTGTAATTTCCGCAAAGTCTGCTTTCATTTCTTCTACTAATTCATTTGCTTCTGCAGTTGCACCAATTACTTCACCGATATCTTCAATCGTTTCGTATGTTGTATCAATAGAATTTGCATCAGCTACAACAAAAATATCAATACCTGCTGCTTCTAATTGTTCAAATGCCTCTTGGAAGTAGTTCGTTCCTAACTCATGTGCTAATACAATATCTGGATCGAGGCTAATGATTACTTCTACATTTAGTTCCATTCCACCGACTTTATCTAATTCCAGTACTTCTTCTGGATAGTTATCGTTGTCAGAGACTCCTACAACCTTATCTCCATGCCCTAAAGCAAAGACGATTTCTGTATTACTTGGTAAAAGTGTAACGATTCTCTCTGGTGCTTCTTCTAGAGTGAATTCATTTCCAATAGCATCTGTCACGGTAACTGGGAATGCTGATGCTTCATCATTTTCATCCGTTTCAACAACTTCACTTCCAGTTGATTCTTCTGGTGTAGTGTTTTCTGTTTCGTCATTGCCATCACTACATCCAATCAAAAATCCTAATAATAAAACTAAAATAAATACTTGTAAAAACTTTTTCACTTTCTATTCCCCCCTCAATTTTTCGACATTCACTTCAAACGCATACGAAGGATTTTATTGAAAGGTGGAGTTAAAGTTCTTTGTGGTTAGAGGTAAGACCCGCTTCGGAAATACACTCTTCTTAACTTTTAATAGCAGAAACCACAACAAAATGCATTAACATAACCATTTCAAAAAAACAAAAAAGCATCCTCATACGAAATGAAGATGCTAATAAATAGGCTATAATGAAACCTACTCACCTTACTATCCTCGTAGAATTAGGCGTAAAATAAAATAGTTGGGTATCCTGGCTCTTGCTCATCGCTTACAGAACCTTCCCATACAAACATTGTACAGTGGTATCTTTCTGCTCGCTCGCAATTACAGTGGCGGGACCGCGTTGGAATTTCACCAACTTCCCCATTAGATTTCTCCATTGAAATCGACTATTCTTTTTGAATATGAAATTGTCTATTAACTATCATACCTTGGTTTTGAAATAATGTCATCTATAATCGAAATTGCTCGATTAGTGTTGATGTTTTTCCATGAAATCTAGCATACTTTCATATACTTTGATTTCATTCTCTTTTTTAGAGAAACCATGTCCCTCGTCTTCAAGTACCATATACTCCACGTCACGACCTTTTTCTTTAAGCTTCGCAACGATTTGATCTGATTCTGCTTTGACAACACGCGGGTCTTTTGCTCCTTGAATCACAAGCATTGGCTTCGTCATCGTCTCTAAATAGGTGACTGGTGAATCCTTAATAAATCTCTCTTTATCTCGCTCAGGATCCCCTACCCAACGATCCATCATTGGTTTCCAATGCGCTGGCACTGAATTAACAAAGGTAAATAAATCAGAAGGCCCAAAGATATCAATTACAGCTTTGAAATATTCTGGATGACGACCGTGTAGGAGTAGTGCCATATATCCTCCATAACTTCCCCCAACTAGGAAAAGCTTATCGCGATCGGTAATGCCCTGGTCAAATAACCATTCAATACCTGCAATATTATCTAGTCTTGGTCCCTCTCCCCAATCACGTTCTACTAATTTCACAAATTCTGAACCATAACCTGTACTTCCACGGAAGTTCGGTGCGAAAATAGTATACCCACGATTTAAGAAACTTTGGAACATCGAACGGAACATTTTTCTTTCCGCAGCTTGAGGGCCACCATGCGGCCATAGAATTGTATATCCATTATCATATTCTGGTTTCGCTTTAAATAATAATGCCTCAATTTCCATACCATCATAAGAAGTATAAGTTACAACATCTGGATCAACCATATCTTCTTCTTTTACACCAAGTACGTTATTGTTTGTAAGCTGCTCCCATTCCTTACCATCCGCGCTTTTGAAAATATTAAATGGAACAGTTGCTGAACGACCTAGTACATACAAACTCCCAGCTTTTGAAACAACCAATTTATCAAGCATAGCTGTTGGACCAGTTAAAGTTTCTAGCTTTTCAGATTCAGGTTCAAACTGATAAAGATAATCTTCTACACCTTTTTCCGTAACAATGTAAAATTTCTTCGCTTCTTTTGCCCATTTGATATTTGTGATACTTTCCTTCTCAATTTCTAGTACTTTCGTAAACTGATGATCATTCAAATCAAATTTTGCCAGGTAAGTATAATTACTTTCATAATCTGTTAAGAAGTAAAGCGTATTCTTATCTGTGAATACAGGCACGCCTGCCACATGAACTTTCTCAGGGTCAGGTACAAGATTATGAATTTCTTCTCCTTTTTTCACAAAGCTTTTTACATATGTATTTGCCAGAGCCTGTGAAAATACAAATGTTTCTTCATCCTCGGAGACAGCAGAGAGATTGGTTGGAGCATCTTTTCCTTCATATACTAATGTATCTGTACCATCCTCTAAGTTACGCATACGTGTATTTAAAAATGAAGGATTTCCTTCTGAAGTTGCATAGTATAGTCTGTTTCCATCTTCACTTAAATGAGAGAAGAAATATTTCTCTTCAGGGTCACCAGTTATTAACGGCTGTGGCAGACCACCTTCATATGGTAATGCATAAATTTGATGGTTTTCATCTCCATCTTTATCATATCCTGCTAGCACATAACGGCCTTCTGGATCAAAAGAGATAAAGGCAGTCGATTCGTCTTTTTGTGCAAAGAGATACGGAAACTTATCTGGTAAGTCCATCGCCCATAAATTCACCTTGCCATTTAAGTTTGTACTAAAAATTAATTTTGTTTCATCCTTGTTTACTTCAAAGTCACTTATCACATACGTGCGGAAAAATTGTTCTACAGTTGGTTTTGGAAAGTTAATCATGAAAATCCCCCTTGAAATATATGAATTCTTAATAATAGTATAATTCACTTTTCACTATTATCAAAGATATAACTCTATCATACATCTACTAACATTCTTACATAACCAACCGCCGATTGAAGTAATCTCCGTCTTAAGGAGGATAAAATAACATAAAAAAACTGTATGGAAATTTTTTATCCATACAGCTTCTATATTTTTATTCTTTAATTCCTAACACTTCTTGAATTAGTGCAACAAGTCTATCCGCATACTGATGACACTCTTCAACCGTAGTTGCTTCCACCATTACGCGTACAAGCTCTTCTGTACCTGAAGGGCGAATAAGCACTCGACCATCTTCACCTAATTCATTCTCCACCGCTTCTATTTCTTGCAGAATGACAGGATTTGTAAGTACTTCATTCTTATCAACTACTTTAAGGTTTTTCAATACTTGAGGATACACTTTCATTTCTCCTGCAAGCTCAGATAAAGGCTTACCTGTTTCCTTCATTACATTTACAAGCTGAAGCGCTGATAGTAAGCCATCGCCTGTAGTTATAAAATCAAGGAAAATAATATGTCCTGATTGTTCTCCACCTAAATTATAGCCACCCTTACGCATTTCTTCCATTACATAACGGTCACCTACAGAAGCTTTTTCACTTAGCATACCATTTGCTTCTACAGCTTTGTAAAAACCAATGTTACTCATTACTGTAGAAACGATTGTATCTTGTTTCAATAAGCCTTTTTCTTTCAGATATTTTCCACAAATGAACATTATTTGATCGCCATCAACAATATGTCCTTTTTCATCAACAGCAATGAGACGGTCCCCATCTCCATCGAAAGCTAAACCAATATCTGCTTGTTTTTCTAATACAAGCTTTTGTAATTCCTCCGGATGAGTTGAACCTACGCCATCATTAATATTTAAACCATTTGGTGTTGAACCAATCGAATAAATATCTGCCTCTAAGTCAGCAAACAGATGTGTCGCAAGACTTGATGTCGAACCATGTGCGGAATCTATTGCGATTGAAATGCCTTCGAAATCATTATCAATTGTATCCTTAAGGAAAGATAGATACTTTTGACCACCCTCAAAATAGGCAGTCACTGTACCAACACCCGCTCCAACTGGACGTGGAAGATTATCTTCTTCTTCGACTAGTAAGGCTTCTATTTCTCTTTCCTGTTCATCTGTCAGCTTAAAGCCATCTGCTCCAAAGAATTTAATTCCGTTATCTTCAACTGGATTATGTGAAGCTGAAATCATAATTCCCGCATCTGCACTCATTGCTTTTGTTAAGTAAGCTACTCCTGGTGTAGAAATAACACCTAATCGCATGACTTCTGCCCCAATAGAAAGCAATCCTGCGAGGAGTGCTCCTTCTAACATATGTCCAGAGATTCGAGTATCTCTTCCAATTAGTATTTTAGGTCTATCTGTATTTTTCGTTAAAACATATCCACCAACACGCCCCAGTTTAAATGCGAGCTCAGGTGTAAGGGTTTTGTTTGCTACCCCTCTTACACCGTCTGTTCCAAAATATTTCTTCATTAAAACCTCTCCTTTATCGTGGTTAGATGCAGTTAAATTACCTTTACTTCTACTGCCTCTAACTCCGATTCGTTCAAGCTACAAATACATCCCACTTAATTAATAGTAATTGCAGCTTGCTCATATTCGGCTGTTACTGTTATATCCTCAACTTCATCCCATTCAATTGCTATCGGAACTGTGTGTTGACCTGGCGCTAAATCTCCTACATCAATATAAATTCGAAAATCATCTTCAGTCAATCCACTCATAAGCGATTGATTTCCTATTATCGTGAGATCCATTTCACCATTTGCCGGTGTAGAATAGGTTAGCTCTTGGTCGCCATCAAGGTCATCCACTTCAATAGCCATAGATTCTAATACTCTCGTCTCTTCAACTTCAACCTCTACATCAATTGTTACCATTTCTTCGGTAATTACACCTTCAGGTAATGCTAGTCCAACTTCGTAAGTGCCTGATTCGGTAATTTCCGAGAGATCAATATCTTCTGTGGTGATCGCAGAAATGTTTTCAAGTATTTCACTTCTCGCAAAGATTTCTACCTCGTCTAGATTAGCAGAAGTGGAAATAAGAGAAAAGCCATCTGGTAACTCACCTGTCGTTTCAACTGTTACTGGAACTGTTTTGCTTGGGTTTAAAATTTCTACAGAGATGACTACTGTTTCTCTATCCAAGCGCACATTCAATTCATTTCCCTGACTATCATAGACATTGATTGGCACTTCTCGATTAGTAATGGAAGTATCCAGCCCTCCTACATCAACATAAACCCTAACAACACCAATTTGTTCCATAATATTTCTTGAGGTTGTTACTGTCACCGTCGACTGATCAAGGGTATACTCACCTATTTCAAAACCATCTGGTAATTGATCCACATTTAAGAAGTCAACCGTGATTGGAAACTCTTCATTTGCCCGCTCTTCGATGGTAACTTCTATTGTTTTTGGTTCAATATATACGCGGATATCATCACTAAAGTCATGTTCTAGTTCTACCGTATGCTCCCCTTCTTCATAGCCATTTAAGTCCACATAAACAGAGAAGTTACGGTTTAATATCGTCGGCATCAAGGATGAAGGTGTACCTTCTAATGAAACCGTCGCAAATTCAGGGATACCACTTACAACGTAGTTTTCAGAATCTATCCGAATATCTACTGGCACATCTTCAAGTCGCTGTAACTGACTATTTCTCCCAGGAATAGAGGAGTCGTTTGTTGTAGAATTAGATTCCACGTTAACAAAGATAAATAATGTTACTGCGAACGCGAGAGCCAATACTCGAATAAACCATTTACTTTGAAACCAATTATCCATTACTGCCCACCCCCCGTTTCTTCGTTTTTTTATCAGAGGATGATGGAGTTAGTGTGAGATGCTCTGTTAGAATTTCAGTTAATGCATCTTTAGTAATATCTCGATGTAATTCACCATTTAATGTGAAGGATATCGCACCAGTCTCTTCAGAAACGATAAGTGTAAGGGCGTCTGTTACTTCACTGACCCCCATCGCAGCACGGTGTCTCGTTCCTAATTCTTTAGAGATAAACGGGCTTTCTGATAGTGGTAAGTAACATGCAGCTGCGACAATCTCACCTTTTCTAATAATAACCGCTCCATCATGAAGTGGAGTATTTGGTGTAAAAATATTAGTTAATAGTTGATGTGTAAGTTTCCCATTTATTGAGATACCTGTTTCTGCATAGTCACCGATTCCTGTCTCTTTTTCAATAGAGATAAGTGCACCTATTCGACGTTTTGCCATATACATGCATGAATTAACGATTGCTTCTACATGGTGTTCAATCGTTTCTTTAGATTTCGTATTTCTCGAGAAAATACTTCCTCTCCCTAATTGTTCAAGAGCTCTTCTCAATTCTGGTTGGAATAAAATGATAATAACTATAATACCCCAACGAAGAAATTGATTCGTAAAGTAACGAACCGTTTGTAAATCGAAAGCAATACTAATCAACCAAATAACAAGTATAACTGCAATACCTTTTAATAATTGAACTGCTTTCGTGCCACGAATAAGCATCATCAGTTTATATAGTACATACCAGATGAGAGCTATATCTACAGTTATTCTAAGTAAGTTGAGAAGGTCAAATCCCCCATCGAGCATGGTTACACATCCTTTAATAATAAAAAATAATAATATCGCTATTTGAATATTTACTATAGAAATTAAAAGTATCAATAATGATACTTATTATAACATAAATACCTATATTCATGTGAATTGTAAAGGAGTAGGATGAAGGAAGAAAATAAAAAAAAAGAGAATGAGAAGTCACTGACTTTTCATCCTCAACCTTAGTAAGCACTTTTATCTAATTTCCAAAAGAGAATACGGTTTTTGCAAAGCTTTTTACCTTATACCAAATCCATTCAAACACCCTGTCAACCGTTTCAAATTCTCCATTAACTTCTCCGACAGAAGCCATTAGACCACTATTGTCTAGCGGATTATCCTCGATTAATTTTCCATTTACCAATGTTACATTTCCATCTACTGTTCCATATATAATTAAGTTGCCATTCTTCACAAGTAAATCACCTTCGACAACTTCACCTTCAGGAACAATTACGGTATCTCCTTCAATTATCAAGTTATCTTGTTTTGAAACAACAAGCTGATTATCTTGTTCAAATGATGTCATTGCACCAGTCAACATTAAAACAAGGAAAATTGCAGCTGCGGTAAGCATTGGATGCATTTTAAACCAACGCAAATAACGCACACGTTTTTTCTCTGTCGGTATATTCTGCATGACATTTGCAGTAAAATTCGCAGGCGCTTCAAATCGCTCTGCACTCTGAATTAATGTGACCGTACGCTTTAATTCATGAAAATGTTGTTGGCAGTCTTCACAGTCCTCAAGATGCCTTTGCAATTCAACTTCTTCAGCTTTGATTAAGTCACCATCTAAATATTTATGCATTAAATGAACCATCTCTGGTTTACATTTCACAAGTTCCACACTCCTTTACACATGACGTAGTTTTTTACGTAATGCTTCTCTTCCACGATGAATCCGAGTTTTAACCGTTCCAAGCGGAATGTCCATAATATCGCTAATCTCTTGAAGAGAAAATTCTTCTAAATACCTTAAAATAATAATGCTGCGATACTTTGGAGGAAGCTCTGAGATTTCTTGGTGGATATAGCTTTGCAATTCATTTGCCTCCACCTCTTCTACAGGTGAAATATCCTCACTCTGAAGCTGTGAGTACATATCTAAACCTTCCGTTCCTTTGACTTCCGCATCCAAGAAATAATCTGGTTTTCGTTTGCGCAATCGATCAATTGTAAGATTCGTTGCGATTCGGTATAACCAAGTTGAAAATTTCCGGTTCTCATCAAAGGAATGAATATTTACATATGCTCGAATAAATGCTTCTTGGGCCATATCCTCTGCCTCATGTGCATTACCTAGCATTCGGTAACAGTGCTGGTATATTTTATTTTGGTAAAAAGAGACCAGATCCTCATAAGCTGCTTGATCTCCTTTTTTCACTTCTCTTATTTTCTCTTTTATCATTTGATCCATACATTTACCTCCGCTTATTCTGCGGTACCTTAGTTACGAGTCTTCACTTTGAAAGGTTTCACTTTTATCATTGATTTCTTTTTTCTTTTAAAAAATCTTATGTATTCTTCACAAATAATTCATAGGTTTATACTTGCAAATAATTGGGTAATTTCTTACTATAGTATACTAGATAGGAGGAAGCTTTTGTGGGTAAATTAATATTATTAAAAGAAATCGAATCTTGCCGTCGAGAAATGATCTCTCTCAGTTACTATCACGAACTAACTTCCGATATAATGATTGAGTCTAGTATGAAACTGGATGAACTTATAAATAAATATCAAAAGTATACAGAATATGAATACACAGCTAAATAGAGATGATGATTAAAAAAGACATGCTAGACATGTCTTTTTTTAGTTCCTATAACTATCAAAATGATAATGATAGATAACTAGAATATGGGATTGCATATCCTTTTTCGAACGCGTGAATTTTAAACAAGTTCTACACCTTTTGGATGGGAGTGAATTGCTAATGGCTTAATTCCAGCTTCTTTCCAAGCTTCGAATAACGCTATAGCTTGTTCTTCCGTTGACATAAATGCAATTCCACAATCTCCTCCACCAGCACCTGATGGTTTTCCAGCACCGTCAAGAGATTCCGCGATATCACATAACTTTGATAGTAGTGGTGTTTCAATCGCAGTATCTGCTTGCCTGCCGATTTCTGCCAAAGTTTGTCGATTTGCTTTTATTCCAGAAAGAATCTGTGATATGTTTTGTTGCTCCATCCCAGTCAATAACTGCTCAACCGCTTTTTCGCTATTATCCAAAAAACGAGCAAATGCTTTTGGATTATCGTCTTTTTGTTGGAGGATTCTTTCAACTAGCTTCACAGTTGATGCTGGTTTTCCAGTCCATCCTACGCAAAAATGGATCCACGACGGTAATTCAATGGAATGAATCGATAAATACTTCCACTCCATCTGGATAACTTCACTAATTGTTTGCGCTTCACGATATTTTTTAAGTAGCCACTCTGCTTGGAAGGAAGCATATTTTAAAACTCCCCCATAAACTGAAGCTGCTACATCTGCACCAGAACCGCTCCCTTGGGTGATCACATGAGCTAAAGCTGATAATTTAAAAATAAGATTTTTATCTAGTTGATGATTTTTAAACTTTGCAATAATCGCAGAGACAACCGCAGTTACTACTGCTGCACTTGAGCCAAGTCCATACTTTAAACCAGAAGCATCATCTAATTCACTACGAATAGAAAGAGAAAAAGGCGTAATTTCTTCTCCCTGCTCCTCAAGATATGTGCAAGTAACTTGCATCGCTGCTTTTACAAAAGAAAGACGAGCATCATCAGAGTCAATCGAAAGTTGACCATCTCTATAATTCCATCTTAATTGAAGTAAATTGAAATCGCTTAATGTTAATTCCCCTACTTTTGAAGCGCTAATCGTTGCATAAACAAATCGATCAACTGCTGTCACAGCAAGATGTTGGTTAGGAACCAGGACAGAAAACTCTCCTGCTACCATTAATTTACCTGGTACTTTTATTGTCATTTCTTGTTTCGACAAAATATTCATCCCCTATAGATAGGTTACGCCTGGACCTGGCTTACTTAAAATTACATCCGTTACTCCAGGTACTTCTTGTAGCGCTTTCTGAACAATTGCTTCATGCTCTGGTAAATATAATACTTTAACGTTCGGTCCAGCATCCATTGTGTAATATGCAGGAATACCTTGTTCACGTAGTTCTTCGACTCGGTGCATCACGCGAATTGTAGAATCAATCCAATATGTAAATGGCGGTTTTGCACCCAAAGATGTTGCATGCATTTTCAATGCGTTCGCTTCTGCAATTTCCCCAACACGGATAAAGTCTTTCGCTTGAATTGCTTCTTTAATATTTTCTAAATCCTCAGGAAGACTCTTTAACCAACCATCGTAAAACGGGGAGGTTTCTACTGTACGTCGCATTCCTTCTCGACTTGAAATTTTCTTCATTGTCGCTGACAAAACAACTGCCGCCATACGAACATCCCAATGTTCTTTTGGTGCAACCGGAATTGCATAGGAATCAGAACCGTCCTCTTTCTCACCCATTTCCCATTGAACAAAGCCACCATAAATCGAGCGACTAGCAGAACCCGAACCTTGTCTAGTTAATCGGGACAATTCCATATCGGATAACTCCAAACCAATTGCTTTCGTACCAGCTGCTGCTAAAGCCGCAAATCCTGATGCGGAAGAAGCTAGTCCTGCTGCTGTTGGTACTTTATTAATGGAATGGACATTTGCATATAATTCTTTTTTATTAGCAAGTTCACGAATTAAATCGAGAAACGTAGTCACACGGCGGAACGCTTCACCAGTAACTTCTTCATCATTTAATAAAAATTTATCTTCAGTCAGGTCTTCTTGAAAGTCTACAGTTGTTGTTGTGTGAAAACCGTCTAATGTTAAGGAAAGACTACTATTCGTAGGTAAGATAATTTCTTCATTACGCTTTCCCCAATATTTAATTAAGGCTATATTTGTATGTGCTTTTGCTGTAGCTTTCATAATAATCCCCTTTTATAAAATAATAATTATCTTTTCCATACATAATAAAGTAACCAAATATTAAAGACAAGCTTAATATCTGGTTACTAGTTGTTTTTATATTAATCCTGTTTTTTTAAGACGAAAGGCCAAACGGATTGTGCCCCAAAGTTCTTTAGCTTTTCAGCAAGTTGCTTGGAGTGAACTTCATTTTGAGCAAGTGCAATAATACAACCACCATTTCCTCCACCAGTCAGTTTGGCACCTAGTGCGCCTTCCTGCCTAGCAAAATGAATGAGACGGTTTAATACAACATCACTTACACCAAGGTACTCAAGTTCTTTTTGAGCTTCATTTAGCATTTGTCCAAGGAAATGTTTACTCGCTTTTTCTAAAGCATCCTTCGCATCATAAGTTAATTGACCAATTCGATCAATTTTTCTTTGAATTTTCTTAGGTGCTTTCCTTAATAGGTTGGTTACAGAAGCTACCGCTGATTTTGTATCAGCATCTTGGCCTGAATCTGCAACAATGAAATGAAAGTCTTCTTTGATTTCTATTTTAGTAATTGGGTGATCTTTTTCAAACCAAATAGGAGCGTCTGAAGTGATTGTTAAAGTGTCGATGCCGCTTGGCGAACCATGCGCATATGTTTCAGCGATGTTAGCGAGCTCAAGCAATTCTTCTTCTGTACAAATTCTGTCCGCATAATTAAATAGCGAACGAATAACTGAAATTGCTACTGAAGCACTTGAACCCAAGCCTTTCCCAGGTGGGATAGAAGAATTAATACGAATCACTAAATCCTCTACAGGAATCTCTAAATAATCCAATGTATCATTAATACACTTCACAATACCGTATAAAGATTCCGGCGCTAAATGAAGTGGACCATAATAAAAAGCACTATCGAGCTTAACTATACCTGGTACATAATCGACAGTAGTCTCTACACCAATTAAAGGAAACGGAATAGCAATCGCAGGTTGTCCGTGTACAACTGCATGCTCTCCAATTAATATTAATTTACTATGAGCTATACCAATAGCTGTTTTCTCTGAAGTTGATACTTTTTCTGCACTCATTTTTTAAATTTATCCACCAATTCTTTAGCTATTCCAACACGGATGTCTTTTAACTTTACTAACTCTTCAGCTACCATATCAACCATCTCCCCTGTAGCACCTGCTGCTATTGCAACAGAGCGAGAATGTAAGTTCATATGCCCTTTTTGGATACCATCTGTAGCAAGTGCCTTTAGTGCGCCAAGGTTCTGGGCAAGTCCAACAGCCACAATAACTTCAGATAGCTCCTTAGCAGAATGAACATCTAAGAGTTCCAACGAAAATTTCGCCATAGGATGTACGCGTGTCGCACCGCCTACAATTCCTATAGACATTGGGAGTTCAATTTCTCCCACGAGATTACCTTCTTTATCTTTGGACCAAGTAGTCATAGACCCATATTGGCCATTCTTCACCGCGTATGCATGTGCGCCAGCTTCTACTGCACGCCAATCATTTCCAGTGGCGATAACTACGGGATCGATTCCATTCATAATTCCTTTATTATGCGTTACAGCACGATATGGATCTGATGCAGCAAATTCGTATGCATGAATCACTCCATCGCGTACTTCTTCACCAGAGAAATCTCCAGTTTTTAATAGATGAGGTGGAATGACACATTTTGCACGTGCCAAGCTTCGATCCGCAAGATTCGATAAAATTCGCAAATAGACCTTACCTCTTGTTACTTCTTCTACCAATGGCGCTATTGCTTCAGCCATTGTATTAATAATATTCGCACCCATAGCATCTACAGTATTTACATAAAGATGTACCACAAGCATTTTTCCGAATTTAGAATCAGTTTCTTCATTTAATATACGTACATCTAAATCCTTTGTTCCACCGCCACGTTTAACAATACTAGGATATGCAGCATCTGCAGCTTTAATAAGCATATCTTTATTAGCCAATACTGCTTCCTTTGCCTTTGTGAAATCGTCACAGCCAACAACTTGAATTTGACCAATCATTACTCTTTCGGTTGATTCAGCAGTAAAACCACCTGCGTCATGAACAATTTTCGCAATATGACTAGCTGAAGCAACTACAGATGCCTCTTCAATAACCATAGGGACTACATACTCTTTCCCATTTATGAGGAAGTTCAATCCTAATCCGAGAGGCAATTGAAAGGTTCCTACTACATTTTCAATCATTTTATCAGCAGTATCTACCGATAGAGGAGATCTCGAAGAAAATACATCTTGCATGTCTTCTGAAAATGCATACATACTATTTATTATATCTTTTCTTTCTTCCAATGTTTTTTTATAAAATCCCGAAATTCTGGACGACTTCATCGCCGATCATCCTTTATATAAGTAAGTTATCTGCAAAATTTATGACTAGGTGATAACACCTATAACCTAAAAATATTCTTAAACTAGATTATAACATGTTCTATCATATTTTTTGTGGAAAGAGCTACTTTTTTATTATTAAACCTTATAAAAATTAAATTTCTGTATCTATTATGTTAAAAATAGCCCTAAATTGCAAATAAACAAGGCATGAACGAAGTTAGCCTTGTTTATTTGATGAATGTATTTAGTTCGTATTTCGAGGTCTGTTCCTCGTGATGATGAGCCATACAGGATTCGAACCTGTGACCCTCTGATTAAAAGTCAGATGCTCTACCGACTGAGCTAATGGCTCGTATATAATATGCGTTAAATAATATTTAGCTCTCGACCAACGATGCTCGTCGCGTTGCAAGTTATATCAGTGAAGTAGCGCTCCTCGCAAGCAACGCGGGGAAGCTTGTTCAAAGAAGTAAATGTTGCTTGCTCTACCGACTGAGCTAATGGCTCGTAATATTTATTAAGTAGCACTGGATAAACCTCTATACTTTTATAGTTTCTGCTCAACGCTTCACAAAAGTAATCTACAAGGAACTATATTATCCATACCCATAACATTTATTTTTGAAACAAAAAAACTGGGCTACTAGGATTCGAACCTAGGGAATGACGGGACCAAAACCCGTTGCCTTACCGCTTGGCTATAGCCCAATGAAATGGTGGAGGGGGGCAGATTCGAACTGCCGAACCCTGAGGGAGCGGATTTACAGTCCGCCGCGTTTAGCCACTTCGCTACCCCTCCACATATAATATATACAAATGTCTTCAAATCATACTAGTAAATAAAATAATGGTGCCGGCCAGAGGACTTGAACCCCCAACCTACTGATTACAAGTCAGTTGCTCTACCAGTTGAGCTAGGCCGGCATGATAAAATTTAGTGCTGGTTTTTTTGAATGAGCTACCAGTTTAAAAGCTCGTCGTGATGCAAGACATGATTTGGTGAAGCTTGTATCACTCGTAGCTACCTTCATGGTGGAGGATGCAGGGCTCGAACCTGCGACCCCCTGCTTGTAAGGCAGGTGCTCTCCCAGCTGAGCTAATCCTCCATGAATTAAGGTTAAATTTGAATTTCAGTAGTCTATTAAATAAAAAAACCTTCGTGTAAATATATGTAAACTACTAATTAAAATGGTGACCCGTACGGGATTCGAACCCGTGATACCGCCGTGAAAGGGCGGTGTCTTAACCGCTTGACCAACGGGCCGGTTTATTATGTACTGTCCAAATAAAAGCCTGCTGAACAGACTGACGAATTATATTATAACTAGTTCTATTAGTTTTGTAAAGAGTTATTTTAAATTTTTTTTTTCTAAACAACTTTCAAGATATATTTTGATTTCTCTATTAATAGAACATAGGTTATAATGGATAGAAAATACAACATATTATTTGGAGGTAAACCATGTCAGGCTTATTAGAAGGAAAGAATATTGTGGTTACAGGGGTAGCTAATGAAAGAAGTATTGCATGGGGTATTACAAAATCCTTGCATAACGCTGGAGCTAATTTAATTTTCACAAACAGACAAGAACGTTCACATAATAAATTACTAAAACTATTAGAGAAACATGAAATAACACCAAAAGCATTAATCTCTCTTGATGTTGCGAGTGATGAAAGTATCCAATCCGCTTTTCAAGAAATGAAAGAAAAGGTTGGCGTCATTCACGGACTTGTTCATTCTATCGCGTTCGCAAACCGCGAGGAATTAAAAGGTGAATATGCTGACACATCAAGAGATGGATTTTTAATCGCACAAGAAATTAGCGCTTTCTCTTTAGTAGCATTAACGAAGGCGGCAAAAGAGTTAATGACAGAAGGCGGCAGCATTGTTACGCAAACATACTTAGGCGCAGAAAGAGTGATTCCAAACTATAATGTAATGGGAGTTGCAAAAGCGTCGCTTGAAGCGAGTGTCCGTTATCTAGCAGAAGATGTTGGGAAGTATAATATCCGTGTAAATGCTATTTCAGCGGGGCCAATTCGAACACTATCTGCTAAAGGGGTTTCAGGATTTAACGAAAAGGCAAATGTTATAGTAGAGAAAGCACCTCTTAGAAGAAATGTTGACCAAGATCAAGTTGGAGATGCTACATTATTCTTCCTTAGCGAATTATCACGAGGTGTGACTGGTGAAGTCTTACATGTAGATTCAGGATTTCATATTATTGGTGGGTAATTAAGATAAATAGACGCTTTTTTCATAAAGGCGTCTTTTTTTCCACTTAAAATACTATTATTAGATATAAAGGGGGCTCGGGTTGTATGAAAGAATGGTTTTTAACCTTAAAAGGAGATGCCTTTGTTACATTTGGCACGAGTCATTTCATTATGTTGGCGATTTACTTTATTATTGTATTCTTACTCCTGTACTTTCAGGGCACTATCCGATCGAACAAAAGAATATCAAATAGCATCCGCTGGATATTATTCATTTTATTAATTGCATCAGAGGTCTCTTATCAGACTTGGACAGCTACTCATGGGATTTGGCGTGAAAATCTACCTTTTCATCTATGCGGTGTTGCTGGGATTGTCGGTGCTATCGCATTACTTACAATGAACAGACATCTGATTCCAATAGCTTTTTTTATCGGCTTAGTGCCAGCTTTTGCAGCATTAATTACACCCGACTTACTCTTTGACTTTCCTAATTTTAGATTTTTTAAGTTTTTCATTCATCATATTGCAATATCAGTTACGAGTATTTACCTAGCTATCGTTATGAAACCACCATTTATCACCTTTAAATCATTACTCTACACGTATTTTTATTTAGTCCTGTATGCATTTTTTATCGGGCTTCTTATTAATCCTTGGCTAGATGCAAATTATTTATATCTGGAAGGAACGCCTGTAACGAGTTCGCCGTTGGATTTGCTAGGTGAAGGATTCTGGTATCGAATCAATTTAGGAATTCTGGCTTTCGTAGTATTTCTGGCGCAATTTTATATCTATCGTTTTTTAAAAAGAAAGATGAATTAATAAATGCTGCAAACCTCTACCGAATAAGAGGTTTGCAGCATTTAGGCTATTTTATAAATAGAACCAACGCTCTTTTAGCGCTAGTAGAACAGCCTTTGTTCGGTCTTTCACTCCGAGTTTCCCTAAGATAGAAGTGATATGATTTTTGACTGTCTTGTCAGATATATCAAGGTTTTTCGCAATGTCATCATTTTGAAATCCCCCCACCAATTCACCTAGCACTTCCCATTCTCTTTTTGTTAAAAGGTTCAATGGACGCGACACTTCTTTGTAAACGTCTTGCTTATATTTTCTAAATATCGTTTCTCCCACACGCGGGTGGATATATAACATATCTTTACGCATATAGTTGATTCCATCTATGAATTCATGTATTTCCATATCCACAGGGAAAAAACCTGCTAAATCAAAATGTAAATATTCTTGAATAACAGCAATCTCTTTATCCGGGATGATAACTGCGATCTTCGTGTCATTTTTTCTATATACTCGCATTACCTCACGTAAAGAAAGCTGAGCTTCTAAGTCCAGAATGATAATTTCACTTTCTTCATCAGATTGAAATAAATCGTCGATAAATGCAGCGTTATACATTTGAACCTCATCATTCGGTAAACGTTCTCTTACCATATCTATAATCCATTTCTTATGTACCTCTGTACCTACTACAAATGATATAACACTCATATTTTGCCACTCCCATGATTATTACTATATAATTTAATATGTATATTAGTTATTATTATCAGCCAATTTACGAATTATCATACATGAAAACCAGTCATCTACAAGAAACTGTAAGGATTTGCTAAAAATATAACTACAAAGCAGATAATGATATATACCTAGTTCTATTTTATCACTTATTCTGTGTAATGACATCATAAATTTCTACTATTAATATATATAGTAATAATATCGTTGGAATCTTATTAAATAAATAACGTACAAACTCTAATAGAAGAGATTGTACGCTATAATTATTTTTGAGAGACAAATTAATTCATATTCTCTGATGCAATTCTTTTTTCAAGTTCTTCTAAGAATATCTCTTCACTCACCGGTAGTTCCACTTCTTCACCGAACCAACTTGATAAATAGATTGCATTAAATAACTGAACACTATTTATTCCTTCTATACCAGGGGCTATTAAAGGCTCTTTATATAAAATATTCTCTGCAAAATTTCTTAAAACTGCTAGGTGCTCTTCTCCCCAAATACTTTCAAATTCTAACACTTCTTCTTCATATAAACTCGCCACACTGTTTCCTTGAACAATAGCTGCAACTTCATCAATCTTCGTCTCTTTGTTTATTTCAACTTCAGATTTATGAAGTTTTTTTATTGTGATTCTCTTTCCATCATCAATAACAATCTTTCCTTTATCACCTAATATTTCGAATCGATCAGTACCTATTAAATCATGTGTACAAGTTATGAATACTCCAGTAGCTCCATTACCGTAATCAAGCAGCGCAGTGACTTCATCTTCCACTGTAATATTCCTTTGATAACCATATTTTATATTAGAAAATATCTTCTCTGGCATCCCGCAAATCCACTGTAGTAGATCAATTTGGTGTGCTGCCTGATTAATTAAGACGCCGCCACCTTCTCCTTTCCAAGTTGCCCGCCATTTGCCTTGATCATAATATGCTTGTGGTCGCCAACTAGTTGTATTTATCCAGTTCGTTCTACGTATTTCTCCGATTTCCCCTTCGTCTATGATGTTTTTCAGTCTCTGATAAAGGGGATTTGCTCGCTGATTATGGATTAACCCAAAAGACAGTATCGGTTTTGTTTGTGCAATTTCATTCAATAATCTAACTTCCCTTGCTTGAACACCAACAGGTTTTTCGATTAAAACATGAATGTCTCTATTTATTGCAGCAATACCTATTTCAGGATGTGAATAATGTGGAGTACAGACAATTACAGCTTCAACAGAACCACTTTCAAGCATATCTTTATAATCTCTATAGAAAGATATAGTTGGATATCGTTCTTCAAACTTATTTTTCTTTTCCAAGCTTGGACTGGATAAAGCAACTAATTCCATATTTTCAACTTTACCTTCAACTAAAAACTTTGCATACAGCTCTCCTTGAGACCCAGTTCCAATGATACCAACTTTCACTTTACTCAAATTAATAACCTCCTACAATTTATTAGTTTTACGAAAAGTCAACCAAATAGATAAAAGAAGCCTTGATAATCCTATTGATTATCAAGGCCATGGCAATAGTTAGTTAAAAAGGGAAAAGGATATTGTATTAACAACGTATAATATCACTACTTTTTAGGGGTATTTATAAAGTAATGTTTTGCGTTTTCATAACAGATGTCAGTAATATATTTCTCTAATAACTTCATATCCTTAGGGGCTTTCCCTTCCTCCACCCATGTGCCAAATATATTACAAAGTAACCTTCTAAAATATTCATGTCTAGGGAATGACAGAAAACTCCTTGAGTCTGTTAACATTCCAATAAAATTGCTAATTAATCCAATGTTCGCAAGTGTTTTAATTTGATCTTCCATACCGTCTAACGTGTCATTAAACCACCAAGCAGTACCGAATTGTACTTTGCCAGCTATCTCAGAGCCTTGGTAATTTCCGGCCATTGCTGCTAAAACCTTATTATCATTTGCGTTCAAACTATATAAAACGGTTTTCGGTAATTTACTTTGTGTCTCTAATGCATCAAGGAATTTCGACAACTTGTTTGCAATCTGTAAATCTCCAATAGAATCAAATCCGGTGTCTGGCCCTAACAGTTTAAACATCTTCGTATTGTTATTTCGAAGTGCACCAATATGAAGTTGCATTGCCCAACCTTTTTCGTGGTACAACTCACCCAACCTTAACAATGTATATGTTTTAAATTGGTCAATTTCTTTTGAAGTAAGTTTTTCATTTTTTAAACGTTTGACAAATATCTCATCCACTTCAGCTTTCGTTCCTTCTTCATAAAACATTGTGTCTAATCCGTGATCTGAACTTCTACAATCATTTTTATCGAAGTAATCCACGCGTTCTGAGAATGCAAGAAGAAACTTATCATACGAGTCAATCGAGTTATTCGTTACTCTGGCTAGCTTCTCTACCCAATCGGTGAAATCTTCTAGCTCTATTTTCAATCCTTTATCAGGTCGAAAAGAAGGGGACACATTAATCGAATAATTTTCTTCCTTAAGTGAGATATGGTCCTGCAGATCATCAAGTGGATCATCTGTTGTTCCTAGGAAAGTAACTTTCTGCTTTTCCAATAAATCTCTAGTAGAATATTTTTTTAATTTATGATTCGCCTCTTCCCATATCTCATCTGCACTCTCTTCATTCAAGAGCGTATCAATATCGAAATATCTTAAGAGTTCAAGATGTGTCCAATGGTATAGAGGATTTCCTATAGCCTTTGGTACTGTTTTGGACCAAGCTATAAATTTATCATAATCATCTTTATCGCCAGTAATATAACTTTCATCTATCCCATTTGCTCGCATAGCACGCCATTTATAATGGTCACCTGCTAGCCAGATTTCAGATAAATTATTAAATTTTTTGTCCTCTGAAATATAATTTGGACTTAAATGGTTATGACAATCAAATATAGGTAAATCTTTAGCCGAATTATGATAAAGGTCTCTAGCCACGTCATTGTAGAGTAAAAAATCATCAGTTATAAAAGTTTTCAAAGTATATGAACCCTCCTACTTCATATTTACCAGCTGCTAATACACATCAAGCTAATTATTAGGCTTATAACCCAAGTTGACTTAAATGTTTTCCTATATGACTCTGTAACATTTCATCATAGGTACTTTCATATTTATCAAGTATCTCGAAAATTTCATTTCGAAATAGATATTCGCCATTTTCTTTCCTCGAAGTTAATAAAAGCCCATATGTAATATGCAATAACTGTCTCATATTGTCATCGTTCAGATAAGTTGTTAGGTGCTCGTCAGCAACGTTATCTAATGGTTCAATGCTTTCTACGTTTGGTGTAATATGATAGGAAGCCATTGCCGTTTCGTAATTTGCTAATACATACTGATGAATTCTACGATACAAATTAGGTTCTTTATCCGAAATCACTCGCAAAGCCTCTAACCAGTTGGTACCAGCGGTTTTAATATGATAAATTCCTTTTGTATGTTCTGCTATAATAGGATAAACAGAAAATTTATCACTTCCTGAATGAATGCTTAATTTATAACCAAAATGCTCAGCAATTTTCACGTGTTTTTCAAACTCTACTTCGAAAATATCAATTTCACCCATATAATCAATTGCTTTTTGAAATTCTCCGTAAAAACGCGGTGCTAAACTGACAACCCCTGCTTCGTTTTGTTTTAATTCATTTGCAACAAAGAAATGCGCTAAAGGAGAAGTCACTGTTTCTGTTTCATCTATTGAGATTTCAAAGTCAATCGGACGATTAGCTTTAAGAATATATTCTTTGTAAACACGGGTCATAAAATGTATTGCTTCATTATATAGCAACACATTTTTCATTAATGAGGTCTTATCAAACGCAAGTGTGAATCCGTCTAATTCAAATTCTTTATTTAAATATGTTTGGCTAAAGTATTGCTGTAGTTGCTCTGGTAGTGCTTCAAATTTCACTTGAATTTCCTCTTCGGATGCTTCTTCTATCTCATTCTTAATATAATCTGAGCAATCCAATGTAATCATCGACATACCGATTGATAGTGCGTATTGAATATCTGACTCTTCTTTAATATGATCCCCATCTGCACCAAAGCCATCTTTATAACCCTTTTGAAATACAGAAAAACAGACATCATCTAACATCTCCAGCATCGTTCTCTCAGAAAGCGTTAACTCTCTAATACTTTGCTGTGCTAAAACCGGTTTGATAGCCTTTTCTTTTACTGTTTCAATATGACCTGGTGTCGCACGACCTAAGCGATCGCCCAAACCAATCGTTGCTATTTTGTTTCCAAAAGCTTGTGGTCTTGTATAATCAAAATAACGATTTAATACAAGTCGATTCTCATGAGTTAAAGAGCAGATTTTTGCATCTTCACCAATAATTTCACCATCTAATTCATTAAATAAATCTCCTTCACCAGTAGCTAAAATGGATTTTTCTCCGCTGTTTTTAATCATAAGGAGATAAACCTTTTGTTCTTTAGTGAAGGATTCTCTATATACTTTAACTTCTGAAGTACTACTTGGTATTTTTCCTACTTCCAGTTCTTCAATAATTGGCAATAAATGATTCATTGAATCCACCTTTCTATTCATTAATCAAAAAATATGCTCGGTAAATAGAGAGATAAACTTGGAATATAAGCTACCAATACAACAGCAAGAAGCATAACAGCATAAAACGGTAATAAACCTTTGGTCGCTTTCTCAATGCGAATTTTCCCTATTGCAGAACCAACAAATAAAACTGCTCCAACTGGCGGTGTGATTAATCCAATACCTAAACAAAGAATTAATAGTACACCAAAGTGAACAGGATCCATTCCTATTTGTATCGCAACTGGTAATAAAATTGGTGTTGTAATAACAATTAGTGGCGCCATATCCATAATCATCCCAAGGAATAATAAAATAATCACGATGATTAATATCGTAACCGTTGCATTAGGCGATATGCCTATTAACCCTGTAGATACTTTTGATGGTATTTTTAATAAAGCTAACATATGTCCGAAAGCTCCAGAAGCTGCTATTAAAAATAAAACCATAGATAATGTTCTAAATGTACTTTTTAAAATAGGTATCATTCTACCAATCTTTATATCCTTGTAGACAAAGAAGGTAATGATGAAAGCATACAATGCACCAATCGCAGCGGATTCTGTTACAGTGAAAATTCCAGCTAATATACCACCCATGATAATCACGATTGTAAATAATCCGATAAGTCCCTCCCAAATAATTCTTGGAACATCTTTTCTCTCAACAGGCTCACCTTTTGGATACTTTCTTTTAACAGCAATTGCATAAGTAAGTATCATGATCACTATTCCTAATAATAGTCCTGGTAATAGGCCACCCATAAATAAGGATCCAATTGATACACCGCCCGCTGCGGAAGAAAAGATAATCATATTATGACTCGGCGGTATCATTACTCCTTGTGTTGCACTAGATACAGTAACAGCTACTGAATAATCCGAATCATAACCTTGTTTTTTCATCATCGGAATCATTACGGAACCTATGGATGATGTATCAGCGAGGGCTGAACCTGATATTCCACCAAAGAATGTACTAGCAAGCACGTTTACCATCGCTAGTCCCCCACGAATTTTTCCAATAATAACATTCGCTAAGTTAATTAATCTCCTTGAAATACCACCTTCATTCATTATCTCACCTGCAAGAATGAAGAAAGGAATTGCTAGTAGCGCAAAGGAATTTAAGCCACCAACCATTTTTTGAACCAATGATGCAGGATTAATTCCCATATATATTCCAGATACCAATGCTGAAATAATTAGTGTAAGCGCAATTGGAAATCTTAATATTAATAGCAAGATGAAGGTGCCGAATAATAAAATTATCTCCATACTAATCGTCTCCTTCCTCTAAATATGATAGGTGTAACCCTTTTACAAATAATAACTCTATACCGTTCAACACAATATAAACACCCGTTACCGGAATTGCTGCATATAGAATACTTGAAGGTAAACGTAATCCAGGTAAGGTAGAGTTCATCATTAATGAAGTAAAATGGATACCATAATAAATCATCAATCCACCTAAAGCTATTATTGTAAGTTTGGCCAAAATATCAAAGCCAGTCTGCACCTTTTCGGGAAACAAATCAGCAATAATACTTACACCAATGTGAAGTTTTTCTTTAAATCCGTAAGCTATACCCAAGAATGCAACCCAGACAAATAATACTCTCGATAACTCTTCAGACCATGCGGGAGTACTACTTAATACTTGTCTAGAAAAAACTTGGTAAAGAATTACAAGAATCATCGCTGCGAGCATTGTAAGCGCAGCAACTATCAATAATTTATCTAAGAAACTTTTTATGCTTTTAATCATTGCCATCTTATTTATCCCTCCAGTAAACGGTAGGACTAAACTCATTAAAAAATTCGAATAAGGTTATTCCTATAAAAAGATGAGGAAGAGAGAATACTTTCTTCTCTCTTCTCTAGTAATTTATTATTCTAAAATTTTATCTAGTAACTCTTGATATTGCTCACCATGTTTTTCATAAACAGACTGAACCGCTTCTCTCCATGGTTCGATATCGCTTATTTCATGAATTTCATTTCCATTCGCTTCAATCTCTTCTTGTGATTCAATAACTAATTCATCCCACGCCGCTCGTTGTACTTCGATAGACTCCATTGCAGCTTCTTTAAATAACTTTTGATCGTCTTCACTTAAGCTATCCCATAAATCTTGAGATGCAACGAGCACTTCTGGAACAGATTGGTAACCTGGTAAAGTTGCGTTATTGGCAACTTCAAAATGTCCTGAAGTAAAGAAACTTGGGAAGTTATTTTCAGCTCCATCAATTACTCCAGTTTGGATCGCTGAATAAACTTCTCCATATGCCATCGGTGTTGCAGAAGCACCTAGAGCTTCAACAATATCGATTGCTAATTCTGATTCTTGAACACGAATCTTTTGCCCTTGCATATCTTCTAGACTCGTAATTGGCGTGTCACTCGTATAGAAGAAGCGTTCTCCGTTGTCGTAAAATGCTAGCCCCATCATATTATTATCACCAAATGATGCGAGGATTTCCTCCCCAACTTCACCTGTCCATACATCCCACTTCTCTTCTTGTGATGCAAAGAGATATGGTAGGTTTAAAACACCGATTTTGTCGTTAAACTCTGTTAAAGGCACGCCATTAACTCTAGCAAAATCTAGTGATCCTAATTGAAGTTCCTCAATTGTACTTTTCTCATCACCTAACTGACCACCTGGAAATACATCAATTTTGTATCTTCCTTCAGTTTTTTCCTCTACTAATCTTGCAAACTCTTCTGCACCCTGTACCGTAGGAAAACCTTCTGGCTGAATATCAGCTAATCGAAGCGTAACTGTTTCTACCGATTCACCATCACCATCGCCATCACCTGATGCATTATCTTTGTCATCCCCACAAGCTGCTAATACAACAACAAATAAAAATAGTACTGAAAGTAATGTAAGTAATTTTTTGTTCATTTTTTATCCCCCTATATCATTAGTTTAATACTTAATAATATTCCGATAATTAAAGTTTCAAGCCTCCTTTTTAATTTCTTATAAAAATAAGCAAACTCTAAGTAACATTTAAAAGCTTGCTTTATTTCATTCCTACTTGATGTTCTTCAATTTCTGTTATTTCTTCTGTCTTTCCATCATCCTCATCTTTCCACATGAATAATCCGGTGTAACCATATATAATAGCTATAGCTATACTTATGAAAGCTAACCATAAGAACGGCAAGTAAGAGAGAGCTGATACACCTAATACAGCTGACATATATATTGCGTTTTCGTTCCATGGTACCATCGCGGCTGTTAATGTGCCCCCTGCTTCAGTATTACGTGAGAGTACTCTACGTTGTATTTTTAATCTGTCATAGTTAGCTACAGTCATCTTACTTCCAGTTATTAACGATACATATCCTGCACTTCCAAAGAAATTCCCAAAAAACGCACTTACAATTGTTGATACAGTTAATCTTCCAGTACTATTCTGCACCCAACGAGAAATTAAGTTACCTATAACTGTAATTATTCCTGTTTTTTCCATAAGCCCACCAAAACCAAGTGCTAGCATGATAAAGATTACAACCGCCAGCATAGATTCAATTCCACCCCTATTTAGTAACAGGTCAATGAACTGATTTCCTGATTCCATTCCGGGACCAAAATATGCTGTTCTGAGAGCTGATAAAACATCAAATCCTTGAAATAACGAAGCCCATATTACACCTAGCAAAGCACCAAAAGCTATGGTTGGTACAGCAGGCTTATTCATAGCTAATAGAATTAACACAATAATTAATGGAATGAGCATGTACCAAGCAATATTAAAATGATCATTTAGTGCATTCATATTACTTTGGATAGCTGTCGTATCAAATGTCCCGTCTGTATAAAAAAAGCCCACTATCGTAAATAATACTGCAGTGATAATATAACTTGGAATACTCACATGTAACATTGATCGTATATGAGACATAATATTAACTTCACTTAATGATGCAGTTAAAATTGTAGTATCAGATACGGGAGATAGCTTATCACCAAAATATGCCCCGGATATAACTGCTCCTGCCACTAGTGGTAATGGGTAACCAAAACTTGCACCAATTCCCATCATAGCGATCCCTGCTGTTCCGACTGTTCCGAAGGATGTTCCAGTTACAAGCGAAGTTATTGAACAGATTATTAAAGTAGCCAAAAGAAATATATTTGGGTGGATTACGGATAGTCCATAATAAATAATTGAAGGCACAATTCCACCAGCAATCCACGTCCCAATTAATGCTCCAACTGTAATAGTAATAAATAATGCTTCAAGTCCTTTATAAATCCCCAAAGAAATTGAAGATTGTAACTCACCATAGCCGTAACCTAGATACATACCAAATAGGATAAATACAAACCAAACAATAAATAATGAAATTTGAAATGGCAAATCGAACCAGATGACTGAGGATGTCATTATAAATAGAAATATCACTAATACAAAAAGGATTTCACCAATTTTCGGTAAACGGACGTTAGTTCTTGACAAATTAATACCTCCATTCAATACTTTTTCATATTTGTTGGGAAAGCAATCAAACATAAAACATATCTTTTTAATTCTCGAAAAGGTATATTCTTTATATCAGACAAAGTTGATATAAAGAATAATTAGATTAATGACAGCGCTAACATTCCATTTCATTAAATACTACATGTAATTTTTCTATACCACGAAACCAGTACTTGGAAGTAATTGGCGCTTTATAAATCCTAGTATTTCACCAAATTTATCAGAGTACTTTATGAGTAACTAATATCCCATAATGAGTTTTTTATAAGACTGATTCTAACACTATAGAGAAATACTAACTTTAGATTAATTTTCACAATGTAGCTGTACGTTAAGTTAGGTGTTTATGAATTAAACGAAACTATTATTCTAACCTATTACAAGACTACGGTTTCCAATACTAATTCATTTTTAGCAAATCGTTCCGCAGATAAAACACTCATATCTATCGTTTCAAAACGACCTAACCGAATTAATTCCGAAAGTCCTTTTCCAGCAGCCGGAGCATGCTGAAAACCATGCCCACTAAATCCAGTTATCATATAATATCCTTCCATATTTGAATGACCACTTATTATGGCGTTCTGATCTTTATAGTTATAGTCATACAAACCAGCCCACCCCTTTTCCATTTTTAATTGCTCAAAATTCTTAGCTCTTGAGGCTAATATCGGCCAAAGTTCTTCTTCAAAAAAGGACCTTCTTAATTTAAAATCAAAACCATAGGGTACATCATTTCCGAATCCAACTACTATACTCGGCCCTTCACTACGGAAGTGAACACCTGTCGGATCAAAAGTTAAAGGTAACTCATTTTTGAAAGGTACAGTAGTATCTATGCTGAACAACTGTCTCTTTAAAGGCTTCACTGGTATATCAATACCAATTGTTTTACTAAGCTCCCCTGACCAAGCTCCAGCTGCATTTACAACAATTGAAGCGTTATAAACTTCACCTGATGTTAATTTGACTCCCGTAACTTTACTTCTTTCACTTAAAAAACTCTCAACTTCTTCATAAATGAATGTTGCGCCTAGTTTTCTGGCATTTTTTGAATACAATTGCAACACAGAATACGGATCAATATTTCCAGCATCATAATCAAAAACCCCACCTGCTAGATCATCTACATTTAGTTCTGGAATAATATCCAATATTTCTTCGTTATTTAAAATTTGAACATTTACTGATAGTTTTTCTTGTAATTTCATAATGCTTTTATAGATTGGTAATGTTTTTTCATTAGCTAGATAAAAGTAGCCATATTGCTTAAAATCAATGTGAGCTGGCTCACCATCTAGAGCCATCTCATCTTCAAATCTTTTGTATACTTGGAAACTGTACTGACTCATTCTAATATTTACCTCAGTACTAAAAGTCTGCCGAATCCCTCCTTCACTCCTAGGTGTTGAAGAGAATTCGTATTGTCTATCTTTTTCAATAATAGCGATATCCCCTTTATAACCATCGTTTAAAAGATTATAGGCTAAACTAGATGCCATAATACCACCACCAACAATAATTAAATCGTATTTTTTATTCATTCCTTAGCCCCCTTGCTATTTCAATTATTGTGATATTTGATATAACTCTCTAGCTCAATAAATGGAGATAAAAGATAGAATTGTAATCCAAGAGATAATTCACTGATACTTTATCTCTTAACTGCTTATTAGTTAATTCATGTTCAATTAGCAAATAAACTTAGGTATTTTCGCTGTGTTGCTTATAATACGATTGTTGATGCTGCATTCTTAAGGGTTCTAACTACACTCCAACCAGCAATTGCTGAGGTTCTAGAATAAATGTCGAGTTCGATCCAAACTTCTTCGCCCTCAACTTCGATCTTATATTCATCCCCTACAAAGTCAGGAGTAGCAATTACACTCATTTCTGTCTTTTCAATGCCAGCACTTGCTAAGGCAGTTGCGATTGCTAAGTTCAATCCATTAGGCATAAAGTCCATGATACTCTTCGTTGTGCCTGAGAAAACTTCTTTCGGCTCCGTGATATCTAGGAGACTCTCATCAAAATCTCTCGTATTACGTAATGCTTTAGGCATTTTTTTAGAAGTCATTTTCGCCTTAATTGGACTCATAAGCGCGGCTGTCTGCATCGCATCAAAACCACCAACTGCACCACTAGCAATGTAAACTTTCTTATCGTTTTCTTTAGCAGTTCTTTCTACTTTTTCATAGAAAGAGGTATCTGAAAATGCTCCGATAGATAGGACAACTAAATGAGATTTTCCATTCAAAACTGTTTCAGCATATTGCGTTAACCCTTCTGGTGTTGAGGCTTCTGCTGTATAATCAGGTTCTAATGCCATTAATTCATGAATATCAGTAAAAGCTTTACAATTATGCTTCTCAGCAAAAGCTTCTACTTTTTCAGGTGTTCTTCCTAAAACGCCAACAAGTTCATAATCTGACAGGGGTCCGTTATTCACAGCGTTGGCAATTATTTCACTTAAGTAACCCGCGCCAATTAATGCTAATTTATATTTAGCCACCTTGCACACTCCTTCTAACATTTTTTACAGTTACTTATTAAAGTTTGGTAGCATGAAATCAAAATCACAGCCTTGATCTGCTTGAAGTACGTGTTTACGGTACATCCAGTAATACCCTCTATCATTAAATGATGGTTCCTTCCAGTCTTTTCTTCGACTTTCTAGCTCTTCATCAGAGACATCAATGTTAAGTATTCGTTTCTCTACATCTAATTCTATCGAGTCGCCATCTCTGATAAGTCCAATCGGGCCACCAACTGCAGCTTCTGGTGCTACATGTAAAACTACTGTTCCAAATGCTGTTCCACTCATTCGACAATCCGATAAACGCACCATATCTCTTACGCCTTTTTTAAGTAATTTCTGAGGGATTGGAATCATACCAGCCTCTGGCATACCAGGGGCTCCAACTGGCCCTGCATTTTGAAGGACAAGCACATCATCTTCCTTCACATCCAAATCAGGACTGTTGATTCTCTTTTCCATGTCTTCAATAGATGTGAAAACTACTGCTCTACCTTTATGTTTCAATAGCTTTTTATCTATTACTGCTTTAGGTTTAATGATTGCCCCACTTGGTGAGAGATTACCTCGTAAAACGGCAATTCCTCCGTCTTTATGCAATGGATCATTAAATGGTTTTACAATATCACGATAAACTTCTTCAATTGAAACAGAAGCTAAGTTTTCTCGCATCGTTTTTTCAGTCACAGTTAATTCATTTAAGTGTAGTTGAGATTCTAATTCCTTAAGTACGACAGGAATACCTCCTGCATGGTATAAATCTTGCATTTGATACTTTCCAGCTGGTCGCATGTTTGCAATAAATGGTGTTTCCTCGCTTATTTTCTCGAATAACTCTAAGTCGAGGTCGATGCTTAATCTTTTTGCCATTGCAATTAAGTGAATGACCGCATTTGTAGAACCACCGATTGCCATTAACACTCTAATTGCATTCTCGAACGCATTTTTTGTCATGATATCTGATGGTTTTACATCATTTTCCACTAGCTTCACAATTTGACGACCTGTTTCTCTTGCAAGGTGCATTCGTTTATTCACTGTAGCTGGAGCAGCAGCCCCTTCAGGTAGCATCATTCCTAATGCTTCTGAACATGAAGCAATTGTGCTTGCAGAACCCATTACCATACAGTGACCTGCAGTTGGAGCAAGTTCTCTATTAATTTCTTGGATCTCTTCCTCGTCAACAGTTCCAGCTTTGAATTCTTGCCAAAAATGTCTACAGTCAGAACACGCACCTAAGGTTCTACCTTTATACTCACCATTATTCATTGGTCCACCAGTAAATAAAATCGCTGGTTTATCAGCACTAGCTGCTCCCATAAGAAGTGCGGGTGCCATTTTATCACAGCCACCAATCAACACAACTCCATCAATTGGTTGAGCATTGATCATTTCTTCAGTATCCATCGCAACTAAATTTCTATATAACATGGTAGTCGGACTAGTGAACATCTCGCCTACTGACATGATTGGGAATTCCAGAGCAGTACCTCCCGCCATGATAACACCCTGCTTAATCGCTTCTACCATTGGTTGTACATGTGAATGGCAACGATTTACCTCACTAAAGGTGTTGGCAATCCCGATAACTGGCTTCTTGTAATCTTCCTCATCATGTCCAAGGTGTCTACGAAATGCCATTTTAAGAAATTCGCTAAACTCAGCATCTCCATATGATGTATTTGATTTTTTCCCCAAAGCATTCACTTCCCTTTTATGCTGGCATGGTTTCATCTAGTGGAAGCATGAAACCATGTTGAATAATTAATAAGTTTTGATTGTTAATTTTCTAATTGAATAGAGAGGTATTTATACTCAAGGAAGTCTTCAATACCTTGTCTTCCACCTTCTCTACCAACACCAGATTCTTTCACTCCACCAAATGGAGCTTGTGCAACAGTCGGAAGTGGATCATTGATGCCAACAATTCCATACTCTAGTGCTTCACTTACTCTATACATTCTACTTATATCTCTTGTGAAAATATAAGAAGCTAATCCGTACTGGCTACTGTTCGCTCGAGAAATTGCTTCTTCCTCTGAGCTGAACTTAAACACTGGAACAACAGGGCCAAATGTTTCTTCATGAGAAATAATCATACTATGGTCTGCGTTTTTCAAAAGAGTTGGCTCGAAGAAGTTTCCATTTGCAAACTCTCCTTCAGTAAGCTTATTTCCACCTACTGAAACTTCTGCTCCCTTTGCTACAGCATCTTTTACATGACTTTCTGCTTTTGCAACTGCATCTTGGTCAATTAGCGGTCCAATCGTTATACCTTCTTCTAATCCGTTACCAACCTTAAGTTCACTAATTTTCTGTGAAAGTTTCTCTGAAAACTCATCCACAACATCTTCATGCACATAGATCCGGTTTGTACATACGCAGGTTTGTCCTGCATTTCTAAATTTACTTGCAATTGCAGCTGTTGCAGCGTGCTCTATATCAGCATCATTGAATACAATAAATGGTGCATGTCCTCCTAATTCCATGGAGACTTTTTTCATCGTATCGGCTGATTGTCGCACAAGTTGTTTACCAACCTCTGTTGAACCAGTAAATGTAATTTTTCTTACATCAGGAGAGTCCATCAATACTTTTACAATCTTACTAGCTGAACCATGTAATAAGTTCACAACCCCTTTAGGTAATCCTGCTTCATGAAATGCTTTAAATACTTCGATAGCAGTTAATGGTGTTGCTGAAGCTGGTTTTAAGACAATCGTACAACCTGCAGCAATAGCAGGCGCAATCTTTCTTGTAATCATTGCAATCGGGAAGTTCCAAGGTGTAATGGCACCCACTACACCTACTGGTTGACGAATGACCATCAATCGCTTACTTTCCGAAGACGCTGGAATCGTTTCACCATAAATTCGTCTTCCTTCTTCCGCATACCAGTCTAAATAATCTATTGCTAATGTGATTTCTGCCTTTGCTTCATGCACAGGCTTTCCCATCTCAGTCGTAATTACTTTTGCAATCTTGTCTGTTCTTGAACGGAGAATTTCTGCTGCACGCTTCAAGTAATCGTAGCGTTCTTTTGCCGTTTTCTTTGACCAAGTAGACATCGCTTCTTTGGCTGCGGCAATCGCCGACTCTGTTTGGTCGTCTTCACTTTTAGAAACACTTTCTATAACTTCACCTGTTGCTGGGTTCTTTACTTCGAATGTCTCATCCGTTGTTATCCATTCACCATTTATATAGAGCATTTCGATCTCCTTTCTAGTTTTACAAGTTAATATACTAACAATTTATTTTAATTTATTATTTAATCGAAGATCTTCTTCTACTTTTGCTGATAAAATATCTGGGTTTGTTACAATTTCGATAATTGCTGGTTTATTTGATGCGATAGCTCTCTCAAGTGCACCTGCAAAGTCTTCATTTCTCTGAACTCTCTCTCCATAACCGTTAAAGTTCTTTGCTAGTTCTGCATAGTTCGGGTTGGATAGTTTCGTTGCAATTACGCGATCAGGGAAACGTTTTTCTTGGTGTGCACGAATTGTTCCATACATATTGTTATTAGCAATAATATGAATCACATTAGCACCATATCTAACAGCTGTTTCAAATTCTTGCACCGTCATCATAAATCCACCATCACCTGAGATAGATACTACTGTTCTGTCAGGGAAAGCTACTTTTGCTCCAATTGCTGCTGGCAATCCAGGTCCCATTGCTCCTGAAGTTGGTCCAAGATAGATGTTTTTCGGTCCAAATCTATAGTAACGAGAAACCCAAGAGAAGAAGTTTCCAGCATCACTAGAAATGATTGCGTCTTCCGGAAGTTCATTACGCAGCGTATGAATTACTGTCTTTAAATCCGCATAATTTTCTTGATTTGTTAATACTGGTGTTGAAAATTCAACATATTTCTTATTAATACCTTCTAGATTTTCTTTTCTTTCATCACTTGCCCCAGGAGTAATTTCCTCGAGTAGTTCTTTTAAGAACTCATTGGTATCGGCTACGATTGGTAATGTAGGCTTGTATACCTTACCAATTGCATCTGGAGAGATATCTACGTGAATTAGTTTACTTTTCTGGTTGATTAGTGTGTAATCATCCGTTGTCATCTGGGAGAATTTTGTCCCAAGCGCAACTACTAAATCACTATCTTTAATATAGTTAGCAAGCTCTTCCATTGCTCCAAGCCCTAAAGTCCCTGCATAGTTTGGATGCGTGTTCGGGAATGCATGGAAACGTCTAAATGCTGTAGCTACAGGAACATGGATTGCTTCAGATAACTTAATTAAATTCTCCGTTGCTTTTGATAAAATAACCCCGCCACCTGCGATGATAATTGGTTTTTTTGCTTTGCTAAGTTCTTCAGCAGCTAGCTTCACAAGTTCTTTCTCTGGACGTGGCTTACCAACACGGATTGTATTGTAAAACTCATGTTGAATATCTTCTACAAGGTCATCCTGCATATCTTCTGGTAAAGAAACAACTACTGGACCAGGACGGCCAGAGCGTGCCACGTGGAATGCGCGGTGTAAAATCTCAGGAATACGACTTGCATCATCAATTTCTACCGACCACTTACATAGTTCTTTAAAGTACGAAGCGAAATTCACTTCTTGAAACGCTTCTCTATCCTTGAAATGACGTTCTACCTGTCCTAATAATGCAACTACTGGCGTAGAATCTTGTTGTGCTGTATGTAATCCAGCAGATAAGTTCGTTGCTCCTGGACCTCTTGTCGCCATACATACTCCAACTTCTCCTGTTGCTTTTGCATAACCATCAGCCATAAAGGATACGCCACCCTCTTGGCGTCCAGAGATGAATTCAATACTTGGTTCTTCATAAATACCATCAAGCACATTTAAAAAGCTTTCGCCCGGTACTCCGAATACTTTTTTTACTCCTTCTGCTTTTAATACTTGTACAATACTTTGTCCACCATGTTTTGTCATTTTATTTCCACCCTTAGTCTTATATTTATTCTGTTATTTTTTATTTAACTTTCGCTTGTAAATTACCTACAAACTGTTTCATTCGTTTCATTGCTTCTTTCAGGTTTTCTTCTGAGTTTGCAAATGATATTCGAATAAATCCTTCACCATACTTAGAAAACACTGTACCTGGTACTGTCGCTACACCAGTTTCCGTTAATAATTTCTCAGCAAATTCTGCTGATGATAAGTTGAATTTACTAATATTCGGAAACGCATAAAATGCTCCTTCTGATAAAGTAACCGTAACTCCCTCGATACTTTTCAGCCCTTCATAAACAATATCCCGACGTGCTTTATACGCTTTCATCATTTCTCGAATACTTGCTTCACTTTTTTCCTTTTGTACTAAAGCAGCATCTCCACCAAATTGTGTAAATGTCGGAACACATGTCACACTATATTGGTGAACTTTCAACATATTTGTAATTAAGTCTTTATTTGCTGCTACATATCCTAATCTCCAACCAGTCATCGCATAGGCCTTTGAAAAACCATTTATTGTAATCGTTCGATCTTCCATTCCTTTAATAGAGCCAATTGAAAAATGCATGTCTTCTTCATAAGTAACTTTTTCGTAAATTTCATCTGAAACGACTAGAAGGTCATGCTCCATCGCGTAATCAGCAATTTTTTCTAAGACTTCTTTTGGATAAACTGCACCAGTTGGATTACATGGCGAGTTGATAATAATCATTGTCGTTTTTGGAGTAATCGCTTTCAAAACATCTTCAGGATCGACTACCCAATTATTTTCTTCAGTTGTCGGTACACTTACAGGAGTTGCACCTGCTAGATGAACCAAGTTTTCATAGGATGCAAAGGAAGGTTCAATTATTAAAATCTCATCACCTGGATTACTATGAGCAAGAATAGCAATTGATAAAGCTTCTGCAGCACCTTGTGTGACAATAATATCTGTATTCGGATTTACTTGAATTCCATTTTCAGTTTTGAGCTTCTCAGCAATTGTATTTCTCAATTGAGGAATACCTCTGTTTGGCGCATAATGTACTTCCCCTGCAGCAAGTGCTTCCTGGGCAGCTTCTACAATATGTTGTGGAGTAGTAAAATCTGGTTCACCAATTTCTAAATGAATAACGTCCTGACCAGCATTTTCTAACTCCTTTGCTTTTTCAGCAACTACCCTAATCTGACCCAACACGACATTTTCAAGTCTTGTAGCAGCCTTACTAATAGTCATAGTCCCTTTCCCTTCTTTCGATTTATTTTAATATACTAATATATTTTCAATATTACTTATTTATTATTGTAAGACAAATAAATTATAAGTCAATACTTTTATTTTAAAAGAATACAAATAATCTGTTTATTGGTCTTTCAAGCGAAATGAAATAACTTTTCAAGTTAGAGGAAGTTTATTAACTTGAGAGAAGGTATGTTTTTTCAGACAAGAATATGCAAAAAAAGATGAAACCTTCTTATTTAGGTTTAATTAATAACCTAAATATAGAAATGTTTCATCTGTGTTTGAGTTTATTGGAAGTTATTTATCATTATAATCTTGGAGTATTTTGTCCCTTACATAAAGCAAGTGCTGATGCATCTGTTCAAAAGCTTCTATAGGGTTTCTATTCTTTAATGCTTCATAAATCGCAGTATGATGGTTCACTGTTTTCACTGGTTCACGGTATTTAATTAAGCTATCTGTTTTCTCATGTGCATATAATAAGGGATCTATCATCCCTTCAATAATCGGATTGTTAGCACTGTATGCAATAATTCTATGAAACTTCTTGTCTAATGCCCCATAGTTATTATCTGTGTCCTCTTTAATACCAATAATTGTTTCTTCTAATTGGTCAAGTTCTTCATCTGTAATTTTTTCAGCAGCTAATGAAATTAGTCCCAACTCCAAAGTCATTCTAGCTTCAATTAGAGCAGGTAAATTATTAACCGAAATTGCTATCATAGCTTGAAACGGGGCACTGCCAATCTTGTCATTTATAAAAGTACCTCCCCTAGGTCTACGTTTGATAATTCCAAGCGTCTCTAAGGAGCTAAATGCTTCTCTCAGTACAGGTCTACTCACTTCAAACTGTTCAATTAAATCTATTTCAGAGGGGAGTTTATCTCCAGGTTTAAGCTTCCCACTAACAATAAGTAAAATAATTTGATCTAATACTTGTTGAGACAAAGTTGCTCTATTTAAAGTGTCTAATTTAAAACTATTCATTTTACTATCTCCTTTTTATTCAATACGTTTCAATATTATTTAATTAAATTTATACTTTCTTCTACTGCTTCCAAGCAAACTTTAGAATATTACAATCTAACTTAATGATACCATATATTAAAGCGTTTTCTTAACATTAACCAATGCTACCAGCACTTTAAGGATTTTGTTTTATAATTTCGTTATAGCATTTGCTAAATCATTTTTGTTTCGCTCTTAAATGAATACCCTATATTTATAAAAAATATAAAATTTTAAAGAACAAATTTATTTTGACTAGTAAGTTTATTTGTATTACAATAATACTATAATACAGATTTCATGAAATTTCAAATTTTTAGGAGAGGAGATATAAAATATGCTGTAAATCTTATAATACCAAGCAATAATAACTTAAAATTTTGTAAGCGTTATCTTAAAAAATCTAACAATAACTTAAAAACTAATTTTATTTAGGAGGAACTAAAATTATGTTTATCGAACAAAAAATTCACGATGCAAAAGATATTCCATTTGGGATGAAGCAACTGTTAACTAGTGTTACCCACTTAAAAGAGGGTGAAAAAGTTCTAGTCGTAACAGATGATAACTTTAAAGAGATTGGCGAATTTGTTTATAAGCATGCAAAGAAATTTTTTGATACAACAATGATTTGCATGTCCCCTAGAGATGGACATGGAGAAGATCCACCTGAAACAGTAAGTGCTGCGATGTTAAATTGTGATGTGGCTTTCGGTGCAACAACGATGTCGATGTTCCATACAAAGGCGAGAATCGCGGGAAGTAAGGAAGGTAGATTACGCTGGGTTGGAATGCAAGACTATGACCTAGAAATGTTTGAAAAAGGTGGATTAACAGCTGACTTCGATGAAGTTGCTGAAGTAATTAATCGCGTTTCTGAACATTTTCAAGGGAAAACTTTTCGCTTAACCGCTCCTGGTGGAACAGATATGACTTGTAGTGTTGAAGGTCGTTCACCTGTGTTTGATTATGGAACTTCTAGAACTCCTGGTTCAGCTTCATTCCCTCCGAATGCGGAAGTGGCGCTTGGCCCAGTCGAAGGTACTGCAAATGGTGTACTAGTATTTGATGGGAGTATTCCACATCCTCTAATTAATTTATTAGAAGAACCTGTCACATGTAAAGTAGAAGATGGATACATTACGGAAATTACTGGTGGTAAAGAAGCAGAAACGCTAAAAGAAATACTTGAAAGCTACAATGATCCTAGCGTTTATAATGTTGCAGAACTTGGTCTAGGATTAAATAAACATAATGAATTAGTCGGCAGAATGGCGCCAGATGAGGGGTCATTTGGAAATATCCATATCGGTATTGGAAAGAACTTAAACTTTGGTGGCCATGTGGACTCACCACTACACCTAGACATGATAATTAAAACAGTTTCTATTGATATCGATGGACGTAAGATTATGCTAGATGGTGAATTACAAGTATAATTTTATACAATACTTAAATCTTGGAGAGGGATGTATTTATGCGATTAAAAGATAAAATTGCAATTGTAACTGGTGGAAGTCAAGGAATCGGCAAGCAAATTGGACTTACTTTTGGAAAGCAAGGTTCAAAAATTGTCATTGCAGATATCAATGAAGAGACTGGTAAAGATGCAGTAAAAGAATTAGAAGAACAAGGAATTGAAGTGTTATTTGTCAAGACAGACGTTTCAAAAGAAGACAGTGTCGTTAACTTAATTAATACTACTGTAGAACATTTTGGCGGACTTGATATCATGGTTAATAATGCTGCCGCTACAATGCGTAAATCTGCTGAAGATACAACATTTGAAGAGTGGCAAAGAATTCTCGGAGTCAACTTAAATGGAACTTTCCTTTGCTCAAAATACTCCGTACCAGAAATGAGAAAAAGAGGAAGTGGAGCAATAATTAATATTGCTTCATGGCATGCAGATAAAACAATTACTCGCTTTGCAGCATACGCTTCTTCTAAAGGTGGAATAACTGCTTTAACTAGGCAGATGGCGCTAGACTGCGGAAAAGATAAAATCCGCGTAAATGCTGTGTTACCAAGCACAGTGGATACTCCAATGTTTTATGAAACATTAAATGGACTACCTGATCCAGACAAAGCATGGGAAGAAACAATGGCTTATCAACCATTAGGAAGAGTTGGAACAGCTGAAGATATCGCGAATGCTGCTCTTTTCTTAGCTTCAGATGAGTCAAGCTATATTAGCGGTCACTCTCTAAGAGTAGATGGCGGAACATATGTTAAAGTAGCTCGTCCTTTACTATTTGATTAAAAAAAACGATTTGCCTTCTTTTTATTAAGAAGGCAAATCGTTTTTTAGATTGTAATTGCATTTTTTTCAAGAAAGTCCCTATCAACTTCCACTCCAATACCAAAATCATCTGGCACTTTCAACCAACCATCGTCGTGTTTCAATGGATTCTTAACCAAATTTGTTCGGAATGGATGTGTCGAGGTATCGTACTCAAATATTGGTTCCGTAGCAAATAAAGATCTATTAGCTAATGGAAGTGAGGCTGCATAATGTAATGATGCATATTGGCCGATTGCAGTCCCCCAAACATGTGGATTGATTTGAATCCCATATATTCTTGATAAATTAGAGATATGCTGCCCAGCAGTAAACCCGCCTGCAATACAAATATCTGGTTGAGCAATATCCACAGCTCGTTTTGCAAATAAATCTCGGAAACCAAATCCAGTATATTCGTTTTCTCCGCCAGCAATTGGGATATTTAACTTCTCCCTAACAAGTGCATAACCCTCTTTATCTTCTGGAATAACAGGCTCTTCTAACCATCTCAAATTAAACTTTTCCAATGCTTTTCCTAGTCTTACTACATCTGATACTCCGTAGGCATGATTTACATCGACCATTAGCTCAGCTTTATCTCCGACAGCTTGATAAATACTTTCCATTACTTCTATATCATCATCAATTCCAAAACCTAATTTCACTTTCATTAAGCTCAGTCCACTTTCTAAATGATTCAGCGCTTCTTTCTGTAATCTTTCTTTTTCACCCTGGCCCTCTAATCTAAAGAAACCAGTTGCGTATGCTTGTACTTTATTTCTAAAAGATCCACCTAATAAATTATATACTGGTTGTTTCAGAAATTTACCCTTTATATCCCATAAGGCTATGTCAATTGCACTTATTCCGCCTATAATTGCACCTTTTCTGCCATAATCTCTCGTATTATAATACATTTCATCCCATAACACTTCCGTCTGAAGAGGGTTCTTTCCTATTATTAAAGGTTTTAATGCTTTTTCAATTGTAATAGCGGAAATCTCAGGATGTTGTAAGCCTTGGCATAACGCTTCTCCCCAGCCACTAATTCCTTCATCCGTAATCACTTCGACAATAGTCCCTGATCGTTGCTTTATCCACCCTTGGGAAGCAGCAAAGGGTTGAGGTATTTCGTTCTTAAGAATATATACTTTCACATCAATAATTTCCAATACTATCATCCTTTTTAGCATAAATAGTCGTGTACTCTAATTTAAAATTCCTCATAAACAGCGGGATCTTGGTTTTTATTTCGACCGTCTGAACGTGTTAAATTTGATATATTATTCATTTCATCCACATCTAATTCAAAGTCAAAAATAGATATATTTTCTCGTTGTCTTGTAGGAGATGTCGCTTTGGGAATTGCAATAGAATCTAGTTGATAATGCCAGCGTAAAACAATTTGTGCTTCCGTTTTATTATACTTTTTAGATAGCTCTTTAATCGTTGGTTCATCTAAGACACCATTTAAACGTCCAAGTGGGCTCCAAGATTGAATTCGAATCCCCTTTTCTTGGTTCCACTTTCTTGATTCTGCTTGATTAAAATAAGGGTGAAGTTCTATTTGATTAATGCTTGGCAAAACACCCGTTTCTTCTTCGAGGCGAGTTAAATGTTCAGGTAAAAAATTACAAACACCAATTGAGCGGATTAGTCCCCACTTTTTCGCATCGATAAGCGCTTGCCATGCCTCAACATACTTATCTGTAATAGGATTTGGCCAATGAATCAAATATAAGTCAAAATAATCTAAGCCCGTCCGGTATAAGGATTCTTGAATAGTTGAAACAGCTAAATCATATTCTTGATATCTGCCAGGAAGTTTTGAAGTAATAATCAATTCTTCCCTAGACACTCTGCTTTTTCGAATTGCCTCTCCTACTGTACCTTCATTTTCATAGTTGTAAGCGGTGTCAATTAATCGATAACCATTATTTATCGCATTTGTAATGGAATGTACTCCGTTATTCCCCTTTAATCTAAATGTCCCGAAGCCTACAGAGGGAACTCTCAGTCCATCATTCAATGTGTATTCTTGTATTTGTTTATTCATCTCATTTCTCCTTTTTTCGCATCTTCTCAAAAAGCGCCTATCCTCGTTCTGAATAGTCGCTTCCCATACATTTATCATCTACTAATATCTTGTTCGTTACTTAACATAAATTGCTTTACTTCTTCTACAGTTACTTGATTATCGTCTCCGTATATCGTGTGTTTTAAAACGCTAGCAGCTACACCAAAATGAATAATATCCTCACTATCCATTTCTGTTAAAATACCATGCAGTACTCCAGCCGCAAATGCATCTCCTCCACCAATACGTTCAAGAACATCCATTTTAAAATAGGGAGTTTCATAGAGTTCCCCATTCCTATACAGCCAGCCAGACAACTCTTGCTTCTGCCCGCCGATGATTCTTCTATCTGTACATACGAGATAATCAATTGCATATTTCTTACTATACTTCTCATAATATTGCTGCAAAGTTTTTGGATGAAATGATTCAGGTCCAGCCTCATTAAGTAAAAGATTGAAGTCTTTATAACCTGCAAAACAGATAGAAACATAAGGTAAAATAGCAAGAAAGGTTTCCCTTGCTTCAGGTATCGTCCAAAGTTTACTGCGATAATTGAAGTCGAAACTGACTTTAACTCCACATTCTGATCCCTGTTTCGCTGCTTCAATTATAAATTCTTTTAACTCTTTACCTAGAGCAGGAGTAATACCAGTTATGTGAAGTATATCAACATCTTTAAATACTTCTTTCCAGTTTACTTCAAACAATGGAAGTTCATGAATACTTGAATGTTTCCGATCATAAATTACTTTTGCTGGTCTAACGGAATATCCCTCTTCATAATAATAGAGTCCTAATCGTTCACCGCTTCGGTAAATCCAATCTGTATTCACATCATTAGCTCTGAGGTGTCGAATTGCAGCTTTTCCAAGTTCGTTGTTGGGTAATGCTGATAAAAATGCCGATTCATGGCCAAACCCTGCAAGAGATACTGCTACATTTGCTTCAGCACCACCATAATAACTTTTGAACACAGTTGCACGGTGCAGTCTTTCTTTTCCTGGGGGTGTCAGACGAATCATTAATTCACCAATTGTTAAAATTTTTCCCATCGTTTACACCAAGCTCGCTTTTTCTTGAAATACTTTTGCTAGCCTTGTAACTTCATTATAATCGCCTGTTTTAGCAGGATTCGTAATCTCTCCCCCAACACCAACCATACATGCACCAGCTTCAAACCAATCACGTACATTCTCTAAAGTAATGCCACCTGTCGGCATAATTTCAACATGTGGTAGAGGTCCATGTATATTCTTAATAAAACTAGGTGAAAAAACACTTCCAGGAAATAACTTCACAACGGACACTCCTGATTCCACAGCAGAAAGCACTTCATTAATTGTCATACAACCTGGTAAATATGGAATAGCATAGCGATGACATAGCTTTGCGGTATCTAGATTAAATGCAGGACTAACGATAAATTTAGCACCTGCTAAAATAGCTATTCGAGCAGTCTCACTATCTAACACAGTTCCAGCACCGACTAGAACTTGATCATACTTACCTTGCAATCGTTCTAATAATTGTGCTGCTCCTGGAATGGTGAAGGTGATTTCCAATGTACTAACTCCACCATTTACACATGCATCAGCCGTTTTCTCAGCCATTTCTAAATGATCCCCGCGCAACACAACCGCTAATTTACTTTCCAACATCGCATTTAAAATAGAATACATTTGCATTTCTTCTCACCCTTTACACACCAGAATATGATAAGAACCCTCCATCAATTGGAACAACAATCCCATTCACATAGCTAGATGACTTTTCATGAATGAGCCAAAATATTGTACCAATCAATTCCTCTGGTTCCCCGAACCTTTCCATTGGAACTTGTGAAAGTATTTTATTCGCTCTAGCACTTAAATCTCCATTTTCCTCTACAAGTAATCCTCTATTTTGTTCTGTTAGGAAAAACCCTGGAGAAATAGCATTCACTCGAATACCAAGTTTCGAAAAATGAACGGCAAGCCACTCGGTAAAATTGCTTATCGCTGCTTTAGCTCCACTATATGCAGGTATTTTTGTTAGTGGCGTGTAAGCATTCATCGATGAAATATTGATGATATTACAGCCCTTTCTTCCTATCATATCTTGCGAAAAAACCTGTGTAGGTAATAGTGTGCCTAAGAAGTTCAAGTTGAAAAGCTCTGTAATCGCTCCTTCTTCTAAATCAAAAAAGGATTGAATAGATGGGTCGGTTAGATCGCCTTCCTCTAAATACTCTTTAGATGTAGTTGCTTTTGGATGATTCCCTCCTGCACCATTTATCAAGAAGTCGCATTTTCCTTGGCTCTCTACAATCTGTTTATGAGCTTCTTCCAATGCTTTTTTATCAAGTACATCTGCACTGTATCCTGAAGCTAGACCTCCCTCTTGCTTAATTTCTTCTACTACTTTATTGATTTTTTCTTTATTCCTGCCAATTACAGCGACATTCGCTCCTACACTTGCTAATGACTTTGCAATAACAGATCCTAGTACACCACTCCCACCTGTAATGACAACAACCTTTCCTGACAAGTCTATCTCAAAAGGTACTTCCATTAGTGCGCCTCCCTTTATTTATTTAACAAATCCAATACTCCATTGATGTATGCGGCTCCGAGAGCTCGGTCATATAATCCATAACCAGGTCTTCCTTGTTCATTCCAAATCATTCTTCCATGATCTGGTCTAATTGGTCCGTCAAATCCGACTTCGTGCAACTTCCCTAACACTTCCGCTAGATTTAATGACCCATCGCTAGCTAAATGAGAGGTTTCCTGAAACGAATACTCGTCAATTCTTTGTATATTTCGTGCATGAATAAAATGAATTCTACCTTTTGCTGCTTCTACCATTTCTAATAAATTATTTTTGCTATCTGCTCCATATGAGCCCGTACAAAATGTAATGCCATTGTGCTTGCTGTTAACAGTTTCCAATATATACGACATATTCTTTTGGTTTGTTACTACTCTTGGCAATCCAAATATCGACCATGGGGGATCATCTGGATGGATTGCCATTAGTATATTTTCCTCTTCTGCTACAGGAATAATTTCTTTTAAAAAGTAAATTAAATTTTCCATTAGCATTTCTTCTGTAATATCTTGATATTGATCCATTATCTTTCTCAAATCTTCTGTTTGATAGGAAAGATCCCATCCTGGCAATGTCAATTCACCACTTAAAGGATCTATCTTTTCGATTGCATTATGGTCATATTTTAATGAATTTGATCCATCTGGCAAAGCAGCATATAGCTCTGTCCTTGTCCAATCAAAAACTGGCATAAAATTATAGCACACCGTTCGAATGCCAGCTTTTGATAAATTCCTGAGTGTTTCTTTATAATTTGAAATCCAATTATCTCTTGTTGAAAGTCCAAGCTTTATTTCCTCATGAACAGGAACACTTTCAATCACATTTAGTTTTAACCCTTTGGCTTCAATCTGGTTCTTCAACTCTAAAATCGTTTCATAACTCCATACCTCTCCAGCTGGAATATCATAAATTGCAGATACGATTCCAGTCATTCCTGGAATTTGTCTTACTTGGTCTAACGTAACAGGGTCATCTTCTCCATACCAACGAAAACTTAACTCCATTTAGCACGCTCCTCCCAAATAGATACTCTCACACATACCAACCTTTGAATATTCCCTCTATTCTACCAATTAATAGCCTATTAAACTAGGTAAAAATTCTGAAAACCATGGGAAGTAAGTAATAATGATTAATACTAAGACAATTGCTCCATAGAATTTAAATAAATGGGGCATCACTTTTTCTATTTTTACATCCGATACCTTGAGTCCTGTAAACAATACATTACCTACTGGAGGTGTAATTGTTCCAATCGATAACGCCATCGTCAACATGATTCCAAAATGTAATGGAGTCATTCCCAATTCTAGTACTACTGGTAATAGAATTGGTGTGAAAATTAAGATCGCTGGAGTTAAATCCATAAAGGTTCCAACGAGCAATAATAAGAAAATGATAGACGCTAGAATAATAATCGTACTATCTGAAATTCCCAAAATGGTATTTGCAAGTGCATTAGGAATACCAGTAAACGACATCACCCACGCAAGTATATTAGATGCACCAATAAGGAACATAATTATTGATGATAGCTTCGCACTATCAACGAGCACATTATATAACTCTTTAACACTTAATGATTTGTAAAAGAACATTGATATCACCATTGTATAAACTACTGCGATACCTGCACCTTCAGTAGCTGTAAATACACCTGCAACTATTCCACCAATCACAATAATCACAAGTAATAGACTCGGTAGCGCCTCTAGGAATACTTTTATGAATTGCTTGAAGGTAATTGTATTTGTATCAACATAGCCCTTCTTCTTTGCATAGAAGAAGGCTACAATCATACAGCTTAAGCCCCATAAAATACCTGGAATTAGTCCACCAATAAAGAGTGCAGCGATTGACGTACCTCCACTAGCCATTCCATAAGTGATTAACGCTGTACTAGGCGGAATTAAGAATCCAGTAGGAGCAGTACTAATATTTACTGCAGCTGAGAAGTTTTCATCGTATCCTGCCTTTTTTTGTATTGGACCTATGATTGTTCCCATTGCAGAAACAGCCGCTGTGCCTGAACCTGAGATTGAACCAAAGAGCATATTGGCTACAGAATTCGTATGCGCTAATGACCCCGGAATTCTGCCAGTCAGAGCTGTAGCTAAATTAACTAACCGCATCGCAATTCCGCCTCTATTCATGATGTTACCTGCTAAAATAAAGAAGGGAATTGCAATCAAAGTGAAAATATTAATCCCTTGAAACATCTTTAAAGCCGAAGAAGGAATGGATGCTTGGAAACCTAAGGATTGAATAATCGCCACAATCGATGAAACGATTAACGCAATGGCTATAGGTACACCAAGAACTAATAGTATTAAAAAGGTAATTGCAATTAACAAACCTGCACTTAAGGCTAAACTCATTTTGCTCCTACCTCCGTTCCATTTTTATAATCTTTAATAGCGGTAAAAATATTTATAATGTTATAGAGAACTGTCAAAACTCCACTTATTGGAAGTATCATATAAATCCAATTGAGCGTTATATTTAGAGTCGGAGAAACTTGCATTGCACCTACATCCATTAATGCTTTTCCACCAATAATAAAAACAGAGATAGCGATTAGCATGATCAATATTTCTATCGTAATTAATGCAACTACTTTTCTTAAACCTGTTAATTTATCATAAAAAATCGGTACTTTTATATGACCATCATACCCAAACACCAATGCAGCACCTAAGAGTGACAACCATACAACGGAATATCCTAGTAATTCTTCAGAGATAGTACTTGGATTATTAATAACGTATCTCATAAACACTTGGTAAAAGTTTAGAAATACTAAAAATAAAAATAGTAAAGCACAAGTTAATCTAAGTATTTTATCCAATACATTCTTTATAGCCAACAATATCTTTCATCCTCTCTATTGGTTCTGCAGTTCCTGTACTTTATCAAATAATGGTTGTAAAACAGGATTAGATTTTAGTATATCTTCTCGAACAGGTTCCTGCTTTTCCTTGAATAACTCTTTGTCAACCTCAACAAATTCAATTCCCATTTCCTCTGCTTCAACTATAGCTTCAGCAATACGATCATCCCATACCTCATTCGCTACTTTGGTACTGAGTTCAAATCCCTCTTGAAAAATCCTTGCCTCTTCATCAGTTAAAGTTTCCATAAATTCTGTATTTGTTACAAAGATATCTGTAAAAATTTGATGTTCAGTACGAGAATAGTAATTAGCCACTTCTCCATGTCGCATATCAGCTAACGCCATTTCCGGGTTTGTTGCTGCATCTATGACACTGTTCTGAATAGCAGTATAAATTTCACCATACGCTAACATAACAGCTGCAGCATCAAAGCCTTCTACCATTCGCACATTTATATCACTTGGTTGTACGCGAACTTTCATACCTTTCATATCTTCTGGTGTTTCAATTTTATCTTTTGAATAGAAATTATTTACTCCATTCGCAAACCAGGATGTTCCTTTAATCCCTTTATCAGTTGTAGACTCATAGATTGGTTTCGTAAATTCTTCATTATTCATTAGCTCACGAAAGCTTTGTTCATCATTAAAGATGTAAGGTATCGCAAATATTTTATATTCATCAGCGAACGCTTCCATGTTACTACCACTAACAACAGCTAAATCTAGCGAACCCATTTGTAATAACTCTAGCACTTCTGGATTATCTCCGATTACACCACTCGAGAAAATATTTACTTCATACTTATCGCCTAAATTTTCATGGATATAATCTTGAAATTCTAGTAAGCCTCTATAAATGGGATGTTGTTCAGGCTGTACAGTTGCTAAACTCACAATCTTTTTACCTTGAGCTTCTATATTACTCGAACATCCACTTATGAATATTGAAAGTGAAAGCATAACAATACTAAAAATAAATAATCTTTTCTTATTCATGATTCTTCTCACCCCATCATAATATTATAAATTTACAGAAATTTGTTTTTACAATTCGATTATATAGTCCATTCATTATAAACCTAGATATAACATAAATGAATGTTATGATTGATAGAAACTTCATGTATTCGCTTACAATTGATAACTTATTAATCAGTTAATTTGGCGCATAGTTTTATCTTATATCTCGACAATGATTTCTACCTCTACTGGAGTGCCCTCCGGAAGAGATGCCACACCTACAGATGCTCTGCTATGCTTTCCTTTTTCTGCAAACACTTCATTAATTAGAATTGAGATTTCATTAATTACTTGTGGTTGGTCAAAAAAGTCAGGCGTGCTCGCCACATATCCCTTCACATTTACAATACGTTTTATATTATCGATACTACCAATTGTGTTTTGGAGGGCGTTGAGACAATTTATAAAAGCTACTTTCGCACATTCTTTTGCTTCCTCTATCGAAACTGTATCACCTACAATACCTTTATAAATCAGTTCTCCATTTGTCTTAGCTGCATGACCTGATACAAATACTAAGTCACCAGTAACCACAGCATCTTCAAAAGGTCGGTCTCTTTTAATGTTTTGTAATAGATAGCCTTTCTCTTTTAACTTTTCTTCGAAGCTCATTTTATCCCTCCATAAATTATGTTAGTGTTTATTGTAATACAATTAAACTAATATTACAATAATACTTATCGACTAATTTGATTTTTTTAAATATTTACAAGAACATACATCATATTGAATTATAAAAATCTATTAATATATATAAAACTATGTAATACCTGGGAGAAATCATTATAATTATACCTTTGCTGAGTAGAACAAGAAGAGCTTGATATAAACAGGAGACAAATAATCAAATTGAAAAACCCCTTTACTCTTAGCAATAAAGGGGGTTTTCATCTATATAAATTAGGGAGTATAAACAGGTTCATTACTTTTGATTGAAGTCTTATACTTCTCATTAAATATTTGTTCCTGAGATTCATAGATACATGCACTTAGCTGCCCTTCTGCCCGCTCAAACAATGTATGATCTACTAACTTACATTCTTCTGTTGCAAACGGGCAACGTGGTTCAAATCTACATCCTGGAGGGAGATTAATCTGGTCTGCTACTTCCTCATCTATCTCAATTCTTTTACGATTATAAGATGGATCTGGTACAGGCACTGCTGATAAAAGAGCTTTGGTATAAGGATGTTGTGGGTGATGAATAACTTGATTAACTGGTCCAATTTCAACGATTTTACCTAAATACATAACTGCAATTCTATCACATAAATATTTTATCGTTGATAAGTCATGTGATATATACAACATACTTAAACCCATTTCAGCTCGCAACCGCTTCAATAAGTTTAAAATTCCAGCACGTATAGATACATCTAGCATTGATACAGGTTCATCGGCAACTAGAAATTTAGGGCCAATTACAATTCCACGAGCAATCGCAACACGTTGCCTTTGCCCACCACTTAACTCATGTGGAAAACGATAGATATACTCTTCAGCAGGTTTTAATTCTGCTGTTTCTAGTGCATGAAACACTTTATCGTATATCTCATCCTTATCTTTTATACCTAATATCTTTAAGGGCTCGGCAATTGTTTCAAAAATTGTAAAACGCGGATTAAGTGTCTCGTATGGGTCTTGGAAGATCATTTGTACTTCCTTGCGAAATTGTTTCTCTTCCGCCCTGCGAATATTAACATAATCTTTTCCATTAAATTTAATTTGCCCGTCTGTTAAATCTTGTAACCGTACTAATATTTCACCTGTAGTTGTCTTTCCAGAACCACTTTCCCCAGCTAAACCAACAATTTCTCCTTCACCTATATCTAAGTCAATAGAATCTATTGCTTTTACGACATGTTTGTTCTTATTAAATATATCTTTCATCCCACCACTTACTGGATAATGTTTCTTAAGGTTTCTTATTTCAATTAACGGAGTCGCTTCGTTCATTTTCCCACCTCCGCCTTTTCTTGTGCAATCCTCTCAGCAACGGTTTCCCATGTTTCTCTTTTTTTAGTAAGCTCACGAAATTCTTCTACCTTTTCTGTGTAATGACATGCAACAAGATGTTCCTCACCAACTTCATTAAGTTTAGGAGCTTGTTCTTTACAAAGATCGGTTGCAAAAGGACAGCGTTCATGAAAACGGCATCCATTCGGAGGATTTAATAAATCTGGTGGAGCACCAGGTATGGAAATAAGATCTTCGCCGATATCCATTATACTTGGAAATGCATTTTGCAATCCAAGTGTATAAGGATGATGAGGTTTATTAAAGAAATCATGCGTGCTAGCTTTCTCCATAATTTTTCCGCCGTACATCACAATGATGGTATTACATGTTTCAGACACAACGGAAATATCATGGGTAATAAAAACCATTGAAGAATTAATTTCTTTTTGAATTTCAATAATTTGATTTAAAATTCGATCTTGCACTACTACGTCTAGTGCTGTTGTTGGTTCATCTGCAATTATTAAAGAAGGATTAAGTGCTAACGCCATCGCAATAATTGAACGTTGTTTCATCCCACCACTCATTTGGTGTGGATAATCACGGAGTCGTTTACGTTCTAAACCTACCAAATTAAATAATTCTGCAGCACGATTCATTGCTTCTTGATCTGACATATCCGCGTGTGCTTGAATAGCTTCAACAATTTGACTTCCAACGCGATACACGGGATTAAGCGCATTCATTGCGCTTTGAGCAATCATGGAAATTTGAGACCATCGAAGCTTTCGAATTTCCTCATCTTCCATTTTCACAATATCTTGCCCTTTAAACAAAATTTCTCCTTTAGATACAACTCCATTCTCAGGTAATAAACGCATCAAACTCTTTGCAAGTGTTGTTTTTCCACAACCACTTTCACCTACAAGCCCTAACCGTTCACCTTCTTCTAATGTAAAGGAGATATCACTCACTGCTTTTAGGGGGCCATTTTGTGTATGGTAATCAATATCTAAATTCCTTACCTCTACTAAAGCCATGTTTTACCTCCTCCTCAATCTAGGATTTACTACTTCTTCAAGCGCACGAGCTACGAAAAATACCGCTACTAATAGTAAGACGATAGCTAACCCTGGAGGTATAGCCCACCACCAAGCATCTCGTGAATGACCATTAATAAAGTTATAGTGAATAATTTGTCCCCAGCTTGTTGCATCTGGATCACCAAAACCTAAGAATGCTACACTTGCCTCTGCTGTTATTGCCCAATTCACCATAAATGCCATTTCTAATAATGCTAATGGGACTACATTTGGTAACACATATTTCAGCATAATCCGTATATGACTTGCTCCAGCGACCTTTGCAGCCTTTATAAAAGGACGCTGCACCACTGTGAGAACTTGAGAACGCACAATTCTCGCAACCGTACGCCAGGTCAATAGTGAAACAGCAATGATTATATTCCATAAGCTCGGTTCTAGTAAGGCAACAAGGACGATGACAAATGGAATAAACGGGATAGCATAAAAAATATCAACGATTCTCATCAAGAGATTATCAATCTTTCCACCAAAATAACCAGATACAATACCGATGGCAGTTCCAACGAAAGTCACAAGAAAGGCAGCTAATCCACCAACTATTAAGGCTGTAGTTGTGCCTTTTACAACTTGACTAAAAACATCTCGCCCAACATTCGTTGTCCCGAACCAATGCTCACTATTTGGCGGTAGTAAACGTTTTAACTCCCCAGTCTCATCACGAATCATTTCATTTGGGTCGTAAGGAGCAATCTGTTCACTAAAGACACCAATTAGGATAAATATAAGTAGAATAATGACACCAGTAAGTGCTAACTTATCACGGATAACGTTCTCCAAGAATAATTTGAAGGTCCCCTTCTGATTTTTTCTGACTTTACTTTTCGCAATCTTAATCGATTGAGTTGCATCCATTTGGCTCATCAGGTTCCCCCCTTTAATTATAAGTAATTCTTGGATCTAGATAAGAATAAACAATATCCGCAACAAGGTTCATAAACATAATTAATGCAGCTAATATGATAAACGATGCTTGCGCTAGCGGATAATCATGTCGCTGAGCTGCAAAAACCATCTCCCGACCTAAGCCAGGCCAACTAAATACATATTCGATTAATACTTGGCCACCAATAGCCGAACCTACAAATAATGCACCTGCTGTAACAACTGGTAATAAAGCATTTCTAGCCGCATGTTTGTATAATATTGTTTTACTCTTCAATCCTTTTGCCCGCGCAAACTCAATAAAGTCTTCACCTAAAACTTCCAACATCGTGTTCCTCATAATTAATAGTGGAGTCGCTAAGAAAAAGACACCCGCTACAATTGTTGGTAAAATCAAATGGCGTATAAAATCCCAATTAAAATATAATTGAAACAGTGTTTCCGCCTCGTATCCAGCGGTTCTTATTCCAGATGAAGGGAACCAGCCGAGAATAACTGAAAACAAATAGATTGCCATAATTCCAACCCAGAAAGTTGGTGCCGAGCGGAAAACCAATGCAATCGTTGTTGCAAAGGACTCACCAATCGAACCTCTTTTCCATGCCATCAAAGCTCCACCAAAAATGCCCCCACCATATGAAACTACCATTGCTGCAAACATTAAGATTAGTGTTGGAGGTAACTTCTCTAGCAAAATAGTGACAGCTGGTTCGTTATAATAAAAAGAAATACCAAAGTCTAATAAAATTAAGTTCTTCATAAAGCTTAGATATTGGACCCATAGGCTTTCATTTAATCCAAATCGTTCTGCTAGAGCTTCTCTTGCTTCCGGCGGAATCGAAGGATCAATCAAAGCTGCTGTTGGATCTCCAGGCATTAATCGGAACATTAGAAAGATTATTGTTGAAATAATAACTAAGACGAAAATCATCTGGATCGTCCGTTTTAAAATATACATCCCCAAGCTCCGCACCATCCTCTCTTTAAGTCACACTCATTTTTCTGATGCAAGTATAGAAAAAACAGGTGAGCGCAGGGCACTTGTGAATCAAACCCAATCACCCTTGACTCACCTTTTTTCCTTTATTTAAATCTCTTATTTTACAGGGAAACGTAAGCGTCCATCATCATCCCATGTATACCCAGCTTCTTCTAAAACTGCACGTGCTTGATCTGGATCAAAATCTGGACGATCGACATTTGCGTTATGCCAAAATTCATTTTCAGGAGCGATAACAAGCCCTGCTCCTCCACGCACACCATATCCTTGTAGATGAGCATCCAGAATCGTATCGTAATCAACTGTGTGAGAAATAGCTCGACGGAATGCATAATCATCAAATGGTGGTTTTCTCATATTAAAGCTCAAGTACTGGTACCCAATATCTCCTGCCTCTACTACATTTAAGTGTGCTTGCCCTTCCGCTCTATTAATATGGGCTGGGATAAATTGTTCCGCGTTAGTATCGAGTGCACCAGTTTCAAGATCAGTCATGATCCCTTCATCTTGTGCGTAAATACTGTAGATATATCCATCAATTTTCGGATTCTCATAATGTCCTTCGTGTGTAGCTGTACGTAGTTCTATCCCACGATTCCAGTTTTCAAGTTTAAATGGTCCAGAACCAATTGCAGCTTCGTTGGTAAATTCACTTGGATGTGCTAGGCCTTCATCTTCAACTAAGTTTTCCCAAATATGTTTTGGAATGATAGGAATCTGCGCTAGCGTTACGTTAACTAGTGGAGCATAAGGTTCTTTTGTCGTAAACCTTACGACATTATCTTCAGTTACTTCAACTGTATCAAGTGGATTTAGGAATGATAAGAAGTATCCAACTTCCCAATCCATGAAATAGTTATAAGAAAATGCCACATCTTCAGCTGTTACTGGTTCACCATCGTGGAATGTCATGCCATCGCGAATCGTAACGTCTAGCGTTAGGTCATCGACAACTTCCCAAGACGCTGCAGCTGCTGGTAGCGGTTCTGCTTCTGGACTTAATCGAACAAGCTTATCGTATATTAAGCGCAAGTTTCTCCACTCATACGTACTGTTTGCGCCTAATGGATTGATTGTATTCAAGTCAAATTGGCTTCCGATACGAAGCATTGCATCACTTGAATCAAGTGGTGTTGCTCGCATTGGCATCCACTCATTAAAAATTCCTTCTCCTGCCATCATTGTCATATCTGTAAAGCGCTCATTATTATAAGCATGGAATAAAGAACGGAAATACAAAGTTAATAACGGTGCTTCATCAGCCAAAATTTCTTGAGCATCCAAAACAAGTTGTTGACGCTCGTTCGGGTCTAAGGCTACTCGTTGCGCGTCGGCTATTTCATCATATTCATCATTTATAAAGCCTGTTGTGTTATTACCTCCAGGAATTGCATTCATAGAATGAAAAATAGAATGGATAAACATATCTGGATCGATTCTATCTACACGTCCACCCCAACCAACCGTGTAAGCATCAAAGTCTTGCTCGTCGGAATAAAGAATATCAATCAATGTGTTAAATTCTGTTGGACTATTATTCACTTCGAGACCTAGAGCCTCCCATTCCTCTGTAACCATTTTTGCCGCTTCGTAGTTTACTTGGTTTGCTTCTGGCAACGAACTAAAGATTCGTATCTCAGGTACTAACTCACCATGCTCGGCAGTTTCATCTGACTCGTCCTCTGGCTCATCATCCTCTGTACAAGCAGCAAGCAACATCAAAATCAATACCCCTAATACCAATAGCATCCATTTTGCTTTCTTCATTCATTTCTCCCCCAATTCAAATATTCTAAAAACTACTAAAATTTGTTTAACTATAAACCAGATTTGTATGAATATGAGTTTATTCTTATATTTATTGTTTTTCTCTTTTTTCTCATTCACTGAAGAACCTTTCTTTCCTCATTATTTAACATCGATCCCACTTCATTGAAATACATGTTTTTCTCATAAAAAAAACCTACTTTTTTAGAAAAGTAGGTTTTTTAGTATACAAAGATTTTAATGATGAGTATTTTGTTCTTCCTTCCAACGATAATAATTTTTAGGTCGTCCAACATTTCCATAGGTTGTTTCAATTTCGACAGCTTTTTCTTGGACCAAATGGTTCAAATAGCGATGAACCGTTGGATAAGAAATACCTGTTTCCTCACTAATTTTTTCAAGCGGTATGGATTGATTTTTCCCTCGCAAGTAATCTGTAATTATTTGGAGAGTACCTTTGGCAATACCTTTTATTAAAAATGCCGATAAGTCAGTGGATATCCTTCTCGGATTAGTTTCAGATAATAACTTACTTTGTTGTTCAATTAAAGCTGCCATCTTTAAATGAACTTGAATTCTCGAAATAATATCTGGAGCTTTAATAGGTTTTAATGCGAAATCTGATGCGCCCTCATCTAGAAATTTATCAGCAATTTCTTGGCTTCCATCGACGGTTAAAATAATGATAGGTGTATCCTGATCCATTTGTCGAATCGTTTTTAACAAGACAAGCCCATCCATTACAGGCATATGAAAATCCAATAATATGAGGTCTGGTTCCTCTACAAGAAACAACTGTAAGCCATCTTTTCCATTTAGAGCAGTTGAACAACTGTAACCCGCATATTCACCGATTTCTTTTAAAGTGTAAAGAATATCCTCGCTATCATCAATTATTAATACCTTTTTCCGCATCTTAATCACTCCCATATGGAAGAAACAAAGTAAACACCGTTCCTTCTCCAAATATACTCTCCGCTTTAATCCATCCTCCATGTAATTTGACTACTTTTCTTACGAAAGGCAGTCCTAAACCACTCGATCCTTTTAAACTATATTTTACATTCCAAATGCGATCAATTTTTTCTGGAGCTATTCCATATCCATTATCACGCACATATATCTTTACTCCATCAACCTTCTCACCTTGAGAGTATGCTCTCGTATATTCTAATTCTATTAAAACCTTTCCATCTGCCTTGTGTTCTGTAGCATGAAGAGCATTTTCAATCAAATTAACTAGTAGCCTTGCTACACGAATTCGATTTACATAAATAATATCATTTGGATGATGATTAATAAATTCCAATTTTGACTTCAATTGTTCTTCTACTAAATGTGCTCTTGTATAATTTAGTAATTGAGATAATTCTACTGGCTTTCTAACATCCTCAGATAGTATTTCGGAAATCATTGTATTTAATTGCTCTACTGCTCTTTCAATTCGTTCCGTATACTCTTTTCCTTTTTTATCATTAACCGACATATCTATTAACGAGGTTAACCCACTAATTGTAGTTAAAGGAGTTTTTAAGTCATGAACAAGGTTTTGCATTTCCTCCGTTGTGCGAGATTCAATTGCATCCAATCGCATATGTTGGAGCTCACCTTCTCTTTGACGACTTTTCTCCAACTCTTGGATACGAAGGGTATTCACTTTGATCAAAGTAAAAGTTACAAAAACACTAAATAAAAAAGGCAGGGCCATTAATAAGCAAATGATTTGCATGAGATGTGACATTTCTAAGGTATACGAGGCCTCTACAATTCTAAGAGCTGTGTCACTTTTTCCAAAACCAAAATTATGCATTGCTGGCGATATCTCTAACCATTGAACTAAAAATAGTAACTGAAATAGTAATAATGCTTGATATCTAAATTTTACTTCATAGATTTTTTGACCAAATAAAATAATCATATAAATAACCGTAATAATAAAAGGTGTAGAAAAGTTAGCACGATAATCCATTGTAATGGTTAGAAAAGCAAAAGAAATAAATATGATTAGAGCCGTTACAACAAAACTAAGCCAAATATTTTTACGTTGATAGACAACTCTTCCAATAGAAAAGGAGAGAAGAAAAATAGCCATTTCACTTACGGTAAAAACAATAATTAATATAAAAGCTGCGACTATTAGTTTTCCTGCATGATTAGATTCCAATGATAATTGTAAATAATGATTAATCGTTTCATAGAAAGGAAGTGAAATAAATGGCAATAGTAGGAGCCATAATATAAGTAATGTAGGTAGTATCGCAAACCATTTATGGTCTACTTTAAATAACTCGTACTTATTTGGATACACTGCATTCCCACCTCTTCATACCCCATTGATGTCTATATTACATCAAGGAGAAAGAATTGAGAATAGTAAAACTTTATTATTATGTATTTAAACTATAATGCTGTATGGTTATCCGTACTCTATAAGCTATGAGATTCACAGAAATAATTAAAGCCACCTCTATTCTCAGGTGGCTTTTAAAATAATATATTGACAGATAGACGTATAATTAAACTTCTTAACTTCGTCGATCTCGCTCCACAATCATATCTCCCACTTGCTGACCACTTAATGTCACCATTGGCATGCCGCCACCTGGGTTAACAGTTCCTCCTACAAAATATAGATTATCAAAGTACTTACTATGTTTCGGATGTTTGAAGCCTTTATTTTTCTTGCGGTTTGAAACAGTCCCATAAATGGCACCGCGGTCGGAGCCATATACGCGTGCAATATCCTCTGGTGTCCACATATCTTTCGTAACAATGTTCTTTCTTAAATCTGTTAACCCCATTCTTTCTAACTTAACTAGAACTTTTTCTGCAAATGTATCATAATCTTCTTTGGTAAACGGCTTATCTTGAATATAAGGAATATGTGGTAGCACTTTAATATTTTCATAGCCCTCTGGTGCTTGGGTAGCATCTGTTTTATTTACATTAACAAGATAAATTACTGGATCGTCTGGTAATTGATGTTCTCGGAAAATAGCATGCATCTGCTTTTTCATATTCTTTGAAAAGAAGAAATTATGATGACGTAGTTGTGGGTAGTGTCCTTTTACCCCTAGATGCATCACAATTCCAGAACTTGCCGGTTCAAACTTTTTACGCAATTTCTTTGTTTTAGCATTGTCGATGTTTAATAGTTTTTCGTATGCTGGGAGCACCTCCATATTGGAGACATAATAATCTGCAGTTAATCGTGTACCATCCTCTAAAACAACTGCACGTATTTGTTTATCATGTTTTTCAAGTTCCACTACTTTTTTTCCAGTATACAAATGAACACCGATTTCTTTTGCCAGGCGAGTAATTCCTTCAGCTAAATGGTGCATTCCTCCGGGGACATACCAAACACCTTGGGCATGCTGCATATAAATCATCATATTTAAAATAGCTGGACTATCGTATGCAGAAGAACCAACATATTTAATAAAATAACTGAGCATATCTCTAAATTGTTTGTTACTAATACGCTTATCGATTGCTTCAAACATGGTAGAGCTTAAGTCAAATGCCTTTAACGAACGAAAAACGCCATGATGTTTAATTACTTCACTTGTCGTATCTAAACCTTTGCCGAAGTATCCTTCTTCCGTTGCGTCGTAAAGCTTCTTTGAATAATTTAAAAGATTTTTGTATTGTTTAATATCACGATTTCGTAAATGCGTATTCTCTGTCTTCATTTGTTGTAAATCTTGATATAAATCAATCACTTTACCATTTGGGAAAAAAGATCGCCATTGATGTTCCAATCTTTCAATTGGTACATAATCTTCCATTTTCTTTCCACTGTTTTTAAATAACTTATTGAATATATGTGGCATCGTTAAAATAGAAGGACCTAAGTCAAAACCAAAACCATCCTGTTCTAAGCGATTTAACTTTCCACCTAAATGATTATTTTGTTCATAAAGTGAGACTTCATAACCTTCTTGTCTTAAGGAGATTGCTGCAGATAAGCCGCCAAGTCCACCACCGATAATAATGACACTTTTATTATTCACCATCGTTCTTACTCACCCTTCGTTCTCGAAAAATCACTGGTTACTGCTCACAACTGGCTCGAGTTTCATTGATTTATGAAAGCTAACTGGCCTAGCTAAGCTTGTATAGCCACTTTCTCTTACTAAATCTAGGATTCCACGGTAATATTGTGCAGATAATGAGACAGGTAATTTACTGTCAGCATCAAAAAGATCAATACGCTGCATAAAGTTATCGTATAAGCCTTCCGCCCGCAAAGCTAAATCTTCCCATAAACAAATAAAAGCATCATTGATTACTCCAGCCCTTAAATCGTCTACACGATAATTAAACCGTTCCATTTCTGATATTGGTAGATAAATCCGTTGATGATCATATAAATCTTCTCCAATATCTCTTAGTATATTAGTAATTTGCATAGCGATACCTAGTTCAATCGCAGACGACATTAGTTTACTAGCATTCTCTGAAGCAATAACTGGTAAAAGCATCAAGCCGACAGATCCAGCAACGTAATAACTATAATCCTCTAATTCTTCCAACGTTTCCGGTGATTTAAATGCAATATCCCTTGCTTGTCCAGTTAGTTGATCATAAAAGGGTTCTAGCGACATATCATAATTGTTAAATACATGTCGAAGGGCGCGCCACAACGGAAGATCTAATTCTTCATTCCTGCTAAATAGGTCTAATTCTAATTTAAATTGTGACAGAGCTTGTTGTTGCTCCTGTGGATTTGGGTTCTCATCGACACAATCGTCTGCAATTCTACAAAAAGCATAAATAGCATAAATTGCTTTTGCTTTTTTCTCAGGAAGCCTTGAAAACGCTTGGTAAAACCGCTTTGAATGACGTTGGATGATCGACTCACAGTATAGAAAATCGGACTCTAACTGATTCATGTTTGTATGCATATTTAGATTCTCCTTTATGATTTTATTCATAATCAAAAATGATACCTTGATCGTCAGACATTAATTCCTGTGCAGCGATTCTAGCGGATAAAAGGACAATTGGCACACCTGCACCTGGGTGAGTACTACTTCCTGTGAAATACAAATTCTCGCAATTTGCTGCTTTACTTTGTGGTCGCATATGGTTACTTTGTGACAATGTTGGCTGTAATCCAAAAGTCGCGCCATTATACGCATTAAACTTTGATTCAAAATCCTTAGGTGTAATATAAGTTTCCGTTACAATTTCTTGTTCAATATTTTCAAATCCCTTAATTTCTTTTAAGGAGTTAATGATTTGATTGCGGTAATGACTAACAGTTTCATCATTCCATTCGTATTTAGCCGTTGATAATTCAGATACTGGCATTAATGCATAGATTCCGTCTTTACCTTCTGGAGCCATCGATGGATCTTTCTTCGAGCCCATATATACATAGAATGAACCTGATTCTAATTTTCTTCCTTCAAAAATATCTTCTAGATTCTCTTCTAAGTCCTCGTTAAAAACAAATTGATGCACATGATCTATCTCTTCATACTTTCTATCCATTCCCAAGTACAATAAGAAGCACGAACAAGAATATTTCATTTTATCTATTTTTTTATCTGTGTATTTCCCTTTTGCCTTTTCATTCTTCACAAGATTCTTCATCGCAAAAGGAAAATCAGCGTTGCATATAACATAATCCGAGTATTTTCTTTCCCCATTTACCAATATTCCTGTCGCAGCACCATTTTCAATTAATATTTCTTCTACATTACTGTTGTAATGAATTTTCCCACCTAATTCTTTGAATAGCCTTTCCATCGATTTAGCCATGGTGTACATGCCACCTTTTATAAACCAAACTCCATATAAAAACTCAATCATCGGAATAATAGAGTATAAAGATGGACCAGTGTAAGGTGATACACCTATGTATAATGTTTGAAAGCTAATCATCTGTCTTAAACGTTTATCCTTAATATATTTCTTTAGAAAATTCTCTGCGTTATCGAGTGTTCTAAGTTTCATTGCTTGTTTAAGCATGAAGGGATTATAAAAATCTTTTTGATTTCTAAACGGTCGTTGGATAAAGTGTTTTTTCGCTACGATAAAGCGTTTATAGATTTCTTGTAAATAATCTAGAAATCCTTGTGCATCTTCGTCACTAATACCCTCCATTGTTCGAATCAATTCCGTTAAATCCGAAGATATCGAAACTGATGGCGCCCCATCTTTATAGTGAACCTTGTACATTGGATCGAGCTTTTCCATTGGTATGTAATCATCAGGGTCTCTTCCGCAAATCTCAAATACTTCCTTATACAGTTCAGGCATCATGACAATTGTTGGGCCTAGGTCAAACCTATAGCCATCTTTTTCAATCAGGTGCATCTTCCCACCAGGTATAGCTTCTTTCTCATAAACCTCTACATCATACCCTGCATTTTGTAAGCGAATAGCACTTGCTAAACCTGCTACACCTGCCCCGACAACTGTTATTTGTTTTTTCATTTTGGCACTCCTTCTCTGGTATCTCTATACTTCTTAATATCAAACATTGTACAATTTTATATATATATTAGTCAAGCCTTATTGTTAAATTCTAGTATATTATTGGTATTCACTGATTTAATCTACTTTAAACTATTATATTTGTATAACCTTCGGGAATCAGAAGTGTACAAAGTACTTTTATAAACATTATACAAAACATCACTAAAAAACCGCATCAGCTTTTATTCGCTGATACGGTTTATCATTTCTTTTACTTCTTCGTTATGTCTTCAAGACTTTCATCATTTTTTACTTTCCAGAGTTCACCAGGCCAAAATGCAACTCTTCCAAGTACCATTGTAATTGCAGGTACAAGTAATGGTCGAACAATAAATGTATCTAATATAATCCCTATTGCAACAATCGTTCCAAAGTGTACTAAGAGGTCTAATGGCATAACAGCTAAAACAGAGAATGTAGCAGCTAAGATTAAACCAGCTGAACTTATCACACTTCCTGTCTCACCGACACTTTCTGCAATTGCTCGTTTAAGCGGCATTTTTCTTCGCTTTTGCCATAGGTTAGAAACAAGGAATATATTGTAATCTATCCCTAAAGCTACAGAGAATACGAATACATATAGTGGGATTAAGCCCTGAATTTCATCTACTCCAAAGATATAATGCAGGACAATCCATCCTAGTCCTAATGCTGATAAATACGATAATAATACTGTTGCCAACAGATAGAACATGGCGACAATTGATTTAAAGTAGACAACTAGTAGTAATGCAATGACTATCAAGAGAGCAGGCATGATAACAGATTGGTCACGATTCGTAGTCTCCTGTGTGTCATAGAGAGATGCTGTTTCTCCTCCAATCCACACCAAACCTTCTACATTGTCGATTCCGGCTGATTTTAACGCATCTTCTGCAATCTCTTTGAACTCAGGTATCGTTTCTAATGCTTCATTCGAATATGGATCAATCGCAAGCGTGACATCCCACTTCATCATCTCTTCATTTTCCGAACCTTCAACTGGATCGGAAACAAGTTCGACTTCCGCATGTGCTTCTAACTCTTCTTTTAACGCAAGCTCTTCCCCATTCGAATCTACAATTATTTGAACAGGTGCAATTTCTCCAGGTGGGTAATGTTTAGCAATAATCGTAAATCCTTCTCGTGATTCCATATCATCTGGGAATGAATTTAATAAAGCATACGTAAATTTCATTTGTGGAATAAAGGCTACCAGTGCACCAAGCAACACTAATGTCACAATAATGATTGTCCATGGTCGATCGGTAACTAATTTTCCAATCTTTTTCCCTAATCGATTGCCATCTTTTGTGCGTCGAACTTTTTTCCCTTTCTTTTCTTCCAATCGCTTCGTCATTTCTTCTGTACGAGGAACAAATGGGATAAACGCCACACGCCCGATTAAGGCTAAAATTGCAGGCAAAATAGTTAAGGCAGCAATCCCCATAACAAAGATCGACAGACTAAATGGTATTGCAAAACGATCAAAGGAAGCATAATTTGCTAATGCTAAAGTTAATAAAGCAGTAACAGTTGTTAGTGAGCTGATCATTATCGCTCCGCCAGTTCCGCCCATCGCTTTCTTGAGTGCTATATATTTATTTTCTTCATAACGTAATTCATCACGGTATCGTGAAATTAAGAAAATAGCGTAGTCTGTACCTGCTCCAAATAATAATACCGTCATGATGGAAATGGCTTGTGCATCAATCATTATTAATTCTCGGTCAGCAAGGAAGCCAAGTATTGGACTAATTAACAGAAAAGCTAATCCAACAGCTATTAATGGAACCATCGCTAGAATCGGTGAACGATAAAGTAAAATAAGAATCACAAATACTATGACTACCGTCGCAATTAAAAGTGTAATATCTGCATTACTAAAAAGTGATACTGCATCTGTTTGTATTCCAACTGGTCCTGAAAAACGAACATGTAATCCTTCTTCGCCAATCTCACTCTCTAAAACTTCACTACCAATTTGCGCTTCAATTATTTCAGCTAATTGATCTAAATCTGCTTGAAGTTGATCTACCGAAGCATCCGCAAAGAAAATCGGCGTTGTTAAAGCTTCCCCGTCCTCTGAAGCACTATCCATTAGCGCTTGAGGCGGAACTTCATGTAGCGGTGGGATCGATTTTTGATGTTCTAATGCATTCTCATTTAACTCCGCATACAATTCAATGATAGCTGTATAGTCATCTTCTTCTAATCCACCATCACGTTGCCAAACTAAAAGTAATGGTGTACCTGCACCGTCAGAGAATTCTTTTTCAACAATCCCACCCGCTTCCACTGACATCGCATCATCCGGCAACAATTGCGTATCCGTTGTTTCACGTTCATTTACTTGCGGCCATACGAAAGATACTACTCCAATGAGTAAAATCCAAATGAATAGCGTACCCCAGCGTGTTTTACGATCCGCAACAACAGAACTAATTTTTTCCAATATGTTTTTCATTAACTTTCCATCTCCTCAATTTCAATCCTCATATTAAAGTTATACACTAAATAGATACAATATGTACAATGTTATAAACTTATTATTTTAATATAAGTATGCGATACCCTAATATAACAGGGAACAAACACTATTATAGTTTATATGGAAATATTATACAAGAATGAGTTCCATATCTTTTTTACTATATTTCTGTATAAGGTTGTGTTATACTATCAAAAATAATACTTTTATAAAGGTGAATGAAGATGGATGAATTCCAAAAATATTATTATATCAAAGATGCAGCAGATTTAAGTGGTGTTTCCGAACAACTTATCCGCAAATGGGAAGATCGATATCAAATCATTCAACCTAAGCGCTTAGATAATGGCTATCGAGTTTATACGTTGGATGATATTTTAATTTTAAAAGAAATAAGAGAAGCTAGGGAGCGAAAACTCTCTGTAAAAGATGCGATTCATGCTGTATTGCAGAGCAGAAGCGAAGAACTAGAAGAGTTACCAATACAAGTTGAAGAAAGTCCTTATGTAAAAGAGTTAATCAAGCGAGGAACAATCTATGATGAAGCTGGACTTTTCCTTTTGTTAAAGGAAGCTAACCACAAATATGGTTTGTCTCTTTTTCTAGATAATACAGTATCTCCCCTTTTGAGAAAGATTGGAAACCTATGGGAGTCTGGAGAGTGGGATGAGAGTCAAGAAACAATTTCAAGTCTAGTAGTGCGTGACTTTCTCACAGAAATAACGAGAAACTTTGAAAGCCACCCAACAGATCCAGATGTATTAGGATTTTGCCTACCAGGCGAACATCATGAGATTCCTCTACAGATAATCCTTTTGCAGTTAAGAATTCAGGGATGGCGGACAACTAGAATTGGAGCTTCTCCAAAGTTCTCTTCTATTGAAACCTTAGTGAAAAGTTTAAACCCTAAAAAGGTTTTGTTCTCAGCTTCAACCCTGTTTCCTTTTGAAAGTAATGAATTATTATTAGAAGAGTTAGATGCAGTGGCAAGTAGATACCCTGATATAGAGTTTCATATTGGTGGAGAAGGTGCCAGAACGATGACCAAAATCATCAAGCCTAAACATATCCACCTCTCTTTTCGATTAGAAGATTTGATGGAGTAAAGTCGACAAAGTAAAGCTAGCTATAATTTATAGCTAGTTATATTTTTTTACATCTTATGTCATTCATGAAAAAGAAAGTTTGAGATGGTATGTTATAGGCTAAAGTTAGTTAGGTGTTATCTCTTTAACTACCAAATTATCATCGGGATGTCAGAAAGGAATAGTGATTATGAAAAGGTTAATGGTATTATGTGTCACATTATTTTTTAGTTTTATTTTAGTTGCTTGTGGTTCAGGTGGGGAAGAAACAACGACAGTAATGCGCGCAGAACAAAATGGCGTGATTATCGAAATCACATTAGAAGCTGAAGGCGATGAAGTAGTAAAACAAACTGCGGATAATATTATTACATATGAAGCGTTGGGTGTTTCTAATGCAGAGGAAGCAGAAGCACAGTTAGGCGAAATAGTTGCTGGATTTAATGAAGTAGAAGGAGTTACACATAGTATTGACTATCAGGAAGGCCAAGCAATTGAAACATTGGCAGTAAATTATGAAGAAGCAGACCTAGAAGAAGTTGCTCAATTAGAAGGATCTACCTTTGAAGATACAGACGCTGACTATATTAGTTTAGAAAAAACAATTGAAATGTTACAAGGTCAAGGATTTGGGATTGTGGAATAATCTTTATAATTAAGGTAAGTTAAAATAAAAAAACTTTTATCCCAAAATGGATAAAAGTTTTTTTGTGAAGTATTTTGCTTTATTATCCCGCTCAACAAGTACGATTACCCTTCCACAAAGTCGTCATAATAAATATGTCAGAATCCATGGAAGCAAGTACTACTCTGATATATTCCTTTTTAGCTATTCAATAATCTCCAAGTTGAATAGACAAACATTTGAACAGCTTTATTTAATTGTTCTTCATCGATATCAAACATAGAGTGATGGTGTGGGTAATCGGTTCCTTTGTTCTCATCTCTCACACCTGTAAAGAAATATACACCAGGAGCCTCTGTTAGAAATCCAGAGAAGTCCTCCGCTGTCATATTCGGTTTGTCACTCACAACAGCATCCTCACCAAATAATTCAATCGCAGCATCTTTTACCGTATCAGCAAGTGTGTCGTCATTAATTACTGCTGCTGGCCCATCATTATAAATAAATTTATAACTTGCCCCATGTGCTTCCGTAATTCCTTTTACAATTTGCTCCATCCGCGTTTTAGCAGTATCACGCAGCGCCATGTTATATAATCGAACCGTTCCTGCAATTTCTACAGAACCTGGAAGTACATTCATAGCCGTTCCACCGTGAATCTTTGTGATTGACACAACGAGACTATCGAGTGGATCAATATTACGAGCAACAATTTGTTGAAGGTTAGTAACAACTTGTGCTGCCGTTGTAATTGCATCTACCGAAGTATGTGGTACTCCAGCATGCCCCGCATTTCCTTTTATTTTAATTTGGAATGTATCAGCTGCAGCCATAACTGGTCCACGTGAGACACTAATTTTCCCCGCTTCTAAAGGCGACCATAGATGATTACCAATAATCGCATCGACGCCTTCCATTACTCCCGCATCAACCATTTCTAAAGCACCACCAGGGAAAACTTCTTCCGCATGTTGGAATAGAAAGCGAATTTCACCTTTTATTTCATCTTGTTTTTTCGAAAGTATTTTTGCCGCACCAAGTAAAATTGCTGTATGCCCATCGTGGCCACAAGCATGCATTGCTCCTTCATTTTTTGAAATAAAATCGAAGTCATTCTCTTCTTTAACAGGCAATGCATCGATATCTGCTCGAACAGCGATGGTCTTCCCTTCTTCTGAACCAATCAACCTGGCCATTACACTCGTTTTAGTTGGACGAGTGACTTCTAAATTACCAAAAGATTGTAATGTATCGTAAACAAATTGTGAGGTTTCCACTTCTTGAAAAGCTACTTCGGGATATTGGTGTAAATGTCGTCTCCACCCAATAACCTCTTCGTTAATCTTTTCAGCCTCTTTTTTTAGCGTTGCCAAATTCAATTTACTTCCTCCTTTTTAAATATAATTCCCTATTAAACGTAAGTTATTGTAAAATAATATTAATTTATCTTTAATCATATTGTAATTTTATCATTATAATGGTAAATTCGATAGACATAATATAAAGGGGAGTGAATAGTTTGTCAAAGAAGAGTTCTAAAAAAGTAAGTGTAACAAATAATGAAAGCAATAGCGGCGGAGAAAAGAAGTCCTTTATGCCACATATTTTCGTCGTTCTATTCATTATTATTATGCTTGCAGCTATCGCAAGTTATATCGTACCTGCTGGAGAATACGATCGTGTTGAAAATGACGCTGGTAGAATCGTCGTTGTTCCAGATTCATACGAAGTTGTCGAACAAACGCCTGTTAGCTTCCTAAACTTTATGTTTGCGATTCCAACAGGCTTTATTGAAACAGCCGAAATTGTGTTTGGGATTATAATGATTGGTGGTATGTTCGCGATTATTGAACGGACCGGAGTAATTAATTTAGGAGTAGGAAAACTAGCAAATACCTTTTCTAATAAAGGACTATTCGTTATTCCAATATTAATGATTCCATTTGCATTAATTACGACATTTACTGGTCAAGTTGAATTATCATTAATATATCTGCCAGCAATTTTACCGTTAATACTAAAACTAGGATTTGATAAAGTTACTGCAGTGGGAACCGTACTCGTAGCAACAATTGCCGGTTTTACAATTGCTTTAACAGCACCAGCAAACTTAGGTGTTTCGCAAACGATTGCTGAAGTTGAACTCTACTCTGGAATAGGTTATCGTATTGTAATTCTTTCTATAATCCTTATCGTTGGTATGTTATTCGTTATGCGCTACGCTAAGAAAGTTCGAGCGAATCCAGAATTGAGTGTTACATATGGAGATAAAGATACTGCGCAATTACAAGAAATTGAAAGTATAACGAATGAAAAAGCAACTACAAGACAAAAACTTGTTACAGTTGCAATTATTATTGCATTCGGCGTATTACTTTGGGGATTATTTGAACATGGTTGGTATTTCCGTGAATTATCTGGATTATATATTTTCACCGGAATTGTAGTCGGTATACTTGGCGGACTGAAATTATCGGAATTAGCCGAGTCTTTCGTTGAAGGGTGTAAGAATATCCTTCTAGGCGCAATGGTTGTTGGTGTCGCGCGCGGGGTTGCTGTTGTGTTGAATGATGGTAATATTATGGATACAATCATTTACGTTGGTGGAAATTTAGTAGAAGCTGTACCAAGTGGTGTGACAGCTACAATTATGTTAATTTTCCAAGCACTACTTAACTTCCTCATTCCTTCTGGAAGTGGACAAGCTGTCGTTACGATGCCAATTATGAATGGACTTGCTGACCTTTCAGGTGTAACAAGACAAACTGCAGTTCTTGCATTCCTAATGGGGGATGGATTTACGAATATCTTTTACCCAACATCAGGATACTTTATGGCAGTATTAGCTATTGCAAGAGTATCATGGGAAAAGTGGGTTAAATTTATTTGGCCGCTACTCCTCATTTGGTATGCTGTAGGGATTGTCTTCCTCTTTATTGCACAAGCTATGAACTATTAGGGATAGATTTGGTTAAATTAAAAAAGCTAGAACGAGGATGTTTCGATATCCTTTGTTCTGGCTTTTTAATATTTTCTAGCTAAACGCTAGAGAATGATGTTTGACTGATGAAGATATTGAATGAAATATGGATTTTTTTAGCACAAATTCTTTATAATTTTACTATCTTTATTATTTAACTTTTATAACGATTTTTCCTGCCGCATGTCCTGATTCACTTAATTTATAAGCTTTCTGTACACCGTCTTTGTTAAATGGAAAAACTTCATCTATGACGACTTTCAGTTCTCCACGAGCCACTTGATCAATAAATTTTTTTAATTGGTCCATATTTATTTCATAGACAATACGATCAATCTTGATATCTCTTTCTCTAGCCTTGTCTTCAGAAATAGGAGCCGCTGGTGTTAATGCTCGGCCGCCTTCAACTACAACTGGTAGTGTTTCCGTTCCCTGACCTACAGTGTCAATTAACATATTTGCTTTGTTAGCAAAAACTTTTGATACATCTTCTTCTTTATAATTAACAACTTGATTTACACCAAGTGATTCAAGAAGTTCTTCATTCCTGCTAGTTGTAGCAATAACGTTTGCACCATTTTGTTTTGCGAACTGTACGGTGTAAGAACCTACTCCACCAGAACCACCTTGCACAAAGATTGTTTCGCCTTCTTGCACTTGATAAGATTCTCTATTTACGAGTTGGTACGCAGTAAGTGCGGCGATACCTAGAGCCGAAGCTTCTTCAAAAGAAACATTCTCTGGCTTTTTTAGTACATACTTCTGCGGAATCGATACGTATTCAGCCAAACCACCAGGTCGATTTAGTTTATAGGAAGTGAAAACTTCATCACCTACAGCAAAGTCAGTAACATCTTCACCAACTTCAGAGACCACGCCAGCAATATCCGTCCCTAAAATCATTGGAGACTCTAATTTAAATGACATGAGACCTTTACGAATGGCATTATCTACAGGATTAATGGAAACAGCACGGACTTCAATCAATACTTCATCTGACTTCACTCTCGGTTTGTCAACTTCTTTTTCAACAAAATCCTCTACATTACCGCCCTCATTAACAATAATCGCTTTCATTGATTACACCCTTTCTACATTAAGTCTATATTAATACTAAGGTATAATATCCAGTGGTTCAAATATTCTGATTGTATAGAAATAAATACGGTATTAAAGACTATTAAATATATTCAGTTCCTATCAAAGTAAGACGATAGCTCAATAACTATAGACTATGAACAGTGTCCTTCACCGTTTTCGTCGTTTCTTTGTCTTCTGATAAAATCATATCCGCAGCTCGCCATCCGATAGCAATTGCAGGTGCCATTGTATTTCCAGGTTGAATAGGTAGAACTGACGCATCTACTACACGTAAATTCTTTACACCCCTCACCTTTAATTTCGAATCAACCACATCTTCATCATTCGGCCCCATTCGAGAAGTACCAACTGCATGAAAAACATGTGGGCTTGCCGAAGCATACTTAAGTAAATCTTCTTCACTTTGAATATCAGGCCCTGGTACCATTTCAGTCTCTATAAGGTCAGCAAGAGGACTTTGTGCAGCGATTTCCCGAATCGTTTGAATCGCTTTAACAATTCCCTTACGATCATGTTCCGTTTCTAAAAAGCGAGAATCAATAATTGGCGGATCATCAGGACTAGCTCCACTACTATGCACTGAACCTTCTGTCGTTGGGTGTAATAACAATCCCGACGCTGAAAAACCTGGTTCTGTTGCTACCCTCATTCCAGCAGGGGTAAATACTGTCGTCAGCGGATTAAACATTGCCGTCAAATCAGCGTGATCCAAATTCGGATCAGACTTGAAAAAGGACACAATTTCATGAGCACCAGATGCAATAACACCTTTACGATTTAGTAAATATTTAGATCCTGTAACCATTTGTTTCATCGTGGATGAGAGTTTGCCATTATAGCCAATCGGTTTGTTTATTCTAGCCTGATAATTTACCATTATCTGTTCAACTGCATGCTCTCCAACACTCGGACTTTCCACACGTACTGGAACCCCAATTCGAGAAAGAACTTCTGCATTTCCAATTCCAGATCTTTCTAGTAAAAGAGGAGTTTCTACCGTTCCTGCAGAAATAATGATTTCCTTTCTAGCATAAATATCTCGTTCTTCGCCGGCATTATTCTTGACACGAACTCCAACTGCCTGATCTCCTTCAAACAGTATCCAACCAACATGAGTGTTTAGTTCCAGTGTAATATTGCCACGTTTCAGTGCTGGTTTAAGAAAAGCACTAGCAGCACTTAATCTTCTACCCCGTCGAACCGTATTAGGCATATGCCCAATGCGTTCGTGATTAGATTCGTTAATATCTTTAACTCTATCCAATCCCCATTTTTCTCCCGCTGTAAGAATTGCTTCATTTAACTCGTCTGGTACACGGTCAACATGAATATTTAAAGGGCCACCTTCTCCCCTTGTTTCCGATTCACCAAACTGATGATTCTCGAATGCTTTGAATGCCTTTACCATCTCCGACCATCCCCAACCTTCATTCCCTAGGGCGGACACGCGATCCCAATAACTAGAACTTCCACGTTCATAGTTCATTCCATTAATCGATGTCGAACCGCCAAGTACTCGACCACGTTGCCACATTCCCGGTTTCTGTGCAGGGCCTCCAGGAAGTGTAGGGTAATTGAAGGAGTGTTTTGGTGTACCCAAAATAAAGTAGAATCCTTTTGGTATGGAAATCGCCGGATCTGTATCTTTTCCACCGCTTTCTAATACTAATACTTTGGTGCTTGAGTCCTCACTTAAACGACTTGCCAATGTACTACCCGAAGCACCACTTCCAATAATAATGTAATCATAATCTGCTTTGTAACTCATTTGAATCCCCCTTTTATCTATGATTAATACTTAATTCTTTAGTTATCTCTATTGCTTTACTCATGATACAATAGTAACTAATTCTCTTTAGTCACCTTTTATACTCTATCGGATAATGAAATAAAGCGTTTACATAAATAGCATGCAACCCACGTACAAAACTTAAAAGTTCTCGTACTATATATAATAATAACAGTCAGAATAATCAACGCAATCAGTAAAATTAGATGTTCTGTATACATAAACAACACTTTTTCATATTTTGTATGGAATTATTAAAAATACTTAGGAGGAAAATGAAGTGAAGCAAGAAAATACGTTAGATAGAAGAGTTAGAAGAACAAAACAAACATTCATAAAATCATATATACAACTGATCAAAGAAAAAGGTTATGCAAAAGTCAGTGTCACAGATATTGTTGAAAGAGCAGATTACAACAGAGCAACCTTCTATGCTCACTTTAATAATAAAGAGGATTTGACACATGAAATTGTTGAAAAAATGAGTGATGAACTCCAAAAAGCATTTTTATTAAACTTAAGCGTTCCTGGATATTTGGATATAGATAACTTTTCTTCCTCTTCTGTGAAAGTTTTTCATTATATTCATCAGAACTCGGATTTGTTTGATTTACTCAAGGAACCTGATTCAATACCAGGTCTTCTAGATAAAACGATTCAAACAATTAGAAGCTTTCATGAAGAAATTATATTGGTTGGCGAGCAAGCGCTCGATATTAATGATACAAGCTTTATTACATATCGTACTTATGGAGATCTAGGGATTATATTAGAATGGATTAAAAGTGATTACACACTATCTCCCGAAGAAATATCTAAACAATCGCTTGATATCCTCAAAGCAGATTACCCCAAAACTAAGATGAGTGTAAATTCGTGACTGAGTTCCAAAACAAGGAACAACCCCATCCACTATTCGAATTGTAAAAGTAGAATTACGAAGAACTTTCAAATACAACTAGTAATGTATCCTTACCTTAGAAATTTATATACTAAAAAGGCTCTTGTTCTAAGTGAACAAGAGCCTTCTATATCAAGAGCTTCCAGTCGGATTTGAACCGACGACCTCTTCCTTACCATGGAAGCACTCTACCTGCTGAGCTATGGAAGCGTATATAAATATATACAAAAAAATGGCTCCACAGGTAGGATTCGAACCTACGACCGATCGGTTAACAGCCGATTGCTCTACCACTGAGCTACTGTGGAACAATAATATAAGTAAATAATTAAAATATGCCTGGCGGCGTCCTACTCTCGCAGAGACAAAGTCTCAACTACCATCGGCGCTGGAAAGCTTAACTACTGTGTTCGGTATGGGAACAGGTGTGACCTTTCCGCCATCGCTACCAGACATGCTTGTCTTTCAAAATGAAGGACAAATTTTATTATATGCATTTTTGTAGAAAAATGCAAGGGTTATTTATTATACCCTGAAAACTAAATAAGAGTGATGCAACGACATGCATTTTATGAAGTTAGTTAAGCCCTCGATCGATTAGTATTCGTCAGCTACACATGTTGCCATGCTTCCACCTCGAACCTATCAACCTCATCGTCTCTGAGGGATCTTACTCACTTGAAGTGATGGGAAGTCTCATCTTGAGGGGGGCTTCATGCTTAGATGCTTTCAGCACTTATCCTTTCCACACGTAGCTACCCAGCTATGCTCCTGGCGGAACAACTGGTACACCAGCGGTGTGTC
>NZ_JBTLRO010000009.1:0-109133 GCF_054482815.1 Oceanobacillus sp. CAU 1775 | reverse complement strand
TTTTGGGAACAAAACTTTCTATCCAATTCCTAACTTGTTCTTTTGTTGGTTCCAAATTAACAGTCATTATATATTTTTCTCCTTTACTCTGGTTTTTCTTATTCAACTATCCTGCCCCGTTAGTTTAAGTACATTTCTTCACAATATCTCATTTCATCGTAACACAAACATTCTGAATATAACATAAAAAAATAAATAAAACAGCGTTGTGCTTTTTTATCGCTGCTCTATTTATTATGAAATTTGAGATCCTGGATTTGATATACGACTTAGTAATAATTAAGTGTATTTTAAGCGAAAAGGCACTTAATAATAAATAAGCCGTATGCCTTATTCTCCATTTAGTTTTCTTCGGAAAGATACTCTTCTAAGGTCCAATCATTCGCAGCAATTTCTTCAGCTGCTTTGATACCGACATAGCGCAAGTGCCATGGTTCAAATTGGTAAAGCGTTATATCCTCTTTCTCCTTTGGGTAGCGAATAATAAAACCAAACTGGGCAGCATTTTCCTTAACCCATTGGCCTTCTGGTGTGCTTCCAAAGTCAGTAGTTAATAAATAATTAACAGCACTACTTGTTATGTCCATGGATAAACCAGATTGATGTTCTGATTCGCCTGCGCGTGCACTGAATTGATTCGCAGCGTCTTCTCCATGTGCCATCGCATAGGAAGCGAAAAGATTTACTTGTCGCTCATAGGATCTATACCCGGATTGGGCATAGAGCTGATGTCCTGCATCTTCAGCAGCTGCAAATAATTCTTCTAATGCTTTTGCAGCGGGTTCACGGAGCTGTTTCTTTGGTAAATCTTCTGTAAATGGAAAGGCAACATCAGGTACAACAAGGTCATGCGGTTCGTAATCAGATGGCAACGCATTTTGCTTATTAATAATCGCAAGGACTTCGTAAGGATTCCCTAGTACCTCGCTTCCAGCATTTGTTACAACTGGATCAGCAATCGGTGGAAGTCCAGTGCCAGCCTCGATTGTTTCATTAGTTTTTATAAGCTCTTCTATTGTGATTTTCGTTTCTTCGTCATATATTCCAGTTACTGATAGCTCATCATTTTGTAATTGAAAATCTGTAATAGCCCAAGTAGTTACTTCTTCATATTCACCATTAATGGGGAGGGTGTAACCAATTTTTTCTAAAGCAACTTGGAGATTTTCTACGTTATCTCCAGTATCTTTTTTCTGTAAAGGAGCGTTCGGAAGCTCGAATGCAATTTCTAAAGGTTTCTTGTTATTTTCTTTATCATTTGTTTTTCCTATATGCTCTTGATTTTCATCCCTTGGAACTGGTTTCTGGTCAACTTGTTCCATACATGCTGACATGAGCAAGACAGTAGCAAGTATGCCTAATATTTTCACTTTCATTGTATCCCTACATTCTATCCTTTAATAAATATCCTTCCTATTTTCTCACATCGAGAGCGTATTAAGCAATAGCTATGGGTAATACTGGAATAATCTGTTTATATAAAGTTGGTTTGTAAAGAAAGATTAACAAATTAGACATAGTTATCTTGAGCAGAAGGGTTGTAAATTGTGTCAAAATAGACTACAATTTATATATAAACTGTCCAGTCAGTTTTAAATAGAGGTAGGTGGAGAATATGCCAAAAATATCTGATGAAGCAAAAGAGGAAAGAAAAATTAAAATATTAGATGCTGCACTAGAATGTTTTTCAAAAAAGGGCTATTCGGCATCCACTGTAGACGATATTGTAAAGTATTCCGAACTGAGCAAAGGATCGGTTTATAATTACTTTAAGAGTAAAGAAGAAATATTTCTTAGTCTTTTGAATCAGAGAAGTGAAGCAGTATTTGAGAACTTGAGAGTTAATCTTGCGAGAATTGATAGTCCAGTTGAAAAATTGAAATACTGGATTCGAACAGATTTGCCGTATGATATTAATAAAAGAAAATTTATGCATGTCCACATTGAGTCGTGGTTATACGCTTCAGACGCTCCGCATGTGAAGGAGGTACTGAAAAAGAACTTTGATATTCTTTTCGGTATGACAGAAGAAATCATTTCCCAAGGGCAAGAAATTGGAGAAATTAAAAAAGATATTGATACGAATGCAGCAGCTGCAATGTTTTGGTCTTTACACGATGGAATTTGGCTTCATGCATCAATTGGTTATGATGAAGAAAAGATTGAAGCACGAATTGTAGAGATGGAAAAAGCAATGCTTGCATATTTAACTTAGGAACAAAGAAATTCATATAGATTACATGGAACAAATAAACTGACCAGTCATTTTAATTTAAAAGGAGGCGAAATATATGTTATCATTTTTCAAATGTAAAAAGTCAAAAAGTAACTCCCGTGATTATTTATACAAGATGAACGAAGAACAATTGCATCGCGAAAGAATCTCAGTAAACTACGATTTAATCCGCTCACTTGCAAGATAAGTCTTTTCTTTAGAGAAAAAGCTTCCTCATAAGCTTTGAATGTAACTTCTAGTGCATGCAAATTGCATGGCTAGGTGGAACGAATTTAGTTTAGACGACGCAACTTTTCCCAATCTTATATGAACAAAAAATGAAAGGCACTCCCATAAGAAGGGAATGCCTTATTTTTTTACTTGTTTTTTGCAAATAATTGAGCAATCTCTACAATAACTTCTGTAGCTTTCTGCATATTATCTACGGAAACATATTCAAACTTGCCATGGAAGTTCTCTCCACCTGTGAAAATATTCGGAGTAGGAAGGCCCATGAATGAAAGTTGAGAGCCATCTGTTCCACCACGTACCGGTTCGATAACAGGTTTGATCCCTAAGCTCTCCATTGCTTGCTGTGCGATATCAACAATATGCATTTCTGGCTCAATTTTTTCACGCATATTATAATACTGATCTTTCATTTCAAGTTCAACGTTTTCTTCTCCATGCTTTTCTTGCATTTCTTCAACGAAACTCTTTAATGTCGCTTTCTTATTTTCAAATTTCTCTTTGTCATGATCGCGAATAATATAATAAACTTGCGTAGATTCTACATCACCAGTTATGGAAATTAGGTGGTAGAATCCTTCATAACCCTCTGTATGCTCAGGAGATTCTTCTTCAGGAAATTTATTAACAAACTCGGCAGCTAGTTTACCAGAGTTCACCATTTTATTTTTCGCTGTACCAGGATGCACGCTATTACCTTTGAAAGTTATCTTTGCAGCAGCGGCATTAAAACTTTCATATTGTAATTCACCAAGTGGCCCACCATCTATGGTGTATGCATACCTTGCATCAAAGCGTTTGACGTCAAATTTATGTGGACCACGACCAATTTCTTCATCTGGTGTGAAAGCTACACGAATTCGTCCATGTTCAATTTCAGGATGTTGAATAAGGTAATTCATTGCGGTCATAATTTCAGCAATTCCAGCTTTGTTGTCTGCACCTAATAAAGTTGTTCCATCTGTCGTAATTAGCGTATGTCCTTTATAACTCGGTAACTCTGGGAATTCTTCTTTCGACAGGACAATATTTAACGCTTCATTTAATGTAATATCATTTCCATCAAAGTTTTCAATTACTTGTGGATTCACATTTTTACCCGTAAAGTCAGTTGCTGTATCAAGATGTGCAAGGAACCCAATCGTAGGTATATCCTTGTCTGTATTAGCTGGTAATGTCGCCATTAAATAACCATTATCATCTGATTCAACATCTTCCATCCCAATTTCTTTTAATTCTTTTGTTAAAACTTCTACTAAATCAAATTGTCCGGGTGTAGAAGGAGTCGTTTCTGAATCCTCATTTGATTGTGTATCGATTTTCGCGTAGGTGGTAAGTCGTTCAATTAGTTCCTCTTTCATTTTACAATCTCTCCTTAAATGATATATAACAATTATTTTAGCATATAAATTACGGAACTCGAAATATTATCTAAGTCTTTCTGAAGTTTCACTTTATTCTTACAGTAGAAAGGTTTACAATAGAAGAGAATGGAGGGATCTTGCATGACGAATTTAATTAGTGTAGAACGATTAAATCATCGACTAGAAAATCAACTAGATAATACAAGAATAATTGATGTAAGATTTAAATTAACTGATGAGAATGCTGGGAGAAAACTTTATCTTGAAAGTCACATCCCTGGAGCCGTGTACCTCGATTTAAATAAGGATTTGTCTGGAAGAGTAGAGAAGCATGGCGGTTCACATCCACTCCCAGATTTTAAAACCTTTATAAAAAAACTTGGAAATATTGGTGTTGATGAAGAAACAACAGTCGTTATTTATGATGAAGGTAATGATATGTTCGCAGCTAGGCTTTGGTGGTTGCTAGAAGCAATTGGCCATACGAAAGTTTATATCTTAGAAGGAGGTTTCAAGCATTGGGTTGCATCTGGAAATAAGGTAACCTCTGATATCCCAAGCTTGACGCCGAAAGAATATAAAGCAACATTTAATGAAGAAAAGATTGTTGATATTGACGCAGTAAAGGAAAAAGTTGCAGAAGGCACGACACTTATTGATTCCAGAACAGAGGATAGATACTTAGGTGATTTTGAACCACTTTATAGTAAAGCAGGACATATCCCAGGTGCGAAAAATTACTCATGGAAAACGGTGTTATCTGACGATGGAAAATGGTTAAAAGGGGAAGGCCTCAAACAACATTTCTCAGATTTGAATCAAGAAGAGGAAATTATCGTATCTTGCGGTTCTGGCGTATCGGCCTGTATAAATATCCTCGCACTTAAAGCAGCAGGTTATAAAAATGTAAAACTTTATCCAGGAAGCTTTAGTGATTGGATTTCTTATCCGGAAAATGACATTGAACTTGGAGAAGATAAGTAATGGATGTTCACCGTTGTGCATGGGTAACAGATGATCCAGTCTATATTTCTTACCATGATGAGGAGTGGGGACGCCCTGTGCATGATGACCAGCATTTATTTGAAATGCTTTCTTTAGAAGGAGCCCAAGCAGGTTTAAGCTGGATTACAATATTAAAGCGACGTGAAAATTATCGAAAAGCATTCGATCAGTTTGATGCACACCTAATCAGCACCTATAATGACGAAAAGATAGAAGAGTTAATGCAGAATGAAGGTATTATCCGTAATCGGCGCAAAATTGAATCGGTCATACGCAATGCAAAGGTATTTCTAGAAATCCAGAAAGAGTTTGGTAGTTTCGATACGTACATTTGGCAGTTTATTGGCGGGAAACCACTGATTAATAAGTGGAAGTCCTCAGCTGAAGTACCTGCAAGTACAACGGAATCGACAATGATGAGCAAGGACTTAAAAAAGCGCGGATTCAACTTTGTCGGACCAACAATTTGCTACGCATTTATGCAAGCAACCGGAATGGTAAATGATCATGTTGTCGATTGTTTTCTTCATAAGAAGTCTTTTTAATGATTTTAAATAAATGAAATCGCAGTGAAATTCATGATAGAATGCACTGCGAATTTTTAATTAGAGAGGTAAAACAATGATTCGAGTAGATGTCGTATACGCCCTTATTTATAGAGAAGATGTGGGGAAGATTTTAATGGTAAATAACATTGGTGGTCGCTGGACACTTCCAGGCGGAGCAGTGGAAAAGGTGAAACTTTTGAAAATGCAATTATTCGTGAAGTTAAAGAAGAAACAAATTTAACAATCGAAGTAGGCGAAGTTATAGCTGTAAATGAAGCAAAGTTTATCGAAAAAGAAAATCATGCGCTATTTATAACTTTTAGAGCCAAAGTTACCGATGGAGAAATTGCCATTAATTTCAAAGATGAAATAGCTGAAATAGAATGGGTAGACATAGAAAAAGCTAATGAATTAATGCCCTATCATCGTGGTGGAGTGGAGCGATTACTGACAGCTTCGTCACCTTATCATTTTCAAGGGTAATCGATTCAATAAATTTTATAAAAATATATTGGGAGAGGGAAAATGGATACGATACAACAAAATAGCAATGCATGGGATAAGAAAGTTGAAGAGGGCTCCAGGTATACACAACCTGTGAGTAGCGAAGAAATTCAAAAGAGTATAGCAGGAGAGTGGAAAATAACTGTAACAACTGAAAAGTCAGTTCCGAGAGAGTGGTTTCCTACTTCCATAAAGGGCTTGAAGATACTTTGCTTGGCGTCTGGTGGAGGGCAACAAGCACCAGTATTAGCTGCAGCAGGAGCGAATGTAACAGTTGTCGATATATCTAAAAAGCAATTAGAGCAAGATGAGATGGTTGCAAAACGAGAAGGATTAACTTTGAAAACGATACAAGGTGACATGACAGATCTTAGCCAGTTGGAGGATGAATCCTTTGATATGGTTGTTCAGCCTGTTTCTAATTTATTTGTAAAAGAAGTCCAACCTGTTTGGGATGAGATTTCGAGAGTACTAAAAACAAAGGGAATCCTAATTGTTGGATTTACAAATCCTTTATTATGGATTTTTGATGATGAACAAGAGAGAAAAGGAATTCTAGATGTGAAACACGCAATTCCTTCGTCTACATTAGATTATTTACCAAAGAATGAAGTTGAAGATTATATCAATTCTAATGAGACAATCGAATACGCACATACTTTAGAAGACCAAATCCAAGGGCAAATGAATGCAGGATTAGTTCTAACTGGTTTTTATGAGGATGACTTCGGTGGAACGCGAATAATAGATAACTATATTAAGACCTTTATTGCCACGAGAGCGATAAAGTTTTAACAGGTAGAGGCATTTATCATCTCATCACAATTGAATGGTTCTACTTTTGAAACAATTTCTTTAGAATGGAGATGATGAATTGCTAGAGCAAATCATTTCGAATTTTAAACTGCAGGTTCAAGCAATAACGCCGGTTGAAGATTCGCATAGTTCCACTGTTTATAAATGTCATTTACAAAGCGGAGATTGCGTGTTTATAAAGATTCCTTATACAAAATTGAAGTATCATCGAGAGTTAGAAGCTTATGAGATTTTGCGCGGAAAAGTTGCTATTCCTCGTCTAATAGATTATTGGGCAGGCGATTCAAGTTGTCCAGGTGCATTTCTGTTATCTGAATTAAAAGGCGAGCCTTTATCAACAAATGTTTCACCCGAAGTAGCATATGAAGTAGGTATACTTCATGCATCAATACATAATGTTGCACCTAGGAACGTAGAAGTTTTAACAGGTATCAAGAATGAGTTTGTAAATTGGTCAACTTTTGTTGAAAAACAATTCTATAGCTTTGCCGAAGATGTTAAAGGGGTCTTAAATAAGGAACTATACGATAAAGCTATCGTTAAATATGAAGATATGAAAAGCCAACTGCCTTCCCCTGATGGGCCAAGTTTCATTCACATGGATTTTCGTCCGGCGAATATAATAATTGCTGGCACTCAAGTTTCAGGAGTAATTGATTTTGAAAGTGTTCGTTTCGGTTCAACAGAAGTAGACTTTACGAAGCTACATCGTGACTTTTTAAGCTTTAATCAAGCTTTTTACTTGGCATATCAAGAAGGTTATAAAAGTGTTAGGTCCTTAATTGATTTAGACGCGGTCCTACCTTTTTATCAATTTACCGATGCTTTTAATAGTATTGGTTGGTGTAAAAGAAGGGGAATGGAGAAGCATGCTCTATTTCTTGAGGAAAACTTGGTTCGTTTGGAACAGATGTTGTTATAAACTTTTTGAGACAGTGAATATGGGTTGCCTCATCACGAGACAACCCATTTCCAATTTACTTATCTAATTCAATTGTCTCATTCACTTCACTTGATTCGGAATCTTGCCCTGTCATACGTTTGTAGAAAAAAGCAATTCTTTTTGTAATGCTACCAGACTCCCAATACTCTGCAGCTTCTGCTTTCACCTTGATTAAGACTAAGTTAGGATCGTCCACAGTAGTCTGCATAAACTTCTCATAGGCTTTATTCCACAATTCTTCTTTTTTACTAACGTCCTCGACAATTTCAGCTTGTCCTCGGATAGACACGTAAGATTTACCTGCATAGGCAACATTCACATCCTGGCCGTGCAAGATTTCTTTATATTTATCTGTTTCTTTTTTAGTGAAGAACCATAAATCACCATCGAATTCTACTTCCTGTGTTTTCATCGGACGCGAGACAAGTCCTTCTGGTGTAACTGTAGTTAGCATAGCTACATCTACATCTTTAATTAAATCTCTTAATGTTTCCATTTCTTCTTGTTTAATTCTATTAGACATTCATATCACCTCTTAGAAAATTTTAATTCTGGGTACAGAGGTATACTTCCCTTTCTTTAGAATAATATTCATATAGTTTCAGGTGAGAAAAATTCGTTGGATAAAAAAAGCTAAGAGAAATGATCTCTTAGCTTTAAAATTATAGTTTAAACACTCTTATTTCCTCATTAAGATTTTCTGCAAGTCGTGCAAGTTCATCAGCGCTACCAGAAACCTCTTCCATTGAACTTGCTGTTTGTTCAGAGGATGCAGCAGCTTCTTCTACTCCGGCAGCTGACTCTTCTGACACGGATGCAACCTCTTCAATAAGGTTATTCATCTCACCAGTAGTTTGAGAAATTCGGTTTAAATTCGTTGAAATCAGTGTGATGTTTTCAGTCATTTCTGTAACGGCTTGTTGGATGGTGTCAAAGTTCTTTCCAGTTGTTTCGATTTGTTCTGTACCTGTTTGCACCTCAGCATAGCCTTTAGATAATGAATCTACAACTGCTTCAGTTTCAGATTGGATATTAGTTACGATTGTTGTAATTTCCGCCACTGATGTTGAAACTTGTTCAGATAATTTCCTTACTTCATCAGCTACAACTGCAAAACCTTTTCCATGTTCTCCAGCTCTTGCAGCTTCAATTGCCGCATTTAGAGAAAGAAGGTTTGTTTGATTTGCAATGCCCTCAATTACTGTTACAAGATTTGAAATAGCTTCTGATTGTTTATCGAGACTTTTCACCTTTTCAACAGCTTCTTCCACAATTTGATCAATATTCTTCATTTGATCTACAGAAGAGGTCATTAGTTTTCGCCCCTCATTTGTTAAACTAAGAACGTGTTCTGATCTAGTTGAAACTTCGGTGCCATTCTGCTCAGATTCTTTTACCATTTGAGAGAAGTCATTCATCTTTTCAGCAAGATTTGATGCACTATTTGCTTGGGTTTCTGCCCCAGTAGATAACTCTTCCATTGTAACGGCGACTTGAATATTACCTTCTCGTACTTCATTTGCGGATTGATTTAATTCCTCACTCTGACTCGTTAGGCTTTCGCTTGCTTTAGAAATATTCGTCAATATACTTTGAATATTTACTTTTAATAGATTTACTGCTGAAGCAAGCTGTCCAATTTCATCTTTACCTTCATAGTCAATCGTTTTAACGCGTAGATTTCCCTTGGCAACTTCTATTGTTGTATTCACAACGCGATTTAATTCTTTAGAGATTTTTCTGCTCACTAAAATAATAAGTAAAATTCCTATTATCACAGAAGCTATATTTGCGATTGATAGAACTGCACGGCTATCTGCCATACTACTTTTTACTTCTGCAACTGCAGCTTCCTGTCTTTCTGTGTTAATCGCTAATAATTGATTAACGAACTCAATATTCTCTGTTCGGAAACGGTATGTAGTTTCTCGCATGCTTCTCGCCATTATTGAATTGTTATTCTCTATGGAAGAAACAATATTTGTGTGGAATGTATTATTAATACTGCTATCATTTCTTTTAAGGTTCGTTATTAATTCAATTTCTTCCTCTGTATGTAACTGTGATTCGATTCTTTCTAATAAAGTATCAAGTTGAGCTTCGTATTCCGTGAAATTATCAACATATGTATTGTCTTCAGTTAATAAAAAGTCAGAGATCTGTACATCTTTAGCTTGGATGATTGCAGTCAGCTCAGACATATCATTCACTTGGTGACTATATTTTTCTAAGTCATTTGCATTCTCATCAGCAATATTCAGCTGTAGATAAACAAGAAATCCTGATAATAAAAATATGAATACTGTTACCATGAACACGCTTATGTATTTGGGTCCAATTTTTAGATTGCTAAACTTGAAGGAGCGTTTCTTTATTGGCTTTTTGTTCTTTATTCTCTGTACTTTCTTTTTCTCTTTCACTTTCATTTGTTTAATTTCCCCCTGTGAAAAGTCTTGTAAATAGTCATAATTTCATGACTAATTATATTACTTCATTTTATTATACATGATATATGAGTAGAAAGGTATCTATTATTATAGGAAAAAAGGATTATTAAACTTCCAGTTAAGTACTAATTTAAATGATAGTGCTTCTTATGTAGTAGGAATGCTGAAGTGGACACGGAATATTCTGCTGTTCGCAATTGACGCCAACGTAGCTTCAGCTAAATACTAGTTTCCGTTCTCAGATACGGCGAATAGTGTTAATTTAAGCGTAAAAACTGAAGTTCACAGAGAAGTTGGTATACTGCCATTAAAATGGACACTTTGATTTATTCACAAATTTCATTATAGAATAATCATCAAGGGGGAGATTTTAATGGCAAGAAAAGTATACGATAACCGAACAAAAAGGCAAGCTGTAGAATTATATTTTGAAGGTCATAGTGTTCCTACTATCATGGAGAAATTAGAAATTAACCAAAGGCGTTCGATCTATAAATGGATTAACGTTGTAAAGGCAGAAGGTTTTGATGCCCTTTCCGATCAACGAAAAAATAATACAGGTAGACCTAATAAAACCACACTGGAAGAGGAATATGAGTTATTAAAGGTGGAGAATGCGTATCTAAAAAAGCTTTTGCTGTTAAGGAAGGGGGGAAACGTGTAAAACAATTAGCTTTTGAAACTATCCATAAACTAGCCAATGATTACCCTATCAAGACACTATGTAGCTTATTTCGCGTATCACGTTCAGGATATTACGCGTGGAAAAAAAGAGATGGCGTATATCAAAAAGATGTAAAGGATGAAAAGCTGTTCGAAATTATAAATAAACACTTTGAAAAACATTATAAAATGGTTGGCGCAGAGCGGTTAAGCATCATATTAGAGAACGAAGAAAATATAAAGGTTGGTAAGAAACAAGTAGCTAGAGTGATGAGGAAGTATGGGTTATACTGCGTCATTCGTCGAAAATATAGAAATTATAATAATCCAGCCATAGTCGCACCCAATTTACTGGAACAAAACTTTACAGCGACTAAACCACGGATAAAGTTAGCTATTGATATAACTTATATAGGCATAACGCAGCCATACAGGAAGTGGGCGTATCTATGTGCCGTAAAGGATTTATATAACGGCGAAGTCTTGGCTTCTACCTTTGGTAATAAGCAAAATACGCAATTAGTGTTAAACACGGTAAAAAAACTAAAAGAAAAAGGGTTAGGGAAAGGAGCCATTCTGCATAGCGATCAGGGAGCTCAATTCACTAACCGAGACTATTTTCAATTACTTGGTCAATCTAATATCACCCCTTCGATGTCGCGAAGGGGAAACTGTTGGGATAATGCCCCTATAGAGAGCTTCTTCAGTATCATCAAGGAAGAAATGCCAATTATGTTTTCTTACAAGACGTTCGAAGAAACGAGCCAAGCAATCGAAGAATATATCACTTATTATAACAAAGAACGCGTGGTAACAAAACTCAGAATGTCACCACAACAATACTTAAGTAAGTTTCAACTAGAAGTAGCATGATTTTTCCTTGGAACCACTCCCAAAGAGCATAATTCTAAGGTTGGTTTTGTCAAGGGAAAGAACACCCTTGACAAAACCAACCTTAGAATTGAAAAGTCATCATGTGGTTTCAAGGAAAAAATAAAATGGGTGTGAATTAATTAATGTGTCCACTTGACAGAGGTCTGTCCAGTTACCCAATGTTCACATGTAACTCACCGAAGTTCACAATTGCCACCTTCGCACCGCCCAAAAACATAGGATTTTCCACATAAATCACTCTCCATAATCCTTCTTCTTTCATTTAATAGAAGAAAGAAGTAAAATAGGAACAAGATAATGAATAGATGTACGGAGGTAGTATTAATGGAAACTGGGATTAACCAAAGAAAAACAGAACATATTCGTTTATGCCTGACAGATAGGGTAGAAGGCGTTAATAAAACTACAGGACTTGAGGGAATACATTTCATTCATAATGCGTTACCCGAAATAAACTTTGATGATATTAAAATTGACACATCCTTCTTAGGAAAACAGTTGAAAGCCCCATTCCTAGTCAGCTCAATGACAGGTGGTTCAAAGCTCGCAACTGAAATCAATCATAATCTCGCCCTCGCTGCAGAAGCAAAAGGTTGGGTAATGGCGATTGGTTCAACAAGAGCACTTTTAGAAAGTGATCAATATAAAGATTCTTTCATGGTTCGTAAACAGGCACCGACTGCACCAGTCATCGTAAATATTGGAGCGGTTCAGTTTAATTATGGTTATGGGCCTGAAGAATGCCAGCGAATTATTGATAAAACAGAAGCGGATTCTATCGTTCTTCATTTAAATAGCATGCAAGAAATTGTTCAAGACGGTGGAGATCTTAACTTTGAAAATCTTCTACCTAAGATTGAAGAAGTATGTAAAACACTCGACGTTCCAGTTGGTGTTAAGGAAGTTGGATTTGGAATTGATGGTAGCGTAGCAGAAAAATTATATAATGCAGGAATTTCTTATATTGATGTTGCTGGAGCAGGAGGCACTTCTTGGAGTCAAGTTGAAAAACTTAGAACTCGAGATAAGATGAAGCAAGCTGCAGCAGAAGCATTTAATAACTGGGGAATCCCAACGAAAGATTGCATTGTTTCCGTACGTAGTAAATTACCTGAGGCACCGCTTGTTGCAAGTGGTGGGATGAGTACTGGCGTTGATGCTGCAAAGGCGATAACAATCGGAGCAGATATTATTGGATTTGCCCGTCATTTATTAAAAGCAGCAACTGAATCAGAAGAAGCAGTGTTAGAAGTAATGGAACAAATTGAATTAGAATTAAAAATGGTGATGTTTGGTATCGGAGTTAAGAATTTATCTGAACTGAAAAATACCAACCGTGTGAATATCATGGGAACATCATTAATGGATAACAATTAATATACACAAAAAATATAATGTGAGATAAAGAATCAAAAAGGGGATCTTAGTAAGATGAAAATTGAGATTTGGTCGGATTTTGTATGTCCGTTTTGTTATATCGGTATTAGAAAATTGCATGATGCTCTTGCAGATTTTCCTAATAAAGATCAAATAAAAATTGAATATAGAAGCTATCAGCTTGATCCAACGGCCGAATACATCCCAGACAAAGACTTTCATGAAACTCTATCTGAATTAAAAGGCATCCCCTTGGATCAAACAATAGAAATGAATGAACAAGTAAGAAGGCAAGCGCTGGATGTAGGATTAGATTTTAATTTTGAGGAAATAAAATATACGAATACGTTCATTGCACACCGAGTTTTACAGTATGCAATATCTAAAGGGAAAGGTCCTGAGCTTGTTGAAAAGTTTATGCATGCATACTTTACAGATGCTGCATTATTGAATGATGAGCATACATTAATCAAACTAACGAATGAAGTTGGCTTGGATTCTTTAGATGTTAATGAAGTCATCCATTCGGAACGATTTAAAATTAAAGTTGCGGAAGATATTAGTGTTGCCGCAGAAATTGGCATTCAAGGGGTTCCGTTCTATGTTTTCAATGAAAAGTATGGAATTTCTGGTGTCAAATCAAGCGATATTTTCACTGATATTCTCTCTAAGGTATGGGAAGAGCAACAAAAAGAACCAGTCCTTCAAGGAAAAACAAAAGCAAAAACTTCCTATTGTACAGGTGAGAGTTGTGAAGAGTATTAAAATGGAAACACACTGCAATAATATGTAGTGTGTTTTTCTCGTTGATAGATCGCTTACAAATCGACTAACAAGCGGAGCAATTATTATTGACTATGAGTATAAATCTGATATACTAAAATTATCAGCTAATTGATAATGAATCTCATTCTTAATTAGAATAGTTTGCAGGTAATAATTATTATTATTTATAGAAGAATATAGAACGTAATTCAAAGGGAATAGGAAAAGCGCGAGGCTTGGCTAGATGTGCTTTTCAAAGAGAAGGGCAGTCTATGAAGATAAGGTACTTAATTATATTATTAATTATTTTTTCCATACTATCTGTGTTTATTGGTGTAACTAGTGTTACTCCACTTGATATCTTCGACTTATCAGACACACAGAAACAGGTGTTGATGGTTAGTAGAATACCAAGATTGCTTAGTATCGTCATTGCAGGTATGAGCATGAGTATTATTGGACTAATTATGCAGCAGCTGAGCAGAAATAAATTCGTATCACCAACGACTGCAGGTACTTTAGATTCTGCAAGGCTTGGGATACTCGTCTCGATGATGATGTTCTCATCCGCTACAGCAATCCAACAAATGTTAGTATCCTTCGTGTTCGCCTTGCTAGGCACACTGATCTTTATGCAAATTTTAAATAGAATAAAGTTCAAGGATGCTGTCTTTATTCCATTAGTTGGTTTAATGCTTGGAAACATTATTAGTTCTATATCCACATTTTTTGCTTATCAAAATGATTTGATTCAAAATATGTCGTCCTGGATGCAGGGTGACTTTTCCATGATTATGAGTGGAAATTATGAACTGATGTTTGTAAGTATTCCATTATTAATCGTAGCTTATCTGTACGCTAATAAATTTACGATTGCAGGTATGGGCGAAGACTTCTCAAAAAGTCTAGGACTGAAATATCGTCAGGTTGTCAATATCGGATTGATAATTAGTGCGTTAGTAACCGCGTCCGTCGTTCTATCTGTCGGAGTAATTCCTTTTCTAGGATTAATTATTCCGAACATCGTCACCATTTATCAAGGTGATCATTTGAAAAACACATTAATACATACAGCATTGCTAGGTGCAGTATTTGTTCTATTTTGTGATATTATCGGCAGGGTGATTATTTATCCATATGAAATTCCAATCAGCTTAACAGTTGGTGTGATAGGTAGTGGAATATTCATCTACTTATTATTAAGGAGAAAAAAGTATGGGTTATAAGAAGAAAACAGTTATCCTTGCCGTTGTTGCACTTTTCCTAGCGCTACTTTATATATTTTATGATTTAACTGGGAATATCGATTATGTTTTGCCGCGAAGAGTTATTCGTGTATTTACGATAATCTTAACTGGCGGAGCAATCGCTTTCTCAACTGTAGTCTTTATGACAATTACGAATAACCGAATATTAACACCAAGTGTTTTAGGTTTAGATTCCCTTTATATGCTAATTCAAACCGTAATTATATTTTTATTTGGTGCGAATTCGCTTGTAATGATGAACAGCGGTGTTAATTATCTTATCTCCATTGCGGGAATGGTATTATTCTCACTTGTGCTTTACCAGTTTTTATTCAAAGGTGAGAAAAACAATATTTATTTCTTACTACTTATCGGTATGATTTTAGGATCGTTCTTTGGGAGTTTTACAGACTTCATGCAAGTGTTAATCGATCCGAATGAATTCAGTGTTGCGCAAGACCGAATGTTTGCAAGTATTAATAATGTCAATACGGATTTAGTATATATATCAGTAGTGATAATTGCGGTTGTAACGCTTTATTTTCTAAGGTTTTATAAGTATTTAGATGTCCTTGCTTTGGGTAAAGATGATGCGATTAATTTAGGTGTCCCATATGACTTTGTCGTTAAAAGACTTCTAATTATCGTCGCAGTTCTAATCTCTGTAGCAACGGCATTAATTGGACCAATTACTTTCTTAGGACTTCTCGTTGTAAACGTTGCATATGAAATGATGAAGACTTACCGTCATTTTTATATCATCCTAAGTTCAATATTTGTAAGTATTATCGCTTTACTTGGAGGGCAGTTCCTCGTAGAAAAGGTATTCACCTTCAACACAACAGTAAGTGTAATTATTAATTTCATTGGTGGAGTTTACTTTATATATCTTTTATTAAAGGAGAATAAATCATGGTAGATTTGAAGAATGTTTTTAAATCATATGGGAGCAAGCCAATTATAGAGGATGTTTCTCTTAAAATAGAAAAAGGTACGATTACGTCATTCATTGGTCCAAACGGTGCAGGGAAGAGTACGTTGATTTCAATGATTAGCCGATTGATTACAAGAGATCAAGGGGACATTACTATCGACGGCCATGATGTTTTAAAAACAAAAAACAATGAGCTGGCAAAGAAAATTTCAATTCTTAAGCAATCAAATGCTGTGAATTTAAAGCTAACCGTTCGTGAACTCGTATCATTTGGACGTTTCCCTTATTCTCAAGGAAAATTAAACAAAGAGGACTGGGACAAAGTAGATGAAGCAATTTCATACTTAGAGCTTGAAGAAATCCAACATAAATATTTAGATCAACTATCAGGTGGTCAACGACAGCGTGCACATATTGCGATGGTAGTGGCACAGGATACAGAATATATTTTACTAGATGAACCATTAAACAACTTGGATATGCGTCATGCGACACAAATTATGAAAACACTTCGTCGTCTAGTGGACGATATGGGTAAAACGATTGTAATTGTTATCCATGATATTAACTTTGCATCTTGTTACTCTGACCAAATTGTCGCATTAAAAGATGGGAAGATTGTTAAACAAGGACGCGCGTGTGATGTTATTGATACATGTGTCCTTAAAGAGATTTACGATATGGATATCGAGATTCAAGAAATTAATAACCAACGAATTTGTGTTTATTACTAATCAAATCATTTCTTTTAGTGAGTTAGACGAAATGTGACCATAAAAAAATCCCCGTCCTGATAGGCGGCAACCTAAATTCAGAACAAGGGAAATTCACTACCTTTATATTAACTTATAATAGAAGCTAGGTAAACATAAATGCTTCATTAGTATTATTAAAATATCAATTACTCCAGTTTGACTTAAAAATCGCGACACTTTACGAAGATACAGTACAAATATAATAAAAGGAGTATTAGAAGCAACTGCAGTACTGTTTATCTTGGAATTGCGAAAGTAAACGAGGAGTTCCATTATAAAATAAAATCACATGAGTCTACTTGCGACAGATAAATGCTTTGCTTAGTTTTAATATAGGCTAGAATTCTAGCCAACAATACAATTGAATAAAAGGGAGTTTTATTTTTATGAAGAAGTTTACACTTATATTACTCGCATCATTCCTTATTTTAGTATTAGCAGCTTGTGGCTCAGATGATGATAATAATGAGTCGAATAATGCAGCGGGAGATACAGAGACAAACGCAGGTACAGTTACTGTAGAACATGAGTTAGATACAACAGAGGTACCTGTGAATCCAGAGAAAGTTATTGTATTCGATTTTGGAATTCTAGATTCACTAGATAAATTAGGTGTTGATTCGGTTACAGCACTTGCTAAGTCAGGCACTATCCCTTCCTATTTAGAAAAATACGAAGGTGACGCTTATGAAAATATCGGTAGTTTAAAAGAACCCGATTTTGAAAAGATTTCTGAAATCGATCCTGATTTGATTATTATTTCAGGACGTCAAGCGGCAATATATGATCAATTATCAGAATTGGCACCAACCATTCATCTAGGTGTTGATACGACGAGATATATGGATTCTTTCAAAGAAAATATGACTGTATTAGGTCAAGTTTTTGAAAAAGAATCTGAGATCGAATCTGAGCTAGAAGCAATTGATGAAATGATTGCTGATTTAAAAGAGAGAGCAGAAGCAACAGATGAAAAAGCGCTCATTATTTTAGCGAATGATGATAAAATTAGTGCATATGGTAAAAACTCACGCTTTGGAATTATTCATGATGTTTTTGGTGTAGATCCTATCGATGAAGGGATTGAAGCATCAACTCATGGGATGAACGTAACTTTTGAATATGTAATGGAACAAAATCCTGATATTCTTTATGTCGTTGATCGTGCTGCAGTAGTAACTAGTGGTGAAGCATCGGGAGCTGCACAACAGCTTGTTGAAAACCAACTAGTAGAGAATACAGATGCATATAAAAATGATAAAATCTTTTACCTAAACCCTGAATACTGGTATTTATCAGGTGGCGGTCTAGTTTCAGTAGCTGAAATGGTAAAACAGATTGATGAAAGTATTGAGTAACAAAAAATTGAATAAATAAATGTTTTCTAGGGTTCCGCAAACTTATAGTTGGTCTGGTCCGAGAGAAAACTCATAGCTAATGCTGTGCCACGGAAGGATAAAAGCCTGGGAGATAACTGTTAAACAGTTTCTCTCAGGCTTTTTTATTTTGTATATATGTTCATACTACTAAAAATGGAGGTAATTTCAGATGAATAAAAACTGGCTTATATTATTTCTTGCAGCCTTTTTAGAAGTTTTTTGGGTAATTGGATTGGCCCATGCATATGATTTTTGGACTTGGACTGCCACAATCATTTTGATTATAGTAAGTAATTATTTAATGATAAGTGTTGCACAAGTACTTCCTGCTGGAACAGTCTACGCTGTTTTTGTTGGGTTAGGTGCAGGTGGTACTGTTGTTGCAGAAATTTTATTTTTTGGAGAAGCTTTCAGATGGGAGAAAGTTTTTCTTATTGCAGTCCTCTTATCAGGGGTTATTGGTTTGAAAATGGTCACAGATAATGAAATTGATGATATTGAGAAAGGAGACAGATCTTAATGGCTTGGTTTATTTTAATTATAGCTGGCTTGTTTGAGACCTTTGCGGTTGCAATGATTAATCAATTATCAAGAAAACCAAATTGGCAGACCGTTTTTTTAATAATCATCGGGCTTGGATCAGCACTTGGTCTTCTAAGTTATTCATTACAAACAATTCCAATGGGCACAGGATATGCTATTTGGACAGGTATAAGTGTTGTTGGCAGTGCTTTAGTTGGGATGTTTTTTTATGGAGAATCAAAAAGTTGGAAGAGAATGTTCTTCATAACGTTAATATTAGCTTCTGGAATCGGATTAAAACTTATCTCATAGACTAATACTTTAAAGTCTAATTGCATAAAAAATATTAGCAGCATGAAATCAACTACAATTCCGATTCCATGCTGCTTTTTAATTTTCAGTAGAATGTTCTTCATTTTCACTATGTGTAGGGTGAGCGCCATCTGCTTGTCTCGGCAAGTTTGCATGCTGGGATTTATCAGGGAATACAAAAGCACTTTCCCGATACTGTCCAGGGAGCCAAGGGGTAGATTTGCCTTCAGGTGCTTCATATTTATTAATTGCTGAACCATAAGACCCTTCAGGAAACTCCTCAGGAATAATTTGGTTTTTAATTCTTCTCACACTCTCAACATCACTGTATTTCTTCTTTTCTTCTCTCATCTAAAAAAACTCCTTTCTACCAACAGTTTGTGCAAGAATGGAGGAAGTTATCCTGAATATGTAATTTGAATTCATTTACTTAAGGTAGAGTTTAATCTAGTTTAAAAAGGATTAATACGCCTAAATGTCGAATATGTTGTAATGGCAGTTGATTTAATTCAGTTAACACTTATGGGGGTTATTACCATCAAAAAAATGATATTGCTGTTATTAGGGTTTATTCCTTTAATTATAGGTTTTCTAATGAATTCATGGATAATCGATAATCCAGATAGTGTTTTACCTTCTAATCTTATAGGAATAATTTTTCTTGTTTTATGGATAGTGGTAGGTTTCATTAGCTTCACATTCGAAAAGTCACAATTAAAATCATTCTTGATTGTACATTTACCAGCTATAGCAATGTTCGTACTGCTGATGTATCAAGAAATGATCGTGGGAGGATATTGGTCAAATTTGTTAGGAGTTGCGACACAATTTTATTTTATGCCAATGATTGGTTTAGCTCATTCATTGATTTCAATATTCATATTTACAACTAAAGGTTTATGGTTAATGTGCTTACTAGCTTTATTACTTATGGTTGTTGCATTTTATTTAGGTAATTATTTCAGAAAGTCATGGAGTAGGTAAGATACACGAATAGTAAACTAGAGATATATTTTTTTGAGAAGTAATTACTCTTTTTAATCTACGTAATCGTTGGAAAGGTGTGTGAGAAAATTGATAAGGCTAGAAAATATGAGTGAATTCAATTGGATTAAAGAAGAGACCGTATCTTTTGATTTAAATCATGAAGGCAGTTATAAAGTTTCAAACCACTTACCTAATAGATATGATTTCTATTGTAAAATTTTACACCCTATTTATCGTGATAAAAATATTAAAGATGAATCGATTTTATATAGTCAAATTGGGCTTCCTACGAATGATAATCATATAGTTTTTAATCATGGAGAGAGATTAACTTTTAAATCATTAGCTGAAAAGTATAACTTAGATTATACAAAAGAAATAAGTAGTTTAACACTTGCAAAAGCTATAGGAGGATACCCACGCTATCTCATTTTAGGCGAGGAAGGTAGTACAGATAAAAACACCCTTCGTGAATTGGTGTCTTTATTAAAGTCATTTACTAATCATGAACAATGCTATTTCCAATACGAATTTTTAAAAATTATCGATCAGTTTCCTGACTTTCTAGAGTACGAACATGGACTTTTATACTACGGGAAACTTGATGATGTATTATCTATGTATGATATAGGGGATCATTATGAAATTGGCTCTCCAACGTATTGGTGGTCAGAAGATAAGAGTTGGTGCTTGTATACAAATTATGATGCGGATTTTACCATTGTGGGTGGAAACAAAGCGTTAATGGATGCACTCTTTTCAAGTAATGAATTTGAGTGTATTGAAGTGGATTTGGAAACGAGATTTTAGAGTGAATTTAAGAGTGTAAAAAGTAAAAACGAGATATTTTAAAATAAGTATAACCACTTACTCTTGTTGATCATAAGTAATTCATATACTTTAAATGAGCACATCAAGAAAATGTTGAGGAGTAAAAAAAGTGAATAAAATATTCGTAAATATATTATTAGTTTTATTTTTAATTGTTTTAAGTGCTTGTACTAACAATTCAAGTAACAATACTATTTCTCTTGCTGAATTAACAGACAGAGAAGACTCTATACTTTCAACTACTACGGATAAAGCATTTATATTTGATTTTGAGACAGACGGGGAATATGAAATAGTATCGGTGTGGATTGAGAAATATGAATCTGGTGAATTAATTGATGAGCTATTAAATGAACTAACATCGCAGATAGATGAAAATGGTTCCATTATTATTACTATACCTAAAACCATGAATACAGGTAAACAACATACATTTAATATTGGAGTAGGTAGTAATGGTACCACAGGATCATTAAGTAATTATGATACAAATTCAATTGAATTGAGTAATATGGCAAGTGTGTGGGGGAATTTCCCTGGTGAGCTTTCTATAGATGATGATGAATTGCTGTTAGCCCATATTTGTTATACCCAAGATGAGTATGGGAGGATGTCGTCCCTTTCAACTGACTTCTATGACGATCCAGAAGCTAATATAGATAAGTTGGAAGAATATGATGTCGTTTATTTATTTAAAGCTGTCTTTGTTAAGTAGTGTAATGAAACCCATAGCTACCTGTACAAAATGACACGGATAGCTATGCGTTTTGTTAATTATTTTTTTCGTACAGGAATCCAAATCTCACTATAAGCATAGCCGTCTTTATTTTCATCCATTTTTGTGAATGAAAATGTTGGAGCTGTAATGATTTCGTAATCGGAAGCAGGAAGCCATTCAGAATAAGTCCGCGCCATTGTGTCTTGTAGTGTAGTCGGGAATGGCCCTTTATTTGGGAAAACTGCCCAAGTACCTGCTTCGACTGACACTTTATCTAATGAATCACTAATCTGATCTTCTGTCGTTAATACACCTATCATGTGAGTTAAATTTCCCTCTTCTTTTAGGAAACCTGCATCAGCATTATAAGAAGCATTTACGATTTGCTTTGGTTCTAAGTTTTGAATAGCGCGCATTTCTTTTCTTTGTTCTTCCGTGATACTTTTAGCAAGCGCTACAATTTCGTTATTTACACCTTCAAATTGCATTGGTACCCGTTTACTAACACCGACTAAATGAAATGTTGGTTTTTCTTCGATTCTAAATTCCATTGTTGTTCCTCCTTTAACTGTTATGACAAAGGTCAGCTTTGGAAATGTTTTGCTGATACCTGTTTTTGTTACTTCTGATGGCAAGAAGCCGCTCCATTTTTTAAATGCTCTCGTAAAACCATCTAACGATTGATAGCCATATTTAAAAGCAACCTCTGTTACTTTTTCTCCGTTCAATAAATCCTTGTTTGCTTCTGACAATTTTCTGTTTTTCACATATTCATTTAAAGTCATCCCTGAAAGATGAAAAAATACGGTTCTTAAATGATAATCAGAAACCCCAGCATAATCAGAGATTTTTTGAAGAGATAGATCGTCCGCTAAATTTGCTTCAATAAACTCAATTACTTCGTTCAATTCCTTTAGCAATATATCCCTCCTTTCATGCATTCATAATAGCAAAATAAAATTAATAAAACTCGACATGTTTTCTAAAAAATTATCGTATAGTCAACATCCTAAGTTATATATTACCCTTCTTAAGAAGGAGAACGCACCCTTTTTATTGAAGTATATAGATAGTGAATTTAGGTAGTTTAGTAAACAGAAAGGATGTAAGATTGTTGAATAGATTATTATTTTCTATGATAGTTATGATTTTATTCCTTTTAACGGGATGCTCCGATTTATCTAAATATGATGATGAAGATACTGCTGCAATTGTTAGGGGAGAGGAGATAACAATTGGTGAATTGCGCCTATTATACCCAGATGAAGAAGTACTGAATATGATTGACGGAACTGTAAAAGCAAAACTAGTCGTTCAAGAAGCAAAGAAAATGAATATTGATGTTTCTGAAGAGATTGAGGAAATGGCTTTTACATTAGGTGTCTATCCTTCTAAAGATATAGAAAGTCAGTCTGCAATATCGACCAGTGAATTTGCTGAATCACAAGCTAAAAAGCTCGGTATGTCACCAGAAGAATTTCATCAAAAGTACATTGAATTAACTTCTGAAACAGGCGCATATATAAATGCTTATATCCAAGAAGTCATAGATGTCCCGATTGAGAACGTTGAAGAATTTGATGAACAAGCAAATAAACATTTGAATGAGTTAGTTCGGGAGAATCAAGATGAGATTAAGATATTTATTGGAGAGTAAAGGCGTGATATAGTGGAAAAATTATATTTTATTAGGAAGATTAATATTGTCCTAGGAAGTTTTTTAATATTATTAGGGATTTACTTTTTTATAGAAGAACTTTCAACAGGTTTTTCCTTTAAAGATCTTTCCCAATCAATTGCATTTACTTTGATAGGAATATCTATATTTTTATCAGCATCTTTTTACAAAAGGGAAGAGTAACTGACAAGCTTTTAATTTAATATTTAGGAAGAATATATTTAATAATCATGGAGGGTATGATGAATTTAAATCATCTTATAGCAAAAGGAAATACAGCAACTATCTATCTTTCTGACAATAAAATAATCAAAGTTTTTAACGATTACTTACCTGATACAGAATCTGAATATGAGGCAAACAAGCAAAGATATGCCTATGCAAGTGGACTTCCAGTACCTAAAGTCTTTGATGTCACTAAGATAGATGGAGAGCAAGCGATTATAATGGAATATATCCAGGGAGAAACATTGGGAGAATTAATGCTCAAGGATAAAGAAAAAGCTGAATATTACTTAGATATATCTGTCGATGTGCAAATGAAGATTCATCGTATTATGCCTAATACCCGAGAAATGGAATCAATGGTTGAAAAGCTATCGCGACAAATAGAGAATAGCACTCAATTAGATTATAAACAAAAAGCTAATCTAATAAATAAAATGAATTCTATGAGTTATGATTATAGGCTCTGTCATGGCGATTTTCATTTATTCAACTTAATTAGGACTGATAACCATGTGGTAATAATAGATTGGGTAGACGCAAGTGCAGGAGATATTCGTGCTGATGTTTATCGAACTTATCTTTTGTATTCCCAAATATCATTTGAATTAGCTGAAACATACTTACGAATTTATTGTGAGAAGAGTGGGCTATCAAAATCTGATGTATTTCAGTGGGCTCCGATTATTGCTGGAGCCAGATTAGCTGAGGCAGTTTCAACGGAGAGTTCTGAGCGACTATTGAAGATTGTTAATGATTTTGCTTAAGAGTATGAATCCTTACCTAGAAAAGATTAGCACTCATTCTTATTGAATTGATATATGTAAAGGGGTGAATTTATTGAAAAACAATTTCTTTATTGTTTGGTTTATTTTAATTTTAACATTGATATTAAGTGCTGGGTGTACAAACGCGAGCGATAAACCAGCCACTATTTCAGCCAATTCTGATTCAGAATATGTAAAAACCTTTGACGAATTAGCATTAGGAATATTATTTGATTTTGATTTCATGTTACAAGAGGCCGACAGGAAGTGGGTGAACCTTTGGGTGGAAAGATATGTATATGGAGAAAAAGATTCTGAACCATTAATACGGTTATACTATGGGGACAGCCCAGATGAAGTTGACAAGGGGAATTTAGGTTTTGGGGTAATTAACCCAAATTCAGATAATGCTTCCGTTTTCCTATATGGACCAAGTGTAAGTATGCATTCAAAAACAATTGACATGCCAGAACAGACAGATAGATTTGCCTCTTGGGAAAGTGCTATTGGTGATAAAAAAATAGATTTAGAGATAGGCGAAACAAAAATTTTAGCAGTATATAGAGAAAGTGAAGGAAATTCCATGCGTATGGTTGATTACCAAGATGAAGATGATGTAAATAGAATGATTAAACAAGATAGCATGGTCTTTTTATTAAAAATAGAGATAGAAGATAAAAATTAAATTTGGCTAAGTAGAGACAAGAAAATCCTTGTTCCCCTTTTCACAATCTATTAACATTTCCTCACAAAATTCATGATATTATTCTCACAAGGTTGAATTAGACGGCTAATTTGTGTTTAACTAGAGAAAGATTGAAAAGAAATGAGGGAACTTAGAAATGAAAAAGCAATTAATGCTTATCGCAGTAATTCTTCTAGCTCTGTTTTTAGTTGCATGTAGTGATGATGAGGCAGATGAGGTAAATGAAGATGAAAATGTTGCGGGAGAAGAACAAGCCCAACCAGAATTTGAGATTACAGAAGATGAAAAAGCCGACGAAGAATCAGCTGTCGTTAGTGTAAATGGCACGGAGATTCTTGGAGATAAATATAATAATATTTACCAACAATTAAAAACAATGCTTCATATGTATGGACAAGATACAAGCGATCTCGAAATGCTAAAGAGTGAAACGATTGCGATTTTAGTTGAACAAGAATTGATTCGTCAAGATGCAACAGAACAAGGTATCGAGGTTACTGAAGAAGAAACGCAAGCACAGATTGATACAATCGTTGAAGAAAATGGGGAAGAAGCACTCGCAACGATGCTTGAGCAAAATAACCTTTCGGAAGAAGACTTTAGAGAACAGTTAACGAATGATTTAGTTACATTAAAGTATATCGAAACTGAATTTGATGTAGAAGTTACGGATGAAGAAGTCCAAGAGCAATATGATTTGCTAAAAGAAGAAAATGAAGAACTCGGTGAATTCGAGGAGTACGAAGAGGTTATCAGACAGAATATTAATGATGAAAAACAACGTGAAATGCTAGAAACACGTGTGAATGAGTTAAGAGAAGTAGCAGAAGTAGAAACATTAATTTAAAATAGAAATGCAGTGCTCTTTTTGTGGAGCACTGCATTTTTTTGAAGCTTGAAATTGGTAAAAGCCCATGTTCACAGTGAACTCGCTCAAGTTCACGATAAACTTGGTATACTGCCATTAAAATGGACACTTTGATTTATTCACAAATTTCATTATAGAATAATCATCAAGGGGGAGATTTTAATGGCAAGAAAAGTATACGATAACCGAACAAAAAGGCAAGCTGTAGAATTATATTTTGAAGGTCATAGTGTTCCTACTATCATGGAGAAATTAGAAATTAACCAAAGGCGTTCGATCTATAAATGGATTAACGTTGTAAAGGCAGAAGGTTTTGATGCCCTTTCCGATCAACGAAAAAATAATACAGGTAGACCTAATAAAACCACACTGGAAGAGGAATATGAGTTATTAAAGGTGGAGAATGCGTATCTAAAAAAGCTTTTGCTGTTAAGGAAGGGGGGAAACGTGTAAAACAATTAGCTTTTGAAACTATCCATAAACTAGCCAATGATTACCCTATCAAGACACTATGTAGCTTATTTCGCGTATCACGTTCAGGATATTACGCGTGGAAAAAAAGAGATGGCGTATATCAAAAAGATGTAAAGGATGAAAAGCTGTTCGAAATTATAAATAAACACTTTGAAAAACATTATAAAATGGTTGGCGCAGAGCGGTTAAGCATCATATTAGAGAACGAAGAAAATATAAAGGTTGGTAAGAAACAAGTAGCTAGAGTGATGAGGAAGTATGGGTTATACTGCGTCATTCGTCGAAAATATAGAAATTATAATAATCCAGCCATAGTCGCACCCAATTTACTGGAACAAAACTTTACAGCGACTAAACCACGGATAAAGTTAGCTATTGATATAACTTATATAGGCATAACGCAGCCATACAGGAAGTGGGCGTATCTATGTGCCGTAAAGGATTTATATAACGGCGAAGTCTTGGCTTCTACCTTTGGTAATAAGCAAAATACGCAATTAGTGTTAAACACGGTAAAAAAACTAAAAGAAAAAGGGTTAGGGAAAGGAGCCATTCTGCATAGCGATCAGGGAGCTCAATTCACTAACCGAGACTATTTTCAATTACTTGGTCAATCTAATATCACCCCTTCGATGTCGCGAAGGGGAAACTGTTGGGATAATGCCCCTATAGAGAGCTTCTTCAGTATCATCAAGGAAGAAATGCCAATTATGTTTTCTTACAAGACGTTCGAAGAAACGAGCCAAGCAATCGAAGAATATATCACTTATTATAACAAAGAACGCGTGGTAACAAAACTCAGAATGTCACCACAACAATACTTAAGTAAGTTTCAACTAGAAGTAGCATGATTTTTCCTTGGAACCACTCCCAAAGAGCATAATTCTAAGGTTGGTTTTGTCAAGGGAAAGAACACCCTTGACAAAACCAACCTTAGAATTGAAAAGTCATCATGTGGTTTCAAGGAAAAAATAAAATGGGTGTGAATTAATTAATGTGTCCACTTGACAGAGGTCTGTCCAACTCGCCGATGTTCACATTGAACTCGCCCAAGTTCACAAGACACTCGCTGAAGTTCACAATACAGAATCTAGAACTTCCAAGAAAAGCTCCATTTCTTCGTCCGTTCCAATCGTGACTCGTAGAAAATCACTAATCTTTGGCTGTTTAAAATGACGTGTAAGAATATTTCTGTTTTTTAGCTCCAAATAAAGTTCTTCAGCAGCCACATTTTCATGGCGTATCAATAAAAAGTTTGTTTGTGATGGGAGAACTTCAAAAGAACGTTTGTTTAATTCCTCAACGACCCATTTTCTTGTTGTAATTACTTTCTCAGTTGTTTCTTTAAAATAATCAACATCCAGGATCGCTGCACTTGCCCCAGCAAGCGCTAAGCGATCAATCGTATAGGAATTGATAGAGTCTTTAATGCGAATGAGTGCCTCAATTAAATCTGGTGAACCAAGTGCAAAGCCAACTCTTAGCCCAGCTAGGGAACGTGATTTTGACAAGGTCTGGATAATCAATAGGTTAGGATATTCGCTAAGCAAACTGACTGCTGATTCCTCCGCGAAATCAATATATGCCTCATCAACAATTACAACCAAATCAGAATTATTTTCTAGTATTGCACGAATTGCTTCTAATTCTAAATATAGACTTGTTGGCGCATTTGGATTTGGAAAAATAACGCCACCCTCGGATTGAAAATAATCTTCAGGGCGTATCGTGAAATCATTTCTCAATTCCATTGTCTCATATGGGATGTCAAATAACTTAGCATAAACTGGATAAAAACTATAGGAAATTTCAGGAAAGCGAATCACTCTTCCAGGCTCAAAGAATGCCATAAAAGAAAAGGCCAATACTTCATCCGAACCATTTCCAACAAAAACATTCTCCTCAGAAAGGCCATAATATGTTCCAATGTCTTCTCTTAATTTATCAGCTGTTGGTGATGGGTATAAATTTAAATGCTGATCGACCTCCGCTTTGATTGCATCAGTTACATTTGGTGAGGGAGGGTACGGATTTTCATTTGTATTTAATTTTATAATGTTTTTTTGGTTCAATTGTTCACCAGGAACATAAGGATCACTGCGTTTAACAGCGCTGGTCCAAAATTTATTCACGGTTTTGACCTTCCTTTTCGAGATGTCTTTCTGTCAGTACTTTCTTAATGTCCTTCGTCGACACACCTATTTCCTGCATTAGCACTAGCACATGATAAGTTAAATCTGCAATTTCTGCTGTTAGCTCTTCATGGTCATTATTTTTAGCTGCAATGATAACTTCACTGCTTTCTTCGCCAACTTTTTTCAAGATTTTATCGACGCCTTTTTCAAAGAGATAAGTTGTATAAGTACCTTCTTCTGGATTTTCATATCTATCTTTTATTTTGCCTACAAGTTGGGGGAGAATCTCTTGTGTAGGGACTTCATTCGTATGCAAAACTTCATGGAAACAAGTATCCTCACCCTTATGACAAGCTGGTCCGAGTGGCTCAACTTGAACAAGAAGGGCATCTTGATCACAATCATAAGAGATTTGTTTAACAAGCTGTTTATTGCCAGATGTTTCGCCTTTATTCCATAAGGTCTGACGAGAGCGAGAGTAGAACCATGTTTCGTTCGTTTCAATTGTTTTTTCTAGAGAAGTTTTATTCATATAGGCAAGTGTAAGAACCTTTCCAGTGTCAGCATCTTGAACAATGACAGGAAGAAGTCCGTTGTCATCAAATTTTAATTCATCAAGATTTTTTGTCATCATTGGTTCCTCCTAACATTGATGTTTTCTTCGGCAAGGTAATTTTTTAAATCAGGAATGTTAATTTCGTTAAAGTGAAAAACAGAAGCAGCGAGTGCAGCGTTAGCGCCAGTAGTTAGCAGTACTTCTTTAAAGTGTTCCATTATACCAGCACCACCACTTGCAACAACTGGAATAGTAACCGCATCAGCGATTTGCTTAGTGATGCTAAGTTGGTAACCACCTTTTACTCCGTCCGTATCAATCACGTTCACAACAATTTCACCAGCACCAAGTATCTCAGCTTTTTTTGCCCACTCCAATGCATCGATTCCAGTATCTTCTCTACCACCTTTTTTATGGACGGTCCATTTCCCTGTCGATATTTCTTTTACATCCATCGCAAACACAATAATGTCACTACCAAAGACTTCAGAAGCTTCTTGAATGAAATTCGGATTTTCTATCGCTGCGCTATTTATAGAAACTTTATCAGCACCAGCATCTAAAACGGCTTTAATATCACTAGTTGTGCGAATACCACCACCAACCGTTAATGGAATTGTCGTTACTTCTGCTACAGCCTTAACAAGGTCTAGGAAGAGCCCTCTGTTTTCAGTTGATGCCGTAATATCATAAAATACGAGTTCATCAGCACCAATGTCATTATAAAACTTTGCAAGCTCAACTGGATCTGCGACTTCTTTAATATCTTCAAATTTAGTTCCTTTAACGACTCGCCCCTTATCGATATCGAGACAGGGTATTATTCGCTTCGTTGTCATTTTACTTCACCTTCTATAAGTCGAGTAAAATCTAAATTGCCATCATAGAGTGCTTTTCCGATAATCGCACCATACATTTTTAGATTTCTTAGATTTTTAACATCCTGCTCTGTTGTAACACCACCTGAGGCGATGACATCGATTGTCGTTGCTTCATTTATGGTTTGCAATTCCGTGAAGTTTGGTCCTTCGAGCATGCCATCTTTGAAAATATCTGTATAAACAATTGTTTTAACACCAATTTCTTCAAGTTCCTTTACTAAATCGAGTGCTTTTGTAGTACTGTCTTTTGTCCAGCCGTCTGTAGCGACATAACCATTTCTTGCGTCAATGGAAACCGCGATTTTGTTCTGGAATTCATCCACAGCCTTACGTAAAAATTCTTTATCTGTAATCGCAGCGGTACCGATAATGACACGATTTACTCCAGCTTCGAGGTAAGTTTTAATAATTTCTAATGAGCGAATTCCACCACCGATTTGAATGGGGATTGACACATTCTTGGCGATTTCTGTGATGACACTCTGATTAATAGATTGCCCAGTTTTTGCGCCATTTAAATCGACAATATGTATAAATTCAGCTCCTTTTCTTTCCCATTCTTTCGCTACTTCTACGGGATTTTCATGGTAAATTGTTTCTTTATTATAATCGCCCTGTGTGAGGCGAACGCATTTTCCATTAAGAATATCAATTGCTGGAAATAGTATCATATTTAATCAGCTCCATTTAATTTGAGTTTTACAATACACCTTTTGTTGATGGGATTCCCTTAACCCTTGGATTAATCAGTGTTGCTTCGTCAAGTGCGCGGCCAAAGGCTTTGAAAATTGCTTCGATGATATGGTGACTATTCTTACCGTATTCTAAATTGATGTGTAAATTAATTTTTGCATTATTTGTGAAGGCCAAGAAAAATTCTTCGACAAGCTCCGTATCAAAATTACCGACCTTATCTTTTAAACCCTCAACATTAAACACAAGAAAAGAGCGGCCACTAATATCAAGAGAAACTGTTGCAAGTGATTCATCCATTGGAACTGTGACGGTTGCGTATCTCGTAATACCTTCCTTTGTTCCGAGTGCTTGATGGAATGCTTGACCGAGCGCAATCCCGATATCTTCTACGGTATGATGCTGATCAACCTCAAGGTCGCCATCACAGCTGACGTTTATATCGAACAGACCGTGCTTCGTCAGTAACGTAAGCATATGATCAAAGAAGCCAACCCCTGTAGAAATCTCTCCTTCGCCAGTTCCATCAATTGCAAAGTCTAATTTTATTTTAGTCTCTGTTGTATCACGTGAAATTGAAAATTTTCGCATTATGGCTGCTCCTTTCTAATCTGAATCGAATGTGCATGTGCTGTTAAACCTTCTGTATTTGCAAGCGTAATAATTTTATCTGCAGCTTGGTTAAAGCTTTGCTCGGAATAACTAATGATGCTTGAACGTTTAATAAAGTCGTAAACTCCAAGTGGGGAAGCAAACCTTGCCGTTCCATTTGTTGGAAGCGTATGGTTCGGTCCTGCGAAATAGTCACCTAAAGGTTCTGGCGAATAATCTCCTAAGAAAATAGATCCAGCGTGTTTCACAAGTGGAAGTACTTCCATCGGCTTATCAACCATTAATTCTAAATGTTCTGGTGCAATAATATTGGCGATTTCTACTGCTTCTGTTAGATTTTCAGCAAGTATTATCTTTCCGTTATTTTGAATAGATACATCGATAATCATATGCCTATCTAAAGTTTTTGCTTGAAGTTCTACCTCTTGTTGAATTTGCTTTGCGAGAGATTCGCTAGTCGTAATACAAAATGCTCTAGCTGATTCGTCATGCTCTGCCTGAGATAGTAAATCTGCTGCGACAAATGCAGGATTTGCTCGTTCGTCAGCTATTACACAAATTTCACTTGGCCCAGCGATCATATCAATGCCCACTTCTCCGTACACCCATTTTTTTGCACGGGCAACATATGCATTCCCTGGTCCAGCGATTTTGTCTACCTTTTTGATGGATTCTGTACCATAGGCAAATGCAGCAATCGCCTGTGCACCACCTACCTTATAAACCTTCGTCACACCTAATTTCTGTGCAGCAAGCAGGACATAGGGATTAACTTTTCCATTAGTATCAGTGGGACTTGTAATCACAATGTCCTCCACCCCAGCAATTTGTGCTGGAATTACTGTCATTAGTACTGTAGAAGGGTAACCAGCTTTACCACCTGGTACATAAACACCAACACGTTCAATCGGTCGAATAATCTGTCCTAGCATGCTACCGTCATTTTGTGGAAGCATCCAAGACTTTTCCTTTTGAGCGTCATGAAAATCTCGTATATTTTTAATTGAAGCGTCTAGAGCTTCGAGAAAAGATTCATCAGCAAATTCTTTCGCATCTTTAAACTCTTCGGAAGAAACTAACAGACTATCCAATTTCACTCCATCGAAAGCTTCCGTATATTTTAATAGCGCTTCGTCTTTATTTTTACGGACATTTTGAATAATATTTAAGACAGCTTCATCTAATTGTGCATTATTGTCAGTTGCTTCAGTTCCATTTGTCCACTCATAATAAAATTCTTCTGCAGATAATATTCTCAAATTTAGCCCTCCAATATCTCATTTATTTTTAAGATAAATGCTTGCACTTCGTTTGCTTTGGTTGCGAAGCTTGCTTTATTCACAATTAGTCTCGTACTGATGGATTCAATATCTTCCAAAACAGAGAGACCATTCTCTCTAAGGGTATTTCCTGTTTCAACGATATCGACAATTACATCCGCTAAACCAATAAGTGGCGCAAGTTCAACCGAACCATTCAAGAGAACCGTCTCGATCTGTTGTCCTTTTTGGCTGAAGTACTTTTTCGTGATGTTTGGATACTTTGTTGCGACGATCAATTTCTGATTCGGGTTAATCACAAAATCAGGATAACCTGCGACAGAAATTTTACATTTACCAACTTTTAAATCATGCATTTCATAAAAGTCAGCTTGTGACTCGAGGATGTTATCTTTGCCAACAATCCCAATATCTGCGGCACCACGTTCTACATAAGTAGGGACGTCGACGGCTTTAACGAATAGAAGCTTGATTGTTTGATCCTCATTATAGAAAACCAGCTTACGGCTTTTCTCATGAAAATCAACGAAGTGAATCCCACCAGCTTCTAATAGCCGTATTGTTTCATTTGCAGGCCTTCCTTTTGCAACTGCAAGGGTTATTTTCACCATTTAATTATCCTCCTTTTGAACTTTTAACATTTCTACTAATTCCTCAAAGGAGTGAAAGGGTTGGAGATTTCCATTGATGCGAAGTAAATGATTATCCTTTTTAACTTGAATATTTACTAGATTAGCATCTATTAGTGTATCTACTGTTCTAATATTAAACCCGGCATCTCTTAATTCACTTGCGAGCTTTAGAGCTTCTTTCCTCGTAGCTTGTTCATATTGAAGAGATAAGGCATTGGGTAACTTTGAGTTAGCAGTTAATTGGGCTTGCTTCATTGCTTGGAGTAATATATCTACTTCAAAAGCAAAACCAATTGCTGCTAGATCTTTACCTAAAACTGCTCCTAGATTGTCATAACGACCACCCATTAATACCGGTTTACCAATTTCATCGACAAAGCCTTGGAAAATAATATCTGTATAGTAATCCATATTATTTATGAGTCCAAGATTTAACGTAATATGATTCATAACCTCATAATCCTTCAGAACCTCGATTACATCTTGCAGATTATCCAAGATAGTTTGCATGTTTTTATTTCTTATAATTTCTTTCGTTTTCTTGAGGACGTTTTCTGGCTCCCCGTATAGTAGTGGGATTGCATACAATGCATTTTGTAGCTCACGACTAATTTTTAAAGTTTGTAAATATGGTTGCATTTCTACGATGTTTTTCGATTGAATATATGCTTGTAATTGTTGAAGTTCATCTGCAGATAGAGCTGCTTCCTTGATTAACTCTTTAACAAAACCAGCATGACCAATTTCAATTTTAAAGTTTTTGAATCCGATATCTTTCAAAGAATGAATGGCAAGCGCAATAACTTCAGCATCTGATTCTGGCGTTTTATTACCAATAAGTTCGACACCAGCTTGCGTGCTTTCTTTATCCGTACTGTTTTCTTCGGTCTGTCTAAAGACATCAAGCACATAGAAAAGTCTTTGTTCACTAGTATTAATATCAGTATTTTGAGCCGTCATCCGAGTGATTGGAATAGTGCCATCTGGTCTAAGTACGAGCACTTTCCCTGTTTGGTCAATTACCTTAATCATTTCATCCTTATTTACCGTGTTTCTAATGGATGCATACATGTCATAATCTTCAAAAGTTGAGGTATGGACTTGTTGGTAACTATATGTAGAAAATCTTTTTTTAATTATAGAAACCAGCTGATCTCTATAGTAAAAATCAAGCACAGCACGATTAAGATTACCCTCTGTTTCATTTTTCATAAATACCCCTCCGACGCTTTATCGCTTTATCACTTTATCAAAGTGAAGTTATGTAGTATTATAAACAGTAACAAATTAAATGTCAATTGAGAAAAGATAAAACAGAGAGGAAGAATACTAGAATGTTTGATTACCATATGCACAGTAACTTTTCGGCAGATTGTGATACAAAGATGGAAGCAACAATAGAGAAAGCAATTGAACTTGGACTCGAGGAAATTTGCTTCACTGATCATATTGATTATGATTATCCTGATAAAGAGTGGGTTTTTGAATTTAATTTAAAACAATACGATAGAAAAATAAAAGAAGTTCAGGATAAATATCGTGATAAAATACGTATAAAAAAAGGCGTGGAAATCGGTGTTCAACCTCATGTGTTAGAGAAATATGAGCAATTAATGAAGGAAGAGAGCTTTGACTTTGTCATTTGCTCCATGCATGCGACAGAGAAAAAGGATCTTCATTCAGGTGAATTTTTTGAGGGAAAAACAGTGGAAGAAGCTTACGAAATTTATTATAGAGAGCTTTTAAGTTGTGTGAGGGATTTTAAAGAGTTTAGTGTGCTTGGACATCTTGACTTGGTCAAACGCTATACGAAAGAAAAAAGTAAAGAAAATTTCCATGAGATAATGCGAGAGATTTTCCAAGAAATCATTCCAGCAGGAAAAGGAATTGAACTAAATACATCAGGTATACGCTACGGCCTTGGAACAGGACTCCCTAGCTTCGATATCCTTAAACTTTATAAGGAATCTGGGGGAGAGATAATTACAATAGGTTCAGACTCGCACGTTCCCGAAACACTTGCATATAATTTTACAGATGGGCTCAAACAAATAAAAGAAGCAGGATTTAATTACATCGCCAGCTTTACAAACGGTAAACCAACCTTTCACACAATCGATAAAATGCTAAAGTAATAAGATTATGTAAAAAGTCATTGTTGAAAATTTGACCAATAAAAAATAGAAATCTAGAATCAGCTTTGGAAATATACGAAGACTCCTGTGGGAGGTAAGGCTTTAATGAGATGCCGAGGACGCTTGCGTCTGAGGTAGCTCATTAGCCGCCCACGGAAACGTAGTATATTTCTGAAGCGGGTTTATCCTCTTAACAAGCAAAGTAAAAAACTTCACCAAGTTTTTAAAGGATTGAATATTTCATTGCAAAAGCTGTGCTATAATGGGAAGGGAAATTAAGAAAATAAAAGCTTTACCAAAAGTAATTTTGTGATAAAGGAAAGGATTCTCATGACTATCAATCAACATATATATAATAAACTATCAGCGATTACTGCAACTGAAAATATTTTAACCAATGAACCTATACACCAACATACGTACACTAAACTCGGTGGAAATGCCGATTATTATGTTACTCCTGAAAGCTATGAAGAAGTACAAAATATCGTTCGTTTAGCTAACAGCGAAACGGTCGAATTCACCTTATTAGGCAACGGATCGAATCTTATTGTAAAAGATGGAGGAATTCGTGGGATCGTTTTGAATTTGCAAAAACTAGCTGATATTCAAACAGATGGGGAGCAGCTTGTTGCCCAAAGTGGAGCTAGAATTATTGATGCTTCAAGATATGCATTAGAGAAAAACTTAACGGGTCTTGAGTTTGCTTGTGGCATTCCAGGTTCTGTAGGTGGAGCATTATATATGAATGCTGGTGCATATGGCGGAGAAGTGAAAGATGTTTTAAGAAGTACACTCGTTTGTACAAAAGAAGGCGAGCTTGTTACCTTACAAGCAAGTGAGCTTGATTTAGATTATCGGACAAGTAATATTCCAGATAATGATTATATCGTACTTGAAGCGACTTTTGATTTAAAGGTTGGGGAGTATGATGCAATCAAGGCTGTGATGGATGATTTAACATATAAACGCGAATCAAAACAGCCTTTAGAATATCCTTCTTGTGGGAGCGTATTTAAACGTCCACCAGGTTATTTCGCTGGAAAATTAATACAAGATAGTGACCTTCAAGGAAAGCAAATTGGTGGAGCACAGGTTTCTACGAAGCATGCCGGCTTTATTGTGAATGTAGATGAAGCGACAGCAGATGACTACATTGAACTGATTGAATTTGTGCAAGAAACGGTCGCGGAAAAGTTTGGCGTCCCATTAGAACGTGAAGTACGAATTATTGGTGAAGATATAAAAAAGTAAACATATAAAAAAACTCCGCAGATATTTTTCCTTCTGCGGAGTTTTATATGAAATTTTACCCTCTGAATCTACTCAAGAATGATTGCAATCTCTCATTTTCAGAGTGCTCGATTACCTCGGCTGCTGTCCCTTGTTCAGCAATTACTCCTTCATCAAGGAAAAGTACTTTATCAGCAATATCGAGAGCGAAGTCCATTTCATGTGTAACGAGTACCATTGCCATGTCTTCATGCTGTGCTAAGTCTCTGATTACTTCAAGAACTTCCCCGACTAATTCAGGGTCAAGTGCTGAAGTTACTTCATCAAATAGCATAATTTTCGGTCGCATAACAAGCGCGCGAGCCATAGCTACACGTTGTTTCTGCCCACCTGAAAGCTGACTGGGGTAATTATCAAATTTATCTCCAAGACCAACACGTTCGAGCATTTGTATAGCTCTTTCTTTTACTTCTGCTTTATTTTCTTTTTTAACATGAATTGGAGCAGTCATACAATTTTCGAGAATTGTCATATGCGGGAAAAGGTTAAAGTGTTGGAACACCATACCAATATCTCCACGGACCTCGCGTAAATGTTTTTCGTTTGCACGAACTTCTTTTCCGTTCTTATTCATTTTCCATAGATTCACATCTTGAACAATTATATCTCCAGCAGTTGGCTCCTCTAGAGTCATTAACATCCTAATAATCGTTGTTTTACCTGATCCACTAGGGCCAATTATCGCAACTTTTTCGCCAGGCATAATATCTAGGTTAATTCCCTTTAAAACCTCGACATCACCAAATGACTTATAAACATCTCTATATTTAACAATCGGTTCTACCATTTTATTCACAACTCCTTTAACTATTTTTTAGCAACTGCATTTTTGTCGAATCTAGTATTCATTTTAACTTCCAATTTCTTAATTAACACAGCAGATGGATAGCTAAGTAGAAGGAAAATGATACCTACGATTGTAATTGGCTCAAGATAAGCGTACGTTCTTGCACCATAAGTATTTGCCATCAACATTATTCCGGCAACACTAATTGTTGATGCGAGTGGAACTTCTTTAAACATAATAATGAAATAGTTCCCAAGCATTGGAATGGTTGGTGGAATAGCTTGTGGTAGAATAATTTTCTTCCATTTATCTCTGGTGCTGAGGTTCAATGCAGTAGAAGCTTCCCACTGTCCTTTATCTACACTTTCAATTCCAGAACGATAGATTTCACCGATATAAGTACTGAAATGAATACCTAAACCTAAAATGGCGCTTGTCATTGGACTTAGTGTTGCACCAACATAAGGAATGACTGGCCATGCGTAATAAATAAAGAATAATTGAACGAGGGGTGGCGTCGTACGAATGAATTCCATTATCCATGTCACAATAAAATGAAAAGGTCGGTTTGGCACTCTTCTTAAAAATGTCCAAACAAAACCAAACACTAATGCGAAAAGAAAACTAGTAATTGTTAATGTGATAGTCACCCAGATTCCATCTAAAACAAAGGGGAGCGCATCAAAGAATGTTTCCCAACTCCAATATGTGCTACTCATTAGCTAGCCGCCCCTTTCTTAGCGATAGACTCGCCTTTTCTCGATAACCAAATGAGTGGTAATGCAAGAATGAAGTAAAATACAAGTACTACTAAGTAGACTACCGGGGTAATGGATGCATTTGTACTCCGGATAATATCACCATAATATAGAATATCTCTTAGCCCAATTAAAGAAACCAGTGAAGTACCTTTTAAAATTTGAATGGTATAGTTACCGAACTCAGGCAACATCATTCGTAAAGCTTGTGGAAAAATAATTAATCGCATCCGTTGGAAGCTTGACATATTTAGCGCAGTTGCCGCTTCTGATTGTCCATTATCAACTGCTAGTATCGAACTTCTTACTACCTCTGATAAATACGCCCCATAGTTAAGTGCAATCGCAATAACACCGATCCACCAATTGCTTCCTAGCTGTATGTTAAATAACATTGGAATAGCAAAGTACAGCCAAAATAATTGTACAATGAGGGAAGTACCACGAAAGACTTCAACGTAAAAGCCAGTCAGCTTGCGAATGATAACATTCTTTGAAAGTCGACATAGACCAGCAACGAAAGCCATAATGTATGAAAGCAAAGCCGAAACAATTAGAACGGAAATCGTTACTTGCAGTCCTCTCGCAATTTGTGGAATGACTTCAATTATTGTGCTAATTAGAATCACCTCTTATTAATTTGTCTTAGTGTCGTAAGGAACATAATTTTTCATAGGAAAGAAAACCAATATTACGAGGAATTTCATCTATCATATTACCCTTACTGTTTACAACAAAACATAGGGCCCACTCCTAGGGAAGAGTGGACCCTATGCAATTCATTTATTATAATTTACTAATCTTTATACTTCGCCAGCACATGCTTGCTCTGTAGTTACCCCATCTACTGGTACAGAGTTACTTTCCGCACTAAATCCATTTGCTTCTAGTAATTCATCAACCGTACCATCTTCTTTTAACTCATTAAGTTTTTCATTATAAGCATCACGTAATTCTTCATTATCTAAGCTAAATGCTGCTGCACCATAACTTGGTACACCATCTACATCAGGCTGAATGAATGACTCTACTAATTCAAGATCATCTGAATCGAATGAATCAAATGCCATTCTTACAGTCATTTCAGTTCCTGTTGTAACGTCAGCTCTTCCAGCTTGAACTGCTGAAAGTGTTGCTGGAATATCTGGAGCAGTTGTAATCTGACTTGGATCTACACCTTCTTGTTCTAAGAATCCAATTTCAGTCGTTCCTTCCATTACAACGACAGTAACATCTGGGTTCGCTGCAATATCAGCATAGCTCTCAATTCCTAGTGGATTTCCTGCTTCAACAACAAGACCTTCACCATATTGCATTTCAGGTTCTCCGAATAATACATTCTCACAACGATCTGGTAAGATAGCCATTCCCGCTGTAATTACATCAAACTGTCCAGCTTGAACACCAGGAATAAGCTGTGCCCAATCTGCAAGTTGTCCTTCTACATTTTCTACACCTAGCTCATTAAATACGGCAGTTGCAATATCAACAGCTGCTCCTTTAAGCTCTCCATCTTCTTCATATGCATATGGTGCTTCGTTAGAGAATCCAACTGTTACTGTACCAGACTCCTGTAATGCTTCTAAAGCACTAGAACCTTCGTCAGCTGCTCCATTCGTGTTTTCTGTATCGCCATCATCTGACCCACAAGCTGCGAGTAGTACAAGAGCAATACCTAAAAGTAATAAACTTAACCTTTTCATTCTCCTAATGACCTCCTAGATTTATTATGAGACTATCCCCTTTTTATTTCCCTGAGAAACTCTGTTTTTTCTTTCTCTTAAGAAATTTAGTAATTTAAAAGTCCCGTATCTTTTCTGCAATATTAATGTTATAGATTTTTCATTTTTGCTTCAAATCGTTTAAACTTGGATAAAACGTGATATTTCTTCATATTCTTTTGATAGATGAATTTGTTTCACTCATCCAAAAACATCCTATGAAATGGTAGCGTTTCCTTTCGAATGCCCCAAATTCACTAAAAACTCAGGTGTAGACAGAAGACTAAAATATCTTTAGTATTATATTTGAATATAATTATTAAAAAGTGAGGGGTAAAAATGGGAGCTGTTGCTGCGGTGGTGGGATTGTCTTTAGTCTTTATTGGACTAGTCGTAGTCCTCTCTTTAGCTACTATAAGTAAAGGTTATGGCTATAAACATAAGATTGATCCGCATCCAGATGAAGAAATTAAGGAAGAGTTAAATAGAGAACAAAAGAATAACAACCCTAGCTAGCATTCATCATTGTTTTCACTTCTTGGGAAAAAAGAAAGGAAGTTGAGAGATGTTGTTTATCATAGCAGGTCTGATTGGATATATTTTTGGTTGCCTCCATGGGTCGCAAATTATTGGAAAGATTAAAGATATTGATATAAGAAGCCAAGGGGTTAAAAATGCTGGAGCCTCTAATGCAACCATTCTATTAGGTTGGAAATCTGGTATTCTTGTTGCTTTGATAGATATCTTCAAAGCGACGCTTGCAATTCTATTAGTATTATTTATCTTACGTGAAAATGGAATAACTGGAGATACACAAATTCTATATATTTATATCACGGCTTTATTTGCTATAATAGGGCATAATTATCCCATAACAATGGGTTTTAAAGGTGGAAAAGGGACAGCATCTTTAGTAGGTGTTCTTCTGATTATCGATTGGAGGATTGCATTAATAGGCATTGGTATCCTTTTAGTCTTTACATTTGCTACAGATTATCTAGTAATCGGCGTGCTATTTATGTATATCTCTTTTCTAATTACCACGTATATCTTTTTTGGACCAGGTCCAACATGGATTGTTGTTTTCTTATCTCTACTAAGTGTGTGGAAGCATTTAGAAAATTATAAGCGTATTATTAATAAAGAAGAAACCAAACTTTCTTCTCTTATTAAGAAGAAGGTAAGCTAAAGATTCTAATCCGGAATGGAGTATAACGAAATGGAAATTATATTATGGATTTTAATCGTCATTCTATTTATTGGTAGCTTCTTAGGTATTGTTTTTCCCATTATTCCATCGGTATTACTTATTTGGGTAGGGTTTATTATTTATCAGTTTGGAATTGATGGAAGTGAACTTCATACTATCTTTTGGCTAGCAATGATATTATTTACTGTACTATTAATCAGTGCAGATATTGTTGCAAATAGTTATTTTGTTAGGAAGTTCGGTGGAAGTAAAGCAGGAGAACGTGCAGCAGCTGTTGCTGTAATTGTTGGTTCTTTTATCACACCGCCTTTTGGAATTATCTATGTTCCCTTTATCGTCGTTTTTATTGTAGAAATGATTATTAAGAGAACAGTTAAGGAAGCTTTTCGGGCTTCTATTGGTTCTTTAATTGGATTTTTAGGTGGCTCTATTGCAAAGGTTATTCTACAACTTATAATGATTGTATGGTTTATACTTGCAGTAATTTTTTAACGAACGAATCTTGATTTTAAAAGGAGTTTTGGCTTATGAACTATCCTGCTAGAGTTTTAACGATTGCGGGTGCAGCAGCTGGTGGAAGTGCAGGGATACAAGCAGATTTAAAAACATTCCAAGAATTAGATGTCTATGGAATGACGGTTATTACAGCAATTGTGGGGAGACATCCCGAAACGGATAAAAATGTCCATCCACAAACAATAGAAGCAATTGAAGCGCAATTTGATACAGCAATGCGCCAAGTTGGCACAGAAGCGATAAAGACTGGGATGCTTTTTTCAAAAGAAGTTATTGAGCGAACTGCTGAATTAATTAGAGAATCTGAGATTCCTTCCATCGTGATTGATCCAGTGATGGTTGGAAAACTTGATTCAAAACTACTAAAAGACGATGCAATTGAAGCGATGAAAGAGAAGTTGCTTCCACTAGCAACGATTATTACGCCAAATATTCCTGAAGCATCTTTTCTATTAGACGATAGAAAAATAACAAATGTGGAAGATTTGAAGCAGGCAGCTATTGACTTGTACGAGCTTGGTTCGAAGTATGTTTTAGTAAAAGGTGGACGTCTTTCAGGACCAGCAGTCGACGTATTATATGATGGGGAGACATTAACATTATTTACAGCTCCTCGTATTGATACGGTGAATACGAGTGGAGCAGGCTGTAGTTATTCCGCTGCAATTACCGCATTTCTTGCGAAGGGTGAGTCAGTTGAATATGCTGTTGAACACGCGAAGAGATTTGTAACAACTGCCATTCAACATGGTTTTTCTTATACAGAAATGGTCGGACCAACTTATCATGCTGCTGAAAGAAAATTTGGAGATGCATTTGAAATTAAAGTAGAGAAAATCAAATAGGGGGATCTACAATGACAAAGCGAGCGCTAATTAATGTGGATTATACATATGATTTTGTGGATGATAAAGGTACTTTAACAGCTGGTGAACCTGCTCAAGCAATTGAGGGGAAAATTGTTTCACTTACAAAGAAATTTATTGAAGCAAATGATTACGTTGTTTTTGCTATTGATGCACATGAAGCAGGGGACGAGCTACATCCAGAGTCAGCACTTTTTCCAGCGCATAATATAATTGGAACAAAAGGTCGCGATTTATATGGTAGCTTGGCTCCTCTTTATGAAGCGAATAAAGATAGAGATAATGTATATTACTATGATAAGACACGTTACAGTGCTTTTGCTGGAACAGATCTCGAAATCAAACTTCGTGAACGTGGAATAGAAGAAATTCATATCGTTGGTGTTTGTACAGATATTTGTGTATTACACACCGCAGTAGATGCTTACAATAAAGGATTTAAAATTGTTATTCATAAAGATGCGGTTGCGAGTTTTAATCCGGCTGGTCATGAATGGGCACTTGAACACTTCACAAACACTTTAGGAGCAAAGGTGATATAGCAGGGCTTAGCTTGACTTTGCCCTGTTTTCTCTATATATTGAGTGTATATACGAAACGCTGATGGGGATTAGTATAATTATTAGTCTTTCTAAAGAGAGGAAATGGATGGTGTGAATTTCCGAAAGACGTAATTAGAACCTGCCGCCTGAGTTCGCTATCGACAGACAAGTTCTTTAAGATATGCGCGGTGAAAATCCGTTATCTAATCAAGTGTGCATGAGGCAACTTATGCAAACAAGGGTGGTACCACCAAACCTCGGTCCCTTATTTTAAGGATGGAGGATTTTTTTGTGCAAAAAATAAAGAAAATATAAAATGAGGTGTTAGTCAATGTCAAAGAAGAATAAAGATTTCGTAGAGAAAATCACTGCGATGGAGGATGACTTTGCTCAGTGGTATACCGACGTTGTTAAGCAAGCCGAGCTTGTGGACTATGGTCAGGTAAGAGGAACAATGATTATTCGTCCATACGGTTTTGCGATTTGGGAGAATATCAAAGATGAATTAGATCGCATGATTAAAGAAACGGGACACTCAAACGTGGCTTTCCCTGTTTTTATTCCGGAAGCTCTTTTACAAAAAGAAGCAGATCATGTGGAAGGATTTGCGCCTGAAGTTGCATGGGTTACACATGGTGGCGACAATGAATTACAAGAAAGAATTGCTGTTCGTCCAACTTCAGAAGCGTTATTCTGTGATTATTTCTCAAAGCATATTAACTCTTATCGTGATTTGCCTAAACTATACAATCAGTGGGCAAACGTTGTTCGTTGGGAAAAGACAACTCGTCCATTCCTACGTTCTTCGGAATTCCATTGGCAAGAAGGGCATACAGCACATGCAACTTATGAGGATGCAGCAGAAGAAACAGAAAAAATGTTAAATGTGTATGCTGATTTAGTTGAAAATTATTTAGCAGTTCCAGTTTATAAAGGGAGGAAAACAGCAAGTGAGAAATTTGCAGGTGCTGAATATACCTTAACAATTGAAGCGTTAATGCATGATGGAAAAGCGCTTCAATCAGGAACAAGTCATCACTTTGGTTCAGGATTTGCAGAAGCATTTGACATCACATATTTAGATAAAGAAGGAAAGAGCCAGCATGTATATCAAACATCTTGGGGACTTTCAACAAGAATTATGGGTGCATTAATTATGGTACATGGTGACAACCGTGGATTAGTTGTCCCACCAAAAATTGCACCAACACAAGCGATGATTATTCCAATTGCGCAGCATAAAGAAGGCGTTTTAGATAAGGCTTATGATTTACTTGATAAATTAAAAGGCATTGCACGTGTTGATATTGATGCAAGTGATAAGATGCCAGGTTGGAAATTTAACGAGTACGAAATGAAAGGAATCCCAGTAAGAATTGAAATGGGACCGAAAGACATTGAAAAAGATCAGGTTGTGCTTGCACGTCGTGACACAGGCGAAAAGGAATTTGTTCCATTAGCTGATTTAGAGAAACGTCTACCAGAATTATTAGATGAAGTACAACAAAATCTATATGATAAAGCTTTAGCACATCGTAATGAAAAAACTACTTCTGTAACAACAATGGAAGAGTTTGAAGAAGTACTGGAATCAAAAGGTGGCTTCTTAAAAGCAATGTGGTGTGGAGAAGAAGCTTGTGAAGAGAAAATTCAAGAAAAAACAACTGCAACATCACGTTGTATTCCAAATGAACAAGAAAAATTAGCCGATACATGTGTATGCTGTGGTAAGCCAGCTAAAGAATTAGTTATTTGGGCAAAGGCTTATTAATCATAAAAGTATCGTTAAATATATTTTTTGATTAAATTAGCGGCTCTTCTGAGAAACACTAAATTTTAAAACATATGAAAAGAGACATAAAATCTCCATGATTTTATGTCTCTTTTTTAATTTTTAAATGATTATTCTGACATTGAATGGTACACTAAACTTACTTGGTAAAAAGAAAAAAGAAAGATTCTTTTTACAAATGTAGGGGGAATATATTGTGAAAGTAGCTTATATTATAATTAAAATTTTAATTGTTCAAATGTACATAACTACTTTCTTTGCTTTGGATGAAGGTTGGCTTCACATTCTTAATACTCTTTTTTGGACACCAGCTGTTTTCGCTATCTTCTTTTTAAAAGGAGATACCCAAGTGATGACTTTATTAGTAACAGTCGGAATCAGTTTCTTTCTTACGCCCGTTGTTCTTTATGACCTCTATGGTCCTGCCGGTTTCTTTCAGCCACTCATCATGATTCCACTTGTATTTTACATCATTTATTTATACAAAGATGACTTATAATGCGCGGGGTCTATATTTATTACATTCCTTTATTTTCACTTTCTAGCTCATTAATCCTCTATTTTAGACATGATCCCTCTTCTTTTAAATCTTCGGTTGTTCTGATTACTCTATATGTTACTCCTCTAATAATCGCGACGATTGCTATAATAATTTTCAATTTGCTATACCAATATATTTATAAAAGAAATGATATTCAGGAGTGATAGTGATGATAGATTTAACAGATAAACCAACGTTAGAAGGGGATAAGCTTATTCTTAGACCTTTCCAGCCATCTGATTTTAATTATATTGAGGAGTGCTTAAAAGACCCAGAAGTTATAAAACTTACAGGCAGCACTTCAGATTTCGATAGGGAAAAAACACTGCATTGGTACAACACAAGAAATGAACAAACAGACCGATTGGACCTAGCGATTGTCGATAAGACTTTAAAAGTAGTTGTAGGAGAGGCAGTGATAAATTTATATGATGAGAAAAATCATAGCATGAATTTTAGAATACTCATCGGGCCTAGGGGGCGAAATCGTGGTCTTGGGACAGAGGCAACTCAATCGATGTTGAGTTATGTATTCGCTTCTACCGATCTTGAACAAATTACATTAAGTGTATTTGATTTTAATCCAAGGGCAAAAAGAGTATATGAAAAGTTGGGTTTTACTGTAGAAAGTATAGATAAAAATGATTTAAAATTTGAAGGGGAATGGATCGATTCTTTGAATATGGTATTAACAAGAGAGGAATGGTCGCAACGGAATAAATCATAGAAGGGGTTAGGTTTAGTGAAAAAATATATCCTGCTCATGATTCTTTTGTTTTTCATTGTTGGCTGTAGTCAAAAAGATGAAGTTATTTTTGAAGGAAGTTCTACCTTGGTTGTTGAAAAGCGTTTTGGAAATGAATCTTCCAGTAGTTTCGAGGTTATCAATGAAATTAGCGATAAAGACACCATTCAAGAAATTGTAGAGATATTTCAAGAAATCAAGTGGGAAACACATACAGAGTATAATATGCCCGAACCCGATTATAAATTAGCTACAGATTATCATATTTGGATTACACCAAGGGGAGACAGGTTAGAAATAATAAATATCAATAACAGCTACTATGTTAGATTGTCAGCAAAGGACTCTGAAGAGTTATTTGAATTAATGACTGGAAAAGAACTTCCTTAAGATGTAATGTTATGGAGTTTTGAGAGAGTGTTCGTCACCTATAGTTAAAGGGGCATCTTCATTGAAAACGGCTTATATTGTACTCTTTGACTCTATCGATATTTAAGAAAAGAGTCAGTTCTCAAGTAACAGTGTTTATTGGGAACTGACTTCACCTTTTGTTTTCATGTCTTTAGGCAGCTCAACAAAAAAAGCCTGCTTTTTGCTTCAAAATTGCATATAATAACAATCACCCTGTTTTAAAGAGACAACCATGTTAAAATTATTCGTCTCCTATTCTGTCAGTTTTAACTTCTGTAGGAGAATATTGCGTCTTAGCCTCTGCGACAAGCTTGTCCAGTGAATATTTTTTTCTGATGAGTCTTATTGGTGTCAGGATTAATCTTTGGTTTTCATAGTCAATAGTCACTTCTAGAGGTGACCCATTGTCAATGTCTAGGGCTTTTTTCCATTCACTTCGAATAATGACAGCTGAACTGTTACCTTGCTTTATTAGGGTAGTTTGCATTGCTTCTGCCCTCCTCGGAGAGTTTTTTTCATTATATCACCCTCTAATTTAAGAGTACATACACAAGTTCATAGGGTGTTTAACAGAAGCGTTATTAAACAAAAATACAGAGTTCTAAGAAAGAAAAGGAAGGGCTTAAGGAATGAAAATGTATAGAAGTTTTATTTATTTAGTTTTTGCATTAGTGATGTTAATGGGATGTACTGATAAAACAGTTGAAGAACCTACAACTGAAGCTTCAAACGCAAATTCGGATATAGAATCTAGCGAGGAAGAATCGGCTAGTGAAAATAAATCCGGGGAAGAAGCTGATCCAGAGGAAAATTCAACGACAAATAATAACGATAAAGAATCAAATGAAAATATGGATACACTAGCAAACTATTCTGCCGAAGAAATTGAATATGCTAGAGTTTGGTTACAGCTTGGACCAAATCAAGAATTGGACGAGCTATACGCTAAACATATCCCTGCAAATACGGCACTTAATCCTGACGACGAGACGAGCGAGGGTTATCCGGAAGATGTGATACAACTATCAGGTACTCGTTTAGTTGATGGGTCAATTACATACAGCGGAAATGGTGATGGTACGATTAATGTATATAATGTTCCGCTACGCTGGGATGGGGTTTATCCAGCAGGTGAGGAATTTTATATAGATATTATCGAAAATACAGAGCAAGTGCCCATTGAACCAGGAAATGACGATGAAGTTATCGAGTTAATAAAATTATTACATATTGAAAAGAAGTGAAGTAAAAAATAAACCCAGCCACATGATAAACACATGGCTGGATATTTTTAAGCTTCAATTAATTTTTCAATATCTTTCTTAATCTTCTCAGGTTCTGTTTGTGGTGCGAAGCGATCAATGACATTCCCATCTTTATCCACTAAGAACTTTGTGAAGTTCCATTTTATACCTTCTGATAAAAATCCTTTTTGTTCTTTTGTTAAATATTTATAGAGTGGATGTGCATTTTCACCATTTACATCTACTTTACTAAACATCGGAAAAGATACTCCGTAATTTGCAGAACAGAAGCTAGCGATATCTTCCTCATCTCCTGGCTCTTGACCAGCGAACTGATTACAAGGGAATCCTAGAATTTCGAATTTATCATTCCCAATTTCATCATAAATCTTTTGAAGTCCCTCATACTGTGGAGTTAGTCCACATTTACTAGCCGTATTTACGATAAGCAATACTTTACCATCATAATCTGCGAGAGATTTCTCTTCGCCTTTAATTGTTGTTGCACTGAAATCATGTACGCTCATTCAATCAGCCTCCTTATAAAAAGCATAGCAACCAAAGAGATTGCTGTCAAAATCTATGTTCGTTATTTTGCCACTAATTCGTAACTTTTTATTTTCGGACATATTTGTTATAATATCCTTTGTGCAAGATTATAAAGTGAAGAAAAACGCCAAACATTTGTATCTTGCAAATATAAATGACAGGTGGTAATGAATAATGGAGAAAGAAAAGTATCAGGTCTTGTTGTACTATAATTATGTACACATTGAAGACCCAGAAACTTTTGCAGCTGACCATTTAAAATTCTGTAAAGAAGTAGGTTTAAAAGGTCGTATTTTAGTTGCAGAAGAAGGAATAAACGGTACAGTTTCAGGTACTGTTGAACAAACACAAAAATACATGGATATGATGCATGCAGACGAAAGATTTGCTGACATGATATTCAAGATTGATGAGCATGAAGGGCATGCGTTTAAGAAAATGCATGTTCGCCCAAGAAATGAGCTAGTTACTCTACGACTTGAAGATGATATTAATCCATTAGAATTGACTGGAGAATATTTAGAGCCAAAAGAATTCCACAAAGCTCTTCAAGATGAAGATGTTATTGTGCTTGACGCACGTAACGACTATGAATATGACCTTGGTCATTTCCGTGGAGCGATTCGTCCGGATATTGAAACATTCCGGGACTTACCAGATTGGGTTCGTGAAAACAAGGAAATGTTTGAAGGCAAAAAGATTCTAACGTACTGTACAGGTGGTATTCGTTGTGAAAAATTCTCTGGATGGTTAGTAAGGGAAGGCTTTGAAGACGTTGCCCAATTACATGGCGGAATTGCAATGTACAGTAAGGATCCTGAAGTACAAGGTGATCTTTGGGATGGAAAAATGTATGTCTTTGATGAAAGAATTTCAGTTCCTATTAATCAAAAAGAACATGTAGTAGTAGGGAAAGATTACTTTGATGGCACGCCATGTGAGCGTTATGTGAACTGTGCGAATCCTGAATGTAATCGTCAATACCTTTCATCTGAAGAGAACGAATATAAATATATGCGTAGCTGTTCACATGAATGTCGCGTAAGTCCTCGTAACCTTTATGTGCAGGAGCATAATTTAACAGAAGAAGAAGTAGCAGAGCGTCTTCAAGCAATTGAAGAAGTCCATGCTTAATACGATAATAAAAGTAACCAAAACGATTCTAGGAAATTGAATCGTTTTGGTTACTTATTTTTTTAAGCTGGCTTTACGCTAAGCTTTGCTTTTTGGTTTAAATCATTCTTTTGATTAAAACGAATGAGTCGCATTGCGTTTAAAATAACTGCTAGCACACTAGCTTCGTGAATCAACATTCCTGATGCGAGGTTGACGACTCCGCCTAGTACGCCTGCAAGTAAGACTGCTACGACACCTACTGCAATAAATGTGTTTTGCTTCATGTTTCGAACAGTTGATTTGGATAGAGAGTAAGCATGAGCATATTGAGATAATTTATCTGCCATTAATACAACGTCAGCTGTTTCCATTGAAATGTCTGTTCCACCTTCACCCATTGCGATTCCAATGTCAGCAGTGGCGATTGCCGGAGCATCGTTAATGCCATCTCCTGCCATTGCAACGACATGACCAGATTCCTTTAGTTCTTTTACATATTTAACTTTATCTTCTGGAAGAAGCTCAGCATAAAATTCATCAATACCTAATTGCTTTGATACAAGTTCTGCTGTATGTCTGTTATCTCCTGTAAGCATAATAATCTTTTTAATTCCATTTTGTCTCATGTTTGCTAAAGCATCTTTTGCGTCTTCCCTAATTTGGTCTGCAATGGAGAAGATACCTGCAATTTTACCATCGACTGCTGCAAATATAGCGGTATTACCTTCTTTTTCCCGATCAATTTGGTACGTACCAACATCTTCAGGGATAGTGATACCCTCTGCATTCATTAATTTACGATTTCCAATTGCAAGGACTTGGCCTGCAAGTGTTACTTTAATTCCATTTCCTTTAATTACTTCACTTTCTTCTGGTTCTTGTACCAATTCCATGTTTCTAGCTTTTGCTTCTTTAACAATTGTTTGTCCCAAGTGGTGCTCTGAGATGGTTTCTGCTTCTGCAACTATTTGTAAAAGTTCATCCTCATTATAATTATTATATGTTTTAATATTTGTAACTTCAGGTTTCCCTTTTGTTAAGGTACCAGTTTTATCAAAAACTAATGTGTCTACCTTAGAGAAGTTATCCATCACTTCTCCACCTTTAACAAGTACACCGTTTTTTGCGCCATTCCCAATCCCTGCTACGTTAGATACTGGAGCACCAATCACTAGAGCACCAGGACATGCGACAACAAGGAAGGTAATTGCTAAGTGCAGGTTATTTGTTATGACATAAACGAGTACAGATAAAACAACGACTGCTGGTGTATAAATATTTGCAAATCTATCTAGGAATTTTTGTGTTTTCGATTTTGATTCTTGTGCTTCTTCAACAAGTTCAATTATTTTTGCAAAAGTAGTGTCATCGCCAACTTTTTCCGCAATCATTTCCACATAACCATTATCCACAATCGTTCCACTAAATAATTTATCTTCTAAAGTTTTTGATACTGGAACAGATTCGCCAGTTACTGCTGCTTCATTTAGAGAAGCTTGACCAGAAATAATACTCCCATCGACAGGAACCTTTCCACCTGAACGAATGATGATACGATCGCCTTCGATAACTTCTTCTACAGGAATAACTTCTGTTTCGCCATTTCGAATAACTTCTGCTTCCTGTGGTGCCATATCAACTAAATCTTTTAATGATCTGCGTGTTTTTTCTAATGTACGTGCTTCTAAATAATCTCCGAATAAGAATAGGAAGGTTACAACTGCTGATTCGACATACTCTCCGATGAAGAGCGCACCAATTACAGCAATTGTTACTAATAACTCAATACTAAATGCTTTCATTCGAGCTGATTGGTATGCTTTGATGAAAATTGGTACTCCAGCAATTACAGTTGCGACAACCAAAACGATTTGCCTTAAATCATAAAAACCTGAGAAATTGAGTATGAGTGCTAGGATGAGTAGAGCACCCGTTAGAAATGTGATTTGTTTTTTACGCTTATTTATCCATTTAATAAACATAATTCATCGACTCCTTTTCATTTTCTTTTTATATTTATTGTGTTTAATGTTTTATCTTATGTCTTCATAATATAGGGAAAACGAAGAAGTGTAATTGACACACATCAAGATATTAAAAGAAAAGCTTTCGATGAACGAAAGGTACTAAAATATACAGGGTAAGCTATACTGTATATGAGTTTAAGAATATATTTAAAAATGTTTTTTCAGCTATTTGAGGGAGGTTATTCAATTGCAATATGTCATTATCGGTGGGGTAGCTGCTGGAATGAGTGCAGCAATGGAAATATATCGGACAGATGCATCCGCGAAAATTACTGTACTTGAACGGGGCGAAGATTATTCGTATGGCCAATGTGGTTTGCCCTATGTTATTAATAAGGTCATTCCTGATGTAGAGGATGTCATCGCACGAACTGTTACAACATACAAAGAAAAATACGGAATGGACGCAAAAATAAATACAGTTGTGACCGGAATAAATGTGGAAAAACAAGAAGTATCAGCAGTAAATAGAAAAACGAATGAATCGTTTCAAGTTTCCTATGATCGTCTTCTTATTGCTACAGGAGCTGATCCGGTAAAGCCGATATGGGAAGGGATAGATTTAGAGGGAATTCATTTTCTAAAAACTACTACAGATACGGAAAGGCTAATGAGAGATCTAAAGGATGATATCAAAGAGGTAACAGTTGTTGGTGGTGGCTATATCGGACTGGAGATGGCGGAGAGCTTCCAAACGAGTGGACGTAACGTAACTTTAATACAACGAGGGCAACACTTAGCTAGTATATTTGATAAAGAAATGGCTCTCTATATAGAGGAAGAAGCAAGAAAGCAAGGAGTAAAAGTCGTCTTAGAAGAATCTGTCCAAAGCTTTTCAGGTGAGGCACGTGTAGATAAGGTAATCACAGATAAAAATGAATACAACACTGATCTTGTTTTGATTGCGATTGGTGTCCAACCAAATACAGAATTTCTCAATAGTACAGGAATTCATACATTAGAAAATGGCGCACTTTTAGTAAATCCATATATGGAAACTTCCATTAAAAACATTTATGCAGCAGGTGATTGTGCTGCTCATTATCATCGTATTAAAAAGAAATATGATTATATTCCACTTGGAACGACAGCTAATAAACAAGGTAGAATCGCAGGTGCGAACATGGCAGGAAACCCAATTACTTTTAATGGTGTTGTAGGTACGTCCATACTCAAGTTTTTTGACCTAGCTTTAGGTCGGACAGGGCTTTCTGAAAAAGAGGCAAGAAGAATAGGTTTGCCTTATGAAACGATATCAAGTCAATCTATTTCACATGCAAATTATTATCCAGGTTGGGAAAAACTACATCTTAAGCTTCTATATCACAAGAAAACAAACGAAGTGCTTGGTGGACAAGTAATCGGGAAAGAGGGAGTAGACAAACGAATAGACCTCCTAGCAACGGCTCTCTACGCAAAATTAACTGTTCCTCAATTGATTGATCTTGATTTAAGTTATGCACCACCATATAACGGAGTATGGGATCCAATTCAGCAACTGGCAAGGAAGACTGGACTATCCTAGAATTATTTAAGTTGAACCTAATTAATTTATAGAAAAAACGAGAGAACTTTATACCAGACGTTCGTAAGCTGTCTGTTATAGAATTTTCTCGTTTTCTGCTATCTTCATCATTTAAATATCTATTTTACAGGGCGGGACCTGTACTCTTCGATATATTCTTCCATATCAAGAACTTCAATTACACCAGACCAATGGAGAACAGATCCGACGAAATCTCTAATATCTAAGCCGGTCATTTCATATGCATTTTCATCATTCACAGTTCCTGTTGCATCTTCAATAAAGGTTACTTGATACCCTCGATCATATGCAGCAATTGCAGTGAATTGACAACAGAATTCTGTATTGAAGCCAGTTATAAATAGGTGATTTACATTCATTTCCTCTAATTTTTCATTAAGTTCCGTTTGATAAAATGCGCTCGGTGTCTTTTTCTCTATGACAACATCTGCATAATTTTCTAGAGAATGATGTAATTCTGATCCAAGGGACGCTTTATTAAAGTCACTTGACGGATCATCTTCTACATTACGAATAAATATAACTGGATCCCCATTATTTTTAAAATCACGAATGACTTTCTCCATATTATCTAATTCACTTTGGAAATCTTTAAATTCAACAATAACATTTTGTACGTCAATTACTAATAAAGCTTTCATAATCATTCCTCCAGTTTTTTTATAAGGGAAATTTTCCAATCTTCTATCATGTAACTTTATATCATTCATAACGACTAACCATTTATAAAATGAAAATGGAGACGATTATATGAAGAATATTTTGGTTTTGATGACGCTATTTTGCTTCCTTTTTCTTTTTGCTTGTACAAATGATAAAAGTCAAACATTGGAGAGTTTTTATGAGCGTGCAAGTATGGAAAATGTAGATAAAATTATCTTTGTAGATGGCTCAACTGGTTTTTCCAAAGTGATAACTAAGCAAGAGCAAATTAGTGAATTCTTGTCTCTCACGAATGATATCGTATTTACTCCACAAAAAAATCAAGAGAATCGGGATGGCTGGTTATATAATGTGACACTTTTTGATGGTAATAAGGAATTCTCGTTTACCCTGAACAAAATTGGTGACACCTACTATGATTCGAATCCAAACGTCTATCCAATTGTTGAGAAATATTATAAAAACCTCGAGGACAATGAGAAATAAAAACTTTAAATTTTTATGTTTATTTTTCAATGCTTTGAGGAAATAATAATAACCTAGGGACTATTGTTTGAATGACAATTCATGATGTTATTTTACCATGAATTTCACATAAATTATTATAATTAAATAAAATAATGTGAATAGTCCAGATTTTTAGAGGAAATATGTGAGAAATACTTGATTTTTTTAAAAGTTCAAGGTAAAGTAGAGGTGCAAAAGGAAATTGGACTTAGAATAATACTTTACGATCTCTTTTTCAAGTGGTGTAAAGGTATTAGTTTCAATTACTTTGCACGATATTGTATAAGGAGGTCATATAAATGACTGGTAAAGTAAAATGGTTTAACGCAGAAAAAGGTTTCGGTTTCATCGAAGTTGAAGGTGGAGACGATGTATTCGTACACTTCTCAGCAATTCAATCAGAAGGCTTCAAGACTTTAGAAGAAGGCCAAGAAGTTGAATTTGAAATCGTTGAAGGTAACCGTGGCCCACAAGCTGCAAACGTTACACCACTATAATTTAAAAAAAGACAAAAAGCTTACTTCCTAATGGAGGTAAGCTTTTTTTGGCTTTTGTATGATGAATAAGAATGGTTTAGCTATAAAATCATTTAAATAATTTAATAATCGCCTGCGTTCCACTGTCATTTTCACCTTTTTCAGCAAGCTCTTTGTAAAGTTTTAAAGAAAGTTCGAGACCAGGGGTGGAAATTCCAAGTTCTTGAGCAGATTCAATCGCGATTGTCATATCTTTAATGAAATGTTTTACATAGAAACCAGGAGCAAAATCGCCTTTTAGCATCCGTGGACCTAAAACAGAGAGAGAAAAACTTCCCGCCGCTCCAGTAGTTATACTTTCAAGAACCTTTTCTGGATTGAGTCCAGCTTTTTTAGCATAAGTAATTGCTTCAGCAACACCAATCATAGTAGAAGCAATCGTAATTTGATTCGCTAATTTTGTATGCTGTCCTGCACCAGCACTTCCTTGAAAAATAATATTTTCTCCTAGCGCTTGAAACACTGGTAAAACGCTATGAAAAGCTTCTTCATCTCCGCCGACCATGATTGCGAGCTTACCACTTTTGGCTCCGATATCGCCACCAGAAACAGGTGCATCTAATGCATGAATATTTCTTTGTTTTGCTTGATGATAAATATCTTTTGCAAGTGATGGCTTTGATGTTGTCATATCAATGACATATGTATTTTCCCGTGTGTTTTCTAAGATGCCAGCTTCTCCAAAATAGATACCTTCAACATCTGCTGGATAACCAACCATCGTAATTAAAATATCAACTTCCGCTGCTAATTCTGCTACAGTGTCTTTCCATATTGCCCCGTTCAAAAGAAGTTCGTTTGCTTTCGATTTTGTACGGGTATAAATACTAACAGGAAAGCCTGCTTTTAATAAATTATTAACCATGCTCTTTCCCATTACTCCTGTACCAATAAATCCAATTTTACTTTTCTCTACTATCATCGTCTTATCTCCTTTTCCATCAATTGGGAGTGTTTTAATCTGAATCAATAACTATAGCTTTGCGCATAGTAAGGTCAATCATTATTATATCAGATAGTATTTTCAAAAGGGTTGATAAATAAGAGAATTCAAAAAGTGAGGGATAGAAATATGTTGTCAAAAACTGAAATAACAAGTCTTGAAAAGCAATTGAAACAAAGAGAAACGGAATTAATGAACCAATTAAAAGATCATTTCGGTCAGAAATATGAATTTTCCAAAGAAGTCAGTGGAGAGCTTTCGAATTATGATAATCACCCGGGTGATTTAGGAACAGAATTATTTGAACGAAGTAAGGACTTGGCTTTAAATGAACATGCAGAAAAAGAATTAGAGGACATCAATGAAGCGCTTCATGCTATTGAGGAAGGTTCTTATGGAATTTGTTCAGAGTGTGGTAAGGACATTCCATATGAAAGATTGGAAGTCGTACCTACTACAGATCGATGCGTGGAACATACAGAAAAAAATGGTGATACTCGTGATCGACCTGTGGAAGAAGAGGTATTAAATCCTAATATTACCCATAGTAGAGATGGTGATGAAGAGCAAAATGCTTACGATGAAGAGGATGCATGGCAAGAGGTAAGCCGCTATGGAACATCTGATTCACCTTCAGATTTGATGGGTGATCCTGAAACATATAATGAAATGTATCCAAATGCTGACAATCAAAGTAGTGGAACAGAGGACATTGAAAACTATGTATCATCTGATGAAGAAGGAAAGTATAACGAGAATACTTTAAACTATAGTCGTAATAAAAATAAAGAATAAAAAACTGCTCACTCTTTTCAATATGTTAAGAGTGAGCAGTTTTGTTTAGGCAGATTAGGCAGCGTCTTCTATTTGTTCAAGTACAATATCAGTTGTTTCGACTTTTCCATCCCGAATAAATTCAATTTTGATGGCTTCACCAACATTTGCTTCTGAATATAGATGTTTTCTTAGTTCTATAATAGAAGTCACTTCTTCATCATTTATTTTTGTTATGACGTCAAATTGTTGTAAGCCAGCTTCTTCAGCAGGTGAGCCTGGTTCAACATTTGCTACAACCATTCCGCCTTTAACATCATCTGGTAAATTTATTTCGTATCTGTATTGTGGTGGAACTTGATATAATGCTGCAGTACTAATTCCAATTAATGGACGTGTGATTTCGCCTTCAATTTCTAACTGCTCCATAATCGGAAGTGCTGTATCAACAGGAATGGCAAATCCAATTCCTTCAACTGCGCTTTGAGCAATTTTCATTGAATTAATGCCGATTACTTCACCATCTGCATTAATCAACGCACCACCACTATTCCCTGGGTTTATCGCAGCATCTGTTTGAATAACTTCTGTAATCCAGTCTGCTTGGCCATCACGGTTAGTATCTACTTCAATGGAGCGGTTTAGACCACTAATAATACCTTTTGTAACTGTATTCGCAAATTCTAAACCAAGTGGATTACCGATTGCTAAAACCGTTTCTCCGATTACAATATCTTCTGAGTTACCGATTTTTGCCACAGTATTAATCTTATCGCCGTCTACTTCGAGAACTGCTAGGTCAGTCAATGCATCTTCTCCAAGTACTCTCGCAGGAATTCTTTCATCATTACTAAGAACAATTTCCACATTTTCAGCATTTTCTACAACGTGCTGATTCGTAACAATATATGCTTTTCCATCTTCCTTTTTGTAAATAATTCCTGACCCTGTACCAGCTTCTTGGTTGCCAGTCCAAATGCTATGTTGTTGCATATTTACTACACCAACAACAGCTTCTGCAACCTCTTCAATATTAGTTGAAACATGGGCGTCCTCATTGGATAAGTTTTGAATGAAATTTGCCGAGGCAGTTGTTTCAATCGCATCATTCTCAGCATTATTATTTATAGGAATTATATTAGAAGTGAATAGTAAAGCAACGATGATTGCAGATACGATACCACCAACTAAACCACCTGCGAGTGCACTAATTCCAATCCGACTTTTCTTACTTATATTTTCTCTTTTGTTCGTTATTGGTTTGCTTTCTTCCTGAACCTCTGTAGAGTCCGTTGATTCTGGTTCATAAGTATCTTCAGGTTCAATTTCTCTATCCTGACCTGTATTCGGATTTTTATTATATTCATCCATATTACAAACATCCTTTCCTGTAAATTATTTAGATTTGTTAAAGTTTATTGTTGAATATCGACTCATTAAGGTATATGAAGTATATTTCCGAAGCGGGTCTATCCACTTAATAAAATTGACTTTAATATTGCCTGTTTTTAAATAAAGATGCTTTTACAATATACTTCACTATAATTTTAAAAATAGAAAAGCTGCTGTTAATTAACAGCAGCTTTTCTATTCAGGTTTTAAGTAGAAAACGCAGCTGCAAATTCTACCCTGAAAATTTTCCGTAAGGGGGGGAAGTTAACAAGGAAGAAAATTGGTTACTAGCAATTTTTGGGATGAGTTAAAATTTGCTTTAATCAATTGGGAAAAGAGAGGTATTCCCAACTGAACTTCCTTAACTACATTGTATTCAATGAAAAAGGAATAGGTTTGGTATAAGTGTGGAAAAAATGTGGTATCTACTGAAGTTTTACTTCTTTAGGTAAATATTATCCCAAAAACGGTTCAAAACCATTCATCTTAATAGCTTTTAGTGTAATTATCGTTCATTCTATGGGAAAATAGGTATAATAATAAAAGACAAAGGGTACATCATTTATAGAAGAAAAAGGTGAAAGATGATGCGTAACCATATTGGAATAGTGGAAGATGATAAAAACATTCAAAATATAGTCTCTGCATACCTAAAAAAGGAAGGCTATGAAGTTACAGTTGCAGGATCAGCAGAAGAAGCGTGGGAAGTATGGGAAAAAACTCCTCCAGACATGTGGGTTCTCGATATTATGCTACCGGGAATGGATGGTTATGAATTTTGTAAAAAAATTCGCTTAGAGAGTGAAGTTCCGATAATTATTATTTCAGCAAAAGATGATGAGATTGATAAAATATTAGGCTTAGAACTAGGTGGAGATGATTATTTAACAAAACCATTTAGCCCAAGAGAACTTGTAGCACGCGTAAAACGACTATTTAAAAGAAGTTCTGTGACAATCGATGAACCAAAGCAAGCCGATAATCAATTACGTGCAGGGGATCTTCATATCTCACTTGATGAACGGAGGATTTTCTGGGAAGGTAATGAATTTGAAGTGACTACAAAAGAATATGAGATGCTTTTATTATTTGTAGAAAACCCAAATCGTGCATTTTCCAGGGAAGAATTACTAATTAAAATCTGGGGGAATGATTATTTTGGTAGTGATCGCGCAGTAGACGACTTAGTAAAACGCATCAGGAAAAAACTGCCAGATGTTCCACTCGAAACGGTCTGGGGCTTTGGATATCGCCTTAGAAAAGATGAGGAGTAACTTATGAGATTACGGTCACAGCTAACATATGCTTTTACAAGCTTATTAATTGTTGTACTAGCAGTTACTGGTTATCTTATCTACTCCTTGATTTTGGACATATTGGTTCAGAATGAAAAGCGCCAATTGGAAGAAACGGGTGAACTTCTTGTAAGCATCTTGTCCGAAAGATATGGAACGGCAGATGATATCCAGCAATTTAATCAATTGCTACAGGATCAAGAGCTGCACCTATTTATATATGATCGTAATGAGGATTCTGTCTTGTTCTCCACGATGCCAAACGTTGTCGTTGCAGGCTTTTTATATGAGAATAATTTTGCTAACCGTGGCGAGCATATGTGGCAATTAGGAAACGATCACTTTGTAAATTCACGGATTCTAATCTCACCTGATATAGGTAGAGAATTAATTTTATTAACGCCGATGACGGATTTGCATGCCATTCAACAGAACTTCTTTTCTCGTTTATTTGTTATTTTCTTAGTTGGAGCATTTTTGGCTGTTTGGTTAAGCTACTTTTTAACAAATAAATTAATCACACCATTATCGATGCTGCAACTACAATTGAAGAAAATAGAAAAGCGTCAATTTGATGATATTGATAGGGTGGTAGCTACAGGAGAAATTAAAGAAGTTGAGCAAAGTATTTATGATATGGCAACAGAATTGGAGCGCTACATGAAATCACAGCAAGTATTTTTCCAAAATGCGAGCCATGAATTAAAAACCCCCTTAATGACGATTCAGGGATATGCAGAAGGAATAAAGGATGGAATTTTTCAAGGGGAAGATAAAGAAAAAGGTTTAGAAATGATGGTTGAGGAAGTAAAACGATTGAAGGTTATCATTAATGAAATGATCTTACTTGCAAAGCTGGATACAGAAAAAACATATAAACCTGAAAATATAATAGGAGATGTCTTTATCGAGTCTGTCATTGACCGTGTGATTCCGTTACTTAATGAGCATGATGTAAAATTAGAAAAGAAAGTTGATAAAGATATTTATCTTTATGCTGATCAAGAAAAGTTACTAAGAGCTTTCTCTAATGTAATTATTAATGCTATAAGGCATGCGAAAGGCAAAGTGTTTATTACAGCTTATAAAGAACAAAAGGAGATTATCTTTACAATTGAAGATGATGGAGATGGGATTAAAGAGGACTTGATTCCGTATATTTTCCATCGTTTCGTTAAAGGTAGTGGGGGAGAGACTGGATTAGGATTAGCCATTGCCAGAACAATTATAGAACAAACAGAAGGTAAAATAAGTGTGGAAAAATCAAATACTTTAGGTGGCGCGAGGTTTATAATAACCCTACCACGTTCACCAAATAAAAAGCAGAATTAAAAAGTTATATACGATTTTTAATATATATGGTATAATTACCTAGTTTTAAAAGACCGGTAAAAATAGAGGAGCGTACATTAATGCTACAAAGAGAAGACATTCGTAATATCGCAATAATTGCACACGTTGACCATGGAAAGACAACTTTAGTTGATCAGTTACTAAAATACTCAGGAACATTTCGGGATAATGAACAAGTTGAAGACCGTTTGATGGATTCGGGAGATATCGAACGCGAACGCGGAATTACTATTTTAGCAAAAAACACTGCCGTTAAATATAAAGATGCAACTATAAATATTTTAGATACACCAGGACACGCAGACTTCGGTGGAGAAGTTGAACGTATCATGAAGATGGTTGATGGTGTAGCACTAGTCGTTGATGCATATGAAGGCACAATGCCACAAACACGTTTTGTATTGAAAAAAGCATTAGAACAAGGACTACGCCCGATGGTAGTTCTGAATAAAGTAGACAGACCAAACGCAAGACCTGAAGAAGTAGTCGATGAAGTTCTTGACTTATTTATTGAACTTGGAGCAAGTGATGAACAATTAGAATTCCCAGTTGTTTATGCATCAGCATTAAATGGAACTTCTGGATTGAGTCCAGAAGACCAAGAAGAAACAATGGATCCAGTTTTTGAAACAATTATGAGCCATATTCCAAGCCCAGTAGATAACAGAGATGAGCCATTACAATTCCAAGTAACATTGCTCGATTATAATGATTATGTTGGAAGAATTGGTGTTGGCCGCGTATCTAGAGGTAAGATTCATGTAGGACAACAGGTTGTTGTTATTAAAAAAGATGGTTCGAAAAAGAACTTCCGAATTTCAAAATTATTTGGTTTTCTTGGTTTACAACGAATTGAGATTAAAGAAGCAAACGCTGGTGAAATTGTAGCTGTATCTGGTCTAGAAGATCTAAATATTGGTGAAACAGTTACTCCAGTGGAACATCCAGATCCACTACCATGGTTACGTATTGACGAACCGACTCTACAAATGACATTCCTTGTTAACAACAGTCCATTTGCAGGTAAAGAAGGGAAATTCATTACGTCTAGAAAGATTGAAGAGCGTTTGTTAAAACAACTAGAAACAGATGTGAGTTTACGTGTAGAACCAACAAGCTCTCCAGATGCCTGGGTTGTTTCAGGACGTGGAGAATTACACTTATCGATTCTTATTGAAAACATGCGCCGCGAAGGTTTTGAGCTACAACTTTCAAAACCAGAAGTAATTATTAAAGAAATTGATGGCGTAAAATGTGAGCCGATGGAAAGAGTGCAAATCGACGTTCCAGAAGCATACACTGGAGCTGTTATGGAATCTTTAGGTGAACGTAAAGGCGAAATGCTCGATATGATTAACTATGGTAACGGCCAAGTTCGTATCGAATTTAAAGTACCTTCTCGTGGGTTACTAGGATATACGACAGAATTTATGTCACAAACAAGTGGTTATGGTATTATCAACCATACATTTGAAGCTTATGAGCCAGTTGTCAAAGGTCAAGTAGGTGGACGTCGTCAAGGTGTTCTTGTAGCCTTAGAAAAAGGAAAAGCTACAACTTATGGAATTATGCACCTTGAAGACAGAGGAACAATCTTTGCTCATCCTGGATTAGAAGTTTATGAAGGTATGATTGTCGGGGAACATAATCGTGAGAATGATTTAACGGTTAACCTTACAAAAGAAAAACAATTAACGAACGTCCGTTCAGCGAACAAAGACCAAACGTCTTCGATTCGAAAAACAAGAACGATGTCTCTAGAAGAAGCATTACAATATATAAATGAAGATGAATTCTGTGAAGTTACTCCAGAGTCCATTCGTATTAGAAAGAAAATCCTTAACAAGAACGAACGCGAAAAAGCAGCGAAAAAATCAAAAGATTAATTTAAAAAACTGAGAAAGCTTTTGCTCTCTCAGTTTTTTTATTTACGCAGTAATGGTAATGTACAACAGCGATAGGAACCGCCAGATTTAATGATTTCAGAAAATGGAACTTCAATAACATTAAAATCTGCTTCTACTAATAGTTGATTAATTCTTTTATTTTCTGGAAGGCTAATGATTTTTCTTTCACCAATTGCAAGGACGTTTGGCCCCATAGCAAACTGTTCGTCTGAAGAAACATCGATGAGTGTGTATTTTTTTCTTAAAGTTTGTAGGTCCGTATCATTAAATGCGTCTGCATATACTAAACCAGTATGATCATCGATAATATTAAACGCACAGTCAAGATGTAAAATATCTTCTCTTAATTTTAGTCGGTGTATATTATAGCCAGGAAGTTCTGCTTCAAGTTCGTCAATAGCTGCATTAGTTGTTCGACCACTAACACCAATCCAAATATCTTTATGATGGACGATAACATCGCCACCCTCAATTGAATGCGTTTCTGATAGGGTGAAGTTCAACTTGTGGTTATCTAACCAATCTGTTAGCACAGGTATTTCTTTTTTACGAATATCTCGGTCCATATGAGAAATAAATAGTTTATCACCGATAGTAAAGCCAATATCACGTGTGAAAACTTGTTCATTTAATTCTTTCTTAGTATCTAATTCATGAACATTGATATTTTCTTTTCTAAGTACATTGACAAAGTTTTCGTGTTGTTCCACCGCAATATCAATATCAATATTTTCATTTGCATAGTTTCTTTGTGTTTCGTTAATAATTTCAGTAATTGCCATATTTGTCGGCGGAGCTACTAGAACATGCTCCAAATTGTCATATTCGGTATGGCATTGAATGGATAATGTTGTTGTATTTTTCATTTTACGACCTCTTCTCTACGATGTGAAATCACTTGCTTTGTTTTTTTCTTTCATTGGGTATGAACTTTATGCAGTAAATTGCTAGTAACAATAGTATTATTGCAGTCCCCCAGGCCACCATACCACTCCAATATAAATCGAGATTAATTCCAAGTATGATAACAATAGCGCTTAATCCAATGAAAATCGCAGTTAAATAGCGTTTCACAATAACTCCTCCATTGTTTCTTACCATTGTTAAAGAACAGAAGTTAATTTATTTTTGTCAATTTATTATACTATAATCATACCACCTGCTCCAGAAATAACACAAAATCGACATGAAGTATAGAGGGTTTAATTGTTAACGTATAGTAAAATAATAATAGCAATATATTATATAAATGGAAAGAATGGAGTAGGCATATGAAAGTAAAATCATATCTGTTACCAGTGGTTCTATTGTTATTATTAATAACTGGTTGTGGAAATGCTGAAATAAGTGTAATAGGTTCTGATAAAGAAATAAGTGAAAGGCAATATGAGTCGATAGAAAAAGATTACTTTCCAGTAAAGATAACGAATGAAATTACTATTTCTTCTATTGGTGACGTTTTGATTCACCGACCAGTAGCTCTTGACGCATGGAATGGTGCTATATATGACTTTTATCCAATGTTGGAGAAAATGAAACCATATTTATCAAAATCAACAATTACAATTGCTAATCAAGAATCGATGATAGGTGGGATTGCACATGGTTTATCCTCCTATCCATCCTTCAATAGCCCACAAGAAGTTGGTGACGCATTGAAAGCAGTTGGGGTAGATGCAGTTGTTTTGGCAAATAATCATACGTTAGACAGAGGAGAAGCTGTTGTACAGAGTGCCCTTCAGCATTGGAAAACGTTGAATATGATTTATGCTGGCGCATATAGCGATTTTGAGGATCAAAGTGATCTTAGAATAATTGAAACAGATGAAGATATTTCAGTTGCTTTATTATCCTATACTTACGGAACGAATGGTGTTCCAGTTCCTCAAGGGAAAGAGTATCTTGTGAATTTAATTAATCGCGAAAAAATTGCTGAAGAAGTAGACCGTGCCAAGGATTTGGCGGACGCTATTGTTTTGCAACTACATTTCGGAAATGAGTATGAACGTACCCCGACAGCAGAACAAAAGGAACTTGCTCAGTTTGCAGCTGATCTCGGTGTGCATGCTGTGATTGGTCACCACCCACACGTTCTTCAACCTGTAGAATGGCTAAATGGAGAAGAAGGAAATGAAACGCTTGTTATTTATAGTCTGGGAAATTTCCTTTCTAATCAGCAGGAGCTTTATCAACGGATAGGTGGGGTATTCACTTTCACCGTGGAAAAAACAACTTATCGAGATGAGACGACGGTGCGTTTGCATTCCCCAAGTTTGTTACCGACATACGCAAAGTTTGATCCTAGTTGGTCAAACTATGAAATTGTTCCAATGCATCAGTTAGCGGATAGTGATTTAGCGGGAGCTTCGGCACATTATACAGAAATCAAAGCACATATGTCGCAGTGGATGCCTGAATTGTTGTTTCCTGAGGATTGATAGCATGGGATGGTTTGAATTTTTTTGACGTGGGGGATGTGAAGAGGGGTATCTAGGTAGATATTTTTGAAGAATAGCTTTTATCTGCCTTGCTATCGGCCATCAAAATCAACATTTACGAAATTGTCGACCGATAAAAGCGATCTATCGGCCATCAAAATCAGTATTAGCGAAATTGTTGACCGATAAAAGCGATCTATCGGCCATCAAACTCAGTATTAGCGAAATTGTTGACCGATAGAAGTGATCTATCGGCCATCAAACTCAGTATTAGCAAAATTGTCGACCGATAGAAGCGATCTATCGGCCATCAAACTCAGTATTAGCGAAATTGTTGACCGATAGAAGTGTTCTATCGGCCATCAAAATCAGCATTAGCAAAATTGTCGACCGATAGAAGCGATCTATCGGCCATCAAACTCAGTATTAGCGAAATTGTTGACCGATATAAGCAATCTATCGGCTATCAAAATCCGCATTAACGAAATTGTCGACCGATAGAAGTGATCTATCGGCCATCAAAATCCGTATTAACAAAATTGTTGACTGATAGAAGCAATCTATCGGTCACCAAACTCAGCATTAACAAAATTGTCGACCGATTGAAATCCAATTTAGCTTTATTACGGCAGATAATCAAAGAAAACACTTTTATCTGCCGTAATAAGTTTTATCTCTAAAAACAAAATCTATTTAGTAATCCGAAGTCGCTTATTCATTACTACAGAAGCGAGATATAAAATCAACCCAACACCGACAATGAGAAGATGTGAAGTGCTGATAAGGCTACCAAATGTAGGCATGAACATAAATACGAGTAAGGTCAAACCGATAAAAACCATTGCAATTACCCATACTTGTAAGAACTCCATCCACTTTTTAGTAGGCTTCTTTTTAAAGACACTACCATTAATCCATAAAATTACGATATAGACAAATCCAGCAAGTAAGATTAAATCAATTATCACTATCGAAATTCCCGTACCTAAATAAAAGTCAAAGGTTGCCGTGCCCAAGCCGAAAATTTTATAAGCGAGGTAATTAGCAATGCCCGTAAATATCGCAACAATTCCTAAAAGATTTAACCCGAGATACAAAAGCAAAATTAACTGGTCCTTCTTCGTTTCCCTTGGCAATTCATTAATTAAATCCTCACTGTAGGCTTTTAAATCTTCGCCAAAAATATCTTTCGCGGTTTTACCGTTTGCTTGAGCTTCTAGTAAATGATCGAGCAATTCCATAAGGATTTCTTCGGATTGTTGTTCAGATTTATTGTGCATCCGAATATAAACAAGCATTTCCTCGTAATCTTCTTGGTTCTCTTCATTTAAAAGTTCTCGTTTCTCATTATTTTCCTTTATTAAATCTTTCGCATGCATGCTTTTACCTCCTTTTATTTAACATTTGATCAACTGGTATTTTTAATGATTCCCATTGTGTTGTAAATTCTTCTAAGGATGCGATGCCTTCTGTTGTTAACTTATAATATTTTCTTCTCGGCCCTGAATCAGATTTCCGCATTTCACCAACAATTTTTTCCTCTCGTTGCAGACGTAGTAATATTGGATAGATCGACCCTTCACTTACGTCATCAAGTCCAAATCCTTGCAGCTTAACAGACAGTTCATAGCCATACGTAGGTTCTTGGTCAATAATTGCTAAAATACAACCTTCTAAAATGCCTTTTAATAATTGACTACGTTGCGACAATTCACCCACCTACCTTGTATAACAATATAGTGTCGCTAAGAATCGCTACCTTGTATCGCAAAGTAGCTAATTTAATTATACATTTTATAATATTAATTGCAAGATATTTTTGGTATGATGGACTTTGGAAGTAAATTCAAAGGTGAGCAAGGAGCTAGACTACTAATGGAATGGAAAAATCTATATCGTGGATTGTTAATGGGAGCAATCGAAGTAATCCCTGGAATCAGTGGGGGAACAATTGCGATTATGTTAGGAATATATGAAAGATTGATTGCTGCAATTAATGGGTTCTTCAGTAGAGATTGGAAAAAACATCTCGGATTTTTAATTCCTTTAGGAGTTGGAATGGTTGCATCGATTTTTGTGTTAGCAAGGGCAATTGAATGGTTATTTGAACGTCATCCTATGCCAACACAATTTTTCTTTATGGGATTAATTATTGGTGTTTTACCATTTTTATTACATAAGGCGGATGCAAAAAATAAATTTAAAATGAAACATATCTTTTTATTGATAATAGGTGTTGCACTTGTATCAACGATGGGATTCTTTACACCAGATGAGGGTAAAGTAATTTCAAACATTTCGGGTTCTACTTATTTATTATTATTTGTGTCTGGAATCATTGCAAGTAGTGCTCTGATTTTGCCAGGTATTAGTGGTGCATTCATGCTTTTAATTCTAGGAGTGTTCCCAACGGTTATTGCCGCAGTGAGTAATTTTCAGTTCGATGTTATTCTTGTAACGGGAGCGGGAATTGCAATTGGGTTTGTTGCGATGAGCAGAGTTGTTGGGTACTTTTTAAAAAATCATTTCACATTAACTTTCGCTGCGACAACTGGTTTAGTACTCGGATCAATGTTTGTTGTCTTCCCAGGTTGGCCAGCGTCAACAGGTGTACTCATTGCAAGCATTCTAATGTTCTTAACAGGATTAGTTTCAGCATTATTATTGGGCAGATTAGAATATAAATAAAAGCAATTTAGCAGACAAGTAAAGCTTAACAAGTTAAACTAAACGATAATAGGAGGGGTTAAAATGGAATTAATCCAAACACAAGAAAAGTTTGATGAAATTATTCAAAGTAAGGAACCAATTATAGTGAAGTTTTTTGCAGAGTGGTGTCCAGATTGTAAAGTATTCGATATGTTCTCTGGAAGTATCATGGAAAAATACAATAATTATAAATGGTATGAAGTGAATACCGACCAAGTTGAGGGAATTGCACAAAAGTACGATGTAATGGGCATTCCGAGTGTACTTATCTTCCAAAATGGAGAGAAACTTGCACATCAACATAGTGCTTATACAAAATCACCAGAAGAAGTAACGGCGTTTTTGCAGCAGCAATTAGGTTAAAATAAAGAGGCTCGAACAAAAGAGCCTAATAAAAGTAAAATCCGAACAATATTTTGATCTTCTTTAAATAGAACTCAAACTTGTTCGGATTTCTCATTTTACTAATTCTTTTTACGATGATACGATTAGACTTAAATTCTCTTCAATAACAGGTTTTTCATCAGTTATTTTGATTTCAATAGCTGGAGATGCTACTAGAAGAATAAATGAGTCTTCTAATTTGATTACAACTGTGGTTAATATTTCTTCATCCGATTCTAAAAAGCCATAGCCCAATACTTCTTGTATTAAGTTCTCCCTACTTGGATAGTAACTTGAGGCAGAAATGACATATTTCTGATTAGGACTTTCAATAACTTCATAGTCCAGTGGTTCGGGCGTTTTATGTTCATTTACTAGAAGCATATCTTCTCCTGTTTTTGATTCATCCCAATCGAACGACCAAAATCTATCATCCATGCTTCCTTGAGAAGAATGAAAACTAATAAGTGGGTTTGAACAATGAATAACTAGTTCGTCTTTATGATTGTGGATATGAAGTATTTTCCCGTAAATGCCTCCAAAAATCTTTCCTTTAATTGATTTGAGAAAATTCAAGTCTATCATAATTTTTATCTCCTTTAAATAGTTTTCTCTAGATGGTCGTCTTTTTAAAATTATTTGAGCTGTTGTTAGGTAAAAATTACAACACCTAATTAAAATTATCTATTTAATTATACCAATTACTCTAGTAAGTCTAATTATTTAAACCTGAACATTCTATAACTTTGAAATTACTGTAAGTAACCTTCATTCGGAAGCTTATATAAAAAGAATATAATTATATAAAATATAGGTATACTTTCACATAAAGGTCTCAACTTCCATATTTGAAAATACAGTTAATAAACTTATAGCATACTTATCTAATATTATTTAATTTTGATTGTAAGCTATTCTTCCTAATATAGAAAAGACGTATCTGTTTAATGAAGATACGTCTGACAGATAATTCAGTATTATTGAGTTAAATCGAGTATAATTGAATATCGCTTTATATCAAGTCAATGTAATTTAAAAATAATACTTGTAAGAATTGTTAATTGAATAAAATTTAGATGCTTCAATTTTAATTTCCTAAGTATCTAATTTTGTCTACTTTAGAGTTACTTAAATATGGATAGCGTAGTGTCCAACCATAACCTTCAGATGTTGCTTTATAGTAAGTTACAGTCTTGCCACCATCCGTTTTAATATATGCTCCTGATCCAACAGATTGTTCTTTTCCAGGCATTTTTTGAAAATCTCTCCGAGCAGCAGCAGATCCTCCAGATTTTTCAAATTGATATATATTTCCCTTGGCTAGAACGGATTTGGCAGAGGAGCGTATCCCCCCCAAAAAATTTGCGGCCCACCAGCACATTGTATTGTATAATCTGAATTAGAATCTAAACCTGTATTATCGTTGTTATTTAAATAAGTAGGTTCAACAAAGAAAGGTCTACAATCGATTGGATTCGCTGAGACTGAATTAAACACCACGAATGTAGTTATTGACACAACGATAAATGTTAATACTGTTAATAATCGATTTGAAAATTTCATTGCAATTTTACCTCCGAAATATTATTTATATTTAACACTTTTATTTTACCCTCCTTTTAGATTCTATAATTCTATAATTTTCTATATTCTACAAATAAATATAATTTCCTTTATTTTTAACTTGGGAAATTGGATGCAATAAATGCTCTTTAATCACTGTTTTTTATTATAGATTTTCTTGTTATAAGAAATATATTTGATGAATTTTAATCTATGAGTGTAAATCATTTTATTACACTCAAAGATTCGCGAATTGAACTTTACAGTATCACCTTTGTTTACTTCAATTTTAACTAAAGATGAAATTATTGAGAATGCCAAACTAAATGCAGGTCTCCTGCAACCATATTAGTAGTATCTATTATCTTATATTTATGAATTATATAAAATACTAGTTTATATAAGAACAAAAGTAGAGGATCGTTCGGTACGTTACAACACTATTGGTGAGGAAGTAAAAAAGAATTATACTTCATAGAATTTTCATATAAAAATTAGGGATGGAGTCCCAGCATGATTATTCATTTTTACTCAGAATATGGTGTAGCAATCTTACCTATAAATAAAATCAAATCCGATTCATTATCTTTAATAAACAAGAAGAATGGACGATTAAATTCAATCATGAATGGTTCATCAATTCCAACTGAAGTTGTCTGCATTTCTACGGATGTAGCCGCAGCTGCTTCCGTTCCTTCTTCATCGACAAGAAGGAAAGTCTTTTGAATGACATCACTAATGTAAAGGTCATCTGTATCTGATACCATTTGTGAGAAATCAGCGTCTTGTTCGCTAAAAGCTTGAGACATTCCTAATGACTGGAGAGCTTCAACTAATGACGTATCATATTCAAGTTCAAAGGATGGTAGCTTTACCATGCCATCTTGCTCTTGAAATGCTTCTTGCCATGCACTCCAATTTTCTAAGGTTAATTCTTCATTAAAAATTATCCCTTCGTTTGGTAAAAAGAGCTGCATACTCATTTCTCCGTCTCCATAAGGTAGGGAAACAGCTTGGAAGCTTTCTGTTTCAAAATACTCGAGTTCATCTGAGAGCATCATCATATCTACTTCTTTTGTAGAACCATTCTCAAGATAAAACTGTTCTTGCATTGTTAACTCAGGGTCAAAAGGATATTTCCAATTCCCATCAAAGTAGATTGTGTTAATCAATAATGAAACAAGATTTGGATCAAGCGGACCTTCAACGATATCTTTTATTCGATTATTCGTTTGATTTTCTACCCATTGATTAATTGTATCAACACTCTTATCATCTAGGATATCAATTTCCGCAATCTCTGCCTGATAATAATCTTCGACACTCTTTGTAAATGCATCCTCAAACTGATAATTTTCATCCAGCCAGAGAGAATTTGCAATATGAAGTTCGATATCACTTTTTTCCTCAGTTAATAATTGTAGTAGTGCGTGATTCGATTCGTTAAGTACTTCTTTACTTGCTTCACCAAAGCCTAGTAGTTCATCCATCTCTTGTTTCGTTTCACCATCAGCACCGTTATATGCTAATGATAGGGCGAAGTAAAGACTTGTAGGGGAAAGGAATATATTTCCTGACTCATCAGCTTCTACGTTATCCATTAAATCGAATGCTAATTTGTTATTTGCCTCTGTTAATGTTGGGATATCTTTTTGGTCTGTTGACTGATCAAAGTTCTGCCCCGTTCCATTCTCGCTAGTACCGCAAGCGGCAAGCAAAAGAATGAAGAACGTTGATAAAATAAATATTTTTTTCATGTTCATCCTCCTCGTTAACGAATTAGACGAACCATATTCTATTTGGTTTCATCAGAGAAGGTATTTTTTTCTTCACTCGAGGAGATGACAAAATCAAGTGCTGCCTCTTCGGTAAATTCTAGTGTTCCATTGCCAAGCACGCTCATGTCGCCTTGTCGAGATAGTTGATAAACATCTTCGTCTATATTCAGTGTGTGTGGAATAATTATTGATGCGATTTGTTTATTATTTATTTTACTTTTGTCTTCCGGTTGATTTATTTGTTCTCCCCATTCTATAAGAAACGGCATCATTTTCTTTTCAGTCGGAAAAAGCATGCGCCAACTTAGAGTGGATCCATCTACCCTTTTTCTACTTCCTGGGAAAGGACCTTCGTAAGAAAAATTATTTTTACCAAAGTGATCCATGGAAGCATCCATTTTATTTGTCCGAAGTGCAAAAGTGAAGGGGCCGTACTCGTTAAGATCAACTTTTTCTATAAGCTGTTGAATAAGTGGGTTATCGCTCGTTCTTGCTAATGTTTCGTCAAATACTCCAATCCATTCGATATAGCTGTTATTTTCAAAGAAAGCGAGATAGTTATACGTTCCCCAATTGGTATGTCTCCCACCAGGAACGATATCGAGACTAAACATTTCACCAAATTTAGCAGCATCAGCTTCGGGATTCTTTGAAGCAATGACAATATGGTCTATTTCCAACATACAATCTCCTCCTTAATTGAATCCTAATCCTTATCGCAATCTTAGACTTTTATTAGTATAATGAAAAGAAAATAGATTATATAAGCAGGTGAAGGCTTTGTCACAGGCAAGAATATTAATTGTTGAAGACGAACAAAAAATAAGTAGAGTACTAGAATTGGAATTAACGTATGAAAATTACGAGACAGAAGTAATTGATAATGGAAAAGATGCGCTTCGACTCATAGAAGCAGGCAATTGGGATCTTATTTTATTAGACATTATGATTCCAGAAATGAGTGGGCTTGAGGTATTGCGTAAAGTACGTCGTTTTGATGAAAGTACGCCGATTATTTTACTGACTGCTAGAGATGAAGTTTATGATAAAGTGAGTGGCCTCGATTTAGGAGCAGATGATTATATTACAAAACCATTCCAAATCGAAGAGTTACTCGCAAGAATTCGGGTGCATTTACGTAAACCAAAGAAAATCAAACAAAGTGAAGATATTCTCACGGTTGGCGATTTAACTGTAAATCTGAATGCTCGAGAGGTAAAGCGTGAAGATAAGCAAATTGACTTAACACCACGAGAATTCGATTTACTCGTTTGTTTGTTGAAAAATAAGAATATCGTTCTGACTCGAGAGCAATTGATTGAGCAGGTATGGGGCTTTGATTATTACGGAGATACAAATGTCGTGGATGTTTATATTCGTTACTTGAGACAAAAAGTAGATAATGACTTTGCTGAAGCATATGTTCAAACCGTACGTGGGGTAGGTTATACGATAAAGGATATTGAAAAATGAAGCTGAAAACAAAAATTCAACTTTATTCAAGTATAATGATTCTGCTTTTAATGCTTGTTGTCAATACAACCGTGTATTTTCTTTTTTATAATAATGCTACAGAAAGTCAGTTGGAGCAGCTTGCTACTCAAACAGATGTATTAATCGAAAGTTTGGCGACGGCTACAGAGGCTGCGGAGTATAGTGAGATTATTAATGCTTATCTACCAGTAAATGGGATGGCGAAAGTTTTTTCGAGTGAAGAGCGTTCGCTAGAGTTTAAATATCGTGACGGAGCTTATACAACACTTGAGGGGGGATTTCAAACAGAGGAGTCTCAAGTCATTGTACGGCCAGAGAGAGGCGTGAATATTGCCGTTATAACAAAACCAATTATTTGGCATGATGGTAGTGTCGTTACTCTGCAATTCTCTGATAATCTTATTGAAGTGACGGACACATTAAGGATACTCTTTTATGTTTTATTAATTGTATCTATCATTATTCTTGTGCCAACGGTAATTGGTGGGGACATACTTAGTCGATTCTTACTAAATCCGATTAACAAACTTACCAAGACGATGCAAGAAAATATGCAAGAAGGTAAATGGAATAAAATTGATCACACGAATCGTTCAGAAGATGAATTGTATAAAATGGAAGCAACCTTCAATGATATGATTGATCAATTACGAGATAATTATGAGAAACAAGAGGACTTTGTTTCCAATGCTTCCCATGAATTGAAAACCCCGATTCAAATTGTCAAAAGCTATGCGCAATTAATGGAAAGGCGGGGCGCCGATAACCCAGAGCTTATAGCAGAATCAATTGAAGCAATCGACTCTGAAGCCGATCGCATGAAGAAACTTGTTGAACAGCTTTTAGCATTGGCGAAAACTAAGAATGATGTACCATATGAAGAAGTGAAATTTATCCAGTTGGTAGACCAATCTGTTTCTACATTCAAACAAGCGTACGACCGAGAAATTGAATTTATAAGAAATGTAGAAGAGGTTTCGGTCTGGGGAAATAGTGACCAGTTAGAGCAAATTATTTACATTTTAATTGATAACGCATTGAAATATAGTGACGACAAAATAATTGTTAGCCTATTCACTTTCGACGGACAAGTAATCTTTAGCGTAAAAGATTTTGGCAATGGAATATCTGCCGAAGATCAAGAACGCATCTTTGAAAGGTTTTACCGTGTAGATAAAGCAAGAAGCAGAGGGACAGGTGGAACTGGACTTGGACTTGCGATTGCTAAAGCGATTGTTGAAGAGCATGAAGGAAGGCTGACGCTCGAGAGTGAAATTGGTACAGGGTCGACATTTACGCTTGCATTACCAGTGCATAAAAATGAAGAATAGTAGAAGCTGTCTATTGTAGGCAGCTTTTATTATTTATGTAATGATTCATATTTATCAATCCCTCACTACTTTCTAATCAAATTCTAATCTAGCTCTCAGCCTCTTTTCATTCTGCTTAGATAAGATGTAATTAGAAAGTAATGGAGGAGGAAATTAAAAATGAAGAAAAAAATATTAGCAACTACAGGTGTATTAGCAATATCAGCTGTAATTGGATTAAGTGTATACGCATCAAATGCAGATTCAAACGAGAGTCTTTTTAAAGAGGTTCAGGAAAATAATGCTTCAGAAGCAGTGGTTGAAAAAACAACAAGTGAAGTAGCTGACAATAAAAATAGTGAAAAGCTAACAAATGAGGAAGCTCGTCAAATCGCTTTAGCCGAATATCCAGGTTTCGTAACTGAATTTGAACTTGATTACGATGATGGTAGATTGCTTTACGAAATGGAAATCAAGGGTGAAAATGTTAAGCATGAGTTTGAGATGGATGTAGAAACGGGCGAAATTATTAAGTACGAAGAAGAACGTAAATCGGATGGAAAGTATTCGGCAATCATGGAAGCAGATTTAATTACGATGGAAGAAGCAGAGGCTATTGCTCTCAATGAATTTTCTGGAATGATTAAAGAAATAGAATTAGACCGTGATGATAATAGATGGGAATATGAAATTAAGGTTAAAGACGGAAACAAAGATGCAGAATTTGAAATTGATGCAACGACAGGTGAAATTATCGAATTTGAAATCGAACATGAAGATTAAAATGAAAGATGATTCTCATCAAATTCTAATCTAATTCACAGTAAGCTTTCATTTCGTTGATATAAACTAAAAGTAGATTAAAAAACATAAATAGAGGTGTACCATATGAATAAGAAAATCATAATGACTATTGCTGCGTTATCCATTGCCGCTGTAATCGGACTTATTTTCTCTCAAAATATTTCAGTATCAGCTGATCCAGATTTAACAAGAGAGGATATAGAAGAAAAAGTTAGAGCGCAGTATCCAGGTGAGATTACAGAAATTGATTTAGATACAGAAGGAAAAATTCCAGTATACGAAGTTGAACTAGAAATTGAAGGAAAAGAATACGAGCTAGTAATTGATGGCAACACTGGTGAAGTATTAAGACTAGATGAGAAATTAGTTGTAAAAACAGAAGCAGAGAAAGCTACTCCAAATAAGGTAGAAACTGAAAAAAGAGAAAAAGAAGCAATAGAAATTAAAGAAAAAGAAACTGAAGAAAAGGCAGAAGAGAAAGCTAAAGCCGATAAAGAAGCTTCAGAAAGTAAAAAGGCAACTGTGACAGCACCTAAGAATACAGAAAAACAAGCTAAAACCGAATCTAAACAAACAGAGAAACCTAAAGCACAACAAAAAGAACAAGCTAAAAAACCTGCAGAAAAGAAACAAGAACCTAAAAAAGAAACAAAGAAAGAAAAGAAATCCATTATTACTCAAGAACAGGCAGTTAATATTGCTCTAAAACAATTCTCTGGAAAAGTAGAAGATGTAGAATTAGACGATGATGATGGCCGGTTAATTTATGAAATCGAAATTGAGAACGACCGTGGGGATGAAGCAGAAATTGAAATTGATGCTTATACTGGAGCTGTATTAGTAGTTGATATCGATTTAGAAGAAGATTGATAATATTGTTTACCAAAATAACGAAGCAATGAGCACAGGCTCATCGCTTCGTTATTTTAAAGTTTTCATTTACATAAGCTTCAACAGTTGGATGTTTTTCAAAATACTCTTGGATCATTGTAACGGCATCTTTTTGAATTTCTCTGATTACCTTTTTCCCTTTAAACATTTCATAATTACCTCCGCCAGCAGCCCTGTAATTATTAACTACCACTTGATAGGTTGCTGTAGGCGATACTGGGTTGCCTTTATAAGTTACAGCTTCAACTCGTTCACCGACAGGTCTAGAGATGTTTAATGTATACTCAATTCCTTCCCACATATCATAGTTGTAATGTTGTGGCTTGGGTTCTACAAAAGTAGGCTCAACTTCGATCTCATTTTCATTATTTAAAGTAAAATATTTTGCAGTTTGTTCCAATGCCGCTTTGATATCTGCGCCAGTTATTTCGAGTACCATTAATGTATTAGGATACATATAATTAGAAACAATTTCTCGCATTGTTACAGAAGACGAGAAGCCTGTAGATTCATTGTTTAAAAGTGAAGTGACAGAAATCGTAGCACCACTAAGTTCCATTTGTACATCTTGAATAAATTGAATAAAAGGATGTTTTTTCAAACGAACTTGAAAAGGGTCATCAATTGTCATATCACCTTTAATGAATCCGATTGGTTGACCGAGCCATTCCTGTGTAGATTCTTCATACGGTTTTAAGAACTCAAGTGTTTCTTGATCAGCAGATAGGTCCTCAAAGGTCTGAATTTCCGCAGTTTTACCTGAAACATTCCATATTCCATTATTGTCTTTAGAAAGTTCAAGCGTAACTTCACCATATTTTAAACCATTTTTACCAGGTTGTATGACTAATACATCATTGATAACTCCGGTAAGTTCTCGATGTTGGTGGCCTGTTAGAAGAACATCAATACCTTCTATTTCCTGACAAATCTTATAGCCTTGGTTTTCGCCTGTATAATCTTCAGTAGGCGCCCCAGTATGTATGTCTGCTTCAAAACCACCGTGATAGGAAGCGATAATAACATCAGGATGTTCGTTTTCTTTAATATACTTCACCCATTTTTTAAGTGTTTCAAAGGCATCAGCAAATTCTAGCCCTTCAATATGCTCAGCTGACTCCCAATTAGGGATGTAGTGAGTCGTGACACCAACAATAGCGACTTTTACATTATCACCAATTGTTTTCATAATATATGCTTCGCCATATTGAGGTTTTCCCGTTTTTTTATTTAGGATATTTGCAGAGAGAACAGGGAAATTCGCTTGTTGAACTGCTTGGTTTAAAATTAAATGCCCATAGTTAAATTCATGGTTTCCAAGCACACCAGCATCAATTTCTAATTGATTCATAATCGCCACCATAGGATTATCCAGATCCGTATGATTCTTCACGTAGTTTGTCATGAGTGGAGTCCCTTGAATTAAATCGCCATTATCTATGAGTAGTAGGTTTTCTTTCGTCCGCCGGGCTTCTTTTACAGCAGTAGCATACTTTGCAAGCCCAATATCTTCATTATTGTTTGTTCCGTAATTAATTGGCATGGCATGTCCATGAATATCACTAGTATAAATAATCGTTAATTCTTCTTTCAAAAAAACACAACCTTTCATTGAAAAATCCTACAGAAAGTTACTAAAACTCCCTGTAGGATATTATAACAAATCATTAACATATATTAGACGATTTTACGTCTGATTCTCGCAGAAGCAAAGTCAATTACAGTTACAACGATAATAATTGCTAGTAAAATCATACCCATTTCGTTCCAGTTACGATTGTTAGCAGCAAAGATAATCATTGTACCAATACCACCAGCACCTACAATACCAAGAATGGAAGAGGCACGGATATCTACTTCAAAGCGATAGATTGCATAAGATAGAAACTCTGGCGTAATTTGAGGCATTACCCCATAAAATAATATTTGAATTTTATTTGCCCCACTGGCTTCCATTGCTTCAATGACATTCATATCAATCGATTCAATGATTTCGGCGAACATCTTTCCAAGCATTCCAGTAGATCCAATGGCAATTGCAAGCACCCCAGCGAATGCGTTTGGTCCAACTGCTACAACAAACAGAATCGCTAAGATAATATCTGGGAAAGCACGTACTGCAGATAAAATCCACTTTCCAATTGTAGAAAGAATGACTCCACCCATCATATTTCTAGCTGCTAAGAATGCTAGTGGAACCGCAAGGATAGCTGCCATTAATGAACCGGCAAAGGCAATAAATACTGTCTCAAGCATACTTTCAGAAACTTTTCCAATTGCTGACCAATCTGGACTAAATAGTCGTGGAATGACACGTTCAAAGTTATTGATTGCACGTTCAATCGCACGGCCCCAGTCAATATTGATACTCGTAAATGTCCAAACATACATTGCAATGATAGCAATAGCAATAATAATATTGCGTACTAATTTAATTTTAGAGCCTTTTGGTTTAGGAGGTAAGGTGAAATTTTCCATTAAATAAGCGCCTCCCTTATTTTCGTACTGATATATTCAATAACGATTACTACAACAAAAATAAGTACAATAATCATCATGGCATTCGGATAATTATAGAAACCTAATTGCTGATTCAGGATCAAACCAATTCCACCAGCACCCACAAGTCCTAGAACGACAGATGCGCGAATGTTAATTTCGAATACATAAAGTACGAGTGATGTGAATTGTGGTAAAACTTGTGGAATAAGTGCGTACCAAATCATTTGGAAAACATTTGCACCTGAAGCTCGCATTGCTTCTAAAGGGTTCATATCTACAGATTCAATTGTTTCACTAATTAATTTGGCAAGAATACCTAATGAAAAAATAATTAATGCTAAAATACCAGGAAATAATCCAATACCGAATAATCCAACGAAAATTACTGCTAATACAAGGTCAGGAATTGTACGCAAGATATTTAGAAAAGTACGAGTTACATAATATAACGGCTTGAAGGTTGTAACGTTTTCAGCTGCTAGTAAAGCTAATGGCACAGTTAAAATTGCAGCAACTGTAGTAGCAATAATCGCCATTTGAACGGTCTCAACCATTGGTCCCCAAATTGCTGGTATGACAGCCGTGTTTGGAGGGAAGAACTTTGAAATTACTGTGAACATATTACTAAATGCACCAGAAAATCCGCCCGCCATTTGAGATTGTGTCCAAATCATACTTGTGAGATAAATCCCTAAGACGACGGCAAATATAACTGTAATCTGCACCTTTGTTTTAACGGGATATATCGATGGGACTTCTTTTGGAGTTACATTTTTTTGTTCGTTTGTCACGATTCATCTGCCCCCCCACGCAAGTCATCCTCACGTATCGTACGACCATATATTTCTTCAAATGTACTTTCAGTTACTTCCGAAACAGGTCCGTCGAAAACAACTTCACCTGCACGCATTCCAATAATACGATCTGCATACTCCATTGCCATATCAATGAAATGTAAGTTTACAATCGTCGTGATATTATCTTCTTTATTGATTTTCTTTAAGTAAGTCATTACCTGATGCGAAGTTGGAGGGTCAAGAGATGCAACAGGTTCATCTGCTAGAATATACCTTGGTTGTTGCGTAAGAACTCTCGCAATACTAACACGTTGCTGCTGTCCACCACTTAATTCATCCGCACGGTTATAAATTTTGTCTGCGATATTTACACGTTGTAGACTTTCATAAGCAAGTCCAACATCTGCTTTTTTATATGTATTTAAAATGGAGCGAATGGTACCGGTGTGGCCTAATCTTCCTGCAAGTACGTTTTTTAGTACGCTAGATCGCTTAACTAGATTATAGCTTTGAAAAATCATACCTGTTTTTGTACGTAGTTTACGTAGATTGCGACCTTGATATTTAAGAATATCTTCATCATCTACTAGAAGCGATCCTGAAGTTGGGGTAACTAAACGATTGATACTGCGAATAAAAGTAGATTTTCCTGCTCCTGATAACCCAACAATAACCACAAACTCCCCATCATTAATCGTAACATTTACATTTTTAAGTCCAACTGTTCCATTTGGATACACAAGACCAATATCTTTAAACTGTATCATTTTGTTCCTCCATTAGTAGAGATTCTATATAAATTAGTAAAAAAAGGGGAGTAGATACTCCCCTTTTTATCTAGTTCTAATTAAATGTGAATTAAAGCTCGATATTATCTTTGAATTTTTGGTAAGTATCTTTTACAACTTGATATTCTTCGTCAGTAGCTTCATCGATTTCATCCCAGTTGTAAACATCATTCATAATTTGAATCATTTCTTCGTCTTCGTTAAATGATAGGAATGTATCTTTGATTTTTTGTACGAAATCTTTATCAAGTTCTTTTGTTACTGAAATTGTATCGTTAGGAATATCATCTGTATATCCTAAGATTTTTAAATCATCCATAACTGTAGGATACTCTTCTTCTAACTCTGTACGAACATCGTCAAAAGTTGTTGCAACATCAGCGTCACCTTCAAGTACAGCGATTGCTGAGTTGTCATGTCCACCAGTTTGAGTTGTACCACTAAAGAAATCACTTTCTAATTCAGCTGCAGTTTCGTAACCGAACTCTTCCATTAGTTGACTTGCTGGGAATAGGTATCCAGATGTTGAACCTTGGTCACCATAAGCCCAGATTTTGCCTTCTAGGTCAGCTAGCGTCTCAATTCCAGAATCTGCACGTACAACATACTGTGCTTTATAAGTTCCTGATCCGTAACGAATAGACTTTAGAATAACTTCTACATCATATTGCTCGTTAGCAAGAACATAACCAAATGCAGGAATGAATCCAACATGTACTTGGTTTGAACCCATTGCTTCAACAAGTGCGTTGTAGTTCGTCATTACATTACCTTGTACTTCAATTCCTAGTTCTTCACCAAGACGTTCTGCAAGTGGTTCAATTGTATCAGCAATTGTATCTGAATCCTGTGATGGTACAAAACCGATAACTAATGTATCTGGAATCATTCCTTCACTTTCCTCACCACTTGTTGTATCTGTATCCGTGTCTGTTTCTGTTGCACCCTCATCGTCAGAACTTCCACATGCTGCTAAAACAAGCATTAAAGCTAAGATTAGCAAAAGACTGTATAACTTCTTCATGGTAAACCTCCCTATGTAGTTGAAAGATAACTTACGCATTAATTTAATACCATTTCCCTATTAAAATCAAGTCTTTTTTAAATAATTAATAGTGTCTTAAACTAATTAATAGTTTCATAATATATCAAGGGAAAATGTTTCCTAAGAGAGGAAAAAGGATATAGATAAATGCACCCAATTTTTTATTTAGTCTTAAAAGCGTATTATGTCGAAATATGCGTTTTATAAATCATAGATATGGGAATAGAGAACCTATGTAAGTTTATATCTATTGGAAATATTAATATTGGAGGAATTGTATATGGAACACCAAGACAGGCAACATGTAGTTGTTTATATAAGCAAAGATAATCAACACTGCAAAAAGGTTATCCAGTTATTCGAAAATGAAAATGTTTCTTATCAAGTGAAAAATGTGACAGACAATAGTGATTATATGCGAGAATTACAACAAGACGGTATTTATGGCACACCAGCCATTTATATAAAAGGTAAAAAACAGACGATTTTAGGTTTTCAAAAACAAAAAATCTTAGATGCAATACGTGATTTATAAAGCTTATGATAACCATTCACAACAATCATGCATAAACTATATTAATACATTGCATAAAGAGGTGTTTTACTGTGAATGGAAGATACTTTCAGCAACAACCGTACAATCAACGTGTTTGGCATCAATATCAAACTCATCCGATGCAATATTCTTCCTACCAGTCAATGCAAACACAATCTACTCATGTAACCCCATACGAATATTTTGCAAAACCAATTCAACCAATAGATTTTTTTCAGTCTAACTTTGAAACATTAACATCACAGCAGAATCTTAATCAACAGGCGGGCGGAGCTCCCAATTCAATGCCAGATAATACGGAGCAAATAGATTTTGACAAGCTTTTAGCATCAATTGGACAGCTAGCAAGTACCTACCATCAAGTAAGCCCTATAGTTAAACAATTAGGATCACTTATAAAACTGATGAGATAATTGCCATTGTTTTGTAACTTATCGCTTAAAGCCTTACAAAACAAAGACATTAATGCAGTGAGAAACATCCTTAGACTGTATAATATATAGAGATGAACAGATAATAGGTTTAAATTTGTTTATAGACGAAAGAGGAGATTTTATGATTGGATGTTTATTAATTCATGGATATACAGGTGGTCCTTATGAAATTGGACCTTTAGCAGAATATCTGGATGAACAGACAGATTGGCAAATCGAAGTACCAACATTACCTGGACATGGAAAAGAATTAGATCTAAAAGACGTTTCCTTTGAAGACTGGATTAAAGCTGCCGAAAATGCTTTAGAGAAGCTAACGAAAACATACGACACAATTTATATTGTAGGATTTTCAATGGGCGGGATGATTGCTGCTTATCTTGCAGCTAAATATAATGTGACAAAACTTGTTCTACTAGCAACTGCAGGAAAGTATCTCGATTTCAAGCAGATACGTCTAGATATCCACGAAGTAATTAAAGATAGTGTACGTGGAGAACTAGAAAATAATATGATTTATAATCATTATAAAAAGAAGCTTGGACAAGTACCGTTGAAAGCCAACTTTGAATTTCTAAAGCTTGTTAACTTCACAAGACCTTATCTAAAAGAAATAGATGCGCCAGTACTGATCGCACACGGACAACAAGATGGAGTTGTGCCTTATAAAACAGCTTATTATTTAGACAAGGAAATCCATTCCGAGCACAAAGAAATCGTTCTACTAGATCGCTCAAGACATTTATTATGTTTAGGTGACGATAAAGACACAGTAAATACAATGGTATATGATTTTTTAGATAACGCCGCTGTCGGCGAATAATAAAAATTAAAAAGTCCGTGGTTTGAAGTTATTCAAACCGCGGACTTTTATTATCTTCTATATATTATAATTTATTAGTCTCCGAAAAAGGCTATTACAATTGTACCTTCTCCACCATGAGTAGCGATGATAGGTCCAACATCGGAAAGGAAAGTTTCTTTAAAGGAATACTTAGTTTTAATATCCTGTAATATTTTCTTTGCTCGTGACTCGTCATTATAATGTGTCATGAACATGGATTTATTTTCAAAGTTCTTTGTATATTCGCCGATTTGGTTAATAAACCTAGCAAGCGATTTCTTCTCACCACGAACTTTTTCAGAAACTTCAATTGCTCCCTCAGCGCTCGCACGCATCAGTAACTTGATGTTTAACGTCTTAGCAATTCTTCCAGTAACTTTTGATACTCGTCCACCACGAACAAGATTATCAAGTGTACTAAGTACGAAAAGTGTCATTGTTTTCTCTACACATTCCTCAACATGCTTTACTAACTCTTCGAAATTCATGCCAGAGTCAAGTTTATTTTTTATTTCATGAGCAAGTAACGCAACTGCACAAGAAGCAGATTTTGTATTGATAACGGCAATTTTACGTTCTGGTTCTTCATCAAGTAACATGTTCATCGCTATTACCGCATTTTCATATGTGCTACTAAGCTCTTTAGAAATGGCGAGCATTAATAATGGTTTGTCAGCAGGCACACTTTTATATGCTTCGTAGAAATCATTTGGGCTTGGAGCTGATGATTTAGGTACTTCATTCAGTTCTTTTACCTTATCGTGAAATCGTGGAAGATCAATTGTAACACCTGTTTTGTACTGTCCATCCGTAAAGTGCAGATACAGAGATACGACTTTAATATCATAAGCTTTAACAAGTTCTTGAGGTATATCTGCTCCACCATCTGCCATTATTTGAATTTGCATCTACAACACCTACCTGTTATTTGTTTTTTGAGATATGGTAACACTTCTTTTTTTAGAAGTACTTACAGTAAATAAATATAAACCAAAGATAACAATCGTTCCTCCTAAGAATTGCGACCAAGTAATCATTTCGTTTAGGAAGAAATAAGCTAAAATCGCAGCCCCTATTGGTTCAAATAATCCAGCCATCGTTACAGTTGATGTACTTAACCACTTTAGACTCCAATTAAATAGTGAGTGACCAAAGAAGGTAGGGATTATTGCTAGTGATAGAAAAATCCACCATTGTGTTGAGCTGTAGCCTATAAATGAGTTTTGCAGGAATAGATTGTAAATTAATAAGGTAATGGAAGCAACACCGTATACAATAAACGTATAACTCATGAGTGTTAAACTTTTTCTAACCGATTGGCCAATGAGAAAATAACCAGTGATGGCAATTGCTCCGAGTATTGCAAGCATATCACCAAAGAGAGCTGAACCGCCAATTTGGAAATCACCCCAACCGATGATAAAACTACCAAATATAGTTATCACCATACTTATAATTGCACCATAGGAAAACCGTTCTCGAAACAGAAGATAGGTACCTATGAAGGCAAATAATGGTTGAGTAGATACAAATACGACAGAACTAGCTACAGATGTATAATTCAAGGACTCAAACCAAAGAATAAAGTGCATGGCTAAAAAAATTCCGGAGAAAATAGAAATAATCCAGTTTCTTTTAGTTATTTTACGTAATTCATCTCGATACTTTGCTACAACGAATGGTGCCATAATAAGCACGGCAAAAAATAAACGGTAGAAAGCGATAATTGCTGCTGGTGCATCCTCAGCAAGTCTAACTAATACTGCAGAGGTTGAAATTCCAATGACACCAATAACTAAAGCTGCTTTTGGATTAAATGCAGGAAGACGCATACAAAAACTCCTTCAAATTCAACGTCCAACTTCTATGTTATCTGATAATAATATCTATCAATATTATCATGAAATAGGAAAAAAATCACCAAATAAGTCGATTATTAAGATACACAAGTAGATAATTATAACACATTTGTGTTATTATAAGACAAGCATATAGTTAGAGGCCCCTCATCATTGTTTATTAGGGAAGCCTTTTAATACTTTACAATGATAAATGTGAACAGGTAAGTTCAATTACAATTACCCTTAAATATTACGATGTATTCTATCCGCTCGAAAAAAAGCCTATTCTAAAAAGTTGAACCATCCATGTGTTTCACTGAGAATAATGGTAGAAATGATTTTTCTAAATAAAGTATAGAAGCTTTTGGCCTCTTTTTAAGCTAAATAAATTTTATAAAGGAGTAGACTATTAGGTGACAAAATTTAACGAATTAAACATCTCAGATCCAATTATGAAAGCAGTAGAAAAAATGGGGTTTGAAGAAGCGACACCAATTCAAGCAGAAACGATTCCTCTAGCACTTGCTGGGAACGATGTAATTGGTCAAGCACAAACAGGTACAGGTAAAACAGCAGCATTTGGTATTCCAATGATTGAAAAAATCGACAAGAAACAAAGAAAGGTGCAGGGGTTAGTTGTTGCACCGACTAGAGAATTAGCAATTCAGGTTGCAGAAGAGATAAATCGTATTGCCAAATTTGTAGGCATGCGTGCTCTAGCAATTTACGGTGGTTCTCCAATGGATCGCCAAATCCGTGCTTTAAAAGATGGACCGCAAATCGTTGTAGCAACTCCAGGTAGATTGCTCGACCATATGCGTAGAAAAACGATTCGCATGGATGACATTCGAGTAGCAGTTTTAGATGAAGCTGACGAAATGTTAAACATGGGCTTTATCGATGATATTCGCGATATCCTTAAAGGAATGCCAGAGGAACGTCAAACATTACTTTTCTCTGCAACAATGCCTAAAGAAATTCGTAATATCGCAACAACTTTAATGAAAGATCCAAAAGAAGTTAAAGTAAAAGCAAAAGAAATGACAGTTGAAAATATTGATCAATTCTTTATTGAAATTCCAGAGAAATTCAAATTTGATACACTAAACAATCACATGGATATTCATTCACCTGAATTAGCGATTGTTTTTGCTAGAACGAAAAAACGTGTAGACGAAGTTACAGAAGGCTTACAAGCAAGAGGCTACCGTGCGGAAGGAATCCATGGTGATTTAACGCAAGGTAAACGTATGTCAGTTCTTAGCAAGTTTAAGAGTGGCCGTATTGACGTACTTGTAGCTACAGACGTTGCAGCGCGTGGTCTTGATATTTCTGGTGTTACTCATGTTTATAACTTTGATATTCCTCAAGATCCTGAAAGCTATGTACACCGTATTGGTCGTACAGGCCGTGCAGGAAGAACAGGGGAAGCAATATCTTTTGTAACACCAAGAGAAATGGCTCATCTGAATCTAATTGAGAGAACAACGAAGAGTAAAATGAAACGCTTGACTCCACCAACAAATCAAGATGCAAGACGTGGACAACAGCAAGTAACAATGGAAAAACTACAGAAAACCATTGATGAAAAAGATCTTAGTGCATACAAAGAGGCTGCAAAAGAACTTTTAGAAGACAATGACTCTGTAACAGTAATTGCTGCAGCTTTAAGCATGCTAACGAAAGAAAGAAGAGATACACCAGTTCGTATTTCTTCAGCAGCACCAATCAGCGTGAAAAAAGCACATCACTCTAGAGGTGGTAGTGGCGGCGGTGGAAATCGTTCGAAAAACAAACGATTTTATGGCGGAAGAAGCCAAGGAAGCCGTGGCGGCGCAAGCGCTGGTGGCGGACAAGGCGGGAACCGTAGTCGTAAAGGCAACTTCCAAAAACGTCGTGGCCGTGATCAATAAATAATTCAAATCCCGATCGCTCATGTAGCTGATCGGGATTTTTGTTTGGTTTAGGGTGCTGGCAGGTGGCGGATGTTGTGTCTTCTTCGGAATTTAAACTCAAATTAACACTTTTACCAAAAATAAAAAACATAAATTACTCTGTAGCTGAGCTACGTCCACTCAATTGTGAACTTCGGGATATTGTGTGGCGACTTCGGTGGAAATTGTGTCCACTTCGGGATAAATTGTGACGACTTCGGGTTATTCTGTGTCCATATCGGGATTCACCGTCTTAAATCAACATCCGACCCAAAAAACACCAAAAAGTGAAACTTACCAGAAGTAATATCGTACACTAGATAAGAGAACTTTAGAAAGGTGATGGAAAATGAGGCAACCTCCAAAACATTTAATTGATGCTCGTGCACTTCAGGTCTGGAAGATTAGTGCAATGATAAATGTTGGTGTTTTATGGTTAATAATTATTGTTTTTACATTAGTTTCCCACTTCCAAGATTGGTCTTTCTGGATTAGTGGCATTGCAGCAGGAATTAATTTGATTTTCACTATTGTTTTTATTTTTATCCTACCAAAACTACGCTATAGACGTTGGCGTTACGAAGTATTTGAGCAAGAAATCTATATTCAATATGGAATACTAATTAAAACGCGAACGATTATTCCGATGATTCGTGTGCAACATGTAGATACAGAACAAGGTCCAATAATGAGAATTTATAATGTTGCGAGTGTATCTATTTCGACTGCTGCGACAAAGCATATTATCCCAGCGTTATCAGAAGAAGATGCTTCTGATTTAAGGGATCGGATATCTGAGTTAGCAAGGGTGGATGAAGACGATGTATAACGCAGAACGCCTACACCCAGCTACAATTATTTTAAATGTCTTTCGTTTTTTAAAAGACTCTCTTTTTCTACTAGTTATTGCATTTGTTACATTTGAACTATTAACGTTCGTGATTGTTGGTAGTCTATACATATTATTAATGGTAGTCATTGGAGCAATCTCTTGGTACCGTTATAGCTATTGGGTGGATGAGGATGCTCTTCATATGGAATATGGAGTTTTTAGAAGAACAAAACGAACCATTTCTAAAAACCGTATCCAATCGATTGACCTTACGCAGAATATAATTCACCGACTATTTAAACTCACAAAAGTTCAAATCGAAACAGCGAGTACAGGGCTTAAAGCAGAAGCGGCGCTTGCAGCTGTTACTTATGCAAAAGGAATAGAACTAAGAGAGCAGTTAAAATATAGAAAAACTGTTGAAGAAGATGAAACTGAAGCAGAGGAAGAAAATGAAGAAGTAAAAAAGCAGATATCCTTCAATCACTTACTCTTAGCAGGAGTCACTTCTGGTGGAGTAGGAATAATTCTTAGTTTTCTGCTTGTAGGTTTATCCGAATTAGAAGAATTCATTCCAGAATCTATTTACGATGTGACCTTTGAATGGTTCCTTTCAACAAGCATCATAACTGCTTTATTATTAATTCTAGTTATTCTCGTATTTGTTTGGATGCTTAGTGTTGGATGGACGCTGATTCGGTATGGGAATTTTACGATCAGCCGGGTCGATGACGAGCTATTAGTAACGAGAGGATTATTAGAGAGAAAACAACTGACAATTCCGATGCACCGCATACAGGCAATTGGAATAGAAGAAAATATCTTGCGGCAACCATTTAGCTATGTATCTATTGTTGCTGAAATTGCAGGTGGGTCAACAGACAAACAGACAGACGCTTCTGTCATTCTTTTTCCTATAATGGAAAAAAATAAAGTCCAAGAATTTTTAAACGAATTTGTCCCAAGTTTTAGTTGGGATATAGAAGAGAGTAATTGGAAGAAGCCACCTAAAAAAGCTTTAAAATTTTATATCTTACGTTCAGGGTTTCTTTTCCTCGTTTTAAGTATTGCTTTGTTTTATTTTCTACCTGCATTTAGCTGGGCTGGGTTATTAATCTTTGCTCTTGCACTCTATAGGGGATGGATGAGTTATCAAGATGCGGGCTTCGATGTTGCTGAAAACAGATTGCTATTACGTTATCGAGTGTTGAAAAGGGTCACTGTTTTGCTTTATCCAAAACGGATTCAAGCATTTGAACAAGCGCAACATCGATTACAGCGGAGAGATAAATTATCTACGATGAGGATATCTATTATTAGTAGTATTGGTGGAAAGCATTATCGAATAAGAGATCTGAATGAAGCAGAGATAGATGATCTCAATGATCTTTATTATTCTAAGAAACCGACATCACAAAAAGCGTTAACGACAGATTGGAATCGTGTGAAATAATAATACCCCCAAGAAAACGCATCTAAGTTTCTTGGGGGTATTTCTAAAATCTGCTGATTAAGCCAAGTACAGCAAGGATACCAATTATAATCCAAAGCCAGTTGTCTCTTATTTTGTTAGGAATTCTTCGTTTTTTATTCCACCGATTCGGGTCAAATTCAATTTCACCATTGTTATCGGGATAACTTCTTGTTTCGAACGAACGGAATGGATTATAAGCAGTAGCATTGATTAAAATGAGTGGTGCGAGTAGGAAACCTCCTGCAAAACCTGCTAAGTGAGCGACAATGTTGATATTTGGTCCCATAATTGACATCAGCACACCAACACCAAAGATAACCATAATCATCTGCGAACTATCTTGGTCAATCAAATGTTTTCGGAACAAGCCCATAAAGATATATATCCCAAACAGGCCATACACTGCACCAGAAGCACCTAGATGAACATATCCTAAATCTTCTATTATAAAGGTACCGATATTTCCAATAATTCCTGCTCCTAGATAGAAAAGAATAAATTTAAGCTTTCCTACCATCTGTTCAAGCGCTGGTCCAAATAACACGAGTGCAAAAGAATTGAACAACGCATGCATCAAACCTCCATGAAGAAAAATTGGTGTGACGAGACGCCAATATTCTCCTTCAGCAACTAGAAAGTTCACGCCAAGGCCGAAGAATTTGATCTCTTGACCAATCCCTAGTTGTAGAAAATCAATAATTAACCAAAGAAAAAGATTGATAATAATAATTGTCGAAACAATTGGGTATGATTTTATAAATTCTTTAATACTTCTTTCGTGACGAATAAACATACGAGGGATCCCCCTAAAAGTTTAGTTTGCAATTTATTTCGGTTACAATAACTATAATAAATAATTCATAGCAATATAACCACTAAAAACGATGTGAGGTTTTATAAAATGGTAAAAGGTATTGGGATTGATATTGTTGAACTCTACCGAATCGAAGAAAGTTTATCGAAAGGTGAACGTTTCATCAACCGTATCTTAACACAAAAAGAAAAAGAACGTTTTTTTGAACTGAATAATCAAAGAAGAAGAATCGAATTCATTGCAGGCCGTTTTGCAGCAAAGGAAGCATGTGCAAAAGCATTGGGTACTGGGATAGGCCGTTTAAGCTTTCAACATATTCAGGTATCAAATCTAGAATCAGGAGCACCAATCCTTGAAGTTCAAGGATATGAAAAAGATACATTTCTGCTTTCCATTAGTCACAGTAAGGAGTACGCCGTAGCACAGGTGCTAATTCAATAGCTTAGAAAGATGAAAGAATTGCATAATCACATGACTTGTCTCATAGAATTTAAATGCGGGTAGGAGGGAACAAGAACTATTTTGCTGCGGTAAAAAGATCACTCTTCTCGGGATGAAAAGTAGTGTTATGCCCTTACAAATAAATGCCAATAGCTTTTTTGGCAAAAAATGATAAGGAGGTCTGACCAAAGAGTGTAAGGGATACGCGAAAAGTAGTTCGAGCGAGTGATATGACTTTTTTCTGTAAGTGGCATTCGTTCCCTTTGTTAATTGAGACAAGGGAGATATGTTTATGAAGAATTACAATCTTAAGTTAGTGCTCATCTTATGTAGCTTCCTATTTATTCTTGCAGCTTGTGGAGACAAATCTCAAGAGGATGTTGTGTCAGAGCTAAGAGAAACAGTGGAGAATCTTGAAGGTTATAAAGCTGAAGCAGAAATGATGATGAATACTGGGCAAGAGGAACAACGTTTTTCAGTAAATATTTGGCATCAAAAAGATGATTTTTACAGAGTAAAACTAGGACATTCGGACGCCGAAAAGGAAAGTCAAATTATCCTAAAGAATGAAGATGGCGTTTTTGTACTTACACCAACACTTGAAAAGAGTTTTCGTTTCCAAACAGAATGGCCAGAAAATAGTAGCCAACCTTATTTGTATCAATCTTTAGTAAGAGATGTATTGAATGATGAAGAAGCTACTTTCACAATGAGTGATGACCATTATATTTTTAGGACAAAAACAAATTATCATGCAAATAGTAATTTACCATATCAAGAAATTGTGTTTGATAAGAAAACATATATGCCATCCTCTGTACGTGTGTTAGATAAAGATAATCAAGCATTGGTTGAAGTGCAGTTTACAGCATTTGACTTTAATGCAACATTTGAAGCCGATGACTTTGCAATGGAGAAAAACATGGAGACAGGCCAGAAAGATATTGAAACGGCTAATATGCTTCAAGATGACTCATTCCCAGTGTACCATCCATTATTCACAGCTGGAGCAGAACCTGTGGGAAGAAAAGATATAGATATTGAAAATGGAAGTCGGGTAATCCTGACGTATGGCGGGGAAAAGAGTTTTACACTTATTCAGGAAAAACATATCGATCTTCCAGCATTGCAGACCCCTCAAGCTGTTGAAGGCGAGATTGTGAATTTAGGCTTTGCAGTAGGAGCATTATCAGACCAGACACTAGAATGGGTTTTAAATGGAGTAGAATATACACTTGCGAGCGACACACTCACAAAAGAAGAGTTAATTGAAGTTGCTCAATCTGTCCAAGGACAAGGAGTAAAATAAGCGAATATTGAATAAAATCATCAAAAATCACTATCATTTTATGATATTTTCCTATAATACGACAAAATCATAGCTAATTTATAAAAAAACCCAAAACCTCTTTGCAAATGGGCGTGTTCAGTGTTAATATAAAGTTGTTATTATAATTTTATATTGTACATCAGTTGGCGGGGGTGCATCATTTTGTCAGAGAGTTTGCAGGAAGTAATGGTGAAATTACCAAAAAACCTACTAAATGAGGTGGATGGGTTAATGAAATATGATAATAGTGATTTAAGTGATTTCATATGTCAAGCTACCAAAAATTATTTACAGCATAAGAAAGAAGAGCATGTAAAGACATTTGTAGAAACAATGCAACGTGGATATGAAGAAATGGGTCGCATCAATCTTAATATAGCTTCAGAAGCTTTTCAGGCTGAAGAGGAGGCTGACAACACCTTAGAGCGCACTGTGATCGGGGTGTAATAATTTGATCGTGCAAAGAGGCGAAGTATACTTCGCTGACTTATCTCCTGTAGTTGGATCTGAACAGGGAGGGGTTCGACCGGTATTAATTATCCAGAATGATATCGGGAATCGATTTAGTCCTACGGTGATTGTTGCAGCTATTACTGCACAAATCCAAAAGGCTAAGCTGCCAACCCATGTTGAAATCGACGCAAAGAAATACGGCTTTGATCGAAATTCTGTTATCTTATTAGAACAGATTCGAACATTGGATAAGCAGCGATTAACGGACCGTATAACGAAACTAGATAAAGAAATGATGAAGAAAATCGATCACGCAATTGAAATTAGCTTAGGTCTTAAAGATATGTATGATCATTAAAAATACCTTTCAAGAAAATCTTGAGGGGTATTTTTTGTTGGTATTTGTTATTTAACCAAGAAATTCAACTTTTAAACCTATTGTATTTGTGGTAAAATTCAGAAAGAAACAATATTAATAAATTGCAAAAAAATATTTTTAAACAAAGACCAGTTTTATATACATATTTATCAGCTTAACACTTGCAGGAATCGCTGACTTATGAAATAGTTTTACTAGAAAAGAAAACATGTGGAGGTATTGGAGAATGCATAATAGGTTTCGAACTCTTGTTATTCAAAACAGTGATAAAATCGTAGAAATGTGGTTAGAAAAACTTGTAGAAATGAAAAATGAAAAAAAGACCATAAATATAGCTGATGAAATATATGAAACTACGAATCGTGAGTTTGTAAACGTCATTTTCAAAAGTATAGAAAATCAGGGGTCTATAGAAGAAGTTGAAGCTTTTTCGGAAAAAGTTGTAAGCTTAGGTTGGCCATTAAGTTATATTACAGATGGTCTTCAACTCTTTAGACGTGTGACAATTGACTTTATTTTATCAAGTTCAGAAGATAAAATAGATACCGAATATATATCAGTTTTATTTAGAAGTGTAGATGATTGGGTAGAGCCGATCATCCATCAATTAGTCAACGAATATACAGGTAGTTGGGAACAAATCGTTTCCTTACAACGCATGGCACTGCAAGAGTTGTCAGCACCTTTAATTCCAGTAATGGATGGCATTACAATTATGCCTTTAATAGGAACGATTGATACGGAACGTGCTAAATTAATTATGGAGAACTTATTACAAGGAACAATTAATCATAATTCCGAAGTAGTACTTATTGATATTACGGGTGTCCCTGTTGTAGATACGATGGTTGCTCACCATATTATACAAGCTGTAGAAGCAGTACACTTGATAGGTGCTGAATGTATTTTAGTAGGAATTAGACCAGAAATTGCTCAAACGATTGTGAATTTAGGTATTGATTTAAGCGACTTTTCGACAAAAAGTTCGTTACGAAAAGGGTTTACTTCCGCTCTCGCATACACTAATCGTAAAGTTGTGCCTATTGAAGGTCAAACAAATGAAGATCAGCTTCAAAATATTATTAATTCTGTTAGAGGGGAGTGAGACCGTTGCGCATACCTATATTAAAACTTAACAACTATTTGTTAGTTTCTATTCAGACGGAGATAGATGATAACACAGCAATTCAGTTTCAAGAAGATTTACTAGATCAAATATATCAAACTGGTTCGTCAGGTGTCGTTATAGATTTAACTTCTGTAGAAATTATCGACTCATTTATTGCAAAGGTACTAGGTGATGTCGTAACCATGTCGGGACTAATGGGGGCGAGAGTAGTATTAACAGGTATTCAACCAGCAGTAGCAATGACGTTAATTGACCTGGGGATCCATATGAAGGATGTTCCAACTGCATTAGATTTGGAACAAGGTCTAATTAAACTCCACAAGGAATTGGGGGTATAATGATGGAGCCTCAGTCCTGTCTTAAAATTAAAAAAGAGTGGGATATTGTTGCTGCCAGACAACTTGGCAGAGAAATGGCAAAAGAGCTAGGTTTCAGCACGGTTGATCAAGCGCGAATTGCAACGGCAATATCTGAACTTGCTAGAAATATATATTTATATGCTGAAGAAGGCAGTATCAGTTATAAAGTTATTTATTCACCAGAGAATAAAGCAGGACTGTGTTTAACTGTTGAGGATAGAGGCCCTGGCATCCCTGATATCGGACAGGTTATGCAGGATGGCTTTACAACATCTGGGGGACTCGGAGCTGGATTGCCTGGAGTTAAACGATTAATGGATGATTTTGATTTAGAAACAAAAATAGATGTAGGAACAACAATAACTACGACAAAGTGGTTAAGATAATTTTAGGAATTAGGACAAGTGTGTCTATCACTTGTCTTATTTTCCAAGTAGAGAAAGCTTGGGTTACAGTAAGCTTTGATGTAACTTAGGGGGAGAACGATGGAAAACTTTATAAAAAGGAATGCTGAAGAATATAAAAGATTATTAGCTAGATACTTAGAATCTCAAGATGAAGAATCACTTTATGGAGTAGAACAAGTGAGTAAGGCCTTCATCAAACAAAATATTTTACCAGAAGAAATTGTTAATCTTCATATTGGAGCACTTAAAGAATTGCATCCGAATGTATTTGAGGAATTTGAAGTTTCTATGGATTTCCTCCTAGAAGCGATGATTTCCTATGGGCTCGCACATCAAGAAATTCAAAATCTAAAAGAAGAACAAATTGCACTTAAATCAGAAATGGCTTTAGCCGCTGAAATGCAAGAAACAATATTAAGAACGCAAAAACCAGATATCGAAGGATTAGATATCGGTATTATAAGTGTGCCAGCAAACCAATTAAATGGAGATTATCACCACTTCATCAAAAATAATGATGGGTCTCTTGGACTTGCGATGGCAGATGTTATTGGGAAAGGCGTCCCGGCAGCCCTTTGCATGTCGATGATTAAATATTCGATGGATAGTATGCTTGAAGAGTCATTAAGTCCTCGAGCAATTCTTCGAAACCTTAATCGCGTGGTCGAAAAAAACGTAGATGCGAGTATGTTTATTACAATGGTTTATGCACATTACTATCCAGAAACCTGTGAACTGCTGTTTTCATCTGCAGGACATGAGCCAGGTTTTTATTATGATGCAAGCAAGGATACGTTCTCAGAAATTACATCAAAAGGCTTAGTACTTGGTGTCATGGAAGAAGTAGAGTATGAAGAACGTAGATTAACAATAAATAAAAATGATTTGGTTATTTTCTTAACAGATGGTGTTACAGAATGTAGAGATGGTGACCGATTTATTGAAATTGATGAAGTGCTTGATGTGATAAGGAAATATGTTCACCTACCAGCACAAGAAATAGTTGAAGCAGTCTTTAAACATTTTGAAAAGCTACAGGATTTTCATTTAAAGGATGATTTTAGTTTATTAATTCTTAGAAAACAGTTTAGCCAAGATAAATAAAGGGTAGCCAATAAATATCGACTAATTATTATCGACTGATTTAAAGAAGGATATTCTTCAGTCATTATAAGGGGGAGCACTAGTGAATCTAGATTTAAATACAAAAACTACTGACAACCAGACTGTCTTAACTGTGTCTGGTGAGATTGATGCTTATACAGCGCCAAAACTAAAGCAAGCTTTCCAACCGATGTTGGAGGAAGAAAATCAAGAAATAATTGTAGACTTAGAAAAAGTTTCTTATATGGACAGTACGGGGTTAGGTGTGTTTATTGGAGTATTAAAATCTGCAAAAGAAAAAGGCAGCTCTTTAGAATTAATTAATATTCAAGAACGAGTCTATCGCCTATTCCACATTACAGGGTTAGAAGAAATCATGAATTTAAAAGCAATTATTCAAGGTGGAAATAAGGTATGAAAAAATTTGATTTTATTGAGATGACGATACCCGCAAAAGCAGAATATATTGGAGTTGTTCGTTTAAGCTTATCTGGAATTGCAAACCGAATGGCTTTTTCTTATGAAGATATTGAGGATTTGAAAGTAGCTGTTTCTGAGGCAATTACAAATGCAGTAACACATGCATATGAAGCAGGTGAGCAGGAAGAAATTAAACTCGGTTTTGGAATTTATGAAGATCGTTTAGAAGTGATGGTTGCAGATCGTGGCGTGAGCTTTAATTTAGAAGAAGTACGTCAAGAAATCGGACCATATAAACATGATGAGCCCCTTGAGACTGCACGTGAGGGAGGATTTGGATTATTTCTCATCAATACACTAATGGATAAAGTAGAGATTCACGATAAGAGTGGCGTAATAATTGTAATGACAAAATATAAAAATGAAACAGGGGTGGGACTAGATGACGACCAAGTCTCAACCAAATTATAAAGGAAGAGATGAGGTTTACCAGTGGATTGAAATCCTACAAGACAACCCTACAGATGAAGAAACACAAGAAAAAATTGTTCTTCGTTACAAGGATTTAGTAGGATCTATTGCAAGGAAATACTCTCGTAATAGCATGATCTATGAAGATCTAGTCCAAGTAGGTATGATCGGCTTACTCGCTGCTGTGAGAAGGTACGATGATTCATTCGGTAAGTCCTTCGAATCCTTTGCAGTTCCCACAATTATTGGTGAAATAAAACGATTTTTACGTGACAAAACATGGAGTGTCCATGTGCCGAGAAGAATTAAAGAGCTTGGACCGAGAATTAAAAAAGCTGTTGACGAATTAACGACAGCAAACCAAGTATCACCAACTGTACAAGAAATTGCAGAATATCTTGAGGTAAGTGAAGAAGAAGTTCTAGAAACGATGGAGATGGGTAAAAGCTACAAAGCACTTTCTGTTGATCGTAAAGTGGAAGCAGATTCAGAAGGTAGTACAGTGGCAATTCTAGACTTAGTTGGTAATGAAGATGATGGATATACAAATATTGACCAACAAATGCTTTTAGAAAAAATATTACCGATTTTATCTGAAAGAGAACAGTTAATCTTGAAGTACACTTACTTCGAAGGAAAGAGCCAAAAAGAAACTGGAGAAATATTAGGGATTTCCCAAATGCATGTATCCAGATTGTTACGTAAATCTTTATTAAAACTAAGAGAAGCGATTCAGTCGGATCAGTCTGAGGTTTTTGATTAATATGAAGCAAGAAAAGGTACTTGTTTCAGTTTTTCAAAAGCCAAAGAAAGGGAATGCATATTGCGGAGATAGTTACTTCTACACCGAAACAGATGAACTATTTGTTTGTGCAATAGCAGATGGTTTGGGTAGTGGTGAATTCGCTTCAGAGTCGTCTGAAGCTGTTATCGATATCATAGCAGAAAACATTTACGCGTCTGTTGAAGAGCTTGTTAAGCTAGTAAACGAGGCTTTAACGGGTAAGCGTGGGGTTGTTTTAGGAATACTCAAGTTGGATTTCAAAGCAGAAGCTTATTCCTTTTCCTCGATAGGAAATATTGGCATGATAAAGATAACAAAGGATAAGAAGAAATCTCGTAATATCCCGAACTCCGGATATCTAGCAGGATATATTCGAAAGATTAAAGTTGTAAACCAGAAATTAGAAAAAGGGACTAACTTTATTTTGTTTTCAGATGGTGTTGAGGACAAAGAGTTGTCGCAATACTATTTCCTGCAAGATGATGTTACACAAATTACAAAGTCGTATGAACAAACAACTAGCGCAATTAGAGAAGACGACACAACGCTTATTGCTATGCGCTATGAATAAATCAACATCGAAGTCAGCACAACGTGATGTGCTGACTTTTTTATATCTAATTTAAAATAAAAACGGTTTGAGATTTTGATAAGCAATGCTTTCTTCGCTTGTCGATTATGCATTTAATCGAGAGTTTGGTAAAATGAGTATGTGAACGAAGGAGGACGTACTGTGGCGACGAATGTAATAGATAAAGAATTATTAAAACTTGTAGCAAAAGAAACAGATATGAAAGAAGCAACAATTGAAAAAGTCATTGCTTTATTTGATGAGGGGAATACAGTCCCATTTATTGCAAGATACAGAAAAGAATTAACTGGTGGCTTAGATGAAGTTGATATTAAGCTCATTCAGGACAAATGGGGATACGCTTTAAATCTATCCCAAAGAAAAGAAGAAGTTCTACGAATTATAGAAGAGCAAGGAAAATTAACCGAAGAACTCGAGAAAGAAATTAAATCTGCCGGACAGTTACAACGTGTGGAAGATCTTTACCGACCTTATAAACAAAAACGAAGAACGAGAGCAACAAAAGCGAAGGAAAAGGGACTTGAACCATTAGCGGAATTAATTTGGAATCAAGGGCCATTTGATTTACATACAGAAGCTGAGAAGTACCTTTCAGAGGAGCATGAACTTCAGTCAATTGAAGAAGTACTCGAAGGTGTCAATGATATTATCGCGGAATGGATCTCTGATAATCCGGAGTATCGCGAATACATCCGCGAAGAAACGTTCAAACATGGCAAGGTAATATCTGAAGTGAAATCAAAAGAATTGGACGAAAAAAATGTCTATGAAATGTATTACGATTATAACGAACAGGTTCGATCCCTTGTATCTCATAGAATCCTTGCATTAAACCGTGGAGAAAAAGAAGAGATTTTAAAGGTAACGGTTGAGCCGCCAATCGATAGACTTATAAGCTATCTAGAAAGAAAAAACCTTAAAAATTCTACTACAGGAAACACGAAAGAATTCTTAAAAGCTGCGATTGAAGATAGTTATAAGCGATTAATTCAGCCGTCTATTGAAAGGGAAATTAGAAATAATTTAACCGAAAAGGCTGAAACACAAGCGATAGATGTTTTCGCAGTGAACCTAAAGAATCTCTTACTTCAACCGCCTTTAAAAGGGAGAACAATTTTAGGTGTCGATCCAGCATTTCGTACGGGTTGTAAACTTGCGTTGGTTGACGAGACAGGAAAGGTACATGATGTTTCTGTGATTTACCCAACCGCTCCGAGGCTAGATATCAAAGGTTCAGAAAAAAAGGTACTAGAATTTATCAATAAATACAATGTCGAGCTTATCGCTATTGGAAATGGTACTGCATCACGTGAGACAGAACAATTTATTTCTGATGTAATAAGCAATAACAATTTATCTATTCCATATATTATTGTGAATGAAGCAGGTGCAAGTGTATATTCCGCATCTGAACTTGCTCGTGAGGAATTCCCAGATCTACAAGTAGAGGAAAGAAGTGCAGCTTCAATTGCTAGACGCGTGCAAGATCCGCTTGCAGAATTGGTGAAAATCGATCCGAAATCAATTGGAGTTGGGCAGTACCAACATGATGTTAGTCAGAAATCTTTAACAGAATCTTTATCATTTGTAGTTGAGACTGCAGTAAACCAAGTTGGAGTTAATGTGAATACAGCTTCGACTTCACTATTACAATATGTCTCTGGGTTAAGTAAAACCGTAGCAAATAATATTGTAAAGCAGCGAAATGAAGAAGGTAAGTTTTCAAATCGTAGCCAATTAAAGAAAATCCCTAGACTTGGTGCGAAAACATACGAGCAAGCAATCGGATTCTTAAGAATTATAGATGGAAAACATCCGCTTGATCGTACACCAATCCACCCTGAAAGTTATAAGAAAACTGAGCAACTTTTAGCGTTGCTTGATAGTAATCTTGATGCAATTGGTACAGAAGAACTTCGCGAAAAGTTTGCAACGATTAATCATAAACAGATTGCTGAAGAACTTGAAATTGGTGAACCAACGCTAATCGATATTATCGAGGCATTAAGTAGGCCTGAGCGAGATCCAAGAGATGATTTCCCACAACCATTATTAAAGAGTAATGTTTTATCTCTTGATGACTTAAAACCAGGTATGGAAATGCAAGGTACTGTAAGAAACGTTGTAGACTTCGGAGTCTTTGTAGATATCGGAGTGAAGCAAGATGGTCTTGTCCACATTTCTAAGATGGCCAAGAAATTTGTAAAGCATCCAATGGATATTGCATCAGTTGGTGATGTTGTAACTGTTTGGGTGGAAAGTGTTGATGAAGCAAAAGGAAGAATAGCTTTGTCGATGGTTCAAGAATAAAATTTTCAATAAAAAACTGCCACCGTCTTATGACAGTGGCAGTTTATTTATTGTCGAAATTTCTATTGTTTAAACTTTATAGCTAATTACATGAGAGAATTAGCCACATCCAGCTACAGCGTCCAGCAACTATCAAACTTCGCACTCCTTCAATCGATAAGTCAACATCGATTCACTACGTTCATCGTGTTTCCTTTATCTCATTACGAAGTGCTCCAGTTTGTGCGTTGCTAAACGGACGCTTCCGCTTTAGAATTATTATTTTAATTCAGTTGCAGCTTCAACTTCACTCATAGAGATTCCTAGAGCTTTAGCAACACCTTCACCATATGCTGGATCTGCTTTGTAGCAATGGTTGATGTGGCGCAGTTGAACTTCTTTAGAAGTACCTTGCATTTCTGCAGCTGTGTTTTCAAATAATCTTTGTTGTGCTTCAGGAGACTGAAGACGGAATAACTTACCAGGTTGCTCGAAGAAGTTTGTATCTTGCTCATCGAAATCCCAGTAGTTTGCGTCCCCACCAAGCTCTAATGCTGGCTCTTGATGTTCTGGACTATCTTCCCACTCACCATAGCTATTCGGATTGTATGAAACATGTCCGCCTTGGTAAGGTTTAATACGCATAGCACCATCACGGTGGTATGGGTGGAAGTTTTCAACGTTCTTCGGATAGTTAACTGGAATTTGCCAGTGGTTAACTCCTAGACGGTAGCGTTGTGCATCACCGTAAGAGAATAATCTTCCTTGAAGCATTCTATCTGGTGAGAATCCAATACCAGGTACAATGTTTGTTGGAGCGAATGCCGCTTGTTCAACTTCTTCAAAGTAGTTTTCTGGATTACGGTTAAGTTCTACCTCACCAACTTCAATTAGTGGGTATTCATCTTTGTACCATACTTTTGTTAAATCAAATGGATTGTCTGAATGATTTTTTGCTTGCTCGTCTGTCATTACTTGGATATACATTTTCCATTTAGGGTTTTCACCGCGGTCAATTGCTGCACGCAGGTCTCTTGTATGTGAATCAAGGTCTTCAGCTTGAACAGCTTTAGCTTCTTCTTTCGTTAGGTTTTCAATTCCTTGTTCTGTGTAGAAATGGAATTTAATCCAATGACGCTCGTTAGCTTCATTATACATACTGTAAGTGTGGCTTCCGAACATATTCATATGTCTTAATGTTTTTGGAATTCCCCGGTCAGACATGACGATTGTAACTTGATGCAATGATTCAGGAATACTTGTCCAGAAATCCCAGTTTGCTTGTGGGTTATGCATGTTTGTTACAGGGTCTTTCTTAACTACGTGGTTCAAGTCAGGGAAACGCTTAGGATCTCTGAAGAAGAATACAGGTGTGTTGTTACCAACTAGATCCCAGTTACCTTCTTCTGTGTAGAATTTCATAGCTGTTCCACGGATATCACGGTCTGCATCTCCTGCACCACGTTCACCAGCTACAGTTGAGAAACGGACGAACATATCTGTTTTCTTACCAACTTCTGAGAAAAGTTTTGCTTTTGTATATTTCGTAATGTCATTTGTAACTGTTAAAGTACCATAAGCTCCCGCACCTTTAGCATGCATACGACGCTCAGGAATTACTTCTCTATCAAAATGTGCTAACTTCTCTAAGAACCAAAAGTCTTCCATTAATAGAGGACCACGTGGGCCTGCAGTTTTTGAATCGAAGTCGTTAGGAACTGGAGCACCGAAAGCAGTAGTCATTTTCATTTTTTTGCTTTTGCTATCCATATTAAAAATTACCTCCCAATGTTTTAAATACAATAATTATAATAACACAATCATTAGCAGATTACTAAGGATATAGCTTAATAAAGTAATAGGTTTGACAAAAAAGTGAAATCCATTGTCTGCGCGATTAAATTCGTATCTCCCATATAAAGAGTTCCTATTATAATTACATAATTTTAACAAAATAAATTTTTAGTTATTCTCATTTGAAATAATTAATTGAGAATTAAAAAGAAATAAGATGTATGTTAAACTAGGTGTAGAACTAGAAAAGGGTGTTTGATGTTGATGGAACTTATGAGCCAAGTAGAATTACAAAAGATTGTTGATGAAATTTCTAAGGAGTATTTTCATAAACCTTTTATCGACGATGTTCGATTTAATCCAAGACTACGAACCACTGGAGGCAGATATATTCCAGCAAAGAGATTAATAGAATTGAACCCCAAATACTTATTAGAAACGGATATAGAAGAGTTTCGAGGAATTATTAAACATGAGTTATGTCATTATCACCTTCATATAGAAGGAAGAGGCTATAAGCATGGTGATGCGGATTTTAAGAATTTATTAAAAGCAACGAATTCACCAAGATTCTGTAAACCTCTCCCATCACAGGCTACGACATATAAATATCTTTATGCATGTTTAGACTGTAAAGAAAAATATAAGAGAAAACGACGAGTGGATATTAAAAAATTCCGATGCGGAAAATGTCAGGGGAAATTAAAGTTAATGAAGGAAACAGTTACTTCGTGAGTTCTGAGTGATTAAGATATCTGTGAAGAAGTCATTATTTACGGGTTTTATTAACAAGACCCACATAAATTGTTGATTCAATGTAAATTATCGTTGACGAAAATGTGGAACCATGTTAAATTATATTAGCTAAATCTTTTTCAGTTGTCATTCTCGCTGTAAATAAGGGTGTTGACAATAAAATGAAAATAAGGTAATATATTTCTCGTTGATGTAATTTTATTCCACAGTAGCTCAGTGGTAGAGCAATCGGCTGTTAACCGATCGGTCGTAGGTTCGAATCCTACCTGTGGAGCCATTATATGGGGAAGTACTCAAGTGGCTGAAGAGGCGCCCCTGCTAAGGGTGTAGGTCGGTTCTGCCGGCGCGAGGGTTCAAATCCCTCCTTCTCCGCCATATTTTTATGGCCCGTTGGTCAAGCGGTTAAGACACCGCCCTTTCACGGCGGTATCACGGGTTCGAATCCCGTACGGGTCATTATCTTTAAAATTTCTTTAATTGTAGGTCCGGTAGTTCAGTTGGTTAGAATGCCTGCCTGTCACGCAGGAGGTCGCGGGTTCGAGTCCCGTCCGGACCGCCATTCTAATTGGGCTATAGCCAAGCGGTAAGGCAACGGGTTTTGGTCCCGTCATTCCCTAGGTTCGAATCCTAGTAGCCCAGCCATTTTTTCTTTCATACATCTTAATGTATACACAGAAAGATTGAAATTGGTTTATACTATTTATTAGAAATAGTATTTTTTTATTCCTCATATTGGATTGTTTCAGACTAGTATGCGGTCGTGGCGGAATGGCAGACGCGCTAGGTTGAGGGCCTAGTGGGAGTTAATCCCGTGGAGGTTCAAGTCCTCTCGACCGCACTTCTCATTCTTAGCTAAGCGATTGAGCGATGACGTCTAAACTTTGATAATAGTCCCCGGGAAGTAGCTCAGCTTGGTAGAGCACTTGGTTTGGGACCAAGGGGCCGCAGGTTCGAATCCTGTCTTCCCGACCATTATATTTTATATGCGGGTGTAGTTTAGTGGTAAAACCTCAGCCTTCCAAGCTGATGATGAGGGTTCGATTCCCTTCACCCGCTCCAAATTTATTTTTGGGCCTGTAGCTCAGCTGGTTAGAGCGCACGCCTGATAAGCGTGAGGTCGGTGGTTCGAGTCCACTCAGGCCCATATCTTTTTCTTAAAAGAAATAGATTGCATTTGTAGGAAACTTCCTATATAATAAAACTTGTCTTCGTTTTAAGGAGAGTAACCTCCGAAATATAACGAACATTGTTTAACTATTATGCATGATCTTAACGTGCATATTCATATTATCGCGGGGTGGAGCAGTCCGGTAGCTCGTTGGGCTCATAACCCAAAGGTCGCAGGTTCAAATCCTGTCCCCGCAACCAATTTATTTTATTGACAGTTGATGTAACTAGTACTTAGAAAAACAAAATTTAAATTACTTTAAATAATACTGGAGTCCAGTATTTATTTTATGGTCCGGTAGTTCAGTTGGTTAGAATGCCTGCCTGTCACGCAGGAGGTCGCGGGTTCGAGTCCCGTCCGGACCGCCATTATAAATATACGTACAATCACAGGATTTCGTTAAAGAAATCTTGTTTTTTTATTTTATAAGCTATTTTATAAATTAATGTTGAGGCTTCATCCATAAAGAAATAAAAAAATTGAGCTTCGGAAATATATGAAGCCATCCGCGAAAAGCGTAGTATATTTCCGAAGCGGGTTTTTCCTCTAATCAACATTGGGCTTTAATAAAGTCATTAAGCATTAGTTTCCTTTGTTCATTTCAATTTATTATAGATTTTGCTATCATAGACATGTATCTATACAATGAATAGGTGAATATAATGGATGAATTTTCATTGATAAATAAAATTAAACAAACAAATTATAAACAATCCTCGCTTTTAATGGGGATAGGTGATGATGCTGCTGTTTTTAGAGAGACTGCAAATGATCTTGTGACAGCAGTGGATACCTTTGTAGAAGGTGTACATTTCACCAAAGATACAATGAGCCCCATTCAAGTTGGGTACCGCGGTTTAGCTGCGAATCTTAGTGATATCGCTGCAATGGGTGCAACACCAATGTACTATCTCGTATCCATTACAGTGCCAAAAACTTGGAGTGAAAATGAGCTCACAGAGATATTTGCAGGTATGAAGAAACTTGCTAATAAATATCACGTAGATTTATTAGGTGGAGACACTGTTTCGGGAGATCAACTCGTTCTATCCATTACGATTATTGGAAAAGTACCAGCGAATAAAGCAAGGTATCGAAGGGATGCTAGGGTTGGTGACATTGTTTTTGTTACAGGTACTCTAGGCGATTCTCGGGCTGGGCTTTATTTATTACAACATGAAGTAGAACATCCAGATCAAGATTACTTTATATCAAGGCACCAAATGCCAACCCCACGTATCGAATTTGCTAGGGCACTACAGCAATTAGAGAGAGTTTCTTTAAATGATATAAGTGATGGTATAGCGAGTGAAGCACATGAAATAGCTGAAGCTTCAGGAGTATCGATAATTCTAGAAGATAAAGCAATTCCGATTCATAAAGGTCTAGAAGATTTTTCACGAGATCAACAAGACAAATGGAAGTTATTTGGTGGAGAAGACTTTGAACTGTTGGGGACAACAGCAAAAGAAAATTGGTCCTCTATAAAAGATGTCGCAGAAAAATGGAATGTCCAAGTAACTGAAGTTGGATATGTAAAAGATAAAAAGGAACATTTTGTATATATAGAGAACGATGGAAGTGTAAAAGCTTTAGCAAAAGCTGGCTACACGCATTTAAAGTAGGTGAGATATTGTTCACGAAAAAATTTACAACAGCAAGTGTAGAAGAAACACAAGAAGTTGCTGAAAATCTAGCGAAATTACTTCAACCTGGGTCAGTTCTTACACTTGAAGGAAACCTAGGTGCAGGGAAAACAGCTTTTACCAAAGGTCTTGCTAAAGGTTTAGGTGTAAAGAGAAACGTAAACAGTCCAACTTTTACGATTGTAAAGGAATACAAAGGAAACATGCCTTTGTATCATATGGATGTCTACCGTTTAGAGAACTCCGATGAAGATATTGGCTTTTCAGAGTATTTTAATGGTGAGGGTGTATCGGTTATTGAATGGGCCCAATTTATAGAAATATATTTGCCTGAAGAACGACTAGAAATCACTATTGAATATATAGACGAGAACTCAAGAAAGATCCAATTAAATGCAATTGGGGAACATTATGAAAAAATATTAAATGAACTTGAAAGTTAGGAGTTAGTTTCTATGAAGCTGCTTGCAATCGATACATCAAATAATGTTCTGGGCATCGCTATTATGGAGGATGACCAGATTATTGGTGAATTAGTTACGAATTTAAATAAAAATCATTCCGTTCGTTTGATGCCAGCCATTCATAAATTAATGGGTGAAGTTGGTGTGAAAGCGGAAGATCTTGAGAAAATTGCAATCGCTAAAGGTCCGGGATCTTATACAGGCGTGCGTATAGGGTTAACGACTGCTAAAACACTTGCTTGGGCATTAAATATTCCCATTGTTGGTGTCTCAAGCTTGGAAGTATTAGCTTATCAGGGCAGATTTTTTGATGGATACATCTGTCCATTTTTCGATGCGAGAAGAGGTTTGGTTTATTCAGGATTATATAAATTTGAAAATAACCAGCTTGTTTCTATTATGGAAGATAAAAATATGATGATGGAGACACTCTTGGAGAATCTTAGCTTGGAAAATAAAAAAATTCTCTTCTTGAGTCCTGATATCCTATCATTTGAAGAAGAAATAAAAAATAAATTAGAAGAAAAGGCGATTATTCCTGCTGGACCTTTTCATATTGCACAGCCGAGCCACCTTGGACTTGCTAGCTTAAATTATGATGCAGATGAAACACATCATCTGATACCGAGTTATTTGAGAATGGCGGAAGCTGAAGCAAACTGGTTAAAACAACAAAAGGAAACCGAAAAGAATGGATAATGTTTCAATACGCAAAATGCAAATAACAGATGTGGAACGGGTTGTAGAAATCGAGAAGGTTTCATTCGCAACGCCGTGGACTTTTGATATTTTTTATCATGAGTTAATCGAAAATCACTATGCCTACTATTATGTAATCGAGTGGGAAGGTGAAGTTGTTGGTTATGCAGGGATGTGGATAGTTATCGACGAAACACAGATAACAAATATTGTGATTCTACCTGAATACCGTGGGAAAAAACTTGGCAACAGGTTATTCCAGCATATGCTTACAACTGCAATAGCACATGGTACAAAGCAGCTTTCTTTAGAAGTTCGGAAATCAAATACAGTTGCACAGAAAATGTACGCTAAATTTGGGCTTGTTCCTGGTGGAATTCGTAAAAACTATTACACAGATAATCAGGAAGATGCCATCGTGATGTGGGTGAATTTTGATGAATAAAGATAAAATTATACTAGGAATTGAAACGAGCTGTGATGAGACTGCGGCGGCTGTTGTAAAAAATGGCAATCAAATCCTTTCAAACGTTGTCGCTTCTCAAATTGAGAGTCATAAACGTTTTGGTGGAGTCGTACCAGAGATTGCGTCCCGTCACCATGTCGAGCAGATGACGTTAGTGCTTGAAGAGGCACTTGCAAAAGCGAATACAGACTGGGAAGATATTGATGGAATTGCTGTAACCGAAGGGCCAGGCTTAGTTGGTGCTTTATTAATTGGTGTTAATGCAGCAAAAGCATTAGCATTCGCTAAAAACAAACCATTAATTGGTGTTCAACATATTGCTGGTCATATTTATGCCAATCGTTTTGAAAGTGAATTCCAGTTTCCATTACTAGCTTTAATTGTCTCAGGAGGACATACGGAGCTTATTTTAATGAAGGAACATGGTCACTTTGAGTTAATTGGTGAAACACGTGACGATGCAGCAGGGGAAGCTTACGATAAAGTAGCGAGAATGTTAAATTTACCTTATCCAGGTGGACCTGAAATTGATCGATTAGCTGCGCAAGGTGAGGAAACGATTGAATTTCCAAGAGCTTGGTTAGAAGAAGATAGCTATGATTTTAGTTTTAGTGGGTTGAAATCTGCTGTTATTAATAAAATTCATAATGCAAAACAGCGAAATGAAGAATTAAAAGATGAAGATATTGCGGCAAGCTTTCAAGCAAGTGTTGTAGATGTTGTAACTACAAAGACGTTACGAGCTGCACAAGAATATAATGTGAAACAAGTAATAGTAGCTGGGGGAGTCGCTGCAAATCGTGGATTGCGGAATGAGTTGCAGAGGAAGTTTTCAGAAGCGAATATTCCGTTACTTATTCCTCCGTTACATCTTTGTACAGATAACGCTGCGATGATCGCTGCAGCAGGCACTATTTCTTTTGAACAAGAAAAATTTGCTAATCTTGACTTAAACGCCAACCCATCTCTTGAATTATAATTAGGTAGTAAGTTGAAATCTAACTTAACCACAAGTTACTCACAGATATGTGGGTAAATATAGTAAACATTGTTAAAACAATACTAGTTATGTGGATAGATTTTGTATAGGTATAAGTAAAAATCTGTGGATAATGTGTGTAACTTTGTTAGCAACTATAAATATAGCTGTTTTCACTGTTCGAGCCTGTGGATAGTCAAGATGTGGATAAGATTTATAGAAACTAATATTTATTTTAGAAAAGAAGCTTGGTGATACAGCTATGTCAAAGAAACAGTCATATTATATACAAAGTGACCTACTTATATTGTTGGTGTTATTTTTCGCTACGAGCTTAGTGTCTATTTATAGTGCACAACAGCTTGATCAATATGAAGGTCAAAACTTTGTGATAAGACAAATTGCCTTTTTTATAATCGGTATTATTTTTGCTGCGTCTATTCAACTCATTGATATGGAACAGTTATATAAGGCGAGTATTTATATTTATTTAGCAGGTATCCTCATGCTTATCTTGTTATATTTAAGTCCGACAAGTATTGCTTCACCCGTGAATGGTGCGAAAAGTTGGTTTAACAGAATAGGTGGTATACCAGCACCGATATCCATTCAACCGGCTGAATTTGTGAAAATAACAACGATACTTTATCTGTCGGCAATTATAAGTAGACATAAACAGAAGTTTGAAAATGCTAATTTCAAAAGCGATCTCATGTTATTGGCTAAATTAATAGTGATCACAGCGATACCTGTATTTCTAATTATGCTTCAACCAGACTTCGGGACGGCTGTTGTTTACTTATTTATACTAGGCATGATGATTATCTTTTCGGGGATTAACTGGAAAATCATCCTTAGTCTTATTACAGTTGTAGCGGCAGTATTAGGTTCGATTCTAGCCTTCATTATAAACTTCCCGGGCTTAGCGAGAGAAATTGTAGGTAGCTCGAGGGTTTACCAGATAAATAGAATCTTAACTTGGTTCGACCCAGCACAATCGACAGAGACTGCAAACTGGCATTTTGAACGTGCGTTAATGGGACTCGGGTCCGGGCAGTTATTTGGTAAAGGTACAGGGGAGATTGAGGTTTACTATCCCGAAGCCCAAACTGACTTTATTTTCTCTGTAATAGGAGAAACGTTTGGATTTGTAGGTGGAGCATTAGTAATCCTATTATTTTTCTTATTACTTTATAAGCTAGTAACTTTAGCTTTAAATATTTATCAATACATGCCATTTGCAACCTATTTTTGTTTAGGGTTCCTAAGTTTAATATTCGTTCATGCTTTCCAAAATATTGGAATGACAATTGGAATTATGCCAGTAACAGGGATTCCACTGCCCTTAATTAGTTATGGGGGAAGCTCAGTTATGTCCATGATGCTTGGGATAGGAATTATCTATCGAATAGCAGTAGAGCATACGATACAGAATGATTATTTATTTAAATAGAAGCAAAAAAAACAGCGTACTATCTTTTGATAGTGCGCTGTTAGTCTTGTGCGCCCAGCATGGGCTATAACTTGGTGGTGAAAGTCCACTACAGGCTTTGCAGTAGGAACTGTTAGCTAAAGGCAAGGGTGTCCGAAGTGATTTGGAATCTGAAGGAAGCTGGAAGC
>NZ_JBTLRO010000008.1:0-110889 GCF_054482815.1 Oceanobacillus sp. CAU 1775 | reverse complement strand
GATTTGGACGGGTTACCACCTGACTATATCCATTATAAAGGACTTTTTCTTTGCATCATAGTAAATTAGTGAAGATTATGGGTATTTTAAATATTTCGTATTAATTAATGCAACGCTAGTGATCGCTCATTAAACATCAGTTAAAATTTAATTTAATAAATATATTAGAGTTATTAATTTTTGCAACCTTATTTTTATTATTTTTAACCGTTCAGTTTAACTACAGTATGATAGTTTATTTTGTTGCTGTTGTTATAAATTATTTCATCTTCAGAAGAATAAATGCATCTATAAAAGCATTCAACTAATGTTTTCAGATAATTCCATAAGGGTGATTACCTTCTTCTTAAATTTATTTGAAGAAAAGATATAAGGAAGATGAAGAAATGAACAATATAAAATATTTCGTAATACAATTTGTCCTATTTGGTGTAGTTATCTTTACGAATTATTATTTAAGCAGATATATAAGCAAGCCATTTACTTTGACCGACTTAATAGCAATAATTATTAGTATTTCTGTAATGATTTCTGCTTTAATTCTTTATTTTAGATTCAAAAAAAACATACATCCTATTCGTTTATTTAATAAAACTTTAATTTCTTTATTAGCAATATTTTTTGCGATTATTTTTATAGGCGTTCTTATAGGAGAAGTGCAGATTGATCTTCACACTATATTGCTACACTAATTGAATTAGAAAGTACAAAATCAGAGCTTGGAGAATTTATTTCTCTAAGCTTTTACATTTGTTTCATAAAATAAAGTTAGTTGTAGAATCTTCGGAATTATCTTGTGCATGCTAAAGAATTTTATAATCTTACAGCTCACAAGTGCATCCACAAAAAAAGAGAAGCTATCTATTCATAGCTTCCCAAAATATCGTTATCTTATTATATTTATTCTACTTACTCTCCTACAAATGGTAATAATGCCATTGTACGAGCGCGTTTGATTGCGATTGTAAGTTTACGTTGGTATTTAGCAGATGTTCCAGTTACACGGCGAGGAAGAATTTTTCCACGCTCAGAAACGAAACGTCTTAGTAAATCAACGTCTTTATAGTCGATGTGTGTAATACCGTTAGCTGTAAAATAACAAACTTTACGGCGTCTTCCACCACGACCTCCACGACGAGCTGCTGCCATAGTTATTACCTCCTTCATTTAAAAGTTTTATTATTATCGATGTTCATCACTTGAACATGTAAGTTAAATTTTTAGAATGGTAAATCATCATCAGAAATATCAATCGGCTCTCCATTGTTGCTAAACGGCTTGTTGTCGTTTGGCTGGGATTGCCCTTGGTTCTGGTTTTGATTCTGTTGGAATTGATTTTGGTTTTGATATTGGTTCTGATTTTGGTTTTGGTTTTGATTTTGCTGGTAGCTTGGATTTGATGAACCTGATCCTTGAGAACTGGATCCACCTTTTGACTCCAGGAATTGAATGCTCTCAGCAACAACCTCTGTTACATAAACAGTCTTTCCATCTGATCCTTCATAGTTACGTGTTTGGATACGACCATCAACGCCAATTAGGTTACCTTTTTTCATATAATTCGCAAGGTTTTCCGCTTGACGGCGCCATACGACACCATTGATAAAATCAGCTTCGCGTTCCCCTTGTTGATTTGAAAAAGGTCGATTAACTGCGATATTAAAGTTAGCAACTGCTACTCCATTAGGTGTATAACGTAATTCAGGATCCCTCGTTAACCTGCCAACTAATACGACACGATTTAACATCAGAACCACCCCTTATTATTGTTCATCTCGAATTGTCATATGACGAATAATATCATCAGAGAACTTCGCTTGGCGGTCAAATTCGTTTACTGCTTCTTCGCCGCTTGAGAAGTTTATGAGGACATAGTATCCATCACGATAATCGTTGATATCATAAGCAAGACGTTTCTTACCTTTTTCATCAACTTTTGCAATCTCCGCACCGTTATCCGTTAGAATTTTCGTAAAACGCTCAACTAAGTTCGTTTTCGCTTCTTCTTCTACGTCTGGGCGGATGATATACATTGTTTCGTATTTTCTCATCCGTAACACCTCCTTTTGGTCTTAACGGCTTCTAGTTTAGTTACTAGAAGCAAGGAGCAATTAATGTCAATTACTCACAATAAGATATTATATCAAATATATTTACATTTAACAAGGCTTCGAGAGACCTTTTTTACGTTATCCAAAATTAATGAAGTTTTTTTTGCGTGTACTCTTTAAACATTAAAACGGAAATGAATGACATCGCCGTCTTTCACAATATAATCTTTACCTTCTAAGCGTACTTTTCCTTTATCGCGAGCCCCGGACATGGAGCCTGCTTCAAGTAAGTCATCATATGAAACGGTTTCCGCACGGATAAATCCACGTTCGAAGTCTGTATGAATGATTCCTGCAGCTTGTGGTGCTTTAATACCCTTACGGAATGTCCATGCACGTACTTCCTGTTCTCCAGCTGTAAAATAAGTACCAAAGCCAAGTAGGTTGTAAGAAGCTCTAATAAGCTTATCTAGACCAGATTCTGTAATTCCTAGGTCATCTAAGAACATTTCTTTCTCATCTGGTTCTAATTCAGCAATTTCTTCTTCGATTTTTGCACAAACAACGATAACTTCAGCATTTTCGTTTGCAGCATAATCTCTAACTTTTTGTACATTTTCATTTGAATCAGCATCTGCAATTTCTTCTTCACTTACATTCGCTACATAGAGAATTGGTTTATTCGTAAGTAAATGCAGGCCTCTAACAATTTTTTGTTGTTCTTCTGTAAATGATACGGCACGAGCTGGTTGATCACTTTCTAGTGCATCTTTTAATTTTGAAAGCACATCAAATTCAGCAAGTGATTCTTTATCCTTCTGTCTTGCTAGCTTTTCAACGCGTTGGTAGCGTTTCTCTATTGTTTCTAAATCTGCAAGAATAAGTTCTAGGTTGATAATTTCAATATCATCGATTGGATCAACTTTACCGGAAACATGCGTAATGTTCTCATCTACAAAACAACGCACAACCTGACAAATTGCATCCACTTGACGAATATGTGAAAGAAACTGGTTTCCTAGTCCCTCCCCTTTACTTGCACCTTTAACAATCCCTGCAATATCCGTAAATTCAAATGCAGTCGGTACAGTTTTCTTTGGCTTTACTAGCTCTGTCAATTTATTTAAGCGTTCGTCTGGTACTTCTACTACACCTACGTTAGGATCGATTGTTGCAAACGGATAGTTAGCAGCTTCGACACCTGCTTGGGTAATTGCATTAAATAGGGTTGATTTTCCTACGTTAGGAAGACCGACGATTCCTGCTGTTAAACTCATTAAAACTTCCACTCCTTAAGGGTTTACATTCATGTGAACGCGTTCATTATTCCAATTATATTATAAGTAATCTAAAAGACAAGAAGTTAAAAAAGAAAAATAGGTATAATTCCAATACCTATTTTCTAAAATTTCGCTTGGCTTTTTAAGTTTTCTTCTACTAACTCATCATATCATACTATTCTAGCCCGTCATTTTTCAAATTTGACATATTTTAATCAATTTCATAATTCTTATTTTAATCTATCTCACTCTACATATAGTTAAATTGATCCGTTTTAAACTATATGTAGAGTGAGATAGAGGTTTTTGGTAATTATGAAATTGACTCATGTATTTAAATTTTTTCTTCCGCTCTTTCGGTCACTCGTTTAAGTTTTTTCGTAAATTCTCTTCGTGGAATCATCACACTATGTTCGCAGCCTTGGCATTTAATTCGAATGTCCATTCCCATACGAATAATCTTCCAACTGTTTTCACCACAAGGATGCGGTTTTTTCATTTCTACAATATCATTTATCCCGTATTCTTTATCCGCCATGAAGGACGCCCCCTTGTCTAGAAAATAATCTACTTCTATTATACTTACTTTTTCAATATTTTTATACTAAAACCTTTAGAATCACTAAACAAACAAGTTTTTACCATTTTATTCCAATTGTCTATACGTCATCAATTTTACTAATAAATAGAGATTTAAAATGCCATATAACGGATACAAGACAGCAATCAATTGAGAAAATCCAATGCTGCTTAATGGAAACAGAAGAATAAGAAGAATGATGACAAGATTGCGCATTGAGAGCTTTACCCAACCAATCAGTCTGGTAACCAGCCCTAGTAACGTAGCAGCAGCTGTCGTATAAATGGCAAACCATAACATTATAGACATGATAATCATCACTTTGAAAGGATAATTATTCACGATGGCAAAGAGAGGAATATCAGGCATCATCATTTGTCCTGATAGGTGGATAAGGCTTTGATTGTAAAGAAATGTTATCCCGCCTAAAAGAACGCCACTTGTGATCGCTGCAAAGTATATTTCCCCTTTGGATTTAATCTTCTTACCAATTGCCCCTAATACAGCGATTAACGGTAAAATATTTAATGCAGTAAATGGAAAAGCAGCTGCCCACTTTGATTGGCGCTCCCAATTTAATAGTGTAATACTTTCATCTCGTATAAAAAAGAATAGCACAACCAGAAGGCTAATGATAAGGAGTGGCATCAAAACATCATTTAAAATAAGGAGCTGATGAATTCCTTTTCTAAAAATAAGGTATAAGGCAATACAGATAAAGCTTGTCCCCCACCAGGCTGGAAGGTTGTAAGATGCAAAAGTCGCTCCACTTCCTGCAATCATTACTAGCGTTACACAAAATAGATAAACAAGAATCATATAATCATAGATTTGAGTAAGTTTTGGTCCTGTTAAGTTTTTTAATATAGGTACGTAGTTTGTTGTTTCCGCTTGGTAGCTGATCAGGAGGATGTTTTTAACGCAAAAGATAAATATGATTGTGAATAGAAGGATTGCAAGTCCACTACCGGCACCAAAGAACTGCCATATTTCTCTCCCTGATGTATAACCAGCGCCGATAATTGTCCCAAAAATTAAAAACACCCACTGTAGTCCTGCTTTGATCATCTCATATCCTCCAATTTATATGTATAGATTTTTTTAATTAGCCATATACTATATCAATATGTTTTTGGAGGATAAGCTATGAATCATAACCATACTTTTCAAAGAGAATTAACAGAGTTTCGAGTCCCCTATCAAGATAAAGAAGCTATTGAAAAACTACATACACAAATTATTTCGTGGTTTCCTAGATTGCCACGTGAATATATTGTTGCTTGTATCGGAACGGATCGCTCGACTGGAGATTCTCTTGGTCCATTAGTTGGTTCAATGCTAAAAACTAAGAAGCTGCAGCATATAAAAGTTTATGGTTCTTTACATGAACCAATCCACGCAGTAAATTTAACAGATAATATTGAGATGATTGCTAACAAACACCGGAAGCCTTTTATTATTGCTATCGACGCTTGTCTAGGAAGAAATTCTTCCATTGGTCAATTAATTACAGGTGTTGGGCCTATTCAGCCTGGTGCTGCATTAAAGAAAGACCTTCCTCCGATTGGTGATATTCATATTACAGGGGTTGTAAATATGGGAGGATTTATGGAACATTCGATTTTACAAAATACACGACTATCGATCGTCATGGATATGGCTGAAATGATCGCTACTGTGATAGACTCCCTTGATCAACAATTAAGTGATGCATTTATCCGAACAGCAATCATTAAAAAATCTCAACCCATGTAACTGGATTGAGATTTTTTTAGAATAATTGATAGATAAAGTAAATACCTGCTACTGCAAAGATGGCAGGCATAAGATTAGCAATACGAATCTTTGTGAAATTTAATAGATTTAACCCGATTGCTACAATCAGTAAACCACCAACTGCGGTAACTTCTTGAATTAGTCCATTAAGCATTGCTTCAGGTACCCATTTTTCAATTTGTGTTGCGAATAATGTGATGCCACCTTGGTAAAGGAATAGTGGTACGACAGAGAATATTACTCCGATGCCAAGTGTCGTTGTTAATACGAGCGCAGAGAAGCCGTCAATGATGCCTTTTGTAACTAGTACACTATGATCCCCTCTGATTCCACTATCTAGTGCACCAATGATAGCCATTGCCCCAATACAAAATAACATCGTTGCCGTTATAAAACCTTGAGAAATACTCACGGTTTCATCCTTGGTTCTAAATTTGCTTCCTAACCATAGTCCGAGATTATTTAATGCATCTTCTATTTTTAGAAATTCACCAATAATGGCCCCTACAAGTAGGGATATCAAGACCATTACGATGTTTTCTGTAACTAAGGCCATCTGGATGCCGATTAGGGTTACTGCGAGTCCAATTCCATGCATCACGGTTTCTTTATACTTATCTGGTATTCGGTTAAAAAATAAACCTATCAAAGTTCCGACAATAATTAAAGCACTGTTAATGATTGTTCCTAATAAAACCACTCGCTCCCCTACTCTCTGTCTTTGCTAGATATGTGTTTTTTATATGTATTGCTTAAGTTTACTAAGAAAGTAATTACTAATTGTTCCACGTGAAACAATTTACGTTTTTTTGACGCTCCTTATAGATAAAGCACATCCCAGTATGCTTTGTTAGCATGCTGGGATGTTTGTGTTACTTGTATTAATTCTCTAAAACTTCGATAATACGTTGTAGATCATCATCTGTGTAAAATTCAATTTCAATTTTACCTTTTTGTTTGCCGCGTTTGATATTAACAGCTGTTCCTAGACGATCACGGAGTACAGCTTCTCTTTCTTCTAGGAAAATATCTTTCTTTTCCTTTGGTCGTTGTTTCGCTTGTTTGTTCTCGTTTAATTCTAGAACTAAGTTTTCAACTTGTCTCACGTTGAGCTTTTGTTTACGTATTTTATTTACTACTGGAATAATCATCGCTTTTTGTTTTAGACCTAATAGTGCTCGTCCGTGACCCATTGATAGTTCACCGTTATTAATATAAGCAACAACTTGATCTGGTAAATATAATAAACGAACGATGTTTGCTATATGTGAGCGACTTTTACCAAGACGATTTGATAATTCTTCTTGTGTAATATTGAGTTCTCTCATTAGATTAGTATATGCGTGAGCTTCTTCAATAGGAGAGAGGTCTTCACGTTGTAAGTTTTCTAGTAAAGCGAGCTCCATCATTCTTTCATCTGTTAATTCTTTTACAACTGCTGGAATAGTAGTTAAGCCAGCTTCTTTTGCTGCTCTAAATCTTCTCTCACCAACAACGATTTCATAGCCTTTAATACCCTTTCGGACGATTAATGGCTGGATAATACCATATTCAAGAATACTATCCTTTAACTCTTCTATAGCGTCTGCATGAAAAGTTTTTCTTGGTTGATATGGATTTGGACGACATTCAGTAATAGGTATTTCTTTAATTGCAGTATCGTCGATTTTCTCTAATTCAGGAAAGAAAGCATTAATACCTTTACCCAACCCTTTGGCCACTACTCATCACTTCCTTTGCTAATTCAAGGTAAACTTCAGCACCCTTAGATCGTGGGTCATAGCTAATAATTGGTTGGCCATGACTTGGCGCTTCACTTAATCTAACATTCCGAGGAATAATAGATTTATAGACTTTATCCTGGAAGTACTTCTTAACTTCTTCTACTACTTCAAGTCCAAGGTTCGTTCTTGCGTCTAACATTGTAAGTAGTACGCCTTCAATCATTAATTCTTTGTTTAAATGCTTTTGTACCAGGCGAATTGTGTTTAATAATTGACTTAAACCTTCTAAAGCATAGTACTCACACTGTACTGGAATGATAACAGAATCCGATGCCGTTAAAGCATTTAATGTCAGTAAACCTAGTGAAGGTGGGCAATCAATAATAATATAGTCATATTGATCACGAACACTTTCTAATGCTTTTTTCAAGCGAAGTTCACGTGACATAATTTGTACCAGTTCTATTTCAGCTCCGGCAAGTTGTATTGTTGCAGGTATTATATCTAAGTTGTTTTCGTTCGTAGAAACAATGACATCCTCAGTTGGAACTTCTTCAACTAATACGTTATATATGCAATTAGATACATCAGCTTTGTTTATTCCCGCGCCACTCGTAGCGTTTCCTTGAGGATCTGTATCAATAAGTAAAACCTTATTGCCAAGTGATGCTAGTCCTGCACTTAAGTTAACTGAGCTTGTTGTTTTTCCTACGCCACCTTTTTGATTTGCGATGGACATTATTTTCCCCATGTTGACACCTACCTAATAAATATACTTTTTATTTTATCATTAAACCGCAAACTTAGATATGCATTTAGCTTTTAATTTAAATATAATTCATTCTTACCAGGACAAACAATGTATGTATCCTAAAGCTATCAAGGGTAAGATTTATTCTGCTAAAAATACCCATCTCTATTGAAAAGATGGGCATCCTTGTTGTTAAACTACATATCTATTTATTCTTTTTTGGGATTTTAATCGTAATTTGATAGTAATCTTCTTTATCTTCTTCGTCTGTCTCAACTTCTAACCCGGATTTCGCAACCATTGATAGAGACTGTCGAATGGTATTCATTGCGATACGAATGTCCTTACTAATCCCTTTTAATTGAGCTCTTTTTGGCTTTGTTTTTTCTTTTGGATGATTGATTTCATCAATTCTTTCTTCGGTTTGCTTTACATTGAGGCCTTTTTCTAAAATTTCCTGAAGAATAACCTCTTGTTTGTCACTGTCTTTTAACTTAATGAGTGCTCTTGCATGTCTCTCTGTTATGCTTTTCTCTAAAAGAGCATGCTGGATTGATTCTGGTAACTTTAGCAACCTTAATTTATTTGCAATTGTTGATTGATTCTTGCCTAGTCGCTGGGCTAATGCTTCCTGTGTTAATGAATGAAGCTCTAGTAAACTAGCATATGCCTTTGCCTCTTCAATAACTGTAAGCTCTTCACGCTGCAGGTTTTCAATCAATGCGACAGATGCCGTCTCTGTATCTGACATTTCTCTAACAATGGCAGGGATATGTTCCCATTCAAGTGATGTTACAGCACGCCATCTACGTTCACCAGCAATTAATTCATATTTTTCATCATCAATTTTCCGAACAACGATCGGTTGAATCATACCATGTGTGTGAATCGTTTGTGCTAGTTCATGTATCTTTTCTTCATTGAATATTGTACGTGGCTGAAATCGATTCGGCTCTATTTGATGTATCGATAGCTGTAGCACTTCATCTGGATGATAAACAACCTCTTCACTTTCAGGGGTAGACTTATCTCCAATGCCAAACAATCGGTTAAAAGGACTTACCACTAATTGACACCACCTTAGCAAGCTATAAATATCTTATCAGAATGAAATTGTTTCACGTGAAACATTTCATAATAAATTCTCTCTATCTCTCTAATCATATTTTACCATATAACTTAAATAAAAGTACTCTATTAAATATTAATATGTTTCAATCTATGTAATTACCCACTAACAACGTCGGCTAGTGGGTAATCTTGTTATTCTATTGGGTTTTTGTTTGGTGTTCCAGCTTTTCTAGGATATTTCTTTGGTGTTTTACGTTTCTTTCTTATCCAATAGATAACTCTTTCACTTTCTTCTTTTGGTAGCATGAATTTCTCTTCTCTTTCATATTCTCCACCAAATAATTCTATTGCATCTTTTGCGATATCATACTCTTCTTCTGCTTGGGCACCTTTTAAAGCTAAAAAGACACCTTGCTTCTTCACGAGTGGCAGACAAAGTTCGCTCAATACAGACATTCTAGCTACAGCTCTAGCAGTTACAATATCGAAGCTTTCACGGAACTTCGCATCTTTCCCGAAGTTTTCTGCACGGTCGTGATAGAATGAAACCCCTTCTAACTCTAGGGAAGTTGCTAAATGATTCAAGAATACAATTCTTTTTTGTAAAGAATCTACGATCGTAACCTTTAACTCAGGGAAACAAATTTTTAAAGGGATACTTGGAAATCCTGCTCCTGCTCCAACATCACAAAGAGATAAATCACCAGTAAAGTCATGATAGAAAGCAGGTGTAATACAATCATAGAAATGTTTTAAATATACTTCAGTTTCCTCAGTAATAGCTGTTAGGTTAACTTTTTCATTCCATTCAACTAACATTTTAAAATAAATGGCGAACTGTTCCATTTGACGATCAGTAAGCTCTATCCCCTGCTCTTTTAAAGCATTGTAAAATTGCTCAGGATTCATATCGTAAATATCTCCTTTATTCTTTGATCAGTATCAGTTAGCAACTCTTGCTATCTTTCCTTGTTCTACATAGACAAGTAAGATAGAAACATCCGCTGGGTTTACACCAGAAATACGTGAAGCTTGCCCTACTGACAATGGACGTATTTTCTTTAGCTTTTCCTTTGCTTCCGAAGCTAAACCACTAATTTGGTCATAATCAATGTCTTCGGGAACTTTTTTGTCTTCCATTTTCGTCATTCTTTCTACTTGTTCATTGGCTTTCTTGATATAACCTTCGTATTTCACTTGAATATCAATCTGCTCGCGTATTTCATCATCCAATTCTGGATTTTCTTCAATAACTTTTGCAATTAAATCATAATTGATCTCTGGACGTTTTAATAAGTCATAAGCTTTTGCTGCTTCTCTTAGTAATGTCGAGTTGATTTCTTCCAATAAGTGATTCACTTCATTTGGTTTAATCATGATTTTCGACAGACGCTTCTTCTCTTCTTCTACTAATCGTTTCTTATCTAATACTCGGTTGTATCTTTCCTCAGAAATTAACCCTATTTCATAACCAATTTCCGTTAAGCGCATATCTGCATTGTCATGACGCAATAATAAACGATATTCTGCACGAGAAGTTAAGAGACGGTAAGGTTCATTTGTTCCTTTTGTTACTAAATCATCTATCAGTACGCCAATATAACCTTGGGCACGGTCTAGAATAAGTGGTTCTTTGCCTAAAACTTTTAATGCAGCGTTAATTCCTGCCATTAAACCTTGGCCTGCAGCTTCTTCATAACCAGAAGTACCATTGATTTGACCTGCAGAGAATAAACCTGGCATCTTTTTCGTTTCGAGTGTTGGCCATAGCTGTGTTGGTGTAACAACATCATATTCAATCGCATAACCTGGACGCATAATTTCAGCGTTTTCTAGGCCTGGAATTGTTTTAATCATGTCATATTGAACATTTTCTGGAAGTGATGTTGATAAACCTTGAACATATACTTCCTCTGTATCTCTGCCTTCTGGCTCTAAGAAGATTTGGTGGCGTGGTTTATCGTCAAAACGTACAATCTTATCTTCAATCGATGGACAGTATCTTGCACCTGTTCCACGCTTCACTCCAGAATACATGGATGACAGTGTTAAATTATTATTGATAACGCCATGTGTTTCTCCATTTGTATATGTTAACCAACATGGTAACTGCTCCACAATATCCAATGGTTTTTCATAAGAGAACGAACGTGGGTTCTCATCCCCTGGCTGAATCTCTGTTTTACTATAGTCAATCGAATGACTATTTACACGTGGTGGCGTTCCTGTTTTAAATCTTTTTAGTTCAAAGCCTAGTTCTTCTAGGTTTTTTGATAAATTAACAGACACACGTTGGTTATTTGGACCACTTTCATATTCTAAATGCCCCATTAATACTTTTCCACGCATAAATGTACCAGTTGTAATAATAACTGTTTTTGCATGATACTCTGCTTTTGTCTCTGTAACGACACCTTTACAAATACCATCTTCAACGATAAGTGAATCTACCATTCCTTGACGTAGGGTTAGATTCTCTTGGTTCTCAACAATTCGCTTCATTTCGCGCATGTAAACTGGTTTATCAGCCTGTGCACGTAATGCTTGAACTGCTGGTCCTTTTCTCGTATTTAGCATACGCATTTGTAGGTATGATTTATCAATAACTTTACCCATCACACCACCAAGTGCATCGACTTCACGTACGACGATCCCTTTGGCAGGTCCACCAATCGATGGATTACATGGCATAAAGGCTAGCATATCTATATTCAACGTTAACATTAACGTTTTAACACCCATTTTGGCTGCTGCTACAGCTGCTTCAATTCCAGCATGACCAGCTCCGACAACAATAACGTCATATTCTCCTGCTTTAAAATTCATTTATTTCATCCTTCCTAATTTATAGGAAAGTAGTATCTACTTTCCTAAACAAAACTGTGAAAATAATTGATCAATCAAACTATCACTTGCCGTATCGCCAATAATCTCACCTAAAAATTCCCATGTTCGAGTAACATCAATTTGCACGATATCAATCGGTACCCCTATTTCAATACCTTCCATCGCGTCTTCTAGTGCTTGTTTTGCTTGCCTTAAGAGCTGGATATGACGAATATTTGAAACGTACGTCATGTCCCCTACATCAATATCCCCATCGAAAAATGTTGCTGCTATCGCTTTTTCTAAGTCATCGACACCTTCTTCTTCGATGAGTGAAGTTGTGATGATAGGATGATCCTTGGCTAATTCTTTTACCTGATCCATATCTATTTTTTGTTCGAGATCTGTTTTATTTATAATAACGATATAATCCAAGCCGTCTACAGCTTCAAACAGTTTTTCATCCTCGATCGTTAATGCTTCATTATGATTTAAAACATAAAGAATTAAATCTGATTCTTTTAGTACTTGTCGTGACCGTTCAACACCGATTTTTTCCACGATATCTTCTGTTTCACGTATCCCAGCTGTATCCACTAAACGAAGCGGTACACCACGTACATTCACATATTCTTCAATAATATCTCTTGTCGTTCCAGGAATATCTGTAACAATTGCTTTATTTTCCTGAACAAGTGTATTCATCAAGGAAGATTTACCAACGTTTGGTCGGCCAATAATCGCTGTAGCAATACCTTCTCTTAGAATTTTACCTTGTTTTGCTACTTCAAGTAAATTAATAATTTCGGTGTGAACCTCTTTTGTCTTTGTACGCATCATGTCATGGCTCATTTCCTCGACATCATCGTACTCTGGGTAATCTATATTTACTTCTACGTGAGCAACCGTTTCTAATAGCTCTTGACGTAGTTTGCTAATAAGCTTTGATAAGCGCCCATCCATTTGTTTTAAAGCAACGGACATCGCTTTATCTGTTTTTGCACGAATGAGATCCATCACCGCTTCAGCTTGTGATAAATCAATTCGTCCATTTAAAAAAGCACGTTTTGTAAATTCACCTGGCTCAGCAAGTCGTGCTCCTTTGGATAACAGTATTTCTAACACTCTATTTACAGCTACCATACCACCATGGCAGTTAATCTCGATAATATCTTCACGAGTAAATGTTCTTGGTGCTCGCATAACAGAAACCATTACTTCATCTGCAATGTCCCCAGTTTCTGGATCGATGATTTTACCATAGTTAATTGTATGTGTGTCAGCTTCTAGTAGGTTTTTTCCGTTAAACAGTTCATTGGTTATGTTAATTGCTTCTCGACCGCTTAACCGGACAATGGCTATTGCACCTTCACCGATCGGCGTTGAAATTGCAGTTATTGTATCCGTCCCCATTTGCTACACCTCCGTTAATTTTTAAATTCGTGACCTTTTACTTTTAAGCAAATAATAAGCAGTGGAAAATAAAAAATTACTCCCACTGCATAAAGATATTTCATCCGTCACTAACAAGTAAGATTAACATATTTCGAGCGAAAAATAAAGTTATCCACAAAATTGACACTAATTTATCGCGGAATAAAATTATACACATGTGAATAGGTGAAATTTAATATGAAATAAAAAAATTAGAACCACCTCATGTTGTGGATTCTAATTTTTTTAAATAACTTATTTAATTTACGCATCTCTCAGCTTTGGGATAAAAATAAATTCTCATGCAATTTTTGCTTTAATACGTTCTCGGATTTGGTGACTTCAATCTATTAACGATAACGCTGACAGCAACAACGACTAGAGCTAAACTGATTACTGCCAACGTAACATCAAGAGTCGTGTACATATCTCCGCTTTCCGCATATATTCCAGCAAACGGCCATATGAGCACTAGAGGGTATAACCAGTCTTTGAAAAACAAACCAATTGCTAGACCAATCAATGCCGCAACAATTAAAATAATGATTGTCCATGTCAATTCATCCATTCCTAGTATCGTATCTACGTTGTTTGCTGTTGCTAATGTAAATATATTTACGATAGTCGCTACAGTCACCCAAGCGAAGTAGATAGAAAATGGAATCCGATCAAACCAGTGGTTGCCCGTCTCACTAATGGAAGTGAATATCTCAGCGAGTGTATAAAGCAATGCTGCAATAATAATGACCGAAGCAAGCACCCACTCCTGAGTGAAAACAATGATCCATGCGCCGTTTAGTAGAAAGTTAAGAATCGGCCAGAATTTCAAGCGTGCGGTAATCGGACTTTTATCTTTTTTAGAAAAGAAAAGGTAAATCATCCAGACGAACAACAGGATATAGATCAATCCCCATATCGAAAATGCAAATCCAGCAGGCTGAATGATTGTCTCGTTGTTATTCGCAGCATCCCCTACACTCGATCCGCTCATTCCAACGGTATAATTCATTACTATCATGACGATAAAAGCTATAAAATATCCAATGACCCATTTTCTATGTGTTGTCATATCCTCACTCCTTTTAAGAATAGGTTAAAATATAAATAGTCCTTACGTACACTATACTCCTACCCTAGAAAAACCATTAAAAAACAATATAACAAGATAAAACGCATTAAAGTGAAACAACCATTTCGTATACGGCTTATCTATAAATAAGTGTATGTAAACAAAGTAACTGGAAAAATACACATAATCGTGACTAAGTCGTATCCTAATTTTAATCAAACAATATTTAACCAAAAAAAAATCACTCCTACAAATAAGGAGTGATTTTCTATTAAGGTTTAATAACAATATGTCTGTGTGGCTCTTGTCCGTGTGAATACGTTGATACGTCTTTTGCATCTTGTAATGCGCTATGAATGATTTTTCTTTCATAAGCAGGCATTGGCTCAAGTGCTACTTTCTTGTTGAGATGCTTCGCCTTTTCAGCCATTTTCTGAGCGAGAGATTCAAGTGTCTCTCTTCTACGTCCACGGTAGCCTTCTGCATCAAGTGTTACTGTATAATACTTTTCTTTTTGTTTATTTATTGCGAGATGTGCAAGGTATTGTAGCGCGTTTAATGTTTGTCCACGTTTACCAATGAGAATTGCGATATTTTCGCCGTCCATTTCATAGGTTATATGATTATCTTTTACATCTGTTTTAATCGTTACTTCCATATTCATTTGCTTTGTAACTTCAAGAAGAAATTTTTCCGTTTCTTGCACCGGATCATTCTTCATTTTTACTTTAACAATTGCTCTTTTTGCTCCGAAGATACCGAGAATACCTTTTTTACCTTCATCAATAATATTGATTTCAACTTGGTCTTCAGTCGTATTTAACTGCCCTAAAGCCGATTGGACAGCTTCTTCTACTGTTGAACCACTAGCAGTTATTTCTTTCACAATTATACTCCTCCAATATCGGTTTTATTTAGACATCATTGGTTTGTTGATTAATAATGTTTGTAAAACCATAAAGATATTACCTGTTACCCAGTAAAGTGCAAGTGCTGAAGGGAAAATAGCTGCCATAACCCCAATCATGATTGGCATCATATACAGCATAATGTTCATCTGCATTGCCATTTGTGGGTTAGATTTCAATGATGTATTTGTCGACATCATCAGCTTCTGTTGTAAGAATGTAAATCCTGCTGTTAAGACTGGTAAGATAAATAGTGGATCTCGAGACCCAAGTTCGAACCAAAGGAAACCATGGTTACTAATTTCAGATGTACGCATAATTGCATGATACATTGCAATTAGTACCGGCATCTGAACAAAGATTGGTAAACAACCAGCTAAAGGATTGACATTATTCTTTTGGAATAATTCCATTGTCTCTTGTTGTAATTTTTGCTGTGTTGTTGCATCCTTTGAGCTATATTTCTGTTGAAGTTCTTTAAGCATTGGTTGAACTTCTTGCATCGCTTTTGAACTTTTAATTTGTTTCATACTCAATGGTAGAATTAATAAACGAATAATAACTGTTACAAGAACGATTGATAACCCATAACTATTATTAAAGATTTCTGCAATTTTTGTAATTACCCATGATAATGGATAAACGAAGATTGTATTCCAAATTCCTTCACTCTCTGGTGTAATTGGTTGCTCAATATCCATACACCCAGCTAGTAACGCTGCGAGACCAACTATCATCAAAAGCAATATATACTTTTTACGCAAAATATTTCCTCCTTAGCGTCGACCTAAAACTCTATCTGTATTTTATCCTAATTAAGCATAAGATTCTATCTTAATCTAAGTTTTCTTCTTCGGTTTTAAAAGCTGCTGTTTATATAGAAGATGACTTAGACTTTTTTTCATTTCAAAGAAGTCCATTTCTTTTGTAGGATTTCTTGCAATAATGATAATATCATAGTTATTTTTAATATCATCTTCAAGCTCTTGAAATGCCTGGCGTAAATAACGCTTAATTCTATTCCTCGTTACCGCATTTCCAATTTTCTTTCCTACTGATAAGCCAATTCGAAAATGCGCTTGATCTTCTTTTTCAACATAGTAAATAACAAGCTGACGATTTGCAAAAGATTTCCCGTGCCTGAAAGTATGTTGAAACTCTTTATTCTTCTTGATACGAAATTCTTTTTTCATTTTTGTCACCTTTGCTACGACGAATTACTATATGTATGGATGAAACCAATGTCTCATCCTAAATTTTAAAAAAAGTTAAAAAAAACCACTGATGCTTCAGTGGCTTAAGCAGATAATACTTTTCTTCCTTTGCGACGACGACGAGCTAATACTTGGCGACCATTTTTCGTAGCCATACGTGCACGGAATCCGTGAACCTTTTTACGTTTACGATTATTTGGTTGAAATGTTCTTTTCATTATTAAGGCACCTCCCTATGGGACTTCAATATCTAGAATTACATAATTAACTTATCCAGTAGACAGTCTAAGTTATTATACTTAAAACTACCTCCTCATGTCAATATAAAATCTCTTATTTTTTTCTTTCTCTCTTATTCTTTCCATTTCATCTGTTATATATCAGTTTTTTTATATAAAAAATTCAACTTAAATTTTCCCTGAAATCCATTGTTAATAACTTATTAAATAGTTATGCACACCCCTTTTTTAAATTTATTTTGTTATTCGACCTTTATCGACAAATTACTCACATGACTCAGCCTTGTGGATGAATTTTTGTAAACAATAGTAGAATTATGTGGGTAACTATTCACAATGCCTTGAAACTATTCATTTATTTTGCTATCATTATCTTGTTTTCACTTGTGGAGAAATATTTACTTACAAAAGTTATTAACAATCTGTGGATTGATTGTGGATAGTCATTAACATGTTCTTATTAATTTTTTCCACAGATATGTGGATTACCTTTATAAATCATGATAAACTTAGTAGACTACATATTAGATTGTCCACAGCTTCATTTTTGTTTATTCATATAATATTGCCTTTTTCATCCATTCAACATGATTGAGAGAGGCTTTTTCTATCATCAAAAAAACGAAAAATAGATTGTTTATCCAGGTAGATCGTTTCACCTGATTATTAAAGCTGGATAAAAAAAGAGGAAGGAGTGACACGTCGTTTGGAAAATATTGACGAACTATGGCTTGCTGTTTTAGAAAAAATAGAAGAAAAAGTCAGCAAACCTAGTTATGACACATGGTTGAAAAATACCAAAGCAGTAGAATTAGATAAGTCAAAACTTATCGTCTCTGCACCTAATGAATTTGCTAGAGATTGGCTAGAAAACCAATATACCGTTATCATTTCAGAGATATTAGAAGAAGTTACAGGTTCTAAGCTAGAAACGAAATTTATCATTCCAGATACGGAAACTAATGAAGAAGATTTAAAAATGAAAGATCGTGTAAAAAAAGATCAGATTTCTAACAATCATGACATTCCAAAATCAATGTTAAATGATAAATATACATTCGATACATTTGTAATTGGAGCTGGAAACCGCTTTGCACACGCTGCATCACTCGCTGTTGCTGAAGCACCTGCAAAAGCTTATAATCCCCTTTTTATTTATGGAGGAGTTGGACTTGGAAAAACGCACCTAATGCACGCAATCGGCCATTATGTTAGAGAACATAATCCAAATGCAAAGGTTGCCTATATTACTTCTGAGAAATTTACGAATGAATTTATTAATGCAATTATGGATAATAAACCAAATAGTTTTCGAAATAAATATCGTAATATCGATGTCCTTCTAATAGATGATATTCAATTCATTGCAGGAAAAGAATCGACACAAGAAGAATTTTTCCATACTTTTAACGCACTTCATGAGGAAAGCAAGCAGATTATCATCTCTAGTGATCGCCCGCCAAAAGAAATTCCTACATTAGAAGACAGGCTGCGCTCCCGTTTTGAATGGGGTTTAATTACCGATATTACTCCACCAGATTTAGAAACGAGAATTGCAATCTTAAATAAAAAAGCGAAGGCTGAAGGTTTAGAGATCCCGAATGAAGTAATGCTCTATATTGCGAATCAAATCAATACAAATATAAGAGAGCTGGAAGGTGCACTAATAAGAATTGTTGCTTATTCATCTCTTACAAATCAAGATATTGACGCATCTTTAGCAGCTGAAGCACTAAAAGATATCATTCCTAGTAATAAGCCAAAAGTTATTACCGTCGAAGTAATCCAGGAAGTAATTTCAAAAGTTTATAATATCCGCATGGATGATTTTTCAGCAAAAAAACGCACGAAATCCATTGCATTCCCAAGACAAATAGCGATGTATCTATCGAGAGAACTTACAGACCTATCGCTTCCTAAAATTGGAGAAGAATTTGGTGGACGTGACCACACGACTGTTATTCACGCACATGATAAAATTTCAAGAATGATTGAAGAAGAAAGTGATTTTAGTCGTGAAATTGATGATGTCATTGAAAAAATTAAGTCGTTGAAATAAAAAAGTTATTGTGTAAAGTGTTGATATTATTTCTTACTTATAAACATTTTATGAACACGACTTAAACTTAGGTACAAAAGATATCAAGATACTTATCCACATACTCACAGGTATTAGTACTATTATTACTATCTTTTAAAACATATTATTAATATATATGCACTGCTATTAGGAGGATTATTTCATGAAATTTACGATCAAACGAGATTTATTAATTCATGCTGTTCAAGATGTAATGAAAGCTATTTCTGCAAGAGCAGTAATTCCAATTCTTTCAGGTATGAAAATCGAAGCAAGTATTCACGGAGTAAAGTTAACAGGTAGTGATTCTGATATCTCTATTGAATCTTTTATTCCAACAGAAGATCATGGTAATATTCAAGTAGAAAATATTGAAGCTGGAAGTATTGTTTTACAAGCAAAGTATTTTCCAGATATCGTAAGAAAATTACCTGATGAAACGATTAACTTCTCTGTAGATGAGAATCACAAAATTCAAATCAGTTCAGGGAAAGCAGAATTCAATCTAGTTGGTCAAAATGCTGAAGAGTACCCGCATTTACCAACTTTACAAACGGATGAAAGCTTTGAAATGCCAATTCCGTTAATTAAAAATATGATTAAACAAACTGTTTTTGCTGTATCTACAATGGAAACACGTCCAATTTTAACAGGTGTCAATATGAAACTAGACAATAATGAATTGACTTTCACAGCTACGGACAGTCATAGATTAGCGATGCGCTCAACGACTATTGACGCTGCAAATCTAACATTTGAAAATGTCGTTGTTCCTGGAAAGAGTTTAAATGAACTTCATAAAATTCTTGATGACCAAGAAGAAAATGTGGAAATTAGTGTAACAAATAACCAAATTCTATTCCGTACGAAGCATCTGAGCTTTTTATCTCGTTTATTAGATGGGAATTATCCAGAAACTTCACGTTTAATCCCTGAAGAAAGCAAGACAAAAATTATTGTAAAAACGAAAGATTTTTTACAAACAATCGACCGTGCTTCATTACTTGCTCGTGAAGAAAGAAATAATGTAGTTAAACTAACAACACAAGATGGATCTATTGTTGAAATTACAAGTAACTCACCTGAAGTCGGAAATGTACAAGAGGATCTTGTCGTTGAAGCGATTGAAGGAGAAGAATTAAAAATTTCTTTCAGCTCTAAATATATGATCGATGCTCTAAAATCAATGGAATACGATGAAGTATCGATCGACTTCACTGGAGCAATGCGACCATTCGTAATTGTCCCTAAAGAAGATCAATCTATCTTACAACTTATTTTACCAGTCAGAACTTATTAACATCTTCATAACTTTTAATTATAAAAAACTCTTATCCACATGTGGGTAAGAGTTTTTTATTTTAATTTTAAAATAACTTTGTTAGCTATTTCACTTACGAATTCAGATCTGGCCCCCTAATAAATTAAAGACCTATCTCAAAGATCCTTCCTAAACTTTAAAAATAAAATTCGAAAACAATCATTTTCCTCCACACAAAATACAAAGGTCTAGCTCTTTTCTCCACCTAAAACGCAAAAATAAGCAAAATGAGAGGTTTTTTCGGGTAATCTAGGGACTTACCTTTCAAAATGGTGAAAACTTTAGTAAAATAGGTTTATAGAGTTTTTATAAGTAAAGACTATCAATTAGACGATTTGCAGGAAAAATATATATGTTTTTAGCTTATTCTATAAAATAGAAAATATGGTGATAATATGCAGGAAGAAGTAAAAATAAATACGGAGTACATTACATTAGGGCAATTTATTAAAGTCCTAAATATTCTTGATTCTGGAGGAATGGTTAAAGCCTATCTTCAAGATCAAGGAGCAGTTGTTAATGGCGAACTTGAGCATCGCCGTGGTCGCAAGCTTTACAACAAAGATACTGTTGAAATCGAAGGAAACACCTATATCGTAAGTAAAGAGGATTAAGCCTCATGCACATTAAAGAATTATCTTTAAAAAACTTCCGAAATTACGATGAACTAGATATCGTTTTTGATGACAAAGTTAACGTCATTATCGGGGAGAATGCTCAAGGAAAAACAAACCTCATGGAAGCAATTCATTGTCTAGCTTTTACCAAGTCGCATCGTACATCAAAGGAAAAAGAATTGATTCAATGGGACAAAGAATATGCTAAAATAGAAGGTAGCGTAACGAAACGAAATCAATCAATTCCCTTAGAAATTATTATCTCTTCCAAAGGGAAAAAAGCAAAAATTAATCATTTAGAGCAAAGAAGATTAAGTGATTACATTGGTGCGGTTAACGTTGTCATGTTCGCGCCTGAAGATTTAATGCTTGTTAAAGGCTCTCCACAAGCAAGAAGAAGATTTATTGATATGGAATTGGGACAAATTCAAGCAATGTATCTTTATCATCTTGCACAATATCAAAAGATTTTAAAACAAAGAAATTCACTCCTAAAACAATTACAACGACGTAAAGTAGATGTAAATCAGACGACAATGTTGGAAGTTTTAACGGAACAATTAATTGGACATGCCGCAATCATTCTTAAAAAACGGTTCAACTTTTTAGAGTTATTACGAAAATGGGCAGCATCTATCCATTATCAAATCAGCCATGAACTTGAAAATTTAGAAATTAAATATGATACGTCTATTCAAGTTTCTGAAGAAGACACAGAAGAACAAATAGTTACCGCTTATCAAGATAAATTTTCAAGCATTCAGGACAAAGAAATGGAACGTGGAACAACCTTAGCTGGTCCACATCGTGATGATTTAATTTTTTATGTGAATGGTAAAAACGTTCAAACCTATGGATCTCAAGGGCAACAAAGAACAACTGCCCTATCGTTAAAATTAGCTGAGATTGAATTAATTCATAATGAAGTTGGTGAATATCCAATTTTATTACTTGATGATGTATTAAGTGAACTCGATGACTTTAGGCAATCACATTTATTAAATACAATCCAAGGCAAGGTTCAAACATTTGTATCAACAACAAGTGTAGATGGGATCAATCATGAAACTTTAAAGAAAGCGGAATTGTTTCATGTGGCAAATGGAGTGGTTACCAGTCGAAAAACATAAAGGGGGTCGCTATGTTTATTGATATCGGAAATGGAAACGTCATTAGCTCTAACGATATTATTGCAATTATTGATTATGAACTTATTTCTTCTTCCATCATTTTAGAAGAAATGATCGATAAAGAAAAAGCGGATAATCGATTAAAGGGGCCTTCGATTCAGACAAAGTCAGTTTTGATTACTACAGGAGATACATTTTATAGTGTGCTATCTGTAGCAACCTTGAAAAAACGTACCATTTTTAGCACAACCTTTAGTAGTTTAGATGATTATAACGAATAGAAATCAAGCATTAAAGAGCAATTAAGTTTTTATTAAAGAAATGAGTGTGAAATATGTCAATGGAAGAAAAATTACCAAATAATGAAGCATATGATGCAGAACAAATTCAGGTCCTTGAGGGACTAGAAGCGGTTCGTAAACGTCCAGGAATGTATATAGGTTCAACAGCCTCTAAAGGTCTCCATCACTTAGTATGGGAAATCGTTGATAATAGTATTGACGAGGCTTTAGCGGGATATTGTGATCACATTCAAGTCATTATTGAAAAAGACAATAGTATTACTGTAAAAGATAATGGCCGCGGAATCCCTGTTGATACGCAAAAGAAAACAGGTCGTCCAGCGGTAGAAGTAATCATGACTGTTCTCCACGCGGGTGGTAAATTCGGTGGTGGCGGTTATAAAGTTTCAGGTGGTCTACATGGTGTTGGTGCATCAGTTGTAAATGCGCTTTCTGTAGGCTTAGAAGTTTCTGTACACCGTGATAATAAAATTCATTTCATTGGATTTAAACGTGGAAAAGTAGTCGACGAGCTCCAAGTGATCGGTGAAACAGATATTAACGGTACAGAAATTCACTTCACTCCAGATCCAGAAATTTTCACGGAAACATTAGAGTTTGAATTCGACGTATTGGAGCAGCGTCTTCGTGAATTAGCATTTTTAAACAAAGGATTAACAATTACACTTGAAGATAAACGTAGTGATAGTGAGCCAGTGAGCTATTATTACGAAGGTGGAATTAGTTCTTATGTGCAATATATTAACCAAAATAAAGAAGTACTTCACGACCCATTTTATGCAGATGGAGATGCACAAGGCATTGAAGTAGAAGTATCGATTCAATACAATGATGGATTTGCAAGTAATCTATATTCCTATGCAAATAATATTCATACGTATGAAGGTGGTACACATGAAGTTGGATTCCGTACTGCTTTAACTAGAATAATTAATGACTATGCTAGAAAAAGTAATTTATTAAAAGATAGTGATATTAACTTAACCGGTGACGATGTTCGTGAAGGTATGACAGCAATTGTTTCCATCAAACACCCAGACCCACAATTTGAAGGACAAACGAAAACAAAGCTTGGTAATAGTGAGGTTCGTACTGTTACAGAGCAAGTTTTTGGTGAGACCTTCCAGAAATTCTTATTAGAAAATCCTTCGGTAGGAAGAATTATCGTTGATAAAGGCTTGATGGCGTCTCGTGCAAGATTAGCTGCCAAAAAAGCTAGAGAATTAACAAGACGTAAAGGTGCTTTGGAGATTTCAAATCTACCAGGTAAGCTTGCAGATTGTTCATCAAGAGATGCTGCAATCAGTGAATTGTACATTGTTGAGGGTAACTCAGCTGGTGGATCTGCCAAGGCTGGAAGAGATAGGCATTTCCAAGCAATTCTTCCACTTCGAGGTAAAATTCTTAACGTAGAAAAAGCAAGACTAGACCGCATTTTATCGAATGCTGAGATTCGTTCGATGATTACTGCTTTAGGTACAGGAATTGGTGAAGATTTTGATATTGAAAAAGCTAGATACCATAAAGTCGTTATCATGACAGATGCTGACGTCGATGGTGCACATATTCGTACGTTATTATTAACATTCTTTTTCCGTTATATGCGTCCATTAATCGACTATGGCTATATTTATATCGCGCAACCACCTTTATTCCAAATTAAACAAGGTAAAACACTGAAATACGTGTACAGCGATATCGAATTACAAGAAGAGCTTGCGAAACTTCCAGAGTCACCGAAGCCAACGATTCAGCGTTATAAAGGACTTGGTGAAATGGATGCAGATCAGCTTTGGGATACAACAATGGATCCAGATCAACGCACACTTTTACAAGTTCGATTAATTGATGCAATTGAAGCAGATCAAGTTTTCGATATGCTAATGGGCGATAAAGTAGAACCCCGCAGAAATTATATCGAAGAAAACGCGCAGTACGTTCAGAATTTAGATATATAAGACTTAATTAAATTGGAAAGAGCGAAATGATGGGACAGCTGGAAAATGAAAGTTTTCCATTGTCTTCATTTCCTGTTTGAGAGGAAATAACCTAGATTATTTTCTCTATTAGGAGGTAACTGTATGGCGGAAGAACGTCAAAATGTTCAAGAAATTAATATTAGTAATGAAATGCGCACATCATTCTTGGATTACTCCATGAGTGTTATTGTCTCAAGAGCACTTCCAGATGTGCGTGATGGAATGAAGCCTGTGCATCGTAGGATATTATATGCGATGAATGACCTAGGCATGCATTCCGATAAAGCCTATAAAAAATCAGCACGTATTGTTGGAGAAGTAATCGGTAAGTATCACCCACATGGTGACTCTGCTGTTTATGAAACAATGGTACGTATGGCACAAGATTTTAGTTATCGCCATATGCTTGTTGATGGTCACGGGAACTTTGGTTCTGTCGATGGAGACCAAGCTGCTGCCATGCGTTATACAGAAGCAAGAATGTCTAAAATATCAATGGAACTTGTGAGAGACCTAAATAAAGATACGGTTGATTTCCGTGATAACTATGATGGTTCCGAACGCGAGCCAGTTGTTTTCCCTGCACGTTTCCCTAACCTTTTAGTGAACGGTACATCAGGAATTGCTGTTGGAATGGCAACAAATATTCCGCCACATAACCTAGGAGAAACAATTGATGCTGTACTTGCGATTTCAAGAGATCCAGACATTACAATTGATGAATTGATGGAAGAACATATTCCTGGCCCAGACTTCCCTACCGCAGCTCAAATTATTGGTAGAAGTGGGATTCGTAAGGCTTATGAAACAGGTAAAGGCTCGATTACCATGCGTGCGGAAGTTGAGATTGAAGAGCATGCTAATGGAAAATCAACCATTCTTGTGACAGAACTTCCATACCAAGTAAATAAGGCAAGATTGGTAGAAAAAATCGCAGAACTTGTAAGGGATAAGCGTATTGAAGGAATCACTGATTTACGCGACGAGTCTTCAAGAGATGGTATGCGTGTTGTTATGGAAGTCCGCAGAGATGCAAATGCGAATGTTATTTTAAATAATTTATATAAATATACAGCACTGCAGACAACTTTTGGCGTGAATATGTTAGCACTTGTTAACGGCCAACCAAAAGTATTAAATATCAAACAATGTTTAGAGCATTACTTAGATCATCAAATCGTTGTTATTAAAAGACGTACAGCTTTTGAATTAAAGAAAGCGGAAGCCCGTGCTCATATTTTAGAAGGTTTACGTATTGCTTTAGATAATTTAGATAAAGTGATCGCTTTGATTCGTGCTTCTGAAACGACAGATATTGCTAGAACTGGTTTGATGGAGAACTTTAATTTATCTGAGAAGCAAGCACAAGCAATTCTTGACATGCGTTTACAGCGACTAACTGGATTAGAACGTGAAAAAATTGAGAATGAATACAATGAACTTATGCAACTCATTTCTGAATTAAAAGCAATCCTAGCAGATGAAGAAAAAGTATTAGAAATCATCCGTGAAGAACTTGAAGAAATCAAAGCGCGTTTCAGCAACGAACGTCGTACAGACATTGTTGCTGGTGGCATTGGGTTCTTTGAAGATGAGGATTTAATCCCTGAAGAAAACATTGTAATCACGTTAACGCATCATGGATATATTAAACGCCTACCAGCTTCAACTTATCGTACACAGAAGCGTGGCGGACGTGGAATTCAAGGAATGGGTACAAATGAAGATGATTTTGTGGAGCAACTCGTATCTTGCTCAACCCATGATACGATTCTATTCTTCACAAATAAAGGGAAAGTTTATAAGCTAAAAGGCTATGAAATCCCTGAATTCGGTAGAACAGCAAAAGGAATTCCTATTATTAACGTTCTACAGTTAGACCCTGAAGAGTCGATTAATACGATTATTTCTGTTGATGAATATGATGAAGAAGCGAAACTTATCTTCACTACGAAGCACGGAATTACGAAACGTACGAAATTATCACTGTTTACCAATATTCGTAAAGGTGGACTAATCGCCGTTAACCTAAGAGGCGAAGATGAGTTAATTTCTGTTCGACTGACTGATGGTACGAAAGATATTATGATTGCAACGAAAAATGGATACCTTATCCGTTTCGAAGAAGATCAAATCCGTCAAATGGGTAGAACAGCAGCTGGGGTTAAAGGTATTTCCTTAAGAGATGGCGATATCGTTGTTTCCATGGAAGTGATTGAGCCTGGTTCTAAGATTCTCCACGTAACAACAAAAGGTTATGGAAAACAGACGATTGAAACGGAATACCGTAGAATCAACCGTGGTGGTAAAGGTGTTAAAACAGCAAATCTTACAGATAAAACAGGAGAAATTGTTTCTGTAAAAGCCGTAACTGGTGAGGAAGATTTAATGTTAATTACCATCGCAGGTGTGCTCATCCGTATTCCTGTAGTTGATATTTCTGAAACAGGCCGTAATACAATGGGTGTAAGGCTCATTCGTATTCAAGAAGATGAAGAAGTAGCAACAGTTGCGAAAATTGAAGAAGATAAGATTCTAGATGATGTAGAGGAAAAGCTAGAAAAAGAAAATCAAGAAGAAGATGATTTAGAAATTCAAGATAAAGACGAAAAACTAATTCAAGAAGATATAGATTCTGATTTAGAAGAATGATTGAAATGGCAGGTGACTTTAAACTATTTTGGAGTCACCTTTGCCGTATACAGAGTTAATTTTAGAAGTTTCATTCTATTTGGAGGTATGACGATGCAAGTACAAACGTCACAATTAAGAGAAGGTTATGTGCTTTTAAAAGATATTTTAGGTAAATCTGGTCGTCCCATAATGAAAGCTAATACTGTTTTAACAGAAGAACATATTATGATACTACAAAACTTTTTAATTCCAGTCGCTGATGTAAGAACAAAGCTTGATTATGATTATGGTGTGAAGCGAAGAGAAAATTCGCAGCAAGTAAATGTTGTGGAAGAAAAAGTAAAAACAAATGATAAAGAAATTGCACCACCAAAAGAGCCAGAAAAATCCTCATTCAAAAATCATTATTTAGAGGTTGTTTCAAGCTTTAAAAAGGAATATATGCAGTGGAACAGCGGCGTTCCAGTTAATATTGCCAATGTAAGAGAAATGATTATTCCACTTTTATCCCGTGTGGAAGAACTCGATATAGAACCATATACTTTGTATGATTATAGCGACCCAGGGGAGTATATTTATCATCATGCGGTTTCCGTTAGTGTTATCGCCGCTTTCATCGCAAAGGAATTAGGCTTTAGTAAAGGTGAAGCACTACAAGTCGGACTTGCAGGTATTCTATGTGATGCAGGTATGACAAGAGTTGATGAGGAAATTATCAAAAAAGGTGGACCATTAACAGAAAAGCAACAGCAAGATATTCGGAACCATCCCATTTATTCTTTCCGTATGGTAGAGAATTTACCTGCAATATCACCTTCTGTAAAAACTGCTGTGCTGCAACATCATGAACGAATGGACGGTAGTGGTTACCCTGGAGGTAAATCAGGTGATGAGATACATATTTTTGCTAGAATTTTAGCAATTAGTGATACATACGATGCGATGGCAAGTGAAAGATTATATAAGAATCGCCAACCTGTTTATAAAGTTTTATCAGAAATTGAAAAAGAACAATACATTGCATTCGATTCAAAAATCGTACAAGTATTTATCAAAAGCTTGTCGATTCGTTCGTTAGGTAAACGCGTGGAATTATCTGATGGGAAAACAGGCGAGATTGTTTTTATAAATGAAACAGATCCGACAAGACCACTGATCAAGTTAGATGATACACAAGAGATTATTAGCCTTGTTGAGAAACAAGCGCTTGAAATTATAAAGTTCATTTGATAAAATTTTGAATATTTTTGTTTTATCTTTTTAATCCATGGTAGTTGAAAAAGCTTAACTGATGGCGTAAAGTTAGTAAAAATAGATAGCGATGGGAAAAAACTATGAGGAGGCTCTAAAATGCGTGAAGATAAATTTGGCAAAGAAGGGTTAACATTCGATGATGTTCTATTAGTTCCTGCAGAATCAAATGTTTTACCTAATGAAGTAAAACTAGATACAAAGTTATCGGAAAGATTGAAATTGAAATCCCCTTTCATTAGTGCTGGTATGGATACAGTTACGGAAGCAGAAATGGCGATTGCAATGGCGAGACAAGGTGGTTTTGGAGTCATTCATAAGAATATGAGTATTGATGAACAAGCAGAGCTCGTGGACCGTGTGAAGCGTTCTGAGAGTGGAGTCATTACGAATCCATTTTTCCTAACTCCTGAACATCAAGTATACGATGCCGAACATCTAATGGGTAAATTTAAAATATCAGGTGTTCCAATTGTAAATGAAATCGAAGAACAGAAACTTGTAGGAATTTTGACGAATCGTGACTTACGATTCATTCAGGATTATTCTATTTCTATCTCAGAAGTGATGACAAGCGAAAACCTAGTTACCGCACCAGTTGGCACGACACTTGAAGAAGCAGAAAGCCTCTTGCAAAAATATAAAATTGAGAAATTACCACTTGTTGATGATAAAGGTATCCTTAAAGGCTTAATTACAATCAAGGATATTGAAAAGGTAATTGAATTCCCGAACTCTGCAAAAGATGAACAGGGTAGACTAATTGTTGCCGCTGCAGTAGGAGTTACAGGTGATGCGATGAATCGTATCGAAAAGCTTGTTGATGCAGGCGTTGATGCGGTTGTAATTGATACAGCACACGGCCATTCGGCTGGCGTAATCAATCAAGTGAAAAAAGTTCGAGAAACATATCCAAATCTTGATATTATCGCAGGGAACGTAGCAACTGCAGAGGGTACTGTAGCATTAATCGAAGCAGGAGCAACTGTTGTTAAAGTTGGTATCGGACCTGGATCAATTTGTACAACTCGTGTAGTCGCAGGAGTTGGGGTACCACAAATTACAGCTGTCTATGATTGTGCCAGAGCAGCTGCAGAATATAATGTTCCCGTCATTGCAGATGGTGGAATTAAATATTCTGGAGATATCGTTAAAGCAATTGCAGCAGGAGCGCACGCTGTTATGTTAGGTAGTATGTTTGCTGGTACGACAGAAAGCCCTGGTGAAACAGAAATTTACCAAGGAAGAAAATATAAAGTGTATCGCGGCATGGGATCTCTTGGTGCAATGAAGGCTGGTTCTAAAGACCGTTACTTCCAAGATGCAACAGATGACAGCAAAAAATTAGTTCCTGAAGGCATTGAAGGTCGTGTTCCATACAAAGGAGCGCTATCTGATATCGCGCACCAGCTAGCTGGTGGCCTACGTTCTGGAATGGGTTATTGTGGCACAGCGACAATCGAAGACTTACGTAAAAATGGACAATTTGTTCGCATCACAAACGCAGGCCTAATCGAAAGCCACCCACATGACGTCCAAATCACAAAAGAAGCACCGAACTATTCGGTTTAATAAAAGACATAACTCTTTAAATTTGATTTAAAATAATGAGCCAAACTCCAAATTACGCTCGGAGCAGTTCGCATGCCGCGAGACTCCTGCAGGAGGAAGGCATAGGTGAGACCCCACAGCATCGCGAAGCGTGCGAGGAGGCTCACCAGCCGCCTGCGGAAAGCGAGTGGCATGCGAACTGCGGACTTCAGAATAGAGAGTTGGATATGCTATTTTAAACGTTTTACGTAGATAGTTAAGTGCATATGAAAAGATAAAATGATTACTTTTTACCATTTAATAGACGGATATCCGTCTATTTTTTTGGGTGAATATATGATAGAATAACAATCGTGTTACATATATTTTTAAAAGACGTTGGAGGTAAGAAATTTGATTCAAATGATGAAAAAAGGTCTATCGATTGTACTGATAACAGTATTATTGATGACAACATTTATGTTAGAGCCACTCGTTGCAAATGCAGAAGAAACAATTGATTTAAACGCAGAATCCGCTATTTTAGTCGATGCAGGTTCAGGTAAAATTTTATACGAAAAAAATGCAGACGTTGCTCTACCTCCAGCTAGTATGACAAAAATGATGACAGAATACCTTGTTCTAAAAGCAATTAACGAAGGACAATTTGGTTGGGATGATACCACACAAATTAGTGATTATCCTTTTTCCATATCTGCAAATAATTTATTTTCAGGAATTGGTTTAACCCAAAATAAAGATTATGTTGTTCGTGACTTATATAATGCGATGGCAGTGTTCTCAGATAATGGAGCAACAATTGCATTAGCAGAGCTTGTTTCTGGTACAGAATCAGAATTTGTTAATTTAATGAATGAAACAGCCGAAGAAATTGGTTTAACGGATTATAAATTTGTAAATAGTACAGGTCTAGATAATAATTCGCTAGGTGATGATGCACCAGAAGGAACAGACCCAAATGCAAGTAACCTTCTGTCAGCAAGAGCTGCTGCACAGTTAGCATACCGTTTGGTAAATGACTATCCTGATGCATTAGATTATTCAAGTCAGTTAAAAGTAGAATTTGATGGCTATACTGTAGAAAATTTAAACTGGATGTTGCCGCATGAAGCATCATTCTTACAACCGTTTCATTATGAAGGAATGGATGGTTTAAAAACTGGTAATACTGCTCTTGCAGGTTATACTTTTACAGGGACAGCAGAAAGAGATGGCAAGCGCCTAATTACGGTCGTTATGAAAACAGATAGTAAAGAAGAACGTTTTCAAGAAACGGCGAAGCTTCTAGACTTCGGATTTGATCACTTCCAAGAAACAGAGCTTTTTGCTACTGGCTTCCAGCTTGAAGATCAAGTAACGCTGCCAGTTGCAAAGGGTAAGGAAGATGAGGTTAGTATTTCCATTAATGAGTCGATCACGCAGCCAATTCAACAAGACACCCAAGAATTATATTCGCTTGAATATACATTCGAGGAAGATAAATTGAATGAAGATGGCGAGCTAACAGCACCAATTGAAAAAGGTGAAGTAATCGGTACAGCTCATGTTGTTTATACAGGTGAAGGTACTGACTCTGGTTACTTGTTCGCAAATACACCACTTACAGTAGATATCGTAAGTGATGAAGCAGTTGAAAAAGCAAATTGGTTTATGTTAACACTTGGTGCAATTGGCGATTTCTTTGGAGGCATTTTCACTGCTTCCGTCGATTGGATCAAAGGATTATTTAGTTAAATAAATACTTATTCTATTTGGACACTTGCATTTCTAAAATGAATTGGGTATGATAAATGCAATTAATGAAAAGTGTTGATAGGAAATAGTAGCAGATTTTTTCTTCTAAAAGAGAGTCGATGGTTGGTGCAAATCGATGTGGAAATGCTGTGAATCCATCCTTGAACTGGTTTATGGAAATTTTTTAGAGTAAATAAACCCGGGAGAAGCGCCGTTATAGCTGTGAGCCGGAAGAGAGTGATCTCTTCAACAAGGGTGGCAACGCGGGAATTCAAACTCTCGTCCCTATTTTTGGGACGGGAGTTTTTTGGTATTTAAAATATATTTAAGGAGGAATTGTACATGTTAGATATGAAATTTTTACGTAATAATTATGATGAGGTTAAAGCAAAGCTACAACACAGAGGGGAAGATTTATCAGAGCTTGATACATTCGGCGAGCTTGATGAAAGACGTCGTACGCTGATTGTTGAGACAGAACAGTTAAAAGCAAAAAGGAATGCAGCAACACAGGAGATCGCGAAGCTTAAAAAGGAAAAACAAGATGCAGAACCAGCAATCAAAGAAATGCGCGAGGTTGGTGATGAGATTGCAAAGCTTGATAAAGAGCTTCGTGAGATTGAAGAGAAGTTGGAGCATGTGATGTATTCAATCCCTAACATTCCTCATGAGAGTGTGCCAATTGGCGAGGATGAAGAAGATAACGTAGTACATCGTACATGGGGTGAACAGACAGCTTTTGATTTTGAAATTAAGCCGCATTGGGATGTTGCAACAGACTTAGCAATTGTTGATTTTGAGCGTGCAGCAAAAGTAACCGGAAGCCGTTTCGTTTTCTACACAGGTCTAGGTGCTCGTTTGGAACGTGCGTTAATTAACTTCATGATGGACTACCATGCAGATAACCATGATTATCGCGAAGTTTTACCACCATATATTGTGAACCGCATGAGTATGACTGGTACTGGTCAACTTCCAAAATTTGAAGAAGATGCATTTAAGCTAGAGGGAACAGATTATTACTTAATCCCAACTTCTGAAGTCCCTGTAACGAACTACCATCGTGATGAAATTATGCTTGATTTACCAAAACGATATGTCGCATACAGTGCAAACTTCCGCTCTGAAGCAGGTTCTGCAGGCCGAGATACACGCGGATTAATTCGTCAGCATCAATTTAATAAAGTGGAACTCGTTCATTTTGTAAAACCAGAGGAATCTTATGAAACACTTGAAACGCTAACAGGTCATGCAGAGAAAATTCTTCAAGAGCTTGAACTACCATACAGAGTAATGAGCATGTGTACAGGTGATTTAGGCTTTACAGCAGCAAAGAAATACGATATTGAAGTTTGGATCCCAAGCCAAGAAACATATCGTGAAATTTCTTCTTGTTCAAACTTTGAAGATTTCCAAGCAAGACGCGCAGGTATTCGTTTCCGTCGTGAAGCGAATGGTAAAGCAGAATATGTGCATACATTAAATGGTTCAGGTCTTGCAATTGGTCGTACAGTAGCAGCAATTTTAGAAAACTACCAGCAAGAAGATGGAACGGTACGTGTTCCAAAAGCACTTGTGCCATATATGGGTGGAAAAGAAGTTATAAAATAATATTAATAGCTTTATCTTAAAAGCTCTTTATCGCAGTGAAATTCACCATCGAATTCACTGCGATATTTTTATTTTATAAAGAGGGATTATGACTATTTGTGTAGAACTTACTAATGTAGCCGTAATAAAGGACTTGAGAGAAGGAGAACAATTGAAGACTGGATTTCTAAAGATTATAGTTATTTTTATAATAATAATGATTTCTATACTGGGAAATGGTGTAGTAAACGCAAGTGAAATAAATGATTTAACGGAGTCGGAAGAAAAACAAATAGAAAAAGTTATAACTGAAAATATGAATAAGGGAAAGATTCCAGGACTAGCGATAACAATCGTGAAAGATGATAAAACCGTTTACCAAAAAGGGTTTGGGTATTCGAATGTAGATGAAGAAAAACCAGTCACACCTAAGTCTTTATTTGAATTAGCATCGAATAGTAAAGCTTTCACTGCATTAGCTATTTTTAGTTTAGTTGAAAGTGGAGAAATAGAGCTTAGCGATCCTGTAACGACATATATCCCTTGGCTAAAGATGAAGTACGGAGGGGAAGAAGTCCCAATAACGATTGAGCAAGCATTAAATCACACAACTGGAATTCCGGCCTCTACGATACATTTAATTCCTATTTCTAATGAGGATCAAGCGTTGGAAGAAACGGTGAGAGCTTTAATCGAAATAGAATTAGACAGTGAACCTGGAAAAGTCTATCAATATGCGACAATAAACTACGATATCCTAGGATTAATTATCGAAAAGGTAACAGATGATACATATGAAAATTTTATGGAAGAAGCGATTATAAAACCATTGGGATTAAATAATACATATTTATTCCGCACCGACGAAATGAACAACCAAATGACTGATGGTTACAAAATTGGATTTTTAAACGCCCAACAATTCGAAGCGCCAATATACAGAGGGAACAAACCGGCAGGATATATCATATCAAACGGAGAAGATATGGCAACATGGCTAAAGATCCAAATGGATACGATGCCTGACATTGATTTTGATCAAGCAATTATTCATAAGAGTCATGAGGCTGAGCGTGCTCTTGATTTAGCAGGCAATGAAGTTTTCTATGCTGGTGGTTGGTTCCTTGAAGAGAATGAACAGATCACACATGACGGAATGAATCCAAACTATGCAACTTATGTAACATTCAATAAGCAAGAAAAAATTGGAGTTGCGGTATTGGGTAATATGAGTTCAAATTTAGTTCAAAATATTGGAATTGAAATAAATGAAATACTTCAGGGAGAAATTATTAGTGATAATATTGAAGATCCAAATCAATCTCTAGATAAGGTGGCACTTGGTGTCATTGGGTTTTTCATCATCTTAATTTTAGTTATTATAATTTTTATCCTAAGAATTATAATCAAGTTAGCTAAAAAACAATTATATTTTAAATCTAGAGATAGAAAAAGCATTCTTAAACTAACTTTTTCTTTATTATTTATTTTGGGATTAAGTTATTTTATTTATATCATACCAAGTCTCTTATCTGCTGGTTATTCATGGGAAGCTGTGTTTGTTTGGAGTCCTAGCAGTGTTCAGGTGGCGGTGTATTTGTTCTTTATGAGTGTTTGGGTTATTTATCTATTTGCTATTTTGAAGATCCATTCGAAGGAATGAACATGAAGCTTAGAAAATTTGGTTCTCTGAGCTTTTCATTTTTTTATCAACTTGGATGTCATAGGTAATCTCGATATTAAACTTTGCCTAAGAATTTTTATAAATATGTTGACAAAATCCGACAACCTATGATATATTAAATCTTGTCTTTAACGGAGGTATACCCAAGTCCGGCTGAAGGGATTGGTCTTGAAAACCAACAGGCGGGTCAAACCGCGCGGGGGTTCGAATCCCTCTACCTCCTCCATTTTTTTATAATAGTAAATGACAAACGCTTGCTTGCAGGCGTTTTTTTGTGTTTTAAGGGTGGAATTTTGTGTGGTCGCTGAAGTTCACAGTGAAGTCGCCGATGTTCACTGTCAAGTAGCCCAAGTTCACAATTGAGTCGCCCAAAGTTCACAATATACTAGCCGAAGTTCACAAATTATAGACTCTAACTACATAATCCGCTCCAATATCTTCACTCTTTCATCTAAATATACCTATGTGGGACGGCTTTTTCTTTAGAACTAGTCCGTTTAATGGAAATCCCGAAGTGGACACAAATTTCCCCGAAGTTTTCACACAAAAACCCGAAGTGGACACAAATTATCCCGAAGCAGACATACAAAATCCCGAAGTTCACAATTACCCTAACAAAACCTCCATATCAATTCTCATAAATTAGTTAAAATATAAGTCTTTTCAGATAAATCACCTTGACATGCAAACAAAAACCTCATATAGTAAACAAAAGCATAATTTAGACAGTGATCAGAATAGTAATATAAGAACTATATAACAGGAAATGGAATCCACCGACTGAGAGATTCCTTGATATAAGCTTATATGAACCTACCTGGGAGTCGTTAGTAAAAGCTAACCACAGGCAACTGTGTTATCAATAAAGAGCTGGGCATACATATGCCAAAATAGGTGGTAACGCGGAAACTGATTTCGTCCTTTTAATTAAAGGATAAATCGGTTTTTTTATATTTCTTAAAAAAAGGAGCTGTTGCATGATGGAAAAGATCGTATTTCTTGGTTCAGGATCAATGGCAGAGGCAATCATTTCTGGAATTTTAAAAGCAGGAATTGTAAAGAGTGAAAATATTTTTGTGACGAATAAGCACGATACAGCAAGGTTAGAATTTATGGAAGACAAGTACCATGTAAGAACAAGCTATAATCAAAAAGAACTTCTCCAAGATGCTGAGGTCGTTGTCTTAGCGATGAAGCCTAAAGATGTTCAAGAAGCACTTATAGACGTACGAGATTACCTAACTGAAAAACAATTGATTCTCTCCGTGATTGCTGGTGTGATGACAGAAATGATTGAAGAAGTAATCGGTAAAAAGTCACCAGTAATTCGCGCGATGCCTAACACGTCAGCTAAGATTGGTCTTTCAGCAACGGCACTTGCGATGGGGCGCTATGTAGAAGCTAGTCATGAAGTAGTCACGCAGACTCTATTTCAAACCATTGGCACAACAAAAATTATTCAAGAACAAGATATGCATACCGTAACGGCAGTAGCTGGAAGTGGTCCTGCATTTATTTATTATTTTGTAGAGGCAATGACAGATGCTGCAGTAAATGCGGGATTAGATCAAAAGACTGCAGATGACCTCATTACGCAAACGATTATTGGAGCGGGTAGAATGCTGAAGGAATCTGGAGAAACACCTGCAACCTTGAGAAAAAATATTACGAGTCAGGGTGGGACGACGGAAGCAGGGCTAGATAGTTTAGCTGCTAATAACTTTGAGGATATTATTGCGCAGTGTATTGAAAGTGCGAGGAAACGTTCGATGGAGCTTGGTGAAGCATATCGTATTTAAAATAAATTACATCCACCCCTTGCAAATAACACCTACATTTTTATATAATTACACTATTGTTTTCTAACTAGACTCCGTAGCTCAGGGGATAGAGCATTGGCCTCCTAAGCCTTGTGCGCAGGTTCGATTCCTGCCGGGGTCGTAACTAATGAAAAAAATCATGTACATCAACGTGATTTTTTTATCAACAAAAATGAACAACCATTCATTTTATGGTATTCTATTTAGACAGGGTTTACGGGAAGGAGTAACATATGTTATTTCAAAAAGAAGTTTCTATTCATGAACATAATAATGTCCGTTATATTGAAGGGACTGTAGCTTTTAATAAAGTTAAATTAAACACGATAAGCTATGAAGTTGACGGAGTCTTAATTGATACAGGTGCCAAGTCCTTAATCAAAGAGTTTACACCGTTTTTTAAAGAGATGGATGTGGATCAGGTTGTGATCACGCATCATCATGAGGATCACACAGGTGCTGCAGCTTTTTTACAAAAGGAATACAATCTACCAGTATACACGCATCCAATGATGCAAAAATATAATATAGAAAAAGCGAGCTATCCATTTTACAGAAAAATATTTTGGGGGAATCGCGAGCCTTTTGAGGGAAAAACAATAGGAAAAACCTTTAAATCAAGAAATGCTACATGGGATGTCATTGAAACTCCAGGCCATGCAAAAGACCATTTGGCTTTTCTAAATCAACAAACTGGACAGTTGTTTTCTGGAGATTTATTTGTGACGCCAAAAACGAAGTTAATTCTTCGAAACGAAAGCATTCCAACGATCATTCACTCGATTGAACATACGCTAACATATGATTTTGAAGAAATGTTCTGTTGCCATGCAGGCTATGTAAGGGATGGCAAGAAAGCATTGATGGCCAAGCTTGAATACCTGAAGGAATTACAAGGCGAAGTGCTTTTCTTGAACAATCAGGGATATCATGCAAAAGAAATTCAAAAGAAAGTTTTTGGGAAAAAATATCCAATTACATTCTTTTCTTTAGGAGAGTGGGATTCCCTTCATATTATCCAGTCGATTATCGATGAAGGTTGATATCTGTTTGAAAAGCTTTTCATCTATAAGGCTTTGCTCTAGAATAAAAGTATCTACTATATGTAATATTCACTTTTTGAATAATGATAGCGATTACATTAAAGGGGGAGAAAAGAAATGGATATGAAAACCATTTCTGTAAGAGAGGGAAGTTATAATCTACAAGATTACGATCAATTTCGTCGTCACTTCTCATGGGATCAAGTAAATCAGGCTTTCTCTTGGCACGTTACGGGCAAGGTAAACGTTGCTTATGAGGCGCTCGATCGTCATGCAATGAATCCTGATACAAGAGATAAATTGGCACTTATTTATGCAACTCCAGAACGTGAGGAGTCTTATACTTATTCGGAGTTAAGTAAAAGTAGTAATCGATTTGCAAATGTTTTAAGGAAATATGGGGTGGAAAAAGGGGAAAATGTTTTTATCCTATCACCTAAAACTCCTGATTATTATAATGTTTTCTTTGGTGTATTAAAAACGGGAGCTGTTGCTGCTCCTTTATCAGCCGCGTTTATGGAGCAGGCAATAAGAGACCGCTTAGAGGATAGTGAAGCTAGTATTCTAGTAACAACGAAAGAGCTTTTAAATAGAGTGCCTTATGAAAAACTACCAGCTTTAAAAAAGATTATTGTGATTGGTGAAGCGCCTAAAGAAGCATTATTTATTAATTATGAAGAAGAATTGGCGATTGCATCTGAGGAATTTGAAATGGAATGGGTGGATTTAGAAGCTGGAATGATGCTCCATTATACGTCCGGTTCCACAGGAAAACCTAAGGGAGTTTATCATGTTCATCAGGCAATGATTCAGCAATACGCGACATCTGAATGGGTATTGGATTTAAAAGAAGATGATATTTATTGGTGTACGGCTGATCCGGGCTGGATTACTGGCACGAGTTACGGAATACTAGGTCCGTTCATGCACGGTGTTACAACATTTATTAATGACGGGACATTTACGCCGAAGCAATTTTATCAAGTTATTGAAAAATACCAATTAACCGTTTGGTATACATCCCCGAATATTTTAAGAATTTTAATGAGTCAAGGCGAAGAATCCATTAAAAACTATAATCTTTCTTCTCTAAGACATATGCTAAGTATTGGTGAAGCGCTTAGTCCTGAGACAGTGAGTTGGGTGCTAAATAACTTTAATTTACGTATTCATGATACTTGGTGGATGACTGAAACAGGGGCACAAATAATTGTGAATCTACCTTGTAATGAGATTCGACCAGGTTCGATGGGGAAACCAATTCCAGGTGTGGAAGCAGCAATTATTGATAATGAAGGGAATAAACTTCCGCCAAATCAGATGGGGACCCTTGCAATTAAAAAAGGCTGGCCAGCGATGATGCGACAGATTTTGAATAATCCTTGGGAATATGAAAGTTATTTTCTTGACGACTGGTATCTCTCAGGTGACAGTGCTTATTATGATGAGGACGGCTACTTCTGGTTCCAAGGTCGTTTAGATGATGTGATAAATGCTTCTGGAGAGCGAATCGGACCATTTGAAATAGAGTCGAAGCTTGTTGAGCATCCAGCTGTTGCTGAAGCAGGAGTAATTGGAAAACCAGACCCAGTGCATGGTGAAATTATTAAAGCATTTATCATTTTAAATGAGAACCATGAAAAATCAGTAGCATTACAAGATGAGATTCGTGATTTTATTACTGCTGAATTAAGTACGCATGCAACACCAGATGAAATTGAAATTGTGGATACGATCCCTAAAACAAGAAGCGGAAAAATCATGCGTCGTTTGTTGAAATCATGGGAACTAGATTTACCTGAGGGAGATATATCAGGGATGGATAGATAGTAGTTAAAGGAGGCGCAGACTTATGGAAAAAAAGACAAAAACAGATGAGCTGATTCATCGATATCCAGGAACAGACATGGAAATGATACCTGGTGATATTCTTTATTCTCATAAGTATGCTCTCTCCTCTTTATTTGTGGGACATATAGCAATCGTAGGTGAAAATTATCGGATTTATCATATCAATCGTTGGAAACCATTTGGCCATGCCGATAGTATGCCGGTTTATCTTTCCCGACATAAAAAGGGAGAGAAACTCACAGTGATGCGTTATAAAAATCAAGAAGCAGCAAAACAAGCTGCGATTTGGGCAATGCTTCATTATGATGAGAGTAAAAGATATGTTTTTGAGCGCGACCTCCTCGATGTGGAGAACAATTACTGTTCTAAATTTATCTGGCAAGCCTTCTACTTCGGAAATGACAAGCAAGTCGATCTGCTAAAAGAAAGTAAACGCCGAAACCTAAAACAACTCATCATGCCCGGCCTACTCTACAAGAAATTCAATAAAATCCTCACCTTCCGAAACACCTAGTGAAACATGGGGACGGTTCTCGTGTTGCAGTCAATGCAACATAAGAACCGTCCCCATGTTTCATTCTTGATGATTTGGGAAGACTGTCTAATGTATAAGTTTTATGGAAAGGGAGATGAATTAAATGGGAAAAAAGATTGCTGTTGTAATTACGGATATGTTTGAAGACGTTGAGTATACGGACCCTGTGGAAGCATTTAAGGATGCAGGTCACGAGGTTGTGACAATAGGAACGGAAGCAGGTGCTACTGCAACTGGTAAAAAAGATAATACAAAAGTTTCGATTGATTTTGGTATAGCAGATGCAGATCCGAATGATTTTGATGCTTTATTTATCCCAGGTGGATTTTCACCAGATATCCTCCGTGGAGATGACCGATTCGTAGCGTTTGCGAAACACTTTATGGACGAGAAAAAGCCAACCTTTGCAATTTGTCATGGCCCACAGCTCCTGATTACAGCTAAAACACTAGAAGGCCGAGACGCAACAGGTTATAAATCAATCCAAGTCGACATGGAATATGCAGGAGCAAAAGTTAGAGACGAAGAAGTCGTTGTTTGCCAAAACCAATTAGTAACAAGCAGACAACCAGACGACATCCCAGCATTCAACCGCGAATCGCTGAACCTTTTAAAATAGAATGAAACATGGGGACGGTTCTCGCGTTGCATTGCGCAACGAGAGAACCGTCCTCTTTTTTATGAGAAAATGTAACCTTTCTATTTATTTTCCGTTAATATAGTGAGGGGGAGAGGAGGAAGGCCATGAATGATTCTCAACATCTGATTAAGCAGCAGATAAATGATTGGTACCATATGCATAGTAATGATATTTACAATTATATTGTCTTTTTGATGAAGGATCATGAACAAGCAAAAGATATCTTGCAGGACACATACATACGTGCTTATAAAAAATTTGACTCTTTTCAAGGGGAGAACCCCAAAGCTTGGCTTTTTACAATAGCACGAAACATAACAATGGATTACTTTAGAAAGAAAAAACCAATAACATATCTATTAGAATCAATTCCAATCCTTCAAGCGACTGAACAAACTCCCGAGCAAGTTACACTCTTAAATGAATCGGAGCAACAATTATATAGAGCATTAAATAAATTAAAACGACAACAGAGAGATGTTATTATCCTTAGAAAAATAAAAGAATTTTCGATAAAAGAAACAGCCAGCATTCTGCATTGGTCAGAAAGCAAAGTGAAAGTTCAATTGCATCGTGCAATGATAGCTTTGAAGAAGGAATTAGAAAAGGAGGAGGATATCCATGAAGCCTTTTGAAAGAGAAGATGAACTAGATAGAAAATTAAAGTCTATTAATAATAAATTTCGAATGACAGGAAAAGAACAGCAATCTATCTTAGCAAATATAAATGGTCAAATGGATAGCCAGCCCTCTACTCGACATAAAAAATCTACACGCTGGAAATACTATTTCACTTCAACTGCTGCCATATTTATTATACTAATTTTAGCACTACCTTTTATGAATAATACTTTTGAAAATCAGATGGGGAGTAGTGAGTTTTCAGGAAAGCTCTTTGAAGTATTTTCTAGTTCTGTTTATAAAGGTCCTAGTCTAAATGTTGGTGTGATAGGAGAAGAGCCAGATGTGAGAGAAAAAAATGTCCACTTTCATACAATTACATTCAATGATTTGAAAGAAGATGGTCCTGGTTTTGACGCTATTATTATTATGAAAGACCTTCTAAAAGAAGCAGCAGATGATAAATATATTGAGGTGTATCAGGATTTAAAGATCCCTATTTTCTTTGTGGAATCACAAAAATCATATGTGCCTTTTATTACAGAAGGTTTAACTTATGATAAAGTTCCAGATATGAATATTCATGTGTATTTCACAGGGATATTATTTCGCACAAAAGATGATTTCCAGGTCTGGGAATTTGAATTATATAATAATGTTAAAAGCTCTATAAACATATTGAAAACATATTCGAGCTTGTTTGAAACAATAGAATCTTTAAGATGAAACATGGGGACGGTTCTCGCGTTGCATTGAGCAACGCAAGAGCCGTCTTTTTTATGATAGAGTTAATATTAAAATGCTACATTTAAATTACACTAAGAAGAGGCATCACCCATACATTGGAAAAAGTAAAATGGATATTATTCTCAAGCGCTGCATTATTGATTACTATCCCAATACTTATTGTAATCATTACCGACCAACCATTTAGCTCTACTTTCAGTAATACAGCCCTATTTTCAGCTCTTTCGCTTATTATCCTTGGTAAGTTGATTACTGTGATCCAAAAGAAAAAAGTAAACAAAATATACGCAACAGACATCGGAATGATTATCGGATTATTTATTGTTCTATTAATAAGAGTTATTTGAATGCAACACGAGAACCGTCCCCATGTTTCATTCATAAGCTAATGCATGAGTGAAAAGGGTGGGATGGGTGTTGCTTTCTTCGAGTGCGTTTGTTTTGGCGATGGTGCCGCTTTATTTGATGTCGCTGATTGGGTTTCTTGGGCGAAAAATTGGACTTCTTCATGCGAATACCAATCAAGTGATTACACATCTGATGCTTAACATAACTTTACCTGCATTAATATTATTTTCCCTGCAAACTACTTTTTCAATGGAGCTTCTAACAGATTTCCTTTGGCTTGTCCTCATGTCAATCTTCATTCTCGTAATCTCTGTATATGCTGCTGCATGGCTCAGGAAAAAAGCCTCCCTCCCTTTAGAACAAAAAACAGTCTATGAAAGCTTAATTATATTTGGCAACCAAGGTTTCATCGGTTTTGCTGTCAGCTATATCATCCTAGGAAACCAAGGAATCATCTATTTAACCTTTTTTAACATTTGTTATTTAGTTCTAATCTGGACTTACGGAATCTACCTATTTACGAAAAATGAAAAAAGCGTAAACTGGAGGGCATTATTTTTAAATCCAGGCATTTTATCAACGATAATTGGCTCGCTAATGCTATTCCTTCCCTACAATTGGCCCGCGCCACTGCTTGAGACATTCGAAACAGTCGGGAAAATGACGATCCCCCTATCGATGCTATTAATAGGGAGTTTACTAGCTGAAATTCGTACGCAAGATCTAAAGAAATATAGTAAAAATCTCTCTATCTGGCTAGCGGCAAGCTTCAGGTTACTCGTCCTCCCATTATTTTTATTTATCTTTCTATTATTTCCTGTATCCTTTCCATTAATTATAATCGCCGTACTAACCTCCGCGATGCCAAGCGCCTCTACTACCTCACTTTACGCACAAAGATATGGAGGAGACGCTGGATTTGCATCCTTTGGTGTTATTCTGACCACCATCCTATGTATCTTCACAATTCCACTTCTTTACAGTCTATTACAATGGTTATTTCCATATTTTTATAATTGAACCGTATCTATTTAGTAAAAATGTTAATACTATGGAAAAATAAGCCTAGGAGTGAAGACATGATTCGTTTGGAAACAGATTTAGAGGGGAAGCAGATGAGCTTTGGTTTTGCCAGAAAGACATTAAAGAAACACGGGTTTGATATTGGTGGTAATTGGGATTATGACAGAGGAATTTTTGACGGGATCTTAAATAGAGATGGTGGTGAAACTATTTATTTACGCTTACCTTTCCAAGTTCTAGAGGGGGAATTGGATAGAAGAGATGCATGGATAGAGTTTCAAACACCGTTTATCATCAAACATGTGGTCAATCTTGGACTCGACAAAGACGAAAACTCCCTACTCACAGCGGCAGGACTCAACCAATTTCAAAAGCCTCTCGACACAGACGGCTACATCCGAGACAAAAGCAAATGGGAAGAATTCGGCGAAGAAGCAATAGGAGACTTACTAAATCGATTATAATGAAACATGGGGACGGTTCTCGCGTTGCATTCGTTGCAACACGAGAACCGTCCCCATGTTTCATTCAAAGGCTGCTATATTTGCTTTCATGACGGATTGCATGAGGTAGAGTGCGTAGTCGTTGTTTTCTATTTCTTCGGATGCCATGCAATTTTTGGGGATGGTTAGATACATTTGATACATGTAGGCATCTTTTGCTGTGAATAAAATACATATATCTCCAGCGATCCCGGCTATGATTAAGTGACTGCGATCTAAATCTGTAAGCAAAGCATGTAGCGGTGTTTGGAAAAAAGCGGAGTGCTGTGGTTTTATCAAAAAGTAATCATTGTCGGATGGTTTGATCTGATTAATAATCGATTCACTATTTTTATTCGTGCAATGATCAATAATCTTATCAAAATCCGCTTGCCATAAACCGTAATGATCATTAACATAAATAACAGGTAAGTTATTTTCTATCGCATATTGTTTAAGCTTAATTATATTCGGTAGGATTTCTTTCGTATGCTTTAATAATTTATCACCACCAGGAAAATTAAAATCATTAATTAGATCAACGAATACGATAGCTGTATTATCTAAATCATACTGCATGGACATACTCCTTTTTATAAATATCTATATGTATTAATTTCCTATATTTAAAATTTCAAACTCCAAGAGATAAAGAAATATAAAGTGACATGTACACAAAGAAAGTTGGATAGCGATGCAAAACCAAGATGAGAAATATATGCGAGAAGCTATTATAGAAGCAAAAAAAGCAGAACAGCTAGACGAAGTACCAATTGGAGCCGTGATTGTTTACCAAGATGAAGTTATTGCAAGAGGCTATAATCTACGAGAAACATCTCAAGAAACCCTCACCCATGCAGAACTCATTGCGATAAAAGCTGCCAATAAAAAAATCGGTAGCTGGCGTTTAGAAGACTGCACATTATATGTCACGCTAGAACCTTGCCAAATGTGTGCCGGTGCAATTGTTCAGTCACGAGTAAAGCGAGTCGTTTATGGAGCAGCCGATCCAAAGGCCGGATGTGCCGGGACGTTAATGAATCTGCTAGATGATGAAAGGTTTAACCATCAAGCAGAAGTTACCAAGCATGTATTAGAAGCAGAATGTTCAAGTTTACTAACTGATTTTTTCAAAGCATTACGAGAAAAAAAGAAAAAGAAGCAAGAAAAGGAATAAATCCACACAGTTATTTCCATTGCAAAGTATTTAAAAAAACGTTATACTATTACTTACCGTGCTAAGCGGGGAGGTAGCGGTGCCCTGTACTCGCAATCCGCTATAGCGAGGCCGAATTCCCATCCGAGGTATGACGATTGTATGGTCTGCCTTAGTGGATTGGTGTTGACGTTCGGGTCCTGCGCAACAGGAACCCACGAACCCTGTCAGGTCCGGAAGGAAGCAGCAGTAAGTGGACACTCTTGTGTGCCGCAGGGAAGCCTAAGCTGAGCCATGAAGCTAAGTAACGCGTATGAACGCCGTATCGAAGTTGGGTGCACGGTATACATAATATAAACAAAAAGACTGTAGTCAATGATGATTGCAGTCTTTTTTCTATGAAATTACTTTACTAAAAATCTTTTCCCGCTTCAGTTCACATTCACCCCCTAAATCGGGTATAATTAGAAATAGATTGTAGAGGTTGTTCAAAAAGTCCGGTAAAAATGACGCTTCGAATTTCTTCGTTGGCTTGCTTTTCCGCTCCTCATGTACCCAATAACGTACATTCCGGTGCGGGGAGCTTTCGCCGCCTCGAACTTCTCGGGCCTTTTTATCCTCCTTTTGAACATGCACTTTTAGAGGAGAATTAAGATTATGAGCTATCAGGCATTGTATCGCGTTTGGCGTCCGAGAGTTTTTGAGGATGTCGTTGGACAAACACATATAACACGAACATTGAAGAATGCTACCCGTGAGCAGAAATTTTCCCATGCGTATTTATTTACTGGACCTCGGGGAACAGGAAAGACGAGTGCAGCGAAGATTTTTGCAAAAGCAGTTAACTGTGAAAAAAATCCCGTAGAAGAGCCATGTAACGAGTGTGATGCTTGCGTAGGGATTCAAGACGGATCAATTTCCGATATTATTGAAATTGATGCTGCTTCACACACAAGTGTTGATGATATTAGAGAAATTCGTGATAAAGTAAAATATGCGCCTAGCGTTGTTCCCTATAAAGTTTATATTATTGATGAGGTTCATATGATTTCAGTAAATGCTTTTAACGCATTACTAAAAACATTAGAAGAACCCCCAGGGCATGTAATTTTCATCTTAGCAACAACCGAACCACATAAAATTCCTCTCACAATTATTTCACGTTGTCAGCGTTTTGATTTCAAACCAATTTCGAATCAAGCAATTGTTGATCGGATGAAAACAATCGTTGAAGCAGATGAGGTACAAATTTCAGAAGAAGCATTGAGCACGATCGCAATGACTGCTGAGGGTGGAATGCGTGATGCGTTAAGTATTTTAGATCAGGCTATCTCTTATAGTGGTGAATCTGTTGAGCTTGAGGATGTTTTAGCGGTTACCGGCGGTGTTGCACAGACGATTTTAACAGAAATTGCAAAAGCAATGCATGGAAAAGATGTAAAGCATGCCATGGAGCTATTGGATAAAATTATTCAAGAAGGAAAAGATCCAGGGCGCTTTGTATATGATTTAATTTACTTTATGCGAGATTTGCTCTTGTTCAAGAGTAATGCTAACTTAGAGAGTTTGTTGGAAAGAGCGCGAGCAGACGAAGCATTTCGTGCGCTTGCTGAAGAGGTCTCAGTGGACTGGATTCAGGATGCTATTATAAAATTAAATACATGTCAGCAAGAAATCAAATGGACGAATAGCCCGAAAGTCTTTATCGAAATAGCATTACTAACAATCACCAATCGCCATGATGCGACGAGCGAGCAAACGGTGCAAGGAGCAAGCGAAACGGAAGTGCTACATCTTACCCAGAAACTTGCGCAACTTGAAAAAGCAATTACTAAAATTCAAGAACAGCCACCTGCAGCAAGTCAGCAAGCACCACAACGTGAACAAAGAAGAACACAGCCACGTAGCTCTAAAAATGGCTTTAAAGTTCCAACTGAACAAATACGTGAAGTGCTAAAACAGGCGGAGAAGCAAGAATTGAAGCAAATCCAAGGCCATTGGGCAAACTTCTTAGAAAAGTTAAAAGCAACAAATGCACCAGCACATGCAACCATTCAAGATAGTAAACCAGCTGCAGCATCTAGTGATAAACTAGTGGTAGCTTTTAAATATGAAATTCATTGTTCACTGTTTATGGATAATCGTGAACTTGTAGAGTCTGTCATGACAAGTGTAATGGGTAAACATCTGCAGATTATTCCAATTCCAGAGAATAACTGGGTCGACCTTAGAGCAGACTTCATTCGCACACAGGATCTCTCAACTGAAAAGCCAGAAACCAAAGCAGAGGATCCGTTTATTGAAGAAGCAAGAAAACTTGTTGGTGATGACCTGTTAGAAATTCAAGAATAAAATAAAATTAAACTAATTTGAGGAGGTATTTCCATGAAGGGAAATATGAATAACATGATGAAACAAATGCAGAAAATGCAAAAGAAAATGATGCAAGCACAGGATGAGCTACATGAAATGACATTCGAAGCATCTAGTGGTGGCGGTATGGTAACAGTTACTGCTAATGGGAAGAAAGAAATCGTTGATATAGAAATAAAAGAAGATGTTGTTGATCCAGATGATATCGAAATGCTACAAGACCTGATCGTAGCTGCAACAAATGATGTGCTAAACCAAATTGATGAAAAATCAAACGCTACAATGGGACAGTTTACAAAAGGCTTGAATATGCCAGGAATGTTTTAATTTATAGTTAAATTCATATAGCTAGCTATATGATTTTGTGTCTGGTAGAGCGCCTGTATGTATACAGGCGCTCCCGTTTTTTAAAATAGGAGGCATTTCTCATGTATTATCCAGAACCGATTTCCAAGCTAATGGACAGTTTTACGAAGTTACCAGGGATTGGTCCAAAGACTGCTGTTCGTCTGGCTTTTTTTGTTTTAAATATGAAAGATGATGATGTCTTAAACTTTGCAAATGCGCTTGTAAATGCGAAAAGAGAGCTGAACCACTGCGAGATATGTGGTCATATCACAGATAAAGAAATTTGTACGATCTGCTCCGACACTCATCGTGATCAATCTATTATTTGTGTGGTTGAAGATCCCAAAGACGTTATTGCAATGGAAAAAATGAAAGAATTCAATGGTAAATACCATGTGCTTCATGGTGCAATTTCCCCTATGGACGGGATTGGACCAGAGGATATTAATGTCCCTGATTTAATCAATCGCCTGCAGGATGAAGAAGTAAAAGAAATCATTCTTGCAACCAATGCTAATATTGAAGGTGAAGCAACAGCGATGTATATTTCTCGATTAGTTAAACCATCAGGAATCAGAACAACAAGAATTGCCCACGGTCTCCCAGTTGGTGGCGACCTCGAGTATGCGGATGAGGTTACTTTATCCCGTGCATTAGAGGGCAGACGAGATTTATAGAATATAGGTGAAGTCATGGCTAGAAGAATAAAGAAAAACCATATAGATGCACAACTCTTAAAAAGCATATTTACTTTAGAAAGAGAATGGAAGCAGATTCAATCTCTAGGAGCCCAAAGCTTTGACCGGACAGAGGAAAGTAAAGCAATGGAGAGAATCGCCCGTGCGAAATATTTATATTTATTAAGAGAAGCAAGAAAGCGAAACTTAAGTGCATTGCAATAGAAAATCGAACTTAAAATCCTGAGTCATTTGTTTTATAGAAAATATTTTAGCAAGCGGATTAGAAATATAGTTCGCTTGTTTTTTTTCGTTAAAATATTTGATTATTTATAATAATGAGTATTGATTTGTGTTAAGCTAAATTTATAGTGTAGTGATAAGAAAAAATTCAATTTTTATTGAATTAACAAGTATTAAAGTTGAGCAACTAATAGTCAGTATGAAGCGTCCATTGTCCTATATGTATAAATGAAAGGAGACTTTCTATGGGATTGTTTAGTTTTTTCAAAAGAAGTCCGCAGCCACAGGAAGAGGTTTCAAAAGAGAGTTATTGGTCGCTCACAACGAATGAAGATGAAGTGATTGACCCGACATGGGTACAGATTAAAGCAGCTGTACAAAATGCAACCCCTGATAGAACAGTTTTTGCTTCTCTAGCGTATTTCCATTCAGACATTGAGATAGAAGTTGTTCAGGTAATAGGTGAGGATGGATGGTATCGTTTCGAAGCAGTGTCGCCAGAGAGAGTGGGGAAAAGGTTCGTAAATGATGGTATTTCATATGAAGAAGCGATAAAGTTATTTGAAGAATTTTTTAAATACAAAAGAGTTGTTGGTTATAGAAGCTGGCCTACTGAAAAATTTTAAAGAATAAAAAGGGAGTTTTAAAATTGGGAGTGCTACTTCTTTTCGGAGGGTATGTAGTCGCAGCTATAGGAGCGGCTCTTGCTCATTATTATAGCAAAGACAAATCGAAAAAAAGAAAGTATAAACTGTGGGGACTTGCACTCATTGTGTTCTCTGCACCTTTATCTATTTCAATGGGCTATACTCTTGTTTTCCTCGCTCAAAACGGTTGGGCGGTAGGAATTGTATTTTACTTATTTCCGATTGGATTTATCACAGGCCTTGTTATGCTTTTAGTCGGTATCTTTAGAAAAGAAGAATCGGAAGAAAAATAGTAACTTTAATCCGTTAAAGGGTGAGTGTATGGAAAAAAGAAATCCCATAAAAGTACATATTATAGGTTCGATAGGAAGTGGAAAAACAACCTTGGCTAGAAAGCTTTCCTCTCAATTGCACATCCCTTATTTTGAATTATTTAATGTTGTGTGGAAAAGAAGTGACACGGGAGATAGGAGACGGAAAGAAGAAGAAAGAGACGAATATTTGAGTGAAATCATAAAATCTGATTGCTGGATCATTGAAGGAGTTCATCACAAATGGGTTACTCCTTCTTTTCAAACTGCAGATGTTATTATATTTTTAGATACTAAATTATCAAAAAGACGGTTTAGAATCATCAAGCGATTTTTCATGCAAAAGATAGGTCTAGAAAAAGCAAACTACAAACCAACTATAAAGATCTTAAAAGATTTGTATAACTATAATACTGTTTTTGAAGATGAAATGAAGCAAGAAATTTTTAGCATGGTAAAACCCTTTGACAGCAAGTTGATTGTCTTGAATAGTCATTCCGAAATTAACAAGTATCTCCACCAACAAATGCGATAGCCTAAGAAGAATCATCATTTTTTAGAAGATAGTACATACAAGGGAAATAATAGAATACAAATAAAGATATTGGGGGCTTTCTTTTATTATGAGAAAATTTATATTTACTTTCTTATGTTTGGTTATAATTTCGCTATTAATTGGGTGTTCTTCTCATTCTAAACCTGAATTAAAGGGTTTCTATCAAAGCGAAAATGATGTGAATGGCTATTTTATTCAAATTTCTATCCAGCAAGATGATAATAGTTTTATTGAATATATTGATAACAGAGAGGTTGACAGAGGAACCTATAAAAAAGCTGAAGAGAGCAAATATATTATGGAAAGTAAGAAACAGAACTTTGAAATTAACCTAAGTAGCGAAAATACCTTTGAGGTAATTGTAAATAAATTAAATGATGGACAGCCAATTAAAATGTTGAATATTGGTGATATACCAACAGGTTTCTCAACTACATTTGATGATGTGGAAGACTATGAAGCTTTACTAGGGGAGTAGTTTTCCTAGTATTTTTTCACTTAGAACTAATTTATATATTAGGTGTTATTTAGTATTTTCATATTTAGTTATCTTTCATTAAGCAAGTTCTTAAAAGTAACTTCTTCCATAAAATTAATTATTTAAACGAAGCTATTTATTTACATATTTATCACACACCAATTATTTCATGTACTTAAAACATAGAATAAAATGTAGGGGGTTTGGAAAAACTATTTTATCTGACGAATAGGTGCATGGTGTGGAAGGGTGTGAGATACATGTTAAATAAAAAGCTGTTTATTAGTACAACGATATTTACTATACTGCTTTTACTGTTCATCTTCTTGGATAAAAAATATGATGTCCTTTTAAACGGAGGGCTCATTTCTCCACCCCTTGCAACAGAAACTTCAATGATGGAAGCTTTCCTTATAAGAGACATGGAGAGGAATGAAAAAATGCTGCGTTTAAAATATACGAGTGATGAATTTCAAGCAGGTATGAATATACTCATTTACGGACACCCAGATATGTTGGAAACAAAAAACGTATTTGAACACTTGCGAAGCTTAGGCATTAATAGTGTTGCACTTAATTTTCCTTTCTATCAGTCAGATTGGCAAGCAAACGAAGTATTCGCTAATCCGGAACTTACACCAACCAATGCAGAACTTCTCGAGATCATAAATATAGCGCATGATAGTGGATTGAGTGTAATGATCAGGCCAATTATGGATGAACAAGTATTTTTATCAAAAGGTAGATGGAGAGGACAAATCAAACCAAAGGATCCAGCTAGTTGGTTTGATAGCTACCAAGCATTAATACTCAACTACGCTACATTAGCTGAATCGACAAATGCAAAAGCATTGAATATCGGGACAGAATTGACTTCCATGCAACAGAATTATCAAGATAGATGGATCGAACTCATTGAAAATGTGCGTGATATTTATAAAGGAGAGTTATTGTACTCCTTTAACTATGACACGGTTTCAGAAATTCCTTCGATTGAGTTTATTTCATTATTGGATCATATTGGAATTGATGCATATTTCCCGTTGAATTTACCAGATGATGCATCAGTAGACATGTTGCTGGAGGAGTGGAAGAATCAGATTAATCATCTGGAAGAAGTAATGTCGCAGGAATCCATCATTGTGACGGAAGTGGGAGTTCTCCCTATTACTGGTGCTTATCGAATTCCCTATGCATGGAGCATACCTAATGGAAAATATGATCCCGAGGTACAAGTAAATTATTATGAAGCAACCTATCAAACTTGGAAACCACAGTCAAAGGGAATCTATTGGTGGGTTGTAACGTTAGGCCAAGACTCAAATATAACTAGCTTTTCCCCCCTAGATTTACCAACGGAAGAAGTGATTAAGAAGTATTTTATAAAAGATGTGCAACATGAATAAACTACTTCCCTATTTAATTGACTCGATATTTAACCAGATAAGTACTCTAACTATTTGAACCTCAAAAAAACATATTAAAACAGGCTCGGACCATTACTATAAAATGGCCTAGCCTGTTTTTTTCTATGCTTACTATTATGTTTTTTTCACCTTAATCAGAAACGAGGAAAATTATTCTGGAGCTATTATCGTTAAAAAAGGAATCCAAATTACATGTAAATTATGAAAAAGGTAGATTTATTGAATGTTTTTGATTTTGATACATAACTTGATTATTAAGATGAAATCCAAACCTTCCTCACTCATTAGCTTTATTAAATACACAATATTTCCTGTTAAAAACTGATTTTCCCATATGCCAATACATGTTTACAACGAATTAGTATAATTTCATCTCTCAAGATAGTTTCCGTATATTTCCTTCATTCGAGAGTGAAATGATTAGGGATTTAACATTTGCCACTAACGATGTTTCCACTTATTAGGAGGTCATTGAAAGAAGGGTGATTATGGAAATGCGAATTTTGAACGATTGGAGAAAATTTTTCTTTCTTATTTGTATAGCTCTCTTTATCTTTCAACCAATAATTATAACAGCAGAAGCAGATGAACCCAGCGTATTAGTTATTTATACAACTAAGGATGGGGAATTGAATGAGGAACAGCATTATTTAGATTTGTTGGTCGGTCACTTTGTATCAGATATACGCTTCATAAGTAGTGACGAAGTAGAAAAGGAAGACTTAACAGCGGTGACTCATCTCTTTTATTATGGTCAATTTTCTACGGAGTTACCATCAACTTTTCTAACATTGTTTGATGATTACGATGGCGCTTTTGTTGCGATAGGTTACAACTCAGAATTGCTCGGAGATCAGTTTGAGTTTTTGATGCCAAAACATGAGGTGACCATCGACCAGCTCTCTATAACAAGTACAGATAATATTTTGGATATAACCAAATCAAATATTATTCATTTTGATATAGGAGTGGGCTCAGAGATTCTGATTAATGGGCGTATGAAGGATATTCAAGTGAATTATCCTGTAATGGTAAAAAAGAATAGAAATTATTATTATGCATTTGATTCATTCGATTCAACACAGGCAACCCTATTTGCTGAAAAGCTTCACGATGTTTTTCAAGCTGATCACGAGAAGAAATATACAGGCTATATCCGATTAGAAGATGTTCACCCATTAGTGGATCCGAAACCTCTTAGGGAAATTGCTAGTATTTTAAAAGAAAAAAATATACCTTACATGGTTGCTGTGATACCAATTTATACGAATCAAAGCACAGGGAAACGAACAACTTTTGCTGATTCTCCTGAACTTCTGAAAGTACTGAAACAGATACAGAAAGATGGAGGGAGTATCGTACTTCATGGTTATACCCATCAATTTAGGTCTTCAGAGACAGGTGAAGGTTTTGAATTTTGGGATGTAGAGAATAACACCCCGATTTATGCTCCAGAAGATCAAGTGCTTACATTGAAAAAAGAGCAGGATTTCCCTTCTAGTAGGAAATTTGACGATTATATCAGTGAATTAAAAGCTTATGAAAGAGTGTATACCGAAACAAAAATAAATAAAGGGATAGAAGAATTAACTAAATATGGATTGTACCCACTAGCTTTTGAAGCTCCACATTATACAATGTCCCAACATGGTTATCAGATTTTATCAGAATATTTTTCTACGTATGTAGGGCAAGTCCAGCTTAGCGACAATGATTGGGAAATTATGGACACATCTCCATACATCACTTCTCCATCATTTTTATATGGAATGGAATTGCTTCCAGAAACCATGGGCTATGTTCAGCCAAATGATGCAGTATCTATTCAAAAAATGATAGAAAGTACAGAAAGCATGGGATTCATTCGTGATGGGATGTTTGCTGCATTTTATCATCCCTATTTAGGAGTTGAGAGATTTCAAGAATTATTGAGTGAGCTAGAAAAGTTATCAAACGTTTCCTGGATAGACCTCAAAGAAATGGACGTATGGGTCGAAGGAGAAAATGTCTCTATTCATACAGAAAATGGAGAAATCATTACAGATTTTAACCATTTAAAAGTTATCTATTCTTCTTTAGATGCTCCTCTATATTATCTTGGTCAATTTGTTGGTTTTACATCTTGGATAATTGTTTTTATTGGAGTCGTTGCAGTTTGTATGTTTATTCTATTCACTATTCGTTTAGCGAGAAAAAATAAATATCTAGAGGGGAGAGTATGATGGCAGATTTATTAGTGTATCTTGCGCTTTTCTTAATCTGGACGATGCTGTTTTATCATGCTTTCCTGATGGTAGGAGGATATTTCCACTCTTTGAGATACAAAGGGTTTAAAATTAGGCTCCAAATTGCAACGGAAGATTATCCGACAGTAAGTATTCTGATACCCGCTCATAATGAAGAAATGGTTATTGAGGATACGATTCAGTCCATGATCAAACTTGAGTACCCAAGGGAAAAGCTTGAATTGATTGTGATAAACGATAATTCGAGCGACGAAACTGGTGCCATCATTGACAGGTATGCACAAGAATATTCCTTTATAAAAGCTGTCCACACCAAGCCGCCTCATGCAGGAAAAGGAAAGTCAGGAGCATTAAATCAGGGGCTAAAAGCTTCAACGGGAGAAATTATTGCTGTATATGATGCGGACAATACGCCGGAACCTGATGCGATACGAAATCTAGCATTGGGTTTATTGGTAGATAGAAAAGCAGGAGCTATCGTGGGCAAGTTTCGTGTAGTGAATGCGAATAAAAATTTACTGACAAGATTAATCAATATTGAAACGTTGACCTTTCAATGGCTTGCTCAAGCTGGTCGCTGGTTTTGGTTTAAAATGGCAACGATTCCTGGTACCAATTTTGCTATTCGAAGATCGATATTAGAGGATCTGGGGGGCTGGGATGAAAAGGCGCTATCAGAGGATACGGAATTGAGTATTAGAGTATATAATCATGGCTATTATATTCGGTTTTTTCCAGAAGCAGTTACTTGGGAACAAGAGCCAGAGAGTATCCGAGTATGGTGGCGACAGAGAACGCGATGGGCAAGAGGTAATATATATGTTATCTTAAAGTATTTATTTAAGCTACATAAATTGAAGAATAAAAAGATAGTTATCGATATCTTTTATTTTCTGTTTACGTACTTTCTATTCTTTGCGGGGATTATCATTTCCCACACTATTTTTGTTGTCAATCTCTTTCATGATTTGGGGTTATCTATCGGTATTGTATCCTACGCATTATTGATTACCGGTTTTCTACTTTTTGTAACAGAGATTTGTTTGGCTTTAAGTATGGAAATCAAACAGCTGACAATGAAAAACTATTTTATTGTGTTATTGATGTATTTTACGTATTCTCAAATGTGGATTTTTCTAGTAATTCATGCATCCTTTATCGAATTGAAACGAATATTACTTAAGCAAGAAGTAAAATGGTATAAAACTCAACGCTTTAAACAGTCAGGTAGTCAAAAAGATTCCGCCTAGTTATGAAAAGAATGACGACCTCGCTTCAAATTTATATCTAACAATACTCAAGCTTCTTATACCTATAAAAAGTACTATTAAAACTTAATTAGAAGCTGTGAAAAAGAATACTAGAATCATACGGTGCGTAAATCCAAGAAGGGTTAACGCTTTTTTTGTCGAAGTTATTGTAGTAATACACAGTTTTATTGAAACTTATTTCTTGTCTAATGTGTAATAATGATAGGAAGGTATTTTATGGATTTTTTATTATAGCTATACTAGCAGGTTATTAAGGGAACAGAAATTAAAGTAAAAGCCCATCGGATGAGTTAAAAGCAGAATTTAATACTACTGTACATACGAATTATATGAAGTGAGGGGAAATTTTTTGACACAAAGTACAACAAATACATACACACCACCAAAACATTTCATTTCAGCTGCAACGATTGTAGTAAATGATAAAAAGGAAATTTTATTAATCAAAGGTCCTTTAAGGGGTTGGGAGATGCCAGGTGGAATCGTTGAATTAGGGGAATCATTAAAAGACGGTGCAATTAGAGAAACCAGAGAAGAAACTGGGATAGATGTAGAGATAGTAAAGTTTTGTGGCATCTACCAAAATGTAAAAAAATCGATCTGCAATACACTCTTTTTGGCTAAACCAATTGGGGGTAGCTTAACCACTTCTGCAGAAAGTTTGGAAGTAGATTTTTTCCCGATAGAAGAAGCACTGAAAATGGTAACGGTAGGGAACTTCAGAGAAAGAATTGAATACTGTCTTGATGAAAGCAAACATCCTTTTTATATAGAATTTTAGATTGAAGGCAAAGTAAAAGTATTTTTTGTAACTAATAGTTCATAAATTTGAACCCGAGTAAACAAACACGGATGAATTCTTTGTGTGAAAGATAAAGTTATGTTTTTATAGAAGAGAACAAGCTTATTTTGCAGCCTTTAAATAAATCAAACAGAAAAAGAATTATAATTGTTTTTTTATGGAAAACTACAAAAAAAGAGGTTTTAATGATGTCTAAAGCTATAATTACTATACTAACTATCGTAGCGATTGTAATTTGGTTTGCGGTTTCCCGGGAAGCTGTAAAACCATCTAAAGAAATAAATTGGAGAAAAATGATAATCTTATTAGCAACAGGATCTATTTTAACATTAATAGTAACCATTTCACTTTATCAAAGTCTGTTGCTTTAATTTCAACTAGCGAACAAAATTTTGAATAATAATGGAGATGACCAATATGGACTTAGATTTTCTCTTTTTAGCTTTAGGAATTGCTGCTGCCGGCTACTTTATAGGCGAAGGCCTTAAAAACTTTAAAAATCCAAATGCTGAATATAGTCTTAGTGAACTTTTAAACGATGACGATGATGGGGTAGTTTTGTTAAAAGAAAAAGATGTCCATTACTATATAGGGATATCGAAAGAAGATACAAAGGGATTGATTCAGCAATATCCAGATATCCCACATGTCATTATTAATGATAAAGTCTACTATCCTAAAGCAAAATTGCGTGATTGGTTAAAGAATTTAGGAGAGTAATGAAGTTTCCGAGTTTTTGATACGAAGCGAGCATTGATATGCGTAGAAAAAGAAGCTTATTTAACAAGCTTCTTTTTATTATGCTTCTTAAACTTTCGAAATTCTCGTATTAAGATTTCTACAATGGAACTTCACAGCGAAATCTTTGGTCTTTTTTTAATTTCCAAGCGTATATTCTACTAAGGAAGTTGTATACAAAGGAGTGTTGGTGGATGAGTTCGACGATTATTATTGGTATCATGCTGGCAATTATTGTATTGCTACTTATTATCGGTGCGCCGATTAAACCATTGAAATTATTGGGACAAACTTCTGTAAAACTAGTAATTGGTGTCTTGGTCTTATTTTTTGTAAATATATTTGGTGCGCATCTAGGATTACATCTTCCAATTAATCTCTTTACTGCATTCATCACAGGCTTTCTTGGATTTTTTGGACTTGGCTCTTTGATCGCTATCCATCTATTTATCTTTTAAAAAATACCCTCCATGAATAAATTCTATTAGATTAGGAGATACTAAACTCATGGAGGTGGGACAATGGAAAATGTAAAAGCTACACAACGCTGTGGGATATGCGAAGAGCAAAAGGAATTAGGCATTCATCTTTATACACTTTTTATTTGTACAGACTGTGAGTTTAATATGATTCACACCGAACCACATGAAGAAAAATATCGTTACTACGTGAAAAAACTAAAAAATATTAATCAGCATCAGTTATATTCATAGAGCACCCTCAAATATAATTTTATAAATAAAAACCCAACTCGTATGAAATTCAGGATTATCTGATTTTATACGAGTTGTTAATTTTAATAAGAAATAAGTAAGAAGATGTGGACTTATAATAAGCATAATTTGTTAATTTACTAGTAAGTTACACACCTCCGTTACCATGTTATAATAAAAAGTAAATATTCTGGAGATGACCCAATGGAATGGATAGATCTTCACAAGCGTTTCTGCACCAGTACGTAGTTATTAGGTGAAAAATACTTTATATTCAGTTCGTTAAAAGCAAGTATATTCAAAGTGAATCTATACTTGCTTTTTGTATAAAGTTTTATAAAAAAAGAAACAGTCTAAGAAAAATAAAGGAGTCTTACAATGAATAAAGAAACGATAATTTCTGAAACTGAAAAAATGGTCCGCCATAAATTATTGCATGAACAAACGGGACATGATTGGTTTCATATTGAACGTGTAACGAAGAACGCATTGGAAATCGGAATAGAAGAAGAAGCAGATCTTTTTGTTGTTCATTTAGCTGCTCTACTTCATGATTTAGCAGATGATAAAGTTGTTGAAAGCGAAGCGGAAGGATTAAAAAGTATAGAAGCTTGGTTGATAGAACAGCAGGTTACCAAAACAGATATCGACCATATCCTTCGTATCATTCAAACGATTTCTTTTAAAGGTGGTAACTTTAAGAAACTAGAGTCATTGGAAGCAAAAGTAGTTCAGGATGCTGATAGACTAGATGCGATCGGTGCCATCGGGATTGCTCGCTGCTTCGTTTATTCGGGTAGTAAAGGACAAGCAATTTATGACCCGAGCCTCGAAGTTAGAGATCAGATGTCTGTCGAGGAATATAGAAAAGGCGAATCAAGTGCCATTCATCACTTTTATGAAAAACTTTTAAAACTAAAGGATTTAATGAACACAAAGACAGGGCGCGAAATGGCAAATGAGAGACATCGATTTATGGAGAGTTTTTTAGAGCAATTTTATAATGAGGTTGGACACTTTACTCAATAAGTTAGAAGTAGACTTTTATTCATTACCTTAATGTTTTTAACATGTAGTTTTCAGTAATATTAGATGATATAATGAAATAAATTATTCATGGAAGAGGTGACTATCAACATGAATACAGCAAGAGAACGTTTATTAAAGATTATTGATGAAATACCTGAAAATGAAGTCGATAAAATTTTAGATTTTGCAGAGTATCTAAAAGATAAAAGAGACAAACGATTAACTGAGGAATTAACGAAAATCAGTGAGAGTAGTCTGGATTTCTGGGATAATAACATTGATGATGAGGTCTGGAATGATGTATAAACAAGGCGATATTATTGGTTTAGATATTACCTCTAAATTAAAGGGCTTTGATTACTCTGTATCACTTGAAGCGAAAGATTTAATATCAGGCCAACTTAAAGTTACATCAGAAATTAGAGTAGATAAAATATATACCCTTTCAAAAAGTATTATTAGAAAGAGATTTGGGCAAGTAAATAATGAAATTCTAGATAAAGTCCGAATCAATATTTCCAAGCTAATAAATTAAAACATCTCGTTAAACAACTCAGTTTCCACAAACTGAGTTTTTTTCATCTTCTCTATTTCCAGTATGTTAAACTATATAGAAATATAAAAAGGAATGGAATCGCTCATGAATCAATCAAATATACCTATTTTACATATGCTAGAAAACTTTCAAAAACAACAGCCAATTTCTTTTCATGTGCCTGGTCATAAGAATGGTAAAGTTTTTCCAGAAGACGCAGCAACTTATTTTAAAGAAATTTTAAAAATAGACATGACGGAGCTTCCGGGTTTGGATGATTTACATGCTCCAGAGGCTGCAATTAAAGATGCGGAAAACTTGGCAAGTGATTATTTCAAGTCTGACCATACCTTTTTTCTCGTAGGTGGAAGTACGGCGGGGAACTTAGCGATGATCCTTGCGACATGTAAGCAAGATGAAAAAGTTCTTGTGCAGAGAAATAGTCACAAATCGATTATGAATGGACTAGAGCTTGCAGGGGCAAGGCCGATCTTTTTAAATCCGCAGTTTGATAAGAAAGTAGAACGTTACACAAACCCTTCATATGATACAGTAGCGACTGCTTTACAAAAACATCCAGATGCTAAGGCTATTATTCTCACGTATCCTGATTATTTCGGGAAAACCTATGAAATAAAAAGCTTGATAGAGCTTGCGCATCGTTATAAGGTACCCGTTCTCGTGGATGAAGCACATGGCGTACACTTTTCATTAGGAAAGCATTTTCCTGCGTCGGCCTTAGATTTAGGTGCAGATGTTGTTGTCCATTCTGCACACAAAATGGCACCAGCAATGACGATGGCCTCTTTTCTCCATGTGAAATCAAAGCTCATTTCAAAGGAAAAGCTCGCATATTATTTACAAATGATCCAATCAAGCAGCCCATCTTATCCTTTGATGGCCTCACTTGATATTTCTCGTGCATTTTTAGCTGGCATGTCACAAGCGAAAATCAATCGAATTCTTGAAAGCGCAAATATAGTAAAAAATTTGTTTACTGGCAGTGATTATTGGCAAACTATCCCTGCAGAGGATTCTCTAAAATTAACGATTCAAGCAGCAAATGGTGTATCTGCAAAAGAGATTGCTAATAGTTTTGAAGCAGAAGGAATCTATCCAGAACTCGTGACAGATCGCCAAATTTTATTTATTCATGGCCTTCAAATTTTTACAGAAACAGAGCGTTTGAAAAAAGTCATAGAAACTGTCAAGGAAAAATTAAAAAACAAGGTAAATCATGCTACAATAGAGGTAGTAGATATTTTTACAGAATCAATGCAGGAAATTGCCTTGTCTTATAGAGAAATGCAAGAATTGAAGCAGCGTCTCGTCCCATTAGAAGAAAGTGTAGGACTTATCGCAGCAGAAGCTGTTACTCCATATCCACCAGGAATTCCTTTTATTTTAAAAGGAGAATTAATAACTTCCAAGCATATCCAAGCAATTGAGCAGATGGTGGAGCAGGGCGTAAGAATTCAACAACGTGAGAAGTGCGTGCATGTATTTTGCAGCAATTGAAGGAGATAAGAGACGTGCGTGGATATTTTATAACATTTGAAGGTGTTGAAGGTGCTGGAAAAACAACCGTTCTTCATGCCATAACAGATAGATTAAGAAATCAAGGCTATGATGTCGTTGCGACGCGCGAGCCAGGCGGGATTGAGATTGCAGAACAAATTCGTAGTATCATCCTTGACCGAGACAATACCGAAATGGAAGAGCGAACCGAAGCATTATTATATGCTGCAGCAAGAAGACAGCATCTAGTGGAAAAGGTTCTTCCAGCATTAGAAAAAGGTAAAGTTGTCCTTTGTGACCGATTTATTGATAGCAGTCTTGCCTACCAAGGTCATGCACGAGGATTAGGCATTGAGGAAGTCTATCATATAAATAAATTTGCTATCCAAGATTTAATGCCTGATATCACATTATTATTCGATCTTGATCCACAAAAAGGATTAGAAAGAATCGCTGCAAATGATGATCGAGAGAAAAATCGTTTGGATGTTGAAAAGCTTGATTTTCATAAGCGAGTATACGCGGGCTATCAAATCCTTTCCGAGCAGTATCCCGAAAGGATTCAGAAAGTAAATGCTGATCAATCCATTGAATTGGTTGAAGAAAGTGCATTAAATAAAATTTTATCTTATTTAAATAAAGAAAATAAGGGAGGGTCAAGGTAATGAAATTAATTATGGCTGTGATTCAAGATAAGGATTCAACGCGACTGATTAATGCTCTTGGTGAGGAAAATTTCCAAACAACGAAACTTGCTTCAACAGGTGGGTTTTTAAAAGAGGGAAATACAACTTTAATGGTAGGTTGTGATGATGATAAGGTAGAAGTTGCCTTGAATGTAATCAAAGAAAATTGCTCACAGCGTGAACAAATGGTTGCCCCTATTTCGCCAATGGGTGGAAGTGCAGACTCTTATATTCCGAAACCAGTTAAAGTTGAAGTCGGCGGCGCAACTGTGTTTATTTTACCAATAGAATCTTTCGTACAATTTTAACTAAAAATATTAAAAAAAGGAGGACTGGTGAATAATGAAGATTAGTAATGATATCAAATCGCAAGCAGAAGTGAAAATCAACCGACAAGCGACATTAGAGAACCAGTCTTTCCAACGACTTGTTCAATCTCAAACTCAAACATTAAAACAGCAAGAACTAGATCAACTCGTAAAGAATATTTCCATTCAAGGGAATAAATTAGCTCGTTTCAGATCTTTAAAAGAGTTAGCAAAGTTTAAGCATATGATCAAAGGCTTCTTACAGGAAACGGTATCAAGCGGATACCAATTAAAAAAATCACATAGCTTTAGCTTTGATGGCAGTAGCCGCAAGCTTGCTATTATAAAAGAAATAGATGATAAATTACTGGAATTAACTGAAGAAATTATGAACCAAGAAAGAAAGACAGTAGATATCCTTGATCTCATAGGAGAGATTAAAGGATTGCTGATTAACATATATACGTAAACTAGAATTTTTATAGGGAAGGATACGCATGAATACATGGACTGAAGCAATGGAAGTACAACCATTGGCAAGTAAAATCATTATGAATAGTATTAAAAAAGGTCGCATTTCTCATGCATATTTACTTCAAGGCGAACGTGGAACAGGGAAGGAAGCAATTGCTTACCTCATTGCTAAAGGATTATTTTGTTTAAGTCCTGATGGAAGTGAGCCTTGTAACACATGCAATAACTGTAAACGAATCTCCTCAGGGAACCATCCAGACTTACATTTGGTGGAAGCTGAGGGTTTATCTATATCGAAAGAGCAAGTCAATCATCTGCAAAAGGAATTTTCTTATTCGGGCATGGAATCGAATCAGAAGGTATACATCATTAAAGATGCAGATACAATGACAGTGAACGCTTCTAATAGTCTATTGAAATTTTTAGAAGAACCAAGTAAGCAAACAACTGCAATCCTACTAACAGAAAGTAGCGGCTCAATCATTCCAACCATTCGCTCACGTTGTCAGGTGATTGATTTTAAACCACTTCATCCAAAGCAGTTTGAGAGTCTATTGATTACTGAAGGTATGAAAGAAGCGGATGCAAAGTTAATGGCGGCATTGACGAATAGTATGGTCGATGCCTTCGAATTAGTAGAAGACGAGTGGTTTGCGGAAGCAAGAACGAGAGTGTTACAATTGGTAGAAATGCTGACCAACAACTCAGAGAATGTTTATCTATTTATACATAGTCACTGGGTCACGCATTTCAAAGAGAGAAAAGAACATGATCAAGGGCTTGATTTATTATTACTTGCCCTTCGAGATATACTGTATCACCATATCGGTAACGAAACAGAGATGATTTTCTTTAAGGAAAATGATGAAGTAGTTGAAAGAGCTACGATAACTTACTCCGAAGCACGTATGTCAGAGGTATTGAATTTGATTTTACAGGCGAAGCGTAAGATAAAACAAAATGTGCAACCCACATTAGTAATGGAGCAGTTAATACTGCAAATTCAGAGGTGAAAATGAAATGATAAATGTCATTGGTGTCCGCTTTAAAAAAGCGGGTAAAATATATTATTTTGACCCAGGAACAGAGGATATGTCCCTAGATGATTATGTCATCGTAGAAACTGTTCGAGGTGTTGAGTTTGGTAAGGTAGTTATAGCGAATAAAAAGGTAGATGAAGAAGATGTTGTTCTTCCATTAAAGAAAGTTATTCGTGTCGCAACAGATGAGGACAAAAGAATTGTTGTGGAAAATCAAGCGCAAGCAAAGAAAGCAGTCGATGCTTGTACAGCGAAAATTATCGAGCATTCACTAGATATGAATCTAGTAGATGTTGAGTATACATTTGACCGTAACAAGATTATCTTCTATTTCACAGCTGACGGTCGTATTGATTTCCGTAATCTAGTAAAAGACCTTGCGTCTATGTTTAAAACAAGAATTGAACTACGCCAAATCGGTGTAAGAGATGAAGCAAAAATGCTAGGTGGTATTGGACCGTGTGGTAGAATGCTATGTTGTTCTACTTTTCTAGGAGACTTTGAACCTGTTTCCATTAAAATGGCGAAGGATCAAAATCTTTCACTTAACCCAGCTAAAATTTCAGGACTTTGTGGTCGCTTAATGTGTTGTCTGAAGTATGAAAACGATCATTATGAAGAAGCTAAACGTGAAATGCCTGATTATGGGCAAACGATTATCACACCTCACGGAAAAGGCAGAGTTTCAGGCTTGAATATTTTAGAAAAAGTGGTTCATATTGAATTAGCAAAAGAAGAACGCACAATCGAATATACATTAGATGAATTAATTGAAGAAGGTATATTAGCGCAACCCACAAAATAAATAGAACCAACTGGGTAGTTACTATGCGTTAGCTCGTAGTAACATTGCGATGAAGAGGTGAGTTGGTGTGAATAATAGACAAATATTTGACCAAGTTTCTGATATGGAAAAACAGATTGGTGAATTGTATAAGCAACTCGGTGATCTGAAAGGTAGACTAAGTAGCATCCTTGAAGAAAACCACCGACTCCAAGTTGAAAATCATAATTTACGCGATCATTTAGAACAGACAAATGAAGAAACGGAAGCTGCAAAAAAAGAGGGTAAAGCTTCTAAGAAAAGTCTTTTACCTGGTGAGGGACATGATAACCTTGCCCGCTTGTACGAAGAAGGATTCCACATATGTAATCTCGAATTCGGTAGCCCAAGACAAAATGAAGATTGCATCTTCTGTCTCGATTTCTTTGCAAAACGAACTTAACGAACAACTAAACTGCCTCTAGGGGCAGTTTTCATTTTTTATCGGCTATCAATTTTGGCGAATGGCTTTTTGTTGACCGGTAGACTGGTTTTATCGGCCATCAATTCCGGCAATCCGCATTTTGTTGACCGATAGATTGATTTCATCGGCCATCAATTTCAGCAATCCGCCTTTTGTCGACCGATAGACTGGCTTTATCGGCCATCAATTTCAGCAATCCGCCTTTTGTCGACCGATAGACTGGCTTTATCGGCCATCAATTTCAGCAATCCGCCTTTTGTCGACCGATAGACTGACTTTATCAGCCACCAATTTCAGCAATTCGCATTTTGTTGACCGATAGATTGGTTTCATCGGCCATCAATTTCAGCAATCACCGTTTTGTTGGCCAATAAAAAAACCAAATACATAAAACAAACAAATACCAATAAAATCTCACTACTAACGAATAATAATCAAGGAAAAGGAGGAATGATGATGGTTAAATTATATGATGATGAGCGAGTCGATTATTTATTGGCAGATGACTCGATGCAAATTATCCAGAGCCCAACGGCATTCGCCTTCTCATTAGATGCTGTACTACTTGCACACTTCGCCAGCATCCCCTTTAAACGCGGGAAAATTTTAGACCTTTGCACAGGGAATGGAGCAATTCCCTTACTGCTATCAAAGCGCACGCAAGCTAAAATAACAGGCGTCGAAATTCAAGAAAGAATCTTTAGCATGGCTGAACGCAGTATTACTTTAAATAAATTAAACGACCAGCTAGATGTTATCCATGGTGACCTTAAAGAAATGCAGCCTATTCTCGGACAAAGTAGCTTCGACGTAGTTACTTGTAATCCGCCATATTTTCGTTCACCAAGTGCAACTGAACATAATGAAAATGAATTTCTAACGATCGCGAGACATGAAGTGTACGCTACGTTAGAGGATGTCGTTCGTGCTTGTAAGCTGCATGTTCGCCCAGGTGGGAAGGTCGCAATGGTACACCGTCCAGGTAGATTAATTGATATCATTACTTTATTTCGAGAATATAAATTAGAGCCAAAACGCATTCAATTCGTTTACCCAAAAGAGGGTAAGGAAGCGAATATGCTATTAGTTGAAGGGATTCGTGATGGAAAGGCAGATATTAAAATCCTTCCACCTCTCTACATCTACCAAAATGACGGCTCTTATACAAAAGAAGCTGAGGCAATTATCTATGGAAGATAGGATTCACCTCGTTTATATATTGAAATGTAAGGATAATACGCTATATACAGGCTATACAAATGATCTTCCAAACCGTTTAAAGATGCATACAGAGGGAAAAGGTGCAAAGTATACCCGAGGACGTGGCCCTTTTGAGGTTGTTTATACAGAAGCTTTTCTCACAAAAGAAGAAGCAATGCGCAGAGAATATGAAGTTAAAAAGCTATCACGTATGGAAAAAAATCGGTTAATTCATAAAAGAGGAAGTGCGAAGGCATGAAGATTCAAAAAAGCTTTGAAAATGAAAATGCTGGTGCGATTCACATTGTTCCAACTCCAATTGGTAATCTAGAAGATATAACGTATCGTGCTCTAAATACATTAAAAACGGTTGAATTGATTGCAGCTGAAGACACGAGAAATACGAAAAAGCTACTAAATTACTTTGAGATTTCAACTCCATTAACAAGCTATCATGAGCATAATATAAAGGAAAAAACGGGATCTCTAATCGCTAAAGCCAAAGACGGAGCGCAAATTGCACTTGTTAGCGATGCAGGAATGCCAGCAATATCTGACCCTGGCTACGAACTCGTTCAAGAAGCAATTGCTGAGGGTGTAAGAGTTATCGTACTGCCTGGTGCAAATGCTGCACTTCAAGCTCTTGTGGGTTCGGGACTTCCAACAGATACTTTTTATTTTTATGGGTTTTTACCAAGGAAGAAAAAAGACAAAGAAAACGTGCTACAGCAATTAAAAAGACTACCAACTACGATAATTTTTTATGAATCCCCGTTTCGTGTAAAGGATACATTACAAGCAATCCAAAGTGAACTAGGGAATCGGCAAGTAGCAATTGCACGTGAGCTAACAAAACGTTTTGAAGAATATGTTCGCGGTACAGTAGAAGAAGTACTTGATTGGGCAACAACGAATGAGTTGAGGGGTGAGTTTGTCCTCGTTATTGAAGGTGCTTCAGCCGAGGAAGCTTCTGCGGAAATAGCGGTCGAATGGTGGAATGACTTAACGATAATTGACCATGTTAATCATTATATCAATGAGGAATCTCTATCAAATAAAGAAGCAATAAAGAAAACAGCCGTCGACCGAAAAATACCAAAGCGTGACGTCTATCAAGCCTATCATATAGAAGAATAAAAATAAAAACTGGGTAAACACACCCAGTTTTTCTATTATAACCCCTTTTATTTCTTTCAGAAAATCTCCTGTATCATAAGGTGAATCATCATTCACTTATTTAATGCGAGATTCTATTTCTTTGAGTAAACTTTCTGCGCCCTCTTTACTTAATATAAGTTTCCCGCCTGCAAGTAGTAGGTTGTCATCAGATACTTCCCCAGTAACCTGACAAGTCATTCTTGAAGAAAACTTCTTTAAAATAATTTTATCGTCATCCACATAGATCTCGATTGGATCCTTTTCTTGAATGTCGAGCGTACGGCGAAGCTCAATCGGAATTACTACACGACCAAGTTCATCAACTTTGCGAACAATTCCAGTAGATTTCATTTTTTTCCTCCCCAATTGTGTGAAAAATGGATATTTTGAGCTCCACTCTTCTCATCTCTTTTTTTCTTTTTATTAGATAAATGCTAGGAAATCAATGATTCCTTCTCTATTTTTACTAGCATTATTCCCCATGCTTAGAATAACAACTTCGTAAATTCTTGTCAATGACTATTCACAAGATATACATTAATTAGAAAATTTATATTTTGCCACTTTACAAGCTAAAACTCTTCAAGTAGAAAATATATTTTTTTCATAATTTAAATATAATATGAAAAAACCAATATTACTTAACGACAAATTTAATTTTACAAGATTATAAAAATTTGTAAATCTTGATTATATTATGTATAGATAAGTTAATAATGTCAATAGGTACAAGGATAAATATTCAGAATAAAAGTATATTTATTTTCTTTAACGACATTGAGGAAAAAAATGAAAGGTGAGGAAAGTAGGAAAACTATTACTGATTAAAGTTTCATTTTGTACTATAATAGTATTAGTAATGAGGAGGTTCGGTATGGAACAGAAGAAAACATTTTATATAACAACACCAATTTATTATCCAAGTGGGAAGCTTCACATTGGAAATGCTTATTCGACAATTGCTTGTGACGTAATGGCAAGATACAAGCGTATGACTGGCTATGATGTATTTTACCTAACGGGTAGTGACGAGCACGGGCAAAAAATTGAACAAAAAGCAGATGAACTAAATGTAAGTCCGCAAGATTATGTAGATGAAATGGCAGAGAGCATGAAAAAACTCTGGAAACTGCTTGAGATAAGCAATGATAAATTCATTCGGACAACAGATCCAGTTCATAAGGAAGTAGTAGCTGCCATCTTTGAACGTTTCCTTGAACAAGGGGATATATACTTAGATGAATATGAAGGTTGGTACTCGATTCCCGATGAGACCTTCTACACAGAATCACAGTTAGTAGATGTAGAACATGATGCAGATGGAAATGTCATCGCTGGAAAATCTCCAGATAGTGGACATCCAGTAGAATTAATTAAAGAGGAATCTTATTTCTTTAAAATGAGTAAGTATTCGGATCGTTTATTGGAATATTATAATGAGCATCCTGATTTTATTCAGCCTGAATCTCGTAAAAATGAGATGGTTAATAACTTTATTAAACCAGGTTTAGAAGACCTAGCAGTATCACGTACTGTATTTTCTTGGGGAATTAAAGTGCCGAGTAATCCAAAGCACGTTGTTTATGTATGGATTGATGCATTAGCAAACTATATTACAGCACTTGGTTATGGTACAGATGACAAAACATTATTTGATAAATACTGGCCTGCTGATGTGCATATGGTTGGAAAAGAAATCGTGCGTTTCCATACGATTTATTGGCCAATTATGTTGATGGCGTTAGACTTACCATTGCCGAAGAAAATATTTGGTCATGGATGGCTCTTAATGAAGGACGGAAAGATGTCAAAATCTAAAGGGAACGTTGTTTACCCTGAAATGCTTGTAGAGCGTTATGGTTTAGACGCACTTCGTTACTACTTAATGCGTGAAGTAACATTTGGAAGCGATGGAGTATTTACTCCTGAGGATTTCGTTTCCAGGGTGAATTATGATTTAGCTAATGACTTAGGAAACTTATTAAACCGTACAGTTGCGATGATTAATAAATACTTTGATGGTGAAGTGCCAACCTCAAAAGGAGATTCATCTGCTTTTGATCAAGCGCTTGAAGAGACAGCTGCAAAAACAATTGCGAAGTATCAAGTTGAAATGGAAAGAATGCAATTTAGCAGTGCTTTAAGTGAAGTATGGAAGTTAATCTCTCGTGCAAATAAATATATTGATGAAACAGAGCCATGGAATCTGGCTAAAGAAGAGGATAGCAAAGCAGAACTAGGCAGTGTAATGCTTCATTTAGCTGAAACATTGCGTACATCGGCAATGCTCCTACAACCATTCTTAACACACGCACCGAAGAAGATTTTTGAACAACTAGGTCTTCGGGAAGCTGGTCTAAGTGAGTGGGATGCCGTTTCATTCGGTAATTTCCCAGAAGATGCAAAGGTTGTTAAAAAAGGTACACCAATTTTCCCTCGTCTAGATACGGAAGAAGAAGCAGATTATATCCGTGAACAAATGGGCGCAGGTGCTACGACAGAAGAAGGCGAAGAAGATTGGAATCCAGAAGATACAGAACTTGTCTCTATTAAAGATAAGGAAGTTAAATTCGAACAATTTGACAGAGTAGAGTTAAAAGTTGCTGAAGTAATCGAATGTAGCAAAGTAGAAGGTGCAGATAAATTACTTAAATTCCGACTTGATGCAGGTGATAAAGCACACCGCCAAATCCTTTCAGGTATCGCAGAGTTTTATCCTAACCCAGAAGAATTAGTTGGGAAAAAAGTTGTAATCGTCGCTAACCTGAAGCCACGTAAAATGCGCGGTGAAATCAGCCAAGGAATGATCCTCTCTACAGAAGATAACGGCAAACTACAAATCATCGAAGCCCCAACCAACGTAGCAAACGGCTCACCGATATCATAAGTACTCTAAAAAAAGTAATTTAGTAATGTAATTAGTGCTAAAAATTATAAATGCATGAGATTATGAATTGTTATCACACTTATTCTGAAGTGTATTTACTAAATTAAGCAAAACAATATAGTTAAAATATTTCCTGGGAGTAGCCCCGATACACCGAAGACTCCTGTGGGGGCAAAGGCTTTAATGAGATGCCGAGGACGCTTGCGTCTGAGGTAGCTCATTAGCCGCCCACGGAAAGCGAAGGTGTATCGGGGCTACGGACCTCCAGATCATAGTTAGATACGCTGAAGAAAGTTATGAAAAGAAAAAAAGATATAAAATCTCCAAAAAAGGATGAAATCACAATGTTGTTTGATACACATGTACACTTAAATGCTCGACAATTCAAGGAAGATCGTGAAGCTACGATTCAACGAGCATTTGATGCAGGTGTCGAGTATATGGTCGTCGTAGGATTTGATCATGAAACAATTCCACTTGCCATTGAGATTGCTGAAGCATATGAAAACATCTACGCTGCTATTGGCTGGCACCCAGTTGATGCAATTGACATGAACGATTCAGACTTAACTTGGATTGAAGAGCTTTCCGAGCATCCAAAAGTTGTAGCATTAGGTGAAATGGGTCTCGATTACCATTGGGATAAATCACCAAAGGATATCCAAGAGGAAGTTTTTCGTAAGCAAATTCGTCTGGCAAAGAAGCTGCAAATGCCAATAGTCATCCATAATCGTGAAGCAACAGAAGATATAATTCGAATCCTTCAAGACGAAGATGCAGGAACCATTGGAGGAATTATGCATTGCTACAATGATTCTGTGGAGTATGTGCAGGCTTGTCTTGATATGAATTTTTATATATCCCTTGGTGGACCTGTGACATTTAAAAACGCAACATTACCAAAAGAGGTCGCAAAAGAAGTGCCAATGGACCGCTTGTTGATTGAAACAGATGCACCATTTCTTGCGCCACATCCAAATCGAGGCAAACGAAACGAACCAAGCTATGTACGCTTAGTAGCAGAAAAAATTGCTGAGCTACGAGGTATTTCAGTAGAAGAGGTTGCTCAAGCGACAACTGAAAATGCTTTTCGATTATTTAAGATTAAATAGAACATATAAAAGCATTCCAAAGGTGGAAAATAGATTCCACCTCGGAATGCTTTTTTCATGCAAAAATACGGTTATTCGACGATATTTCCTAATTTTCATCTGTTAAGAAAAAGTAGTAAAAAAGTAGGAGGAATTATTGGTTTTTTTGAAATAAAACCGTAATATTTGTCGTATTTCTAGATAATCTTGGAAAAATCAATGAAGACTATTAAAGGATTTAACTAAACGATAAACTATTCTGTTAATTCTAAACACCTTGCTACCACTGATTTAAGAGTCGATTGTTAAAAATAAGTTATCATTTTCACGAGAAATGTAATCTAATTGTAATTTGATTGTAAACGGAAATGCCTAGACTTTACATATACCTATTTATATAATCGATTTCGTACAAGGAGGCAGGAGCATGAAATTTATTCATAAGCTATTGCTGGCATCAAAAACGAAAATGATTCTTTCGACAATTGGTGTCTTAGCGCTTGTTTTATTTTCTGGGTATGTCGTATTTGAAGCTACTAAAGCTGAGGTTGTGATTAATGACAACGGAGAAGAACAAGTTGTTCAAACACATAAGAAAACGGTGGAAGAGTTATTTGCAGAAGCAGGAATTACAATTGGTGCGCATGATGCGTTATCGCATAACTTGGATGCACCAGTAGAAAACGGTATGACAATTGATTATAAAACAGCAAAGAAACTTACCGTAGTTATTGATGGCAATGCAGAAGTTTTCTATACAACAGCAGATACAATTCAAGAATTTTATAAAGAAGAGAATCTTACCTTTTCAGAACATGATGATATCTCACATGAAGAATCGGTAGCAATTGAGAGCGGACTAGAAATTAACGTGATCAAAGCTTTTGATGTAGCACTTGATGATGGCGGAGAATCCCTAACAGTTCAAGCAACTGGTGGAACAGTCGAAGATTTACTCGAGAATTACGCGATTGAACTGAATGATGAGGATAAAATCAAGCCAGCATTAAACGAAGAAGTCAAAAAAGATATGGAAATCTCTATCACTCGAATCACTACAGAGAATGAAGAAGTAGAAGAAGCAGTAGCTTTTCAAACAGAGAAGAAACAAGATAGTTCTTTATTAAAAGGTAAAGAGAGAGTAATTAAAGAAGGCCAAGAAGGTCAAGTTATCAAAAAATATAAGATTACAAAAGAAAATGGCAAAGAGATTGCCCGTGAACTTGTTGAAAAAGAAGTGAAGAAAGATAGCATTAATAAGGTTATTGCAGTTGGTACAAAAGAACCTGTGCAAAAGTCTGCATCTAACTTAACAACACTTTCAAGCAAGTCGAATAACGCACCAGCACCATCTGGTGGGAATACAATTACAGTTACTGCAAGTGCATTTACTGCTTCATGTAATGGTTGTTCAGGGATTACTGCGACAGGTATCAACCTAAAAGCGAACCCGAACATGAAAGTCATTGCAGTTGATCCAAATGTGATTCCTTTAGGGTCAAAAGTTTGGGTTGAAGGTTATGGTGAAGCAATTGCGGGAGATACAGGTGGCGCAATTAAAGGTAACCGTATCGATATTCATGTACCGAATAAATCTGCAGCATATAGCTGGGGTGTCCGTACAGTTAAAGTGAAAATTATTAACTAATTCATATATAGATAGGAAATCCTGCTCCTCCCGTGCTAAAATCATGGGAGGAGCTTTATTTTTAATATAAGAGACTATAAAATTTGAACTTTATGGCTAACTTTATACTTGAGAGATAGCCACGTCCGGCTCCAGCACCCAACGACTATCAAACTTCGCACTTCTCCAATCGATAAGTCAACATCGACTCACTACGTTCGTCGTGTTTCCTTTATCTCATTGCGAAGCACTACAGTTTGTACGTCGCTAAACGGGCGCTTACGCCTTTGAACTTTATTTACGGAGGATATACTTTTGAAAATTAAAGAAATTATTGTTGTTGAGGGTAAAGATGATACAGCGAAAATCCAACAAGCAATGGAAGCAGATACAATCGAAACGAACGGCTCTGCAATCAATAAAGAAATTATCGAACGAATTAGGCATGCTAAGAAGAAGCGTGGGGTAATTATTTTTACAGATCCCGATTACCCAGGTCAAAGGATTCGGCATATCGTTGATCAAGCAGTCCCAGGATGTAAGCATGCCTTCTTAACGCAAGATGAGGCGCGTGCGAAGAATCCGCTTCATAATAGCTTAGGAATTGAGCATGCTAGCCCTGAATCCATTCGTTTGGCCTTAAGTAAGGTGTATGAACTTACGGAACAAACAACAGGAGAAATAACAAAAGAAGACCTCGTAAATAATCGACTGATCGGTGTGAGCGAGGCGAGTGAAAGAAGACGCAGGCTCGGCGAGTATTTAAAAATAGGGCATACGAACGGGAAGCAGCTTTTAAAAAGATTAAATCAGTTTCAAATCTCCAAAAAAGAATTCGATGCTGCGATTGAAACGATTCGCAAGGAGGATAACAAATGACAAAGAAATATATTGCAACACCTTCAAGAACCAAGGCAATTTTAAATAAGTACAAGTTCTCCTTTAAAAAGAGTCTCGGACAAAACTTTTTAATCGACGTAAATATATTAGAAAATATTATTAACTATGCTGAAATTGATAAAACTGCAGGAGCGATTGAAATCGGTCCTGGAATTGGTGCGCTAACAGAGCAATTAGCCATTCATGCAGATAAGGTAGTTGCCTTTGAAATCGATCAGCGTTTATTACCTATTTTAAGAGACACCTTAAGTGATTACGATAATATTGAGGTAATTCACCAAGATATTCTTGAAGCAGATATCAAAGCCGTGATAGGCACGCATTTTAAAGAAAACCAGCCAATCCATATTGTAGCGAATCTTCCTTACTATATTACGACGCCAATTTTAATGAAATTATTACATGACCAACTTCCTGTTGAAAGCATTACTGTGATGATTCAAAAAGAAGTTGCAGATCGCATGGCAGCAAAACCCAATAGTAAAAGCTATGGTTCTTTAACAGTTGCGATTCAATATTATACAGAAGCAAAAGTTGTCATGACTGTGCCGAAGACTGTATTTAACCCACAACCAAACGTGGATTCAAGCATTTTGCAATTGAAAGTAAGAAAAGAACCACCAGTTCAAGTTGAAAATGAAGACTTTTTCTTTGGCGTTGTGAAAGCGAGCTTTGCGCAGAGAAGAAAGACCCTAAGAAATAATTTAGCAAATTACTTTGCGGAGACACATGATAAAGCTGCAATTGATGTCGTGCTACAGAAAGTCGAAATTGATGGCACGCGACGCGGGGAATCATTAGATATGGAGGAGTTTGCTAAACTTGCGAACGCATTCTATGAGGAGAGTAAATAGATGAGGCTATTTATTGAGAAAGCAAATGATATACATGAGCTAGCATCATTTATAACAGATGCGAATCAAGATAAACAAACACATATTGGGTACTGTGGCAGAGAGCTTGATTGGAATTTAGCTGCATTACAAGAAGATTTTATGCAAGAAGACGGCTCTCTCCATTTTTATATTGCAAAAGATCAAGCTGGAAATCTTCTTGCTGCGATTGGCTTGGATATAGACGAATCTGAAGCTGAGGTTTGGGGTCCCTTTAATAAAACGGAAAACACAGAGATTCAACTTCAATTATGGAACCAACTATTAAAGGAATATCCAAAAATAAATACGTTCGATTTTTTTATAAATGAAGAAAACATACAGCAACGACAATTTATGAGTAAAATAAAGGCAAAAGAGCATGACAAGCATCTTCAGTTAAAAGTTAGAAAAGCTGATATTAGTGTGAATCAGCCACTTCGAAGTGTTCCTTTTGAAGCGGTGGATGAAGCAGCCTTTACAAAACTGCATAACGAAGCTTTTCCGGATACATATTATGATGCTGCAACGATTATAAGCAGACTTGGCGAAGGAAACATTCTCAAAGTTCTTAAGAATGAAACGGGAGAAATGCAAGGTTATGCATATTTTGAGCTGGATAGGGAGCTAGAGGATGCATCTTTAGAATATATTAGTATTTCTTCTGACTTTCGTGGACAGGGCTTAGGAACACTATTATTACGGGAAGTTCTCTATGATATTTTCTCTTACCCTGAGTTTACTGAGATTCAATTGACGGTAGATGCTCCAAATGAATCGGCAAATCGTCTATATTTTAATGCAGGATTTCAATTACAGGATACGCTCGTTCATTATTGTTTCAAGCGTTAGCTCTAACTTCTGGTATCATTCGTACTTATCAAGTTTTACATAAGGGGATATTTTAATGAATAAAATTGCAACACCATTTGAAATTAAAAATTTATCACTTAAAAATAGAATCGTTATGGCGCCAATGTGCCAATTTTGTGTAGAGAGAGAAGACGGGGTTCCAAATGAATGGCATTACGTCCATTATGTTTCTCGAGCAGTAGGTGGAACGGCTTTGGTGCTTGTTGAAGCAACAAGCGTAACACCAGAAGGCAGGATTACGAACCAAGATTTAGGATTGTGGGAAGACGAACAGATCCCGGCTTACAAGCGAATCGTCGATGAAGTTCATCAATATGATGCGAAAATTGGAATTCAACTGGCACACGCAGGCATTAAGGCACGAGACGCAATACAAGCGGTTGGACCTTCCAGTCAGATTGATGAAACTTCTAAAGATAAGAAAAAAGCACAAGCCTTGACCCTAGAAGAAATAGAAGAATTAGTGCAGCAGTTCCAAGATGCAGCAAGAAGAGCTATAGAAGCTGGTTTTGATACAATTGAAATTCATGGGGCGCATGGTTACTTAATCCATCAATTTACTTCACCGACCCTTAACAAAAGAACAGATGCTTACGGAGAAGATCGTTCTAAATTTGGAGTTGAAGTCATTCGCGCTGTAAAAGCTGTTATACCAAAAGATATGCCTTTATTTATGCGAATGTCAGCAATTGAGTATGTCGATGGTGGTTATGATATTGACTATGCGATCCAAATGGCTGAGAAGTTTAAAGAGGCAGGGATTGATGTCTTCCATTTATCTTCTGGTGGAGAAGGAATGCCAGGGAAATTAAAGCCAGGTAACTATCCAGGCTATCAAGTACCATTTGCAAGAGCCTTTAGAGAAAAGTTAAATATACCAGTCATTGCTGTTGGCATGTTAGAGAGTCCAGAACTGGTAGAAGCGACGTTAGCGAATGAAGATGCTGATTTAGTCGCGATTGGCAGAGGGATGTTGAATGACCCATACTGGGGCTTACATGCAATTAAGGCAATAACAGGAGAGGTAAAAGCACCAAATACCTATGCTCGAGCAATTCGTTAGCCTTAGAATAAACCAAAACAATAAACTTTTTCTATTTCGCACCAATTTAAATCCTCCCTCATAGTCTATACAAGTAATGTTAGGCTATGGGGTGTAGGTATGAGTGTGAAAGTTGGAGATATTGTAACACGCAAATCGTACAAACATGATTTGCTTTTTCGTGTTTATCGTATAAATAATCAAACCGTACAGCTACATGGAGTTGAAATGCGACTTCAAGCAGATGCACCAGTGGACGACTTAAAAGTGACGGCTAAATCTGATTTAGAAACGAGACAAAAGTTAGCAATCGAAAAAGAGGAATTTTCTTTTCGTTTATTTCGCCAAGATTATCAACTCATGAGGGAGAAAAAAACATATCAAGTTTCAGGTGGTTACAAACGTGAAGCTGCACAATTTAAAATACCAGCCAAAGTACTCCATTTAGACGGAGACCCAATCTATTTAAGAAAATGCATTGCATTATATCAACGTGTTGGTCTACAAGTACATGGCGTGCATTTATTGGAAAAAGATATGCCAATCGAAATTGGAGCGTTAATTGAAAGAATTCAGCCAGACATTGTTATTATTACTGGTCATGATGCTTATTCGAAAAACAATGGGAATAAGAAAGAATTAAAGGCTTATCGCAACTCCAAATATTTTGTAGAAGCAGTTAGAGAAGCAAGAGCAGTCAATCGAAACCTTGATCAGCTTTTTATATTTGCTGGAGCATGCCAATCTCATTTTGAATCCTTAATCCGAGCAGGAGCAAATTTTGCGAGTTCACCACATCGTATTAATATCCACGCACTAGACCCTGTTTATATTGCTGCAAAAATTGCTTACACACCATTTATGGAAAGTGTAAACGTTTGGGAGGCACTCAGAAATACGTTAACTGGCGAAAAAGGAATGGGCGGCGTAGAAACCCGCGGACTCCTTCGAACAGGCATGCCTTACGTGGAAGAGAACAGTGGAAAACAAACAGTAGAAGAAGATAAAGAAGATGATATGACACTGTTTTAATATCTAAAAAAACGGCGAGAGTTAAAAAGTTCTCAAGCCGTTTTTCTTGTTTTTTGAGGATAAAAAATAAGAATAAGCAAATACAATACATAAAATCTTAACAAATAGGCATAATACTGGAAATAAGTTATTTTATATATTGACAGACAAAATGTAATACTGTTATAATATTTAGCTTTATTTGACTAAAAGGTGGTATTATGATATGATATACAGTAGTGAGGTGGACTCTATTGGCTAAAACATTGAACGAAATAAAGCAAGGTCTTGACGGTCGAATTGGTAAACGCCTAAAACTAAAAGCAAATGGTGGCAGACGTAAAACCATTATCAGATCCGGAGTATTAGCAGAAACGTATCCTTCGGTATTTATTGTAGAACTTGATCAAGACGAAAATGCATTCGAGCGTGTTTCTTACAGCTATGCAGACGTTCTTACAGAGACCGTGGAATTAAAGTTTTTAGATGACAGAGCAAAAGTAATCTTAGTAGAGCAATAGACATTTGTCTAGGCTCTTTTTTTTGCTTATAATTGGAACGATAACCTATTACTACATCGTCTAATATAACGCTTCGAGTCCATACTAAGTGTGTCGTAAGTCATAACAAAAAGGAGTTGTTTTTTCATGGGAAGACGAAGAGGTATGATGTCAGACCAACTGAAAGAAGAAATAGCTAAGGAGTTAGGGTTTTACGACACAGTGCAGCGTGAAGGCTGGGGCGGAATCAAGTCGCGTGACGCTGGAAATATGGTGAAGCGCGCCATCCAGATGGCGGAAGAAAGTGTACAAAAAGGCAAATCCCAATAGGGGTTTGCTTTTTCTTTATTTTCCATTACATACACACTAGGGGTGCGCAGGTTTCTTAGAATATGATACAATTTGAATAACTTTTGATTGTATAGGCAGGTGAGAGGTTATGACCATCATCGAAAAAGCACCAGCAAAAATAAATTTATCCCTTGATGTTCTAAAGAAACGAGAAGTTGATGAATATCATGATGTGGAAATGATTATGACGACAATAGACTTAGCAGATCGAATTGAATTAACCTCCCTAGAAGAGGATGAAATTCAGGTTTCTTTGGAAAGTCGTTATGTTCCGAATGATGAGCGCAATTTAGCATATAGGGCAGCAAGAATTTTTAAAGAAAAATTTCAAATTGATAAAGGCGTACACATTAAAATAGAGAAAAATATTCCAGTTTCTGCGGGACTAGGTGGCGGAACAACTGATGCAGCAGCTGTTTTACGGGGATTGAATCGTTTATGGGAAATGAATTTGACACTTGAAGAACTTACACCGCTTGCAGGTAAATGTGGATCTGACACCCCTTTCAGTTTATATGGCAGGACTGCAATAGCAAAAGGTTTCGGGGATATTATTGAAGAACTACCTTCCCCGCCGCCTTGCTGGGTTGTTTTAGCAAAACCTGATATTGGTGTATCCACCAGAACAATCTTTGCCCAAGTGAATGTCGATGAATTAAACCACCCAAATAACGCAGCTTTAATTGAAGCACTTCATGAACGTAACTTTTCTGGTATTTGTAATTATATGGGAAATGCATTAGAACCGATTACAAGCGGTTTACATCCAGAAGTAGCACGAATCAAGCAGAAGATGCAACAGCTCGGTGCTCCAGGAGTGTTAATGAGTGGGACTGGCCCGACTGTTTATGGATTGATAGAGCAGCATAAAAAAGCAACACGTATTTATAATGGGATGCGTGGTTTCTGCAAAGAAGTTTATATGGTTCGATTAATTGGATAAGGATTGCCAAAACACGTATGAAAATGGTATATTAAGATACAAATATACGGTTTTGAGGTGAAAAAATGAAGAGAAGTCACCGTTTAGTTATCTTAACGAACTTTTTTCTGGAAAATCCCCGGAAACATATCCAATTATCTTATTTCGTAAATCTATGTCGGACAACGAAATCATCGATAAGTGAGGATTTAGATATTATTCATACAGTTTTTGCGGAACAACAATTGGGATACTTGAATCGTTCGACTGGAGCGGGTGGCGGTGTCTCGTATATTCCCACAACTGGAGAATCACGTGACCAAGCATTTATTAACGAGCTTTGCGAAAAATTAACAGATCCTGAGCGCATCTTACCAGGCGGTTATTTATATATGAGTGACCTATTGGGTGATCCTACTACCGTTCGTGATATTGGTAGGGTACTGGCTTCTAAATTTAGCGATTTAGAGATTGATGCCGTCGTGACTGTAGCAACAAAAGGAATTCCATTAGCATACGCAGTAGCTTCCTTTTTAAATGTTCCTGTAGTTATTGCGAGAAGAGACCCTAAAGTAACGGAAGGCCCGTCTGTTAGTATCAATTATGTATCAGGTTCATCAAGAAAAATTCAAACAATGGTCTTACCAAAACGAAGTCTACCTGAAGGTTCGAATGTCTGTATTATTGATGACTTCATGAAAGCTGGAGGAACGATAACTGGTATTACCGACCTACTTGCAGAATTTAACGCGGAAGTGAAAGCAATCGGTGTTTTTGCGGAAGCGGATGATGAAGATGAAGAGAGAAGAGTGAAGAACTATACATCTCTCGTAAAAATTACAAATGTAGATCCTGGTAAAAAGGCAATCGAAGTAGTAGTTGGGAATATAAAATAAACCTCTATGTAAAGAACACGTCCAATGTTCATATGTAGAGGTTTTTTCTATGCTATTTTTCCTAAATTGTTACTAATTCTATGAATATTAATTGATTTTTGAGTAAAATTAATTTATTTCAATTTTTTTACTCAGAAAAGCAGGATTTTAAATAGTTATGTTGAAATATAACAGTGGAGTTCAAATCGAAAAGGTGGTGAAGCATCGTGGAAGTTACTGATGTAAGATTACGCCGTGTAAACACAGAGGGCAGAATGCGTGCGATCGCATCGATTACGCTTGATGAGGAATTCGTTGTGCATGATATTCGGGTAATTGACGGGAATAATGGATTATTTGTAGCAATGCCATCGAAACGTACTCCTGATGGGGAATTCAGGGATATAGCACATCCAATTAATTCAGGTACAAGAAATAAAATTCAAGAGGCAGTGCTAAAAGCATATCATCTATCGGGAGAAAGCGAAGTAGAATTAGAAGAAGCAGGAGCTTCTTGATTCTATTAATTAAATCAAAGGGGACTAATCAAAATAGATTAGCCTCTTTTTTTATTAGTTTTATTCTATATTCCTTACACAATCCTTGAAAAATGAAGGGTTTTGCGTTATATTTTATAATGATTAATCAATTCCATAATTCCTATTTTAGTCTATCTCATTCTACATATAAATTAAATTGAACCGTTTTTAACAATATGTAGAATGAGATAGAAGTTCTTGGTAATTATGAAATTGACTCTGATAAATAGAGACGATGGAGGTTTCCTTATGACGAAACGTTATGCTGTAATTCTTGCTGCAGGTCAAGGTACACGGATGAAGTCGAAGTTATATAAAGTCCTGCATCCCGTTGTTGGAAAGCCAATGGTACAGCATGTGATTCAAAATTTAAATGCTGTTCATCTAGATAAATTAATTACAGTTGTCGGTTTCGGAGCGGAAAAAGTAAAAGAAGAAATAGGCGACAGTAGTCAATTCGTTATTCAAGAAGAACAATTAGGAACAGGCCATGCCGTTCAACAAGCTGAAGGATTATTGAATGATCTTGAAGGTACAACGATTGTAGCTTGTGGTGATACACCATTAATTACAGGCGAAACGTTTGCTGAGCTTTTCAAATATCATGAAGAATCCGGATCAAGTGCAACCATTTTAACATCAGTAGCACCAGACCCTGCTGGATATGGGAGGGTTGTTCGTAATGCCGAGGATGATGTTTCACGCATTGTCGAGCATAAAGATGCATCAGATGCGGAACTTCTTATTAATGAAATCAATACAGGTACGTACTGCTTCAATAACAAGGAATTATTTGCTGCACTGAAGCAAGTAACGAATGAGAACGCACAAGGGGAATATTATTTACCAGATGTAATAGAAATCCTTCGTAACCAAGGGAAAAAGATTTCTGCTTTCATTACGAATGATTTTGAAGAAACACTTGGTATAAATGACCGTGTCGCACTTGCTCAAGCAGAGAATATAATGAAAAAACGCATTAATGAGAAACATATGCGTAATGGTGTAGCCCTCATTGATCCAGATCATACATATATAGGTCCAGATGTGGTAATTGAGAGAGACGTCACGATTCTTCCAGGAACAACTCTATCTGGTAAGACAGTAATTAAAGAGGACTCTGTCATAGGACCAAATAGTGAAATTGTTAATAGTCAAGTTGGTATGGGTACGACGGTTAAACAAAGTGTTGTCCATGATAGTGAGATTGGTGAGAATGTAAATGTTGGCCCATATGCACATATTCGTCCAGAATCAGTTATCGGTAATCATGCAAAACTTGGTAATTTTGTAGAAGTGAAGAAGTCAACGCTTGGCGAGCATAGTAAAGTGTCACATTTAAGTTATATTGGCGATGCAAATGTAGGGCGCAATGTTAACGTAGGTTGTGGTACAATAACAGTAAACTATGACGGTCAAAACAAACACCTGACGACAATTGAAGATGATGCGTTTATTGGTTGCAATTCTAACCTAATTGCACCAGTTACAATAGGTAAAGGCGCTTATGTGGCTGCTGGTTCAACAATTAATCGGGATGTACCAGAGAATGCACTATCAATTGCTAGAGCAAGACAGGCAAATAAAGAAGGTTATGTTGAAAAAATAAAAGGCCGAAAAAAAGACTAACGGAGGGTTTATTCATGGCATCTAATTATGCAGACGGATCGTTAAAGGTTTTTGCACTAAACTCAAACCCTGAATTAGCAGAAAGTATTGCTGATCACATAGGGGTACCCTTAGGGAAATCGACTGTTTCACGTTTTAGTGATGGGGAAGTACAAATTAATATTGATGAAAGTATCCGTGGCAGTGATGTTTTTGTTGTACAATCAACTTGTGCACCAGTAAATGATCATGTAATGGAACTACTCATTATGGTCGATGCATTAAAACGAGCTTCTGCAAAATCTATAAATATCGTGATGCCATATTACGGATATGCAAGACAGGATCGCAAAGCACGTTCACGTGAACCAATCGCTGCAAAACTAGTAGCAGATATTTTAGAAACTGCTGGCGCAACACGTGTCATCACCTTAGATTTACATGCACCACAGATTCAAGGGTTTTTTAATATTCCAATTGATCACCTACAAGGTGTTCCAATTCTTTCGGATTACTTTGAGAAAAAAGGTCTCCAAGACGTTATTGTAGTATCTCCTGATCATGGAGGGGTAACACGAGCTAGAAAACTTGCGGAGCGCTTAAAAACACCGATTGGTATTATAGATAAACGTAGACCACGTCCGAATGTTTCTGAAGTAATGAATATTATAGGAAACGTGGAAGGTAAGACGGCAATCCTGATAGATGATATTATTGATACGGGTGGCACAATTACACTTGCTGCAGATGCATTGATTGAAAATGGAGCGACAGAAGTGTATGCTTGTTGTACACACCCAGTTTTATCTGGCCCAGCGATTGAGCGGATTAGTAACTCTCAAATAAAAGAATTAGTAGTAACGAATAGTATTCCACTTACTGAAGATAAACAAATGGATAAAGTAACTGTATTATCGGTTGCACCATTAATTGGTGAGGCGATTATTCGTGTGCATGAACAGCAATCTGTAAGTATTTTATTTGATTAAGTTTTTGCTATATAGAATTAGGGTAATATAAGTTTGTTTAATTAAATTTGGAGGATGATAGTTATGGCTATAAAATTACAAGCAAGTCAAAGAGAAAGTTTATCGAGTTCAGAAACAAAAGGATTAAGAAATAAAGGACAAGTTCCAGCTGTCGTTTATGGTAAAGAAAAAGAAACATTAAGTATTGCAGTAAGCAGTATTGATCTACTTAAAACACTTCGTGACGAAGGAAGAAACGCAATTATTGATCTAGATGTTGATGGAGCTAAAACTGTAAGTGTTATGCTTCAAGACTACCAAATGGATCCAGTAAAAGATTCATTAGTACACGTAGACTTCTACATTGTTGACCTTGACGAAGCAAGAGAAGTTTCTGTACAAGTTGTTGTAGAAGGCGAACCTGTAGGAACTAAAGAAGGTGGAGTACTACAACAGCCATTATTCGAAGTACTACTTAGCGTTAAACCTGGAGATATTCCAGATTCAATCAATATAGATGTATCTGAACTTGCAATTGGTGATTCTATCTCAATCGCAGACCTTCCAGAATCAGGTAAATATGAGTTCTTGGAAGATGAGGATGCTGTAATTGTTACTGTAGTACCACCAGCTGCTGAAGAGCCTGAAACAACAGATGAAGATGCTCCAGCAGAACCAGAACTAGTTGGTAAGAAAGACGAAGACCAAGAATAATTTAATATCTACTAAATAGAAAATAAACAACCCTCCTAATATGCAACTTAACCTTAGGAGGGCTTGTTTAGTCTAAAGAATGAATCATTCTTTTAAATATAGAAATAAGGAAGTAATCTAATGAAATGTATAATTGGTCTAGGTAATCCAGGAAGAAAATATGCGAAGACACGACATAACGTAGGGTTTATGGTCGTTGATGAACTACTTGATCGCCATCGTTGGAAATTGGATAAAAAGAAGTTTAATGGTGACTATGCGATGGAGATTTTCGAAGGGGAGAAGGTTATTTTACTTCAGCCTCAGACATTTATGAATTTATCAGGTGAATCCGTGCGCCCATTAGTTGATTACTATAATATCGATTTAGAGGATATTTTAGTGATTTATGATGATCTTGACTTGGGCCCAGGAAAAATTCGTTTGCGTACCAAAGGCGGCCATGGTGGACATAATGGCATGCGCTCTTTAATTGACCACTTAGGTACGAAAGAATTCAATCGGATTCGTTTTGGCGTTGGTCGACCAACAACTGCAATGGCAGTCGTGGATTATGTTTTAGGTAAGTTTGATAAGACCGAAAAAGAAATCATTACAGATAGTATCGAGAAGTCTGCCGATGCTTGTGAAGAATGGCTTAGCGGAAAGGCATTTCTTGATGTAATGAATGCATATAATAGTTAAACCTTTAAACCGGCGTATAAATGATACTGATTCGGATAAACTTTATAGAAGGTATAGAGTGAGTTCTGAGGAGGTATAAGGTATGGCGGTTGTTTACCAATGCAGGCATTGCAATCAGTCGATAGGGACACTTGAAGAAAATGTTTTAGATGAAGCAATTCTGGGAATCGCAGAACTATCTCGAGAAGAAAAAGAAGCAATGTTAAAATATCAATCAAATGGTGACTTATTGGTTTATGCGATTTGTGAACAATGTGAAGAAGCCCTTATGCTTCATCCACATTATCATGAATTGGATTATTTCATACAATAGAATAGAGCTCCAATTGGTGAGGAAGGTCATCCTTTTTCACCATATGTTCATCTACAATAAAATAATAGATTTAGCTTTGGTTATAGAACCAAAGCATTTTTTCGTGAATTAAGAGGGGTTTAACATGAAGGGAATTAATGAGTTTTTACAATCTAAAGAGGATATCCAGTCAATTCTTCAGGGAATATCCAATGGAATGAAGGAGCAGCTTGTTGCAGGACTATCCGGTTCTGCTCGAAGTATGCTTGTTTCGGTTATAAACCAATCCATGAAACGTCCAGTATTATTGGTTACACACCAACTCATTCAAGCACAGCAGTTATATGATGACTTAGTAGAGTTAACAACAGATGACCATGTTTACCTTTACCCTGTGAATGAATTAATTGCATCAGAAATCGCAACCTCAAGCCCTGAGCTACGAAGCCAGAGGATTGAGGCTTTAACTGCGTGGTCTGAGAAAGATTCAGGCATATTAATCGCACCTGTAGCAGCTTTAAAAAGAATCTTACCTAAGCCCGAATATTGGTCAAAATATCAATTAAACTTTACAGACGGAGAAGAGATTGATGTGGATAAATATCTCTTATCCTTAGTAGAAATGGGCTATGAACATGCCTCAATGGTTACAAGGCCAGGTGAGTTTAGTCAACGTGGTGGAATTATAGATATTTACCCACTCGACGAGAAGCACCCTGTACGGATTGAATTATTCGATGTGGAAATTGATTCAATTAGATATTTTGATGCAGATACGCAGCGATCATTAGAGAGAGTCGGAGAAATTGTCGTAGGGCCTGCAACAGAATTACTATTAACAGAAGAAGATATGCATTCTGCTATTGAGCGTATTGAAAAAGCTTTAGCAGAGAGCTTGAAAAATAAAACTTCCAAAGAAGCAAAAACAGAACTTTTGGAGACGGTGGAATATGACATTGACCGACTAAAGGCGATGGAAAGATTTCAAGAGATGTATAAATATATCGAGTTCTTGTATAAGGAACCTGCAAGTTTACTAGATTATCTATCGAAAGACGGCTTAATTATTTTAGAAGAAATGAGTCGAATTCAAGAGACTGCTACAAACCTTGATGCGGAAGAAGCAGAGTGGTATAGCAGTTTACTTGAAGCGAATAAAATGGTTAAGGGAAGTAGTTTTTCCTTTGATTGGTTAACGGTCCTGGAAAAAATGAAGCAACAGCGGATATATATGTCTGTTTTCTTGCGTCATATTCCTAATACCCAGCCACAAAATATTATTAATCTATCCTCCCGTGCGATGCAGGAATTTCACGGACAAATGCACTTATTTAAAAATGAATTACAGCGCTGGGAAAAGGGTGGATTTTCTGTATTAATTTTAGCGCCTACAGCAAAGCGTGCAGAACGGATTCAATCGATTCTTGCGGATTATCAAATTGAAGCTGCAGTGTCTAAAAGTATTAACCTGCCTGTATCTATTCCTACAATTACGACAGGAAATATTACAAGTGGTATTGAATTACCGATGCATAAGCTTGTTATTATAACGGAAAATGAACTCTTTAAGAAACAGGCAAAACGTAAACGTAAGCCACAGAAAATTTCCAATGCTGAACGAATTAAAAGTTACCAAGAATTAAGTGTTGGTGATTATGTTGTTCATGCAAACCATGGTGTTGGTAAATACTTAGGAATTGAAACACTGGAAATGAACGGTATGCATAATGATTATATGCTCGTTCGTTATTCAGGAGATGATAAGTTATTTGTTCCGATTGATCAGATTGATCTCGTGCAGAAGTTTGTTGGTTCTGAAGGGAAAGAGCCAAAGGTTTATAAACTTGGTGGGTCTGAATGGGCCAAGGTCAAGAAACGAGTTGCATCAACTGTTGAAGATATTGCGGATGATTTAATTAAATTATATGCAGACCGCGAAGCTCAGCAAGGGTATGCCTTCTCACCTGACTCAGAAATGCAACGCGAATTTGAAGCATCCTTCCCTTATCAAGAAACAGAAGACCAGCTCCGTTGTATTCAAGAGATCAAAGAGGATATGGAAAGAGCGCGCCCAATGGATCGCTTGCTTTGTGGTGATGTTGGTTATGGGAAAACAGAAGTCGCTATTCGTGCAGCATTTAAAGCCATTGCTGATGGAAAGCAAGTAGCTTTTCTTGTTCCAACAACAATTTTAGCCCAACAGCATTATGAAACCATTCGCGAAAGGTTTCAGGATCATGCGATTAACATTGGATTATTAAGTAGATTCCGTTCACGTAAACAGCAAACAGAAACATTGAATGGTTTAAGAAAAGGAACAGTTGATATTGTTGTAGGGACACATCGTTTATTATCAAAAGATGTTGTCTATAAGGATCTAGGCCTTCTTATCGTTGACGAAGAGCAGCGATTCGGAGTAAAACATAAGGAAAAAATTAAACAAATTAAAACGAATGTAGATGTGCTGACATTAACGGCTACTCCTATTCCAAGAACGTTGCATATGTCAATGTTAGGTGTAAGAGATCTTTCTGTTATTGAGACACCACCAGAAAACCGTTTCCCAATCCAAACTTATGTAATGGAATACAACCCAATTCTTGTTCGTGAAGCAATTGAGCGCGAGATGGCAAGGGGTGGACAGACATTCTTCTTATATAACCGCGTGGAGAACATTGATAAAGTTGCCCGAGATATCGGCTTATTGGTGGACGGGGCTCGAATCGCTGTTGCTCATGGTCAGATGAATGAATCAGAACTAGAAAATGTCATTCTCGGGTTCCTTGAAGGTGAATCGGATGTTTTAGTAAGTACAACGATTATTGAAACAGGTGTCGACATTCCGAATGTAAACACCTTAATTGTTAGTGATGCAGATCGTATGGGGCTTAGTCAGTTGTATCAGCTTCGTGGTCGAGTTGGCCGTTCAAATCGAATTGCCTATGCATACTTTACTTACAAACAACAGAAAATATTAAGTGAAGTTGCAGAAAAAAGATTACAAGCAATAAAAGAATTTACGGAGCTTGGTTCAGGCTTCAAAATTGCTATGCGGGATTTATCCATCCGTGGAGCAGGGAATCTACTCGGTTCTCAACAACATGGATTTATTGATTCTGTCGGGTATGACTTGTATTCGAAAATGCTTCGAGAGGCAATTGAAGCAAGAAAGACAGGAAAAGTCATTGAGGATATTGTTCCGTTTGAACCAGAGATCTCCTTGAAGATTGATGCCTATATTCCTGAAGAATATATTGCCGATGAGAAGCAAAAAATTGATATCTATAAGCTTTTCCAAACGATTGAGTCTGAAGAGGACATTATCGACTTACAAGATGAATTAATCGACCGCTACGGAGAATATCCAGAAGAAGTAGAGAATTTATTTATAGCCTCGAAGCTCAGATTTTATGGGCGCAGAGAAAGAGTCGAAGCGATAACGGAAAAACCAAGAAAGTTAGAACTATTAATAGAAGATGATCGCAGCCAAAAAATTGATGGGGCAAAATTATTCGAAGCAGCAAATGAATTTGGCCGTAACATTAATCTAGGTACAGAAAATACAAAATTAAAAATTGTAATCACCTGGACGAATGAAACCAAGCATCAACGTTTTGAGGTGGCAGAGAACTTTATCAAAAAACTAGCGGAAGTAAATCGAAAAGCATAATCTTTTCGGGATGAATGTATATTTCTACCAAGTTGCTTCATACTAAACCTATAACTGATGAGAATCACAGGACAGATACATACAACCATGTGATTTTCATTAGAAAGTGAGGCAACTAGATATGAAAGCAACTGGGATTGTAAGAAGAATTGATGATTTAGGAAGAGTAGTTATTCCTAAAGAAATCAGAAGAACATTAAAGATTCGCGAAGGCGATCCTTTAGAAATTTTTGTTGATCGAGATGGCGAAGTTATTCTAAAGAAATACTCCCCGATAAGTGAGCTTGGTCAATTTGCCCAAGAATACGCAGAAGCACTTTTTGAATCCTTAAAAACACCAGTACTTATTTGTGACAGGGATGATGTAATTGCTGTCGCAGGAAAATCAAAAAAAGAATTTTTAAATAAAACAATAGGCACAGATATAACAAAAGCAATTGAGAGTAGATCACAGTTAATGAAGACAGAAAAGGAAAGTATAGAGGTTCTTCAAAACAAGGAGTTAACGCTCAGTTCCTATTGTCTCGTCCCAATTATCGCAAATGGTGATCCGATTGGTTGTATCCTTCTCTTCTCAGAAGAAGCTAAACTAACGGAAATGGAACAAAAAGTGAGTGAAACAGCAGCTGTATTTTTAGGCAAACAAATGGAATAACGGAATGATACAAGAGGCATGAACATACATTGTTTATGTCTCTTTTTTTAATGGAGCTATTGATCAATTATTAGATGAAATATTCAGATATCCGTGATATAATTTGAAATTAAAAGCGGATCATTTTTATTAGGGGGTAAAAATGAGAACTACGTTAGAGTTACTTCGGATTATTATTATATTTGCGCTTTTAGGCACAATAGGATGGGTAGTTTTAGGAAGTATATATCGATTTCTTGAGGTTGCGGAACGTTATACTTGGCTTGGTGGGATAGCTATACTTTTATTGCTTTTTGTCCTATACAGAAATAAATTTCAATTTTCAGGATGGTATAAAGGAAAAGGCAGATTAAAACTTCCAAAACCTGTTTTTCTCACATTGGTTTTCGGTTCTTTTGTGATGATGGTAATGCCTTTTGTGTTAGGTAAAATATGAAAAATAGATTGTTGTTAGCCGTCATTATGTTCTTTGTTTTGGGTTCTGCATCGGTAAGTAATATGGACTCGCTAAGCTATACATTTAAGTCAGTTTTTCACGTGACTGCTATGACGGTGTTAATTACAATTGGACTTGTAGGTGTATTTAATTATTGGAGAAAAAAGAGAGCTTAGATTCTTAACCTTTTGAGATGATCCAGAAATTTAAAGGAAGCATTTAAGATTCCATTAGGATAAGAATGGAGATCAGAAGAAATGAATAAAATCACTTTTCGAACAAAGTTATTTTTTTATCTATCATTCCTTTGTTTCATTCTTGGCATTATTTCATGGGTTCCCTATTTGGTTTTTGACATCCAAGAGCCTTACGGAATTTTAACCTTTATTCTTAATCCAGTCGGCGCTTTTTTAGGATACTTAGCGAAAAGTAAGTATTTGTTGATATGCAATGTGGTAATGGTATTTAGTTTTGTTCCTGTCCTTATTTTTATTTATTTAACAAAGGGCTACATTCCTATGTAGATCCATTACAAAAGTTAGAATTTCCGAAAGAGGGGATTCTATTTTTTCATTTTCAGGATCTTAATCACTGCTATCTTTGCTCTCGCTTTTGTTCATTTGTCTGTGTGATATAATATAGTATATTTGGATACGGAAAAAGGACGCATGATATGGTGAAGAGAGAAACAACTGGTTGGGTGAAGGGTGCTTTCTTATTAACTTTAGCAGGGTTAATCGGGAAGGTTTTGAGTGCTGGTTATCGCATACCATTGCAAAACCTAACAGGAGATATTGGTTTTTATATTTACCAGCAGGTTTATCCATTATTAGGAATGGCACTCATCCTCGCATTATATGGTTTTCCAGCTGCCATATCAAAGTTAACTGCAGATACAAAAGCGAACGGTCAGATGCTTTCTTTTAGAAGTTTTTACTTACCAATTTTCACGATTCTTAGTGTTGTGATAGGTCTCATTACTATTTTTCTGTTTATTTTTGCAGATAAATTAGCAATTATTGTAGGAGATATCGAACTAACAAGAGCCTACCAATTGGTTGCCTTAAGTCTCTTGGTCATTCCATTTACATCTTTGTTAAGAGGGACTTTCCAAGGTCAATTTGAAATGAAGCCAACAGCTTACTCCCAAATGGGTGAGCAACTCATTCGGGTATTGATTATTATTTTCTTAGCTATTTATGTAAGTACAACCGATGCAAGCCTCTATTTAATAGGAGAGGGAGCGGCCGTCGCAAGTCTAATTGCTGGAATCGCAGCAATTATTATCTTAGCTCTATTTGTAAAAAAGAGCCCTAGACCATCTACGATAAAACATTCTATTCCGTGGAAGAATTATATTGGAACGGTTGTCGTATTTGGATTAATTGCATCTTTAAATCATATGGTTTTATTATTATTACAGCTAGCCGACACATTTACATTGTTACCAGCTCTAATGGAATCCGGGTTATCAAAGGTAGAGGCAATGGAAGCGAAAGGTGTGCTAGATCGTGGACAACCGCTCATTCAGTTAGGAACAGTCCTTGGTTCATCTTTTGCATTAGCAATGATACCTACACTTTCTAAAAAACGATTAAAAGAAAACACGGAAGATTTTTATGAGAAAATTAGAAGTGGAATAGCCATTGGCTTTTATTTAGCAGTTGGTGCGACAGTTGGTTTGATTATGATAATGCCAGAAGCCAATTTGCTACTCTTTCAAGATACTAAGGGGACATCAGACTTACGAATTCTTGTATTGGCAATTTTATTAAGTGCATTAGTAATAACCGTTGCAACAATTTTACAAGGACTTGGTTACGTCAAAAGAACGGCAGCCTTTATCTTAATAACACTTGGTATCAAATGGTTGAGCAATTTATTACTTGTACCGATATTAGGCATTACAGGGAGTGCGTTCGCTACCGTCTTAAGTTTACTTGTTTTATTAATACTAGTTAGCGCCGAATTAAAACGGAAACTCCCAAATCTTGCACTAGTGAAGCAGGTTAATTGGCGAAGCTTACTTTTTGCGACAGGCGGAATGATGCTTTTTATTTTCTTCGTTGATTTCTTTATGCCATCAGAACTTAGCAGAGGAGAAGCATTTATTTACGTTTTATTCGTCGCAAGCATCGGAGCAATTATTTATCTTCTACTCTTACTTCGCAGCCGTGTCTTTACAAAAGAAGAAATCAGCATGCTACCACTCGCTCGAATATGGATAAGCATAGCACGAGTAAAGAAAAAATAGATCCAATTTAAACAATGAAGTTTTAATCACCTAAGGAGAGAATACAATGAGTCGAATAGAGGTTATAGGATTAGGAGCGGGAGATATCGATCAGCTCTCGTTGGGCATTTATCGAAAACTAAAAAGTACCGACGCGACAATTTATACAAGAACACTCGACCATCCCGTTATTCAAACATTACAAACAGAAGGAATTCAGTTTACTTCCTTTGATTCCTTATACGAAGCAGAAGATCAATTTTCAACTGTATACGAAAATATCGTACAGACGTTAATTGAAAAAGCTAAAAAGGCACCAATTATCTATACAGTACCAGGTCACCCAATGCTTGCTGAGAAAACAGTCCAGCTTTTATTGGAAGCAGATATTGAGGTTGAAATTATCGGTGGACAAAGCTATTTGGATGACCTTTTCACTTCGTTAAAAATCGATCCAATTGATGGATTTCAGTTTGTCGACGGGACAAGCTTTGAGAGGCGCCACTTAAATTACGAACAGCATCTTATTTTTTGCCAAGTGTATGATCAATTTATAGCATCCGATGTAAAATTAACTTTACTAGAGGATTTACCTGCAGATTATGAAGTGACGATTATTGAAGCAGCGGGCACAGAACAAGAAAAAATTGTAAAACTTCCACTTGAAGAACTCGATCATTCCGTCGAAATAAATAATTTAACGAGTGTCTACGTCCCACCAATTGCTCATGAATTGTTGGATCATAAATTTTCAAGGATTGTCGAAGTGATTCAAATCTTAAGATCTCCAGAAGGCTGCCCTTGGGATCGAAAACAAACCCATGCATCTCTTAGAGAGCATGTGATTGAGGAAGTATATGAATTAATTGATGCGATTGATAATGAAGATGATGATAATATTATTGAAGAGTTAGGTGACTTACTATTACATGTCTTGCTGCATAGTCAAATTGGTGACGATGCCGGATACTTTTCAATTGATGACGTGATAGCATCGATTACGAAAAAAATGATTCATCGCCATCCACATGTCTTTGATAAGAAAAAAGTTGATTCAGTCGATGAAGTGCTTACGAACTGGGATGCTTTGAAGAAGCAGGAGAATGGAAAAGAAAACCACACAATTCTTGATGGCATACCAAAACATCTTCCAGCATTAGCAAAAGCTTATAAACTTCAACACAAAGCTGCCAAAGTCGGATTTGATTGGAAGGAAGTAACTTCCATTTGGGACAAGTTAGAAGAAGAAATTGCTGAAGTAAAGGTTGCAATTGAAAATCAGAATGCAGCGGAAATGGAAGATGAATTTGGAGATGTATTATTTGTTCTAGTAAATTTAATGCGATTTTATAAAATAAATCCAGAGATAGCTTTAAACAGTACAAATAATAAATTCTTTTCTAGATTCAATTATGTAGAAGAAGCAATAGAACGCGAAGGAAAAACTGTAGAAGAAAGTACACTTGAAGAAATGGATAAATATTGGGATGAAGCAAAGGAAAGAGGGATGTAAAGATGCGATTAGATAAATTTTTGAAAATATCACGCTTAATTAAAAGGCGGACATTGGCGAAGGAAGTAGCTGATCAAGGAAGAATCACAATTAATGATCAGCAAGCAAAAGCTTCGACAACAGTTATGCCAGGAGATACGATGACCATTCGTTTTGGGCAAAAGCTTGTTACTGTCAAAGTGAATGATACGAGAGAAACTGTTCGAAAAGATGAAGCAAGCATGTTATACACGGTTCTGAAAGAAGAGAATATCGAAAAATAGTTCTATGCTCGTCCCTCCTCTCATAAATTAAAATGAAGAAGGAGGGTTTTTCTATGAATGAATTTAATAATCTTGCAGGTAGTAATCGTACGGAAAGAGATCATAAAGTAGAACTAGTGAACCGTAAAAATCTTGAAATAACTGGTGTTAAAGAAGTAGATAGTTTTGATAATGAAGAATTCTTATTAGAAACAATTCAAGGGTATATGATTATCCGCGGAGAACACTTGCAGTTGAAGAGCCTTGATGTAAATGCTGGCAAAGTAATTATTAAAGGAAAAATATATGAACTTTCCTATATTGATGAAACACAAGGGGAGAAAACTAAAGGATTCTTTAGTAAGATGTTCCGATGAGTCTCTCGGTACAATTTGCAACCATAATTGCTATGGTTTTAAGTGGTGTTTATTTGGGTATAATTCAAAGTACCTTTCAAAGATTCTCCGTCTATTGGAAAAAAAGAAATATACTCAAATATGTATTGGAAATATCCTTTTGGGTGTTACAAACCGTAATTATTTTTTATATATTATTCCGTGTAAATGCAGGAGAGTTAAGACTGTATGTTTTTTTAGCGTGTTTACTCGGCTTTTCTTTTTACCAAGCACTTTTAAAAGGATATTATTTACGCCTCTTGGAAGTATTGATTAGGATTGGGAAAAAGGTTTTATTTATAATAGAAAGAATCCTATATGTTTTGATTTTTAAGCCGATCCAGTTACTCGCCGTGCTTGTGATTTCTATCGTAGTTTTAATTGGAAAGATATGCTTTTATCCCTTCTTATTTTTAGGAAAGTTTATCTATTCTACATTGCCAATAAAAAATATGAAAATTTCTCACAAATTTAAGAGCTTTTATAGTACAATAAAGAGTACATTCAGGAAATAGATAAAGTTTCTCACGTTTAGAAGGAGGTAAAGTCATTGTCCACAAGGAAAAAGACAGTAACGAAATTAGATTCGAATTATGTCCAGCAGTATGACGCATACATAGAAAGACAGAAGAGAAAAAAGCAGCGCTTAATTCGTCGTCTTGTTTTATTTTCAATTGTGACAGCGTTGATCGTTGGTGGCATGTTTGCTTATCAATGGAATCAACGGATATTACACGCCGAGAAAACGGAGCAATATCAGCAACTAGAGCTGGAATTGGCTGAACTCATGGAAGAGGAAGCAGCTTTAAAGGAAGAAATTGAGTTATTGAATGACGAGGATTATGTCTTAGATATCGCAAGAACCAACTATTTTCTAACAAAAAAAGGTGAAATGATTTTTAAACTACCTGATGAGGACCCGTCTTATTGACACTTTATAAGAACATCCATATACTATAGGATAGAGAAGTACATTTAATCTTTTAAGGAGGAGCATTTTTTTTATGTCAATCGAAGTAGGCAGCAAGCTGCAAGGGAAGGTTACAGGTATCACTAATTTCGGGGCTTTTGTGGAGCTCGAAAAAGGAACAACAGGTTTAGTTCATATTAGTGAGGTCGCTGATAACTATGTAAAAGATATTAATGAGCACTTAACTGTCGGTGATACAGTAGAGGTTAAGGTTATTAATGTCGAGAAAGATGGTAAAATCGGTTTGTCTATCAAAAAGGCAAAAGAAAAACCAGTCCGCAAAGTTAACCCGAGAGAACGTACAGAGAATTTCGAAGCAAAGATGAATCGATTTCTTAAGGATTCAGAGGACCGCTTAGCCTCTCTTAAAAAGCACACCGAGTCTAAACGTGGAGGTCGAGGTGCTAAACGCGGATAAATGTCTACTATCTAGTGCATAATGCTCTAATATAGAAAAGCAGTAGAGAGTCGTAATAGACATTCTACTGCTTTATTGTTTATCTAGGAAAAGAAGAACGGTAATAGTATATTATTCATGCGATTGTTTATATAAAAAAAGAGCATTTTCCGACGAGGAATTTGCTCTTTTTTATGCTGTTAGAAAATAAAAGTGAGTATGGAATTGAAATACAACTCCATATTCACTTTTTGTGTCGTCTAGAAAAAAAGCCCAGAAACTATCGAACTTCATACGCCTTCAGTCGATAAAGAAGACTTGCCGATTGACTTCAGTCAGAGGCTTAGTCGCACTTATACCCTTGTGGTGAAAGTCAACTAAGGCTCACTTCGTTCGCCAAGTTTCCTTTATCTTCTTACGCCGTATTCCAGTTCGTACGTTTCTAAACGGGCTTTTTTACCTTTGTATCATCTAGAAAAAAAGACCAGGGACTGTGCAAACTTCCTGCGCTTCCAGTCGATAAGTCAACATCAGTTCACTACGTTCACTGTGTTTCCTTTATCTTCTTTCACCGCAGTCCAGTTTACAAGTCCCTAAACGGTCTTTTTTTCTTTTGATATCGTTTAGCTTCAGGGTGCAGAGACTATCAAACTTCGCACTTCTCCAATCGATAAGTCAACATCAGTTCACTTCGTTCACTGTGTTTCCTTTATCTCATTACGAAGCGCTCCAGTTTGTACGTCTCTAAACGCACCCTTCAGCTTTTATTTCGGCTAGTAAAAAAGCCCAGAAACTATCGAACTTCATACGCCTTCAGTCGATAAGTCAACTAAGGCTCACTTCGTTCGCCAAGTTTCCTTTATCTTCTTACGCCGTATTCCAGTTCGTACGTTTCTAAACGGGCTTTTTTACCTTTGTATTATAGCGGCAGAGGGGATCGAACCCACGACCTTTCGGGTATGAACCGAACGCTCTCGCCAGCTGAGCTACGCCGCCAGATTGTTGTACGCATTCGCTAGGATAATTTATCTTAGTAAATGGGCAACAAATGATATAATAACGCAGGTTTTACATTGTGTCAACAAAATTCTATCCTTCTTTCTAAGAATGTAAATAAAATAAATGCTTCTTGTTGAAATCTGTTCGGTTTCTAAAATAGAGTCGAACGATTTAATAGACTTGCTATTAAATTCTGACAACAAAAAACGAAACAATGTGGTTAACTCATTAGAAAAGAATGGAGTGATAGAGTTGATACAATCTGTAGAGTCGTCAGGTTATGTAGTAAGAAGAAAGCGGACGTTAAAGGATCGTGCGGAGTTATGGAAGGAAAAAGCAAAAATACTTTTTATCGAACGGGGACTTCTTCTAGTAATTGTAGGTTTTTTACTAGGACGAGCAGTAATTCTTGCCTCGGTCTCTCCTTTTGCATTAGCATTCTTAGCTAGTGTTTGGTTGACCCAACGTAAAAAAAGCCCTCATACCATATTGGCAATCACACTTGGAGCTTGGACGTATTCCCTGCAGCATGCAATATTTATCTTTCTTTCGGCAATTATCTTTCTGGTTTTCGCTACATTAATAAAGCGGACAAAAAGAGAAAAAATAATTTTACCATTCCTTGTAGCCCTATCAACATTATTAGCAAGCATCCTTATCTACTCGATAAATGGTTTAATTTCTTCATATGAATGGATGCTAATCTCTGTTGAAGGCGTACTAGGGGCAGTGCTCGTACTTATCTTTATGCAAAGTCTCCCACTTTTATCACCACGACGTTATAAACCTGCATTAAAAAATGAAGAAATTGTTTGTATGATTATCTTAATTGCATCCATTTTAACTGGAACCATTGGTTGGACAGTTTATGATGCTTCAATAGAACAGATTTTCTCGCGTTATTTTGTACTCATTTTTGCATTTGTTGGTGGGCCGGCAATTGGTTCAACCGTTGGGGTTGTTGTTGGATTAATTCTTTCTCTTGCGAATGTCGCAAATCTTTATCAAATGAGTATTCTTGCTTTTTCTGGATTACTAGGAGGGTTATTGAAGGAAGGTAGAAAAATTGGAGTGTCAACTGGCCTACTAGTCGGTACTTTTCTAATAACAATCTATGAAAATAGTTCAATCTTAAGTGCTTCTCTTATTGAATCAGCTTTTGCGATTACTTTATTTTTATTAACTCCAGCAAGTTTATTTTCGAATATATCACGTTATATCCCAGGTACAGAAGAACATACAAAAGAACAACAACAATACTTACAAAAAGTGAGAGACGTTACTTCAAAAAGAGTCCAACAATTTTCTAGTGTTTTTCATGCACTAGCAAATAGCTTTTCTGATACGGGACAATCTGGAACGAAAGTCAATGAAGAGAAACGAGATACGGATCAATTTTTGAGCCAAGTAACGGAAAGATCTTGTCAAAGTTGTTTTATGAAAGAACGTTGTTGGAAGAAAGAATTTGATACGACCTACCAACTGATGGATTCGATGAAGCATGAATTAACGGAACACAACCAGCTTAACCGCAAATTGAAGCGTGAATTTGAGAACCATTGTGTTAAATCAAATCAAGTCATCGATGTAATGAAAGAAGAAGTTACTTACTTTATGGCGAATCATCGTTTACGCAAACAAATGGAAGAGAGCAAACGTTTAGTTGCCGAACAATTATTAGGTGTCTCTGAGGTAATGGATGATTTTGCAAATGAAATCCTTAAAGAAAGAGAACACCATGAGAAACAAGAGCGACAAATTATTGAAGCATTAAAAAGTCTTGGAATCGAACTAGAAAAGCTAGATATCTACCAGCTAGATAAAGGAAATGTTGATATTGAAATGACGATATCGATATACGATTACCGCGGGGAAGGCGAGAAAGTGATCGCACCAATTTTATCGGATATCTTAAATGAGTTAATTGTGGTGAAAGAAGAGGAGATTTCTCCGTTTCCGAATGGGTATAGCTACTTAGCCTTCCGTTCTGCAAAAGAATATGTTTTAGAAACAGGTGCTGCTAATGCTGCAAGAGGTGGCGGGTTCATTTCTGGAGACAGTTACCGAATGATAGAGCTTGGAGAAGGAAAGTTTGCCGTTGCAATTAGTGATGGCATGGGGAATGGTAAACGTGCAAAGGAAGAAAGCGAAGAGACATTACGTTTACTGCAACAAATTTTACAAGTTGGTATTCCTGAACAAGTAGCAATCAAATCAATCAATTCTATTCTAGCATTACGCACAACGGATGAAATGTTCGCAACATTAGACTTAGCTGTTTTTGATTTAAATCATGCCATGGTTAAGTTTTTAAAAGTAAGTGCTGCTCCAAGTTTTATCAAGCGAGGCAATGAATTAATAAAAATTGAAGCTAGTAATCTACCAATGGGAATTATTCATGAAGTTGATATTGATATAGTCAGTGAACAACTTCAATCGGACGACCTGCTTATTTTAATGAGTGACGGTATTTTTGACGGGCCAAAGCATGTCGAAAATACGGAACTATGGGTGAAGCGTAAATTAAAAGAAATGAAAACAGAAGACCCACAAGAAATAGCCGATCTTTTACTAGAAGAGGTCATACGAACACGATCAGGTGAAATTGATGATGATATGACAGTTCTCGTTACAAAAATAATGAAGAACAAGCCGAAATGGTCATCTATTCCGATTCACCGTACAAAGGCTCTCGGTTAACGTATATCTTCTTTCTTTTCTGGTGAAACTAGTAAAACTAGAAATAGGAGGTAGATGTCGTGAAAAATGGGACATTAAAACAAATTTTACTATTAACGGATGGTTGTTCAAACCAAGGGGAAGATCCAGCCGCAGCTGCTACAATTGCTTATCATCAAGGGATAACGGTGAATGTTATTGGTATCTTAGATTCAGATGAAAGTGAAGAGAACCATGGTCTTCAGGAAATTGAGGATATTGCACTCTCAGGGGGAGGCGTGAGTCAAATTGTATATAGCGAGGCATTATCCCAAACTGTACAGATGGTAACAAAGCAAGCAATGAATCAAACGATACAAGGTTTTATAAATAAGGAATTGGAACAGATTTTAGGGAAGAATCAAACCTTAGAAGATATTGAACCAGATAAGCGCGGCGAAATCATAGAAGTTGTAGAAGAACTTGGTGAAACAACAGATTTGGATGTACTAATCCTGTTAGATACGAGTGCAAGCATGCATCATAAGCTTCAAATGGTAAAAGAATCATTAATAGATTTATCTATCAGTCTTAACGCCAGAGTTGGGAAAAACCGTTTCGCTATTTATAGTTTCCCAGGTAAAAGAAAAAGTATCCAAAAAGTTCTAGACTGGACACCAAAGCTTGATTCGATCTCAGCAGTTTTTCCGAAAATTACAAGTGGTGGGATCACCCCTACTGGTCCCGCAATCAAAGAAGCAATGTATCAGTTTGGAAGAAAAAGCTTGTTAAGGAGCTTCCGTAATGGCAATGAACAAGATATTGAAGAAACAGGTTACTAATCTTAAACAAGGAACAATCATTCGTGGAAAATTTAAAGGCTCTACTTATCGAGTAATTAGTAAACTCGGTGAAGGTGCAATAGGAACCGTATACCTATGTCAAAACAATCAAAAACGATTCGCTCTTAAAATGAGTGATAAATCAACATCCATCTCCATGGAAGTTAATGTATTAAAAGCAATGGAACAGGTCCAAGGAACTCGTCTTGGACCTATTTTATTCGAAGTTGACGATTGGATAGCACCTGGTGGGACGACATATTCCTACTATGTTATGGAATATATTCACGGGGAGACGATTCCTGCTTTCATTAGAAAGAATGGCTCTGTTTGGATAGGTCCACTTCTTTTACAGCTGCTCGAAAAGCTCGAGGCTTTACATCAAGCAGGCTGGGTATTTGGTGATTTAAAAATAGATAATTTACTTATTGCGAAGCCATCTCCACAAGTGCGTTGGGTAGATGTTGGAGGGATTACGCAAATTGGTCGAGCAATAAAAGAGTATACAGAGTTTTACGACCGAGGATATTGGGGAATGGGTTCAAGAAGAGCAGAACCTAGCTATGATTTATTTGCAGTTGCAATGTTATGTTTAGAAATTTACTACCCAAAACGTTTTTCTCGCCCAACCCAAGCCAAAGAAAGATATTTATTCAGGAAAATTAATCGTGTTCGTGAATTAACCCCTTATGCTTATCTATTAAAAAATGCACTTGGTGGCAAGTACAAAACCGCGGCACAAATGAAAAGAGAGCTACAACGTGCTTTAGATAGCATGCAAAGGAAGAAAGCAAAACATTTTAACAGACAAACAACGGCATCATACGGAGCACTTGAAATGGTATGGGTTACTCTACTAAGTATGTTTTATATTCTTTTTTCAATCTTTATTAGTTAAGAGAATTTAGCTTTCATGTTAAACTAGGAATAATCGACAATTAGCGAACGGGGAGAAGGCAATGGAGAAAGCTGTACAAGCATTTATTAATAAACATCAACTTTTAACAAGCAATTCAAAAGTTTTAGTTGCTGTCTCTGGCGGACCAGATTCAATGGCTCTCCTGCACTTTCTTTATCAACGACGTGAAAAGTGGAATTTAAAGCTTGTCGTGCTTTCTGTTGATCATCAGCTAAGAGGAAAGAAGTCAGAAGAAGACCTCGCTTATGTAGAGGATGTTTGTAAGAAATGGCAAATAGAATTTCATGGTACCTCACTTGATGTACCTTCCTATGAAGCAACACATAAAGTTAGTACCGAAGTTGCAGCACGTGAGATGCGCTACAAATTTTTTTCCGAAAAAATGCAAGAGCTTGGGGGCAATTATCTAGCATTCGGCCATCATGGCGATGACCAAGTAGAAACCCTCTTGATGAAACTCGTCCGATCCGCTTCTGCAACTGCGTTTTCCGGCATCCCTGTTAGAAGAAATTTCGCTGGAGGAGAAATTATTCGTCCCTTGCTTGCTGTCACAAAAGCAGAAATAGAAGCCTATTGTACCAACCATCAAATTGAAGTAAGAACGGACCCTACTAATTTTGAAGATACCTATACAAGAAACTTTTACCGAAAACACATTGTGCCCTTATTAAAGGAAAAAAATAACAATATACATATTACTGCACAACACTTAAGCGAAACACTCCAAGAAGATGAACGGTTTTTACAAAAGCAAGCAGAAGCAGTAGTACAGAATGCAGTGACGTTTTCTTCTGAAAATAGACAAGCGGAACTGGAAATTAATTTATTTAAAAAGCACGACCAATCTTTACAAAGACGTGCCTTTCATCTAATATTGAACTATCTATATGAAACATTGCCAAACCAGTTATCTTACGCACATGAAGAAGCGTTTTTTAAGTTGTTTATGCAGGAAGCAGGAAATGCAGAAATACATTTTCCGAATGCGTTAGTTCTCTGTAAGGTATATGATAAACTAATATTTTACTTCGAAACCAAGCAATCAACATCTCAATCCTTTCACCAAATACTTAAAATACCAGATCGCATGCTATTACCAGATGGTGCAACAATTACAGTAGATCTAGCGAAACATCAACAAAATGAACATCGCTTTTCCTTCAATATCGCTACAAGCGAGGTCAAACTCCCACTTCAAATAAGAAATCGATTACCAGGTGATCGTATGACTTGGAAGGGACTCAATGGAACGAAGAAATTAAAAGATATTTTCATTGATGAAAAAGTTCCATTAAGGCGTAGGGATACATGGCCAGTGCTAGTAGATAGCGAAGGAAGAATTCTTTGGTTAATTGGTTTAAGAAAAGGATTACGTAAAGAGATAAGTAACGAAGCATTCATTTATATAGAATACGAAATAGGCAGTTTACAGGAGGCATAACATGCTTAAGGATAGTATGCATAAAGATATTAAAGAAATATTAATTACCGAAGAAGAGATTAAAGCTAAATGTGAAGAGCTAGGTGCACAGCTTGCTAAGGAGTATGATGGAAGATTCCCTCTGGCAATTGGCGTACTAAGAGGCGCAATGCCTTTTATGTCTGATATTGTCCGTCATATGGAAATACATCTCGAAATGGATTTTATGGATGTATCAAGCTATGGCAGTGGAACAAGATCTAGTGGGGAAGTAAAAATTGTGAAGGATTTAGATACAAAAGTAGAAGGACGCGACCTTCTCATCATTGAAGATATCATCGATAGTGGATTAACACTGAGCTATCTCGTCGATCTCTTCAAGTATCGTAAAGCAAACTCCATTAAAATTGTGACCCTATTAAATAAACCATCTGGCCGCAGCGCAGCGATAGAAGCTGACCATGTAGGCTTTGAAGTTCCAGACGAATTTGTCGTTGGTTACGGTTTAGACTATGACCAAAGATATCGTAATTTACCTTATATTGGCGTGTTAAAAGAAGAGATCTATACAAAAGATGAAGAGTAAGCGTTCATCAAACATCTATATAAAAGAAACATCTAAAATTAATAAAAATTCTAAGCTATATTAGTTGTATTAAAACTTTTTCATATGGTACCATGTAATATAGTTTTTCCCAGTGTGGGAGGAGGTTAGTAATGAGTCAAGTATTTCGTAATGTTTTCTTCTGGGTTCTTATTTTCTTCGTAATTATAGGCGTAATTGGCGTACTAAATGGACCAGGTGAAGAAAGCGAACAATTTAATGTTGAACAATTTATAAGTGCGTTAAATAATGGTGAAGTCAAAGAGATGACATATCAGCCTTCAAATGGAATTATCCGTTTTACTGGTGAACTCAATGATAATAACAAAACATTTATTGCACAAGTACCAGATAATACAGATTTAATTTCTGAGATTACAACAATCGCTAGGCAGCAAAGTACGCTGTTAGCAGAGGAAGAAGAACGTCCAAGTATGTGGGTTACATTCTTAACCACACTTGTTCCATTCCTATTAATTGCTTTATTCTTCTTATTTATTCTAAGCCAATCACAAGGTGGAGGCGGCGGTGGCCGTGTCATGAACTTTGGTAAGAGTAAGGCGAAGATGTACACAGAAGATAAGCAAAAAGTTCGTTTCAAAGATGTAGCAGGAGCAGATGAAGAGAAACAGGAACTAATCGAGGTTGTTGATTTCCTGAAAGATCCACGTAAATTCTCAGCTGTTGGTGCCAGAATTCCTAAGGGTGTTCTTTTAGTAGGACCTCCAGGTACAGGTAAAACTTTACTAGCACGTGCAGTTGCAGGAGAAGCTGGAACTCCATTCTTCTCTATCAGTGGTTCAGACTTCGTTGAAATGTTTGTAGGGGTCGGTGCATCACGTGTACGTGACCTATTCGAAAACGCGAAGAAAAACGCACCATGTATTATTTTCATTGATGAAATTGATGCAGTTGGGCGTCAACGTGGAGCTGGTCTTGGTGGAGGACACGATGAACGTGAACAAACACTAAACCAATTACTAGTTGAAATGGACGGATTTGGAGCAAACGAAGGAATTATTATTATCGCAGCTACAAACCGTGCAGATATCCTTGACCCAGCATTATTACGTCCGGGTCGTTTTGACAGACAGATTACAGTAGATCGCCCTGATGTTAAGGGTCGTGAAGCAGTTCTAAAAGTACACTCGAAGAACAAACCGTTAGACAGTACCGTATCATTAAAAACGATTGCTCAACGTACACCAGGTTTCTCTGGAGCAGATTTAGAAAACCTATTGAACGAAGCAGCTCTAGTAGCAGCAAGAAATGATCGTAAACATATTAGTGCGGATGATGTAGATGAAGCAACAGACCGTGTAATTGCGGGAGTTGCGAAGAAGAGTCGAGTCATTTCCGAAAAGGAAAGAAATATTGTTGCATACCATGAGAGTGGACACACCGTTATCGGAATGGTCCTAGATGGTGCAGATATCGTTCACAAAGTAACAATTGTCCCACGTGGTCAAGCTGGTGGTTATGCTGTAATGCTTCCTAGAGAAGACAGATACTTCATGACAAAACCAGAGCTATTTGATAAAATCACGGGTCTCTTAGGCGGACGTGTCGCAGAAGAAGTTATCTTTGGAGAAGTAAGTACTGGTGCACATAATGACTTCCAACGTGCAACAGGAATTGCTCATAAAATGATCACAGAATATGGAATGAGTGATGCGATTGGACCACTTCAATTTACAAGTGGAGATGGCGGTAACGTATTCCTAGGCCGTGATATCCAAAATAGCCAAACTTACAGTGAGAAGATTGCATATGAAATTGACAAAGAAATGCAGAACTTCATTAATTACTGTTATGAACGTGCGAAGAAGATTCTTACGGAGAACAAAGATAAGTTAGAATTAATCGCACAAACACTTCTTGAAGTAGAAACACTAGACCAACGCGAAATCGAATCTCTTTTCCATAAAGGGGTTATGCCAGAACCATTGGTAGATAAAGCAGTTCTTGAAGCTGAAGCAGAAGATGTAAAAGTTAACATCCAATCAAAGGATGAAACAGAAACATCTGAAGTAACAGAAGAAGACAAAGTTGGTAAGTCCTATGAAGAAGTAAAAGAAGAAGTTGAGAAGAAGAAACAGGAAGAAAATCAGCATCCTGAATCTGACGAAACAAAAACAACTTCAGATACGATTAAAGAAGACGACGATAAAAAATTATAGTATCAATCAAAAGCAGCCCTCTACATTCAGGCTGCTTTTGTTATTTCCTAGGAAATGTTGGATAAATCACGGTCAATTTCTTTTATCCGATTCTTGAGGTATGTTATATTTATAACGAGAAAAACTAGGAAGGTTTGATTTGGATGTTATTTGTATTAGATATAGGTAATACTCATACTGTACTGGGAGTTTTTGATAAAGATGAACTTTTATATGAATGGAGAATAAAAACAGATCGCCATAAAACAGGGGATGAATTTGGAATGCTTGTCCATGATCTATTTGATTATAAGGGCATTTCATTCAGTGATTTTAACGGCGTCGTTATTTCATCTGTTGTACCTCCGATTATGTTTGCCTTACAAAATATGTGCAGGGAGTATTTTCGTTTAGAGCCAGTCATTGTTGGCGAGCATGATATGACGAGCTATATTGAGATAAGCTATCCAAATCCAAAAGAAATTGGTGCTGACCGTATAGTAAATGCAGTGAGTGCAATTGAAACATATGGTGCACCATTAATTATCGTTGACTTTGGCACAGCGACAACTTTTTGCTATGTAGATGAACAAGCCAATTACCATGGTGGAATTATAGCACCAGGAATTAACATATCCTTAGAGGCGCTATATACGAAAGCATCTAAATTACCTAGAATTGATATCAGTAGTCCAGAAAAGGTTATCGGCCGTTCTACGGTAGAAGCGATGCAATCAGGTGCGTATTATGGTTATGTTTCCCAGGTCGATGGTATAATTGAAAAGATTAAAAATGAAGTAGGGATTAGTCCGCAAGTTATCGCTACAGGAGGGCTTGCAAACCATATCGCAAAGGAATCAAGTTCTATTCAAAAAGTAGATAGTCATTTGACACTTAGAGGATTAAATCTTATTTATCATAAGTTAAATAACAAATAGTAAGGGAGCAAATTTAATGAAAGACTATTTAATAAAAGCAACAGCTTTCGATGGTAAGGTCCGCGCATATGCGATCAAATCAACCGGAACAGTCGAGGAAGCGAGACGACGCCAGGATACTTGGGCGACTGCTTCAGCAGCATTAGGAAGAACGATTACAATAACAGCAATGATGGGTGCAATGATGAAAGGCGAAGATTCCAACACCATTAAAATTGAAGGTGGCGGACCAATCGGTGCAATTATTGCTGATGGAAATGCAAAAGGACATGTACGTGGCTATGTAACGAATCCTCATGTTGATTTTGAGACAAATGATAAAGGGAAACTAGATGTGGCAAGAGCAGTAGGAACATCAGGAAGCCTCAACGTTGTAAAAGATCTTGGATTAAAAGATTATTTTACTGGTGAGGTACCAATTGTTTCTGGAGAAATCAGTGAAGACTTCACTTATTACTTCGCAACGTCTGAACAAGTACCTTCAGCTGTTGGTGCAGGTGTACTCGTAGATACAGATCACACCATTAAAGCTGCAGGCGGATTTATTGTTCAAGTCATGCCAGGTGCTGATGAAGAAGTGATTGAAAGACTAGAAGAACAAATTCAAGCTTTCCCAGCAATTTCTTCGTTAATTGAAAAAGGTTATACACCAGAACAATTGCTAGAGCTTCTATTTAAAGATGTAAATTTAAAGATTCTAGAATCAATGCCAATCGAATTTCGCTGTAAATGTTCGAAAGACAGACTTGGCCAAGCAGTAAGTGGTCTAGGAAATGAAGAAATTCAAAGTATGATCGATGAAGACGGTGGGGCTCATGCAACCTGTCACTTCTGTAATGAGGAGTATTCATTTACTGTAGAAGAACTTGAAGAACTGAAACAATAGGAAAAGGGGAAAACTTGCATGTCCAAGAAGTTACTGTGGGGGATAATTGTAGTTTTATTAATTACTAATATAGCTACACTCATTTTTACAGATAAAGACGAAGTAGTAGTAGAAGACGGGGATGGACAAACAGTCATCACAGACAAAGAGGCCGTCGCAACAATTGGAGAAGTTGAAATAACATATAATGACTGGATGGAAGCTCTTCGCGAAGAACGAGGCGAGCAACAGCTCAAGTCAATGATTGATCGTCAACTTGTCGACCAACTAGCAAAAGAAAAAAATATTGAAATCCACGATAAAGTAATCGAAAGAGATCTTGCGTATCTCACATCCATGCAAGGTCCCTTAACAGAAGAAGAGCTTGCTGCAGAAAAGGAAAAGTGGGAAAAAGAAACGATTTACCGTTACCAGCTTGAATTTTTACTGACAGAAGACATTTCAATTCCAGAAGAAGAGTTACGAAGCTACTTTGATGAATATGAAAAGCAGTACAACTTTGTCCCAGCAATGCAGCTTTCCCATATTCTTGTGCCAAATATGGAGACAGCACAAAGAGTTTATGATGAATTAGAAGCGGGAGCATCCTTTGAACTTTTAGCGAGGGAACATTCGATTGATGATGAAGCAAGTGATGCCCAAGGTTATTTAGGCTTTATCAATACCAATAGTCAGTTTTTCCCAGCAGGTTATGAAGAAGTCGCAAATGAATTAGAACCTCATAGCTATAGCGAACCTTTTGTGGCAAGTAATGGTGTGGCAATTATTTACTTGCACCAGAAATTACCTGAGATTGAATTCACTTTCGATGAAATTAAACCATATGTAAAAAGTGAGCTAGCCTTACGCGAGGAAAACTTATCATTAAACACTGCCCCTTTATGGGAAGCTTCTGAAATTGAGTGGATATATTCTAATACAAATTAGGCAAGCATACGCTATATAGCTAGCAATTTAAAGTATGAAATATGGTTGTATTCATTGACAAAATGCTGTGAAAAGCATACATTATATATAATTCATATTAAAATACTAGGGATTGGAAGTGGAAGTATGAGAGTAGCAAATGATATTACTGGTTTGATTGGAGAAACACCAATTGTTAAGTTGAATAACCTTACAGATGAAAATAGTGCAGATGTATATGTTAAATTAGAATTCATGAATCCAGGAAGTTCAGTAAAAGATCGTATTGCAGTAGCAATGGTTGAAGCAGCTGAGAAGTCTGGAGACCTAAAGCCAGGTGCAACAATTATTGAACCAACAAGTGGAAACACAGGAATTGGGCTTGCAATGGTTGCAAGTGCAAAAGGTTATAAGTCAGTACTTGTTATGCCAGATACAATGAGTAAAGAACGCCGTAACTTACTTCGCGCATATGGAGCGGAGTTAGTTCTAACTCCAGGTGCAGATGGAATGAAGGGTGCAATCAAAAAAGCTGAAGAATTAAGAGATGAGCATGGCTACTTCATGCCACAGCAATTTGATAACGAAGCAAATCCTAAAATTCATGAAGAAACAACTGGTAAAGAAATCGTTGCTCAAATGACGGATGGTTTAGATGCATTCATTTCAGGAATTGGTACTGGTGGTACAATAACTGGTGCAGGTAAAGTATTGAAAGAGAACTTTGAAGGCGTCAAACTTTATGCTGTCGAGCCAAAAGATTCACCAGTTCTTTCAGGCGGATCTCCATCCCCTCATAAAATTCAAGGGATCGGTGCAGGATTTGTACCTAAAGTTCTGGATACGGAAATATACGATGAAGTTGTTCTAGTTGAAAACGAAGAAGCATTCGCAGCTTCACGTAGATTAGCAACAACAAATGGTATTTTAGGCGGAATCTCTTCAGGGGCTGCTGTAGCTGCAGCGCTCAAAGTTGCAAAAGAGCTAGGAAAAGGCAAGAAAGTTCTTGCGATCCTACCAGATAATGGAGAGAGATATCTTTCAACAGCACTTTATCAATTTGACGATGAAGCGTAATATATGAAATAAAGGGGATTAGCAGTGTGTAACTGCTAGTTCCTTTTTTATGTATATTAGTGTGCCAGTGTTTGCTGGTACGTTTTTCTGTGTTATTGTAGGAATAGGAAAAAACGAATGTAATCATAAATTTATTATAGATTCATTTTATTACAAAGTATGTGGCTAGGAGTGATGAAAGTGTCAGAAGAAATATCAGAACAAATGCAGGTGCGTCTCGATAAACTAAAAGATTTAGTTGATAACGGACATGATCCTTTTGGTGGAAAGTTTGCAAGAACACATCTTGCGAAAGAAATCGTATCGGATTATGATCACTTATCTAAAGAAGAACTTGCAGAAAATGAAACAGAAGTAGTAATTGCCGGAAGAATCATGACAAAACGTGGAAAAGGGAAAGCTGGCTTTACTCATATTCAAGATATGAGTGGTCAAATCCAAGTCTATGTACGAAAGGATGAAATCGGTGATGAAGCATATGAGATTTTCAAATCACTTGATTTAGGTGATGTAATTGGAGTAACTGGTGTTCTTTTCCGTACGAATGTAGGAGAGCTATCAGTTAAAGCAACAAAAACGGAACTAATGACGAAAGCACTTCGTCCATTACCAGAGAAATATCATGGCTTAAAAGATGTCGAGCAACGTTATCGTCAACGCTACTTAGATTTAATCACGAACTTAGATAGTAGAGAGACATTTATTCTACGTAGTAAAATTATCCAAACGATGCGCGAGTATCTTAATAAAGAAGGATTCTTAGAAGTGGAAACACCAATGATGCACAGTATCCCTGGTGGTGCAGCAGCCCGACCGTTTGTCACACATCATAATGCACTAGATGTTGAACTTTATATGCGAATCGCAATTGAGTTGCATCTGAAGCGCTTAGTTGTAGGTGGCATGGAGAAGGTATATGAAATAGGAAGAGTATTCCGTAACGAAGGAGTATCTACTCGTCACAATCCAGAATTCACAATGATTGAGTTATATGAAGCTTATGCAGATTACAACGATATAATGGAACTAACGGAAAATCTCGTTGCTTACATTGCAGAAAAAGTTTTAGGCACAACTACCATTACATATGGTGAAGATGTGATTGACCTTAAGCCTCGATGGAAGAGGTTGCACATGGCTGACGCTGTTAAAGAAGCAACGGGAGTAGATTTCTGGCAACAACTTTCTGATGAAGAAGCTCACGCACTTGCAAAAGAACATAATGTAGATGTGAAGCCAAACATGACTTTTGGCCATGTACTCAATGAATTCTTTGAACAAAAAGTAGAAGAGACACTTGTTCAACCAACATTTATCTACGGTCACCCAGTAGAAGTGTCACCATTAGCGAAGACAAATAAAGAAGATAGCCGTTTCACAGATCGTTTTGAGTTATTCATTGTCAGACGTGAACACGCGAATGCTTTTAGTGAGTTAAACGATCCTATTGAACAACGTAGACGTTTCGAAGCACAAGTTGCTGAAAGAGATGCAGGAAATGATGAAGCACATTTAATGGATGAAGATTTCTTAGAAGCACTAGAGCACGGATTACCTCCAACAGGTGGTCTAGGCATCGGAATCGATCGACTAGTTATGTTACTAACGAATGCACCATCTATTAGAGATGTATTACTTTTCCCGCAAATGCGTAACAAATAATAAGAGTTTATATAGAAGGAGAATGGTGTTTACTAATTGTCGGTTAGTAAACACCATTTTTATTAAGTGGTAAAACATTGCAATGACAAGGCTTTGTGAGATTCTATTAAATTAATGTAAATTAATGCTTGCTAAATAATCTTAAACGTGATAAATTAAATATCGTTGATTGAAACACCGCGATAAAAACAATTTAAAAGATTTAAAAAAGTTGTTGACATAAATTATCTAGCGTGTTATATTAATAAAGTCGCATTAATGAGTTGGCGACAAAATATTTGCTCTTTGAAAACTGAACAAAACAACCAGTATGTTAAGCAGAATCACAATTGTGAGGATGCAAAAACGTTTTAATAAGAGAACCCCGTTTTCTTATCTAAAACAACTCTGTAGGAATGCGAATTTCTAGTGGAGTATAAACAGCTAAGAACTTTCATAGAATCGACGGTGTCGAATCTATTCAAA